>DASRFJ010000100.1:0-44975 GCA_035651595.1 Streptosporangiaceae bacterium | reverse complement strand
CGCCGGCGGGCGGGGTTGCGGACACACACCACGCGAGCGCCGCGACCTGCGGCGTGGCCGCTAGGCCGGTGTAGTCACCGAGGAACGCGTTTGTGCCGGCGACCGCGGCATCGGCCAGTACCGCGGGCGGCCCGGCCTGCTGCTGCGGAGAGAAGCTCTGCCCGCCGTTCATCGACACGATGAGATCCTCGCTGACCGTGGGCGCGGTGCCGCTTGCCGCCCTGGTCCCGTAGCTGACGTACAGCTTGCCGCCGGCCGCAGCCACGGCGGGGGTGAACCGGTCAAGTCCCGCGCCCGCTGGGCTGACCGGACGCGGCGCGCTCCAGGTCTGGCCGCCGTCGGTTGAGGTAGACAGCACGATGTCATTCAGGCCAGCCGAGTTGAACCGGTTGTCCTGCCAGGTCACGTACATCTGCCCGGTCGACGGATCAATCGTCGCGGCGGGGAGGCCGCCGGTGCGCATGCCAGGCACCTGCGCGCCAAGGAACTGCCCGATGGTCGCCGACGCGGTCCAGGTGTTCCCGCCGTCATGGGAGGTCTGGGCCACCTCGTAGTCGTTGCTGCCGATGGTCTGGTCATAGATCACGGTGACCGCGCCGTCCGGCGCGACGAGCGGGATCAGTCCCTCGGTGAGCTCGTTGTCCGGGCCGGTGAACCGGAACGGCGACCAGGTGCGTCCCTGATCGTCGGACCAGCTGACCGTGCCCGGCTGGAACAGGACTCCGTTGACCAGCATCTGCCGGGACCACACCGCGTAAATCCGGCCGTGGAACGGGCTGTGCCGGTTGTTGTCGACGGCGATCCAGGATTTGTCGTTGAAGACGTCCGGGTTGTTGTCGTCCACGACGAGCGATGGCGGGCCGAACGTGAGCCCGCCGTCGGTTGACCGTTGCACCGCGACGCCGCTGCGAGGATCGGTGTTGTCGTTCGGGATGGACACCGCGTAGACGGATCCGTCCGCGCCGAACGCGTCGGCGATGTCGGATGTCGCCTGGAACGTGCCGCCGACCGCCTGGGTCAGCAGCGGCAGGTTGACCTGCACCCAGGTCCGGCCGCCATCGTGCGAGGTCGCGTATACCGCACCCGCCGCGCCGCCGCCGGCGATCCGGCCTTCCTGCGCGACCGCCGTGATGACCTGGTTGCTGGCCGGGTCGATGGCGATGTCCGCTTCGGTTACCGTGTCGGGTTCTGCGCCGTTGACCGACGGCACGGCATCGGACGCGATCGGCTGTGCCAACAGCACCTGGTCGGCCCGGGCTGCTGGGGTGCCCGCCGCGGCGGGCACCCCAGCAGCGGTCGCGCGGGCCAGCATCCGAGCCTGGAATGCGGCCTCCGCCCGCAGTGCTGCCGCTCGGGCCGCGTTCGGCGGCCCCGACGACCAGGCCGGCCCAGACGGCCCGGCTCCTACGACGGTGACCACCGAGAACGCGACGACGCCGAACATCGCAACCGAACGTCTGGCCATGAAGTGTCACTCCTCTGCTCGCTTAGGAGCCAACCCCACCAGGCGCGGATTTCTGCGCGCTGCGAAAAGACCTTCATCCGCCTTTCATGAAGGGCGTCCCGATCAGCCGATGATCAACGCGAACACGCCGCCGAGGCAGGCCAGGCCGAGGACCAGCCAGGTCACATAGTCGTTGACCACGCCGCTCTGGAAGCCGCGAGAGATGGCCACCACCAGCTGGCTCGGCCCGCGGTCACGCATCATGGGCAGCCGCCGCCAGTAGAGGGCGAGCCACGCGAGGATCAGCGCCCCGGCCGCCGAGCCTCCGCTGGCGAGCAGGGAACTGAGCGTGACCCCCGCGGGTTCCGCGGGATACAGCCCGACCGGGTGCGTGAGCACCGCGCCGTGCAGCACCGTGGCGTTGTACCCGGCCTGATCGGTGAACCGTACCGCGGCGGCCTCGACCACCGGACCGAGCCTGCCGATCAGGCCGATCGCGATGGCCGCCGCCGTCAGCACCGCGGCCGGCACGATCATGGTGAGCGGCGTGCGCTCCTTCGCGGTGTCGGTCTCGCTGGTCTCCTCGGCCGCTTCCTCGGCCATCTCGGGATCTTCGCCGGGCGGGTCACCGAGCCCGTAGAACACTCCCCCGGCGACCCGCAGCACCGCTCCGCCGGACAGTATCGTGCAGATGATCAAGATCGCAGTGATCCAGCCGAGCCCGTGCTCGCTGGCGCTGTCCTCGACCCAGCCCTCGCCGAGGAACGTCGCGAACGGCGGCAGGTCCGCCAGGCCGAGCCCGGCCAGGGTGAACACCACGCCGGTCACCCGCAGCATACGGCCCCGGCCGTGCAGGTACGTCTCGTTCACCGATCGCAGCCGGTGCAGCATGATGCCCGCGCCCAGGAACAGGGCACCCTTGACCATTGCGTGTCCGACGACGTAGACGGCGGAGCCGGCCAGGCCCAGCGGGGTCAGCAGGGCGAAACCGGTAAGGAACATGCCGGCGTGACTGATCGTGGAGAACGCGAGCATCCGCTTGATGTGCCGCTCCCGGACGCAGTACACCGCCCCCACCGCCGCGGTCAGCAGGCCAAGCACCAGGAACACGTGCCCCACGGCCGCCCGGTGACCCAGCGCCGCGCCGAACACCGACCAGTACACCCGTGCGACGCCGTACAGGCCGAGTTCCACCATCACGCCGGAGAACAGCACGCACACCGGCGTCGGCGCGACGGCATGCGCGTCCGCGAGCCAGAAGTGGAACGGCACGACCGCGGCCTTCACCAGCAGGCCGGAGATGATCAGCAGGAAGGCGACCACGACGAGCCGGTCCGCGCGATGGTGCCCCCCCGCAAAGAAAGCACCGATCTGCGCCATGTTCAGCGCCCCGGTCCGGCCGTAGATCAGCCCGATGCCGGACAGCGAGAGGTACGCGCCGACGCTGTTGGTGATCGCGAAGTTGAGTGCGCCCTGGATCGGCCCGCGCTCCTCGGGCCGGTAAGCGGTCAGCGCGTAGGCGGACACGCCCATCAGCTCGAACCACACGAACAGGTCGAAGACATCTCCGGTGAGGCAGAAGCCCACCATGCCCGCGAGGAACGTGAGCATGAGCGAGTGGTAGTAGACGCCGACCTGATGGAAATAGCGCCATGAGAACGTCATCGCGGCCACGACCAGAACGGCGGCCAGGCAGGCCAGGCCCGCGCTCAGCGACTGCGCCTCGAAGTCGATCCCGATGACGACACCGTGCGAGGGGTGGAATCCGGCGAACCAGTAGACCTCGTCACCACCGTACGTTCTGAGCATAATGACGAACAGCAGCACCGCGACGGCACCAGCCACACCGATCGCGGCCGCGTCCAGGACCCGGCGCCGCGAGCCCAGCAGCGGCCCGAGCGCGCTGATACCGGCGGCCCCGAGCAGCGGCATCGCGATGACGAGCGCGAGCAACTGGTCCATGCGCACGCTAGCCCTTCAGCGAGGCGAGCTCGTGCGGATCCAGGGTGCCGAACCGCTTGTGCGCCTGGATAGCGAACGACAGCAGCAGCGCGGTGACGGCCGCCTCGACGACCACGTCGGTGAGCGCCAGCGCCTGCACGACGGGATCCACCGCCGGCGTGTGGTTGGGCACGTCGAAGTAATACGGCGCCACCGCCCCGGTCACGTAGCCGACGCCGAGCAGCAGCACGTAGGTCGAGGACTGCACCACGATCAGGCAGACGATCTGGTGCACCAGGTGCCGGCTGGTCACGATGCCGTACAGCCCGATCCCCAGGATCCAGACCACGACCACGAACGGGAAGATCGCCATCAGGAAGCCTCCTGCCTGATCAGCAGCGTCTGTTCCAGCAGTTCACCCACGATGAGGATGAACGCGGCCGCCACCTCGAGCCCGACGAAGAAGCTGATCAGCGCGATCGTCCCGGACGAGCTGACCGCGCCGGGGTACTGCCCGAGCCCCAGCCAGTCGGACATGAACGGCATGGAGAGGAACACCGCGGTCAGCCCGGTCGCGGCGAACCCGCCGGCGCCCACCCCCTCCACCACGTCGAGGAGGTCGACGGGGCTGACCCGCTGGAACACCAGGAACTCCCCGGCGAGGTAGACCAGCACGAACGCGCTGGCGAGCACCACGCCGCCCTGGAACCCGCCGGAGGGATTGGTCTGCGCGTGCGACGCCAGCCACCAGCCCACCACGATGCCCGGTCCGGCGAACACCAGCGCCACCATGCGCACCGCGGAGCTGGTCCGCGGGACGTCGCGATCGGCGGCCTCGTCGACCGCGGAGCGATCCCGCTCCCCGCGCAGGTGCCGCAGCACGACCGCGACACCCGTCGCGGCGGTGAACAGGATGAACTCCTCGCCTACCGTGTCGAAGCCGCGGTACAGGAAGTTCACCGCGGAGACCACCCCGGTCGCGTGTGTCTGCGCGACCGCGATCTGGAGGATGGCGGGCCCGTACGGGCCGGGATAGTTCCCGAACCCCGGCAGCCCGGACAGTCCCCACAGGTAAAAGGCCGCCAGGCCGGTCCCGGCGAACAGGAAGATCCAGCGGCGCTGGGCTTGGGTCATTCTTCCGGCTTCCGCACCTTGGCGAGGGTCAGCAGCAGCACGACCGGCAGCGCGACAGCCCCGATCGTCAGCGCGGACAGCGTGACGTCCGGCGCCTGGAACGAGAGGAAGAGCACGGCGAGCAGCACCCCGTACACGCTCAGCGCCACCACCTGGCGGACCGGCTGCCGGATCAGCACGACCGCGGCCGCCCCGGCGGCGATCAGCACCAGCACCGTGACCTGGAGCACGTCCATCATGACCAGCGGAACGGTATAGGGCGTGTGCACGCCCGCCAGCCCGCTCACTTTTCCTTCTCCCGAGCCGGACCGTCGTGCCCTTTGCCCGGCCGCCAGTCTCCGGTCTCCCGTACCCGGATGGCGCGCATGGTGGCGTGCGACAGGTACGGGCCCGCGATCGCCATCAGGAACAGCGCGAGGAACGTCTCACCGGTGTTCTCGTACCAGCCCATCTGCACCAGCACGGCCAGCGCCACGAACACCGGCGCCACCAGCGCCGCAGGCGTGACGTAGTGCAGCTTCTGATAGGAGTCCCGCATGAGCAGCACGCCCAGGGATGCGCCGGCCACGATCAGCACCGCCAGCCCGAGCAGCACGTCGGAAAATACGTCTTTGATAATCACAGCCAGCGCTCCATCGCACGGATAAACACCAGCCCGCCGCCAAACATCAGCACCGCGAGTATCACCGGCAGTTCGAACAGGCTTGACCGCTGGAACGCCTGCGCGAGCAGCGCGAGCACCATGACGATGACCGCGCTGATGAACTCGTACGCGACCACCGCCGCGGCCAGATCGCCGCGGCACAGCGTGATCCCGGCCGGAATTATCGCGATGAGCATCGCGACCGCCGCGGCCGTGAAGCCAAGTACCATCGTCATTCCCCCTGGTTGCGGGCGACTAGCTGATGCAGCACCATCGTGTCCGTGTCGGAGTCGATGCCCAGCGCGAACGCGTTCGGCGCCAGGCTCTTGGCGCCGATCAGCAGCACGCGCCGCGTCACGCCTTCGGCGGTGTCGTCACCGAACCGGGCCGGCTCGGTGACAAACGCGCTGGCCGGCTGCTCGCGCCGGACCAGCACCCGCCACAGCGCGCGATACACCGTCACCATGTCGCTCGCGACCTGCCCGGGCAGCCGGAGCGCCGACGCGAGCCACACGAACCGCATCCGGAACCGCGTCGCCGCCTGGTAGCTCACCAGCTCGGCGAAGGTTGCCGCGAGTGCCGCCGTGCCCGCGCCGGCCAGCATCTCGTCGGTGCCCAGCGAATCATCAAGCCACATCCAGAACGACATAAGTACCACCCACCAGGTCAGCCATGTGCCCACCCTGGCTGGCGTCGGCGGGCGGTCCTCCGGCCGCCGTTCTCGTGGCTCTCCGGCACGCGGACCTGGCGCTGAGCTGGCGTCTTCGGGCATTGCAGCCGACTACCCCGTCACCGGCGGGCAAACCTGACCCGGTTTGATCGCCATTCAAAGCGGTAGCAAGCATCCATGACAGACCTCAGCTTCGGCCTGGGCATCGGGGCCGGCGCGTGACGACCATATGGGGACAGATAGGTGACCTCTCCGTAGCGCTGGTGCTTTCGGCCGCCATCGGCCTGGAGCGTGAGGTCCGGCAGAAGGACGCCGGCTTGCGGACCAACACCCTGGTCGGCATCGGCGCGGCCCTGTTCATGCTGGTCAGCAAGTACGGGTTCTACGACGTCGTACAGGACAAACTGGTCATGCTTGACCCGTCCCGGGTGGCCGCGCAGATCGTCTCCGGCGTCGGCTTCCTCGGCGCGGGGCTCATTTTCGTCCGGCGCGACGCGGTGCGTGGCCTCACCACCGCCGCGGCCGTCTGGGTCACCGCCGCCATCGGGTCCGCGGCCGGTGCCGGCCTGCTGCTGCTCGCCGCGCTGACCACGGGCGCGTACTTCATCGTCACGCTCCTCCTCCCGCTGGTACGCGACCGCCTGCCGTTGCCGGAACCCTCGACGGCAACGCTGCGCGTCCGTTATCCCGACGGGCACGGCATCTTGCGGACCATCCTCAACGAGGCGACCCAGCGCGGGTTCACCATCGACGACCTGTCCGCCGAGACCGCCAACGGCAGTGTGCCGCCGACCGTGACCGTGACCATGCACGTGCACGGCAAACGGCCGATCAGTGAGCTGGCGACCGCGCTGACCGAGATCGACCTGGTCAAGGCCGTGATCGCCAGCGACCTCAGCGGAGCCGATGACTAGAACGGCAGCCAGCCGGCCCGCGCCTTTCTTAACAAGAAGCCCTTTTCTAACCCTAAAGGAGGCGTGGGCGCTGGGCTATAACGGGCAAATCAGGCGATTCGCGGCGCCCTGGCGGCTCGCATGCGATGCCGCGCAGCGGCCGCCAAGATCGCGGACAAGTTCACCCGCGACGACTGACCGCCGCGGGGGCCTCGCCGAGGGTGATGCCGCCGGGGCCGATGGTGAACGGGCGCTCGGCGGAATCGTGGCTGCTGGCCCGGGCCTTCAGGATGGCGAGCGAGCGGCTCATCGCGCCGTCGCCGCGGTCGTGGCTGAGCACGATCGCGTTGTCGGCCAGGTGCGAGACCGCGAATCCCGACAGGGACCCGGCGGCCAGCAGGCCCGGTGTCTCGTAGGTGGTGAGCAGGCTGACGCCCTGCCGGGAGAACCGCTGTGCCATGGAGTACATGAACTCGCGGAACCGCGTGTCGTCCACGGCGGCCATCTGGAGGTCGGCCAGGCTGTCGACGACGATCCTGCGGGCCCCAGTGGCCGCGGCTGTCTCCAGCAAGTCATGCACCCATTCGTCGATGTAGATGTCGACCGGTGAGCGGTACATGATCTCGACATCCGGATGGGCGCTGGGCCAGTTCAGGCCGCCGAGCATCCGGGCGAGCTGGGTGGGGTTTTCCTGCAGGGTGGCCATGATGCCGCGCTCACCCTGCTCGGCTCCGCCGAAGAGGAAATGCAGCCCCATGATCGTCTTGCCGGAACCGGAGGGACCGGCGAGTATCGTGGCGGACCCGGGCCACAGCCCGCCGCCCAGCATGTCGTCCAGCCCGGGGATCCCGGTGCTGATCCTCGTGTCGCCGATCGGGTAGCCGCCGGGCACCGGGACGTCGGCCAGCCGGGGGAACAGGCGCAGCCCGGCGCGGGTGAGCCGGTAACCATGCTGGCCGGAATAGAACTTGCTGCCGCGCAGCTTCCGCACGTGCAGGAAGCGCAGTTCCCGCTGGCCGAACTGGGCGGCGGTCAGCTCCACGATCGCGTCGGCCACCGCGAACTCGGGGGATACGGCTGCCTCGCCGGCCTCGTATTCGCCGATCCACAGCGCGGCGACGGGGAAGGCGGTCAGCCGGCCGGCAAGCTGGTGCAGGAACTGCCGGAATTCCGTGTCCCCGCCGGGGAGGGCGTGCAGGGCCTTGAAGCTGTCGACGACGATCAGCCCGGGCCGACGGTCTCGCACGACGGCGGCGATCCGCTCGCCCACGCCGGTCAGCCCGTCCCGGCTGGCGATCTGGCCCAGATCCTCGTAGAAAACCGACTTGCCGACCGCGGCGGCCTCGAAGAACTCCAGGGACTGCCCGAAGCGGACGATCTTCTCCAGCGGCTCGGACAGGGTGGAGAAGTAGACGGCGGGGCGGTCCGGGGTGGCGTTGTGGAACGTGTAATGCTCGGCGAGGATCGTCTTGCCGGTGCCCGGCAGCCCCATGATCACCGTGATGCCGTTGTCCGGCAGGCCGCCGCCGAGGACCTCGTCCAGGGGCCGGTGGCCGCTGCGGAGCCGGCCGTCGTTCATCAGCGCTCCTGCCCGGCGAGCATGGCGCTGGACCGGAGCAGGTCCCGGACCGTGGACACGAGCTGGAGCGGATCGAGCGGCTTGCGGAGGAACGCGTCCGCGCCCGCGTCGATCGCCGCGTCCATGACCTCGACCGCCGACACCGCCACGATCGCCACCTCCGCCTGCGCCCGGAAGTGGCGGCACAGCTCCAGCCCGGCGCCACCGGAAATCAGCAACTCGACGACCACCACCGCCGGACGAGCCGCGGTGAATGCCTCTCGGGCGACGCAGTCGGTCGGCGTCACCTCGACGTCGAACCCCTCGGTCTTGAGGAAGAACTCCTGGAGTTCAGCGGCGTAGACATCGGGCTCGGCGAGCTGGATCAGCAGCCGGGGGGCGGGCCGGACTGGTGGTGTGGCCAGCGACTGGCCCATTTCGTTCCGCTCGGCGAGCAGCCGGTGCGCATCCGCCACGGTGGCACCCTCGCCCATCTGCGTGCGGATGAACCGCAGTTGTTCTACCTGACGCCGGCTGTACAGCCGGTGGCCGTTGGCGTTCCGCGCCGGTACCACCTGCCCGTACCTGTCCTCCCAGGTCCGCAGCGTGGCAACCGGAATACCAACCATCCGGGCCACCGCGCTGATGCTATAGACCGGACGGTCGCCAGCGGCCGACGCCATCTACAACTCCTCGTCAGGACCTATTCAAAATATTGCCAATGCCGTGGGGGAAGCTTAGCATGTTGAGCATATGGCTAGTGTTTGAAGAAGGTATGGGGCCTCTGCGAGGAACGCCATGATGAACACGCTTGAGCTCTCCGTCATAGACGGCGAATCCGGTCCGGTGGTGATCCTGTCCGGCGAGGCGGACCTGACCACCCTGGATCAGCTCAACAGCGTGCTGGACAAGCAGATATGGGCCGGCGTCAGGCTGCTCACCGTAGACCTGCTGCAGCTGCGGTTCGCCGATTCCGCGACGGTCGCCACCCTTTTGCTCGCCTCCCGCACCCTGCGAGCCCAGGGCGGTGAGCTGGAGCTGCTGCATCCGCAGCCCGCGGTCGCCAGGGTGCTACAGCTGATGGGGGTAGACCGGGCGGTGACCGTCCGCGACGAGCTTTAGCGGGAAAGGACCTTCGCGGGGGTGATCGGCAGGTCGCGGACCCGCCGGCCGGTCGCGTGCCAGACCGCGTTGCCGATCGCCGCGGCGGTCCCGACGATGCCGATCTCGCCGATGCCTTTCGTGCCCATCGGATTCAAGTGCGTGTCCTGCTCGTCGATCCAGGCGGCGTCGATGTCCTGCACGTCAGCGCAGACCGGAACGTGATACTGCGCCAGGTCCCGGTGGATGAAGCCGCCGTGCGCGACGTCGAGCGCGGTTTCCTCCATCAGCGCCATGCCGAGGCCCATCGTCATGCCGCCGATGAACTGCGACCGCGCCAGCGTCTCGTCCACGATCCGGCCCACGGCGAACACGCCGAGCAGCCTGGGCACCCGCACCTCGCCGGTGGCGGGATCCACGTGCACCTCGGCGAACTGGGCACCGAACGCGTGCCGCGCGAAGTCCGTGGACTCGGCGGCAAGCTCCTCGGTGGTGTCCGCGGCGCCGCGGGCGCCGTCCTTCAGGAAGTCGGCACACGCCGCCGCCACCGCCGTCCCCCAGGACGCGGTGCCCATCGACCCGCCGGCCAGCGAGGCGGCCGGCAGTGAGCTGTCACCCAGTTCGACGACGACCCGCTCCGCGGCCACCTCGAGGCAGTCCGCCGCGATGCGGGTCAGCGCGGTCCGCGCACCGGTGCCGATGTCGGCGGCGGCGATCCGCACCACGAACCGGTCTTCGAGCGCTTGGACCGTTGCCGAAGAGGGCCTGCGCAGCGCCGGATAGGTCGACGACGCCACCCCGGTGCCGCACAGCCACCGCCCGGACCGCCGGACCCCCGGACGCGGATCACGTCCGTCCCAGCCGAACCGCCGGGCGCCCTCCCGCAGGCACTCGACCAGATGCCGGGAGCTGAACGGCTTCCCGCTGTCTGGCGCCACGGCAGGCTCGTTGCGGATCCGCAGCTCGACCGGATCGACGCCGGCCGCCGCGGCGAGTTCGTCCATCGCGGACTCCAGCGCGTACATGCCCGGGCATTCGCCCGGCGCCCGCATCCACGACGGCGCGGGCACATTCAGCCGGACGAGCTGATGGCCGGTCGACATGGCTGGCGTGGCGTACATGATCCGGGTGCAGACCGCCGTCTGTTCCGCGAACTCGGTATGGATCGCCGTCTGCTCGACGACATCGTGCGTGACCGCGGTGAGCGTTCCGTCCGCGGCGGCGCCCAGCCGTACCCGCTGGATGGTCGGTGTCCGGTAGCCGGTGAGCTGGAACATCTGCTGCCGGGTCAGCACCGCCTTGACCGGGCGGCCGACCGCGCGGGCGGCGAGCGCGGCGAGAATGGCGGGCGGGCGGGTCGTGCCCTTGGCGCCGAACCCCCCGCCGACGTGCGGTGAGATGACCCGTACCTGGTCCCGCCGCAGGCCGAGGACCTCGGCGATCGTGTCCCGGTCGGCAGTCGGTCCCTGGGTGGAGTCCGACACGGTCAGGTTCCCCCGGTTGTCCCAGGACGCCAGGCTGGCATGCGGCTCCATCGGGTTGTTGTGCAGGATCGGGGTGGTGTACGTGACGTCGACCCGCGTCGCGGCGGCCGCCAGGCCGGCTTCGACGTCGCCGTAGGAGGATTGCGCCGGGTACGTGGGGTTGACCGTCTCGGGGTGGTAGCGGCCCGGGTGGTCGGCCCGCAGCGCCACGTCGTGCGGCGCGGACTGATAGCTCACCCGCACCGCCGCCGCGGCGGCCCGCGCGTTTTCCAGCGTGTCGGCGATCACCGCCGCGACGATCTGCCCGCGGTAGCTGACCTGCCACGCGTGGAACAGGGCAAGCTCGGCGTTGTCGACGGAACCGAGTTGCGGCGGATCCAGGCAAGACAAGAACGCGAGGACGCCCGGTATCTTGGCCGCGGCGCTGACGTCGATGCCGGTGACAACCCCGTTCGCGACCTGCGCCTGGACCGGGAAGACATGGGCGGCCTCGTCCGCCGCGGATTCGGCCGCATACCGGGCGCGCCCGGTGACCTTGTCCACTCCCTCGACGCGGTTCACGGCATCAGCTCCTCCAGCGTCGCGATGATCAGGTTCCTGGCCAGGGCCACCTTGTACACGTTGCGGGCCAGCGGCGCGGCACCACGCAGTTCCGCGTCGGCCGCCGCGGCGAACGAGTCCCGGGTGGCTTGGGCACCGGCCAGGGTGCGTTCGGCCATGACCGCCCGCCACGGGACGTGCGCCACCCCGCCGAGCGCCAGCGCGCAGCCGCGGACCGCGCCGCCGGGAGAGACGTCGAGCAGCGCGGCGACGGAGACGAGCGCGAACGCGAACGACGCCCGCTCGCGCACCTTCCGGTAGGTGGCGCGGCCAGCCGGCGGCGCGGGCAGCGTGACCGCGGTGATCAGCTCGCCGGCTGTCAGCACGGTGTCCCGGGACGGATCGTCGCCGGGCAGCCGGTGCAGGCCCGGCATGCCGATGACCCGCGACCCCGACGAGCCGGTGACGTGCACCTGCGCGCCGAGGGCCGTCAGCGCCACGGCCATGTCGGACGGGTGGGTGGCCACGCATTGCGTGGAATGCCCGAGGATCGCCAGGTTCGCGTGGTCGCCCTCGATCGCGGGACAGCCCGAGCCCGGCTGCCGCTTGTTGCACGGCATCGTGGTGTCCTGGAAGTACGTGCACCGGGTGCGCTGGAGCAGGTTGCCCGCCACCGTCGCCATCGTGCGGACCTGCCCGGACGCGCCGGCCAGCAGTGCCTGGGCGAGCACCGGATAGCGTTCGGCGATGAGCGGATGGACCGCCAGGTCGGCGTTGCGTACCGCCGCGCCGATCCGCACCCCGCCGTCGCCGGTCTCCGTCACCTCGTCGTGCGGCAGGCGGCTGACATCCACCAGCCGTTCTGGCGTGGCCACGCCAAGCCGCATCAGGTCGACCAGGTTCGTGCCGCCGCCGAGGTACATCGTGTCCGGTCCCGACTGGCCGACGGCGTCCGCGACGTCGCGGGCCCGGTGATAGGCGAACTCCCTCACGGCTCCGCCCCCATTGCCACGGCGCCGACGGCCTTCACGATGTTCACGTACGCGCCGCAGCGGCACAGGTTGCCGCTCAGCTGCTCGCGGATCTCACCGGGCGTGAGGGTTCGCGGTCCCGTTTCGGCCAGCAGGCCCGCCGCCGAGCAGAGCTGGCCCGGCGTGCAGTAGCCGCACTGAAACGCGTCGTGCCTGATGAACGCGTCCTGTAGCGGATGCAGGTCGTCGCCGTCGGCGAGCCCCTCGACGGTCGTGACGCTCGCGCCGTCGGTCGCGACCGCGAGCGCCAGGCAGGCGTTGGCCCGCCGCCCGTCGATGAGCACCGTGCAGGCGCCGCACTGGCCGTGATCGCAGCCCTTCTTGGCGCCGGTCAGGCCGAGCCGCTCCCGCAGCAGGTCGAGCAGTGACGTCCGGTTGTCCACCTCCACCGCCCGGTCGGCCCCGTTCACCCGGAGCGTGATCGCCGTCGAGGTTTCCACGGCCTGCCTCCTCAGCCGGGCAGCGTCTCGCCGCCGATGGGCGCGAGCACCTCGCCGGTGTAGTAGCTGGACAGGCGACCGCTCGCGAAGAACACGTAGGACGGGGCGATCTCGTCCGGTTGCGCGGCCCGGGACATCGGGACCTGCTGGCCGAACGAGCCCACCTTGCCGCTCTCGAACGTCGACGGGATCAGCGGAGTCCACACCGGCCCGGGCGCGACGCAGTTCACCCGGATGCCCCGGTCCTGCAGGGCCTGAGCGAGCGAATACGTGAACGCCAGCACGGCGCCCTTGGTGGCCGCGTAGTCGATCAGCGTCTTGTTGCCGCGCAGGCCGTTGATCGACGAGGTGTTGATGATCGAACCGCCATCCGGCAGGTACCCCAGGGCCGCCCTGGTGGTCAGGAAGTAGCTGATGATGTTGACCCGGAACGTGCGCTCGAGCTGTTCCGCGGTCAGTTCGGTGAGATCACCGACCGGGTTCTGGGTGGCGATGTTGTTGACGAGCACGTCAAGCCCGCCGAGTTCGTGCACCGTGCGGTCGACCACGGCCTGGCAGTTCTCCTCCTCGGCCAGGTCCGCCCTGATCGTCGTGCACTGCTGCCCGGCCGCCCGGACCAGTTCGGCGGTGTGCGACGCGTCCTCGTCCTCTATCTCCGACAGGTAGCCGATCGCGACGTCCGCGCCTTCCTTGGCGAACGCGACCGCTACGGCCCGGCCGATGCCCGAGTCGCCCCCGGTCACCAGCGCTCGCTGGCCAGCGAGCAGGCCGCTCCCCTGGTAGTCGCGCATCTCGTCGCGAGGCTTCGGGTCCATGTCGCCGGTCCGGCCCGGATACTGCTGCTCCTGGGCGGGCGGCGGTTGCTTCGCTGACGGTGTGCTGCTCACGAGCCTTCCCCTTCTATCGTCCGGCAGAAAAATGCGGCTACCCCAGCGGCCGCCGGTTAACCCGCGTGGCGGGCAGGCCCCGGCGCACCACGCCGTTCATGCCGAAATGTCCGGTTCGGTTCTCGCCGGCCGCCCCCAACGTGTCAATTGCGCAAATGAGCCCACTAGACCGTGTCAGCGTGCGCTGCCGCGAATTAGCCAGCAGTGTCCGGACAGGGGGCCGCCCGACCGCGATTGCCGCGCGGCCGGCGGTGCGCAGTCTGTGCCTGGAGTGCACTGTGCGGCTAACGGGACACGAGCACACCGGCAGGCCCGTCAGCAACGTGGACGATTTCCCCTTCGTGGAGGATCAACCCCCGCACGCGAGGGCCGCGTTACCACGAAGGGCAAAAACACCACGTTACCGGGGCCGTCCCCGCCCATCGAAGCCCTCCGCCGACCCCGCCGGGCGGCCGGCGGACCGGGCCAGGTTATTGCGGACAGTTACCCTTCCGATCCGGGGGGTTAAGTGTCCGCAATCATTCCGGATCGCCTCCCGGCCGCACCGCACGCCGCGGAAGAGCACGGCATGCTGCGACAAACCGGATATTTCGGCAGGCGCAGCCGGTAGCCGGCACCGCCGGCAGCCGGCACCGCCGGCAGCCGGCACGGCGGGCGCCCGCGACGTCGGTTACGTTCGGTTGGTCGCATGCCGGGTGTTACCCGTCCTGGTGCGGGTAGCAAGACTGCCTTGCCATTTCGACCCATTACGACAAAGGGAGTGCTCATGGCCACGCACGATTTCGTGGTGGTGGCTAGCCGGCTGCCGGTGGACCGGGTGCAGAGCCCGGACGGCGGGCAGGAGTGGCGGCCGAGCCCGGGCGGGCTGGTCACCGCGCTCGAGCCGGTGATGCGCGAGGCGGGCGGCGTGTGGATCGGCTGGTCGGGCGACGCGGGGCCGGCCCCGGGGGAATTCGACGCGGGCGGCATGCACCTGGTCGGCCTCGGCCTGTCCGAGACCGAGGTCCGGCGCTTCTACGAAGGCTTCTGCAATGCCACGCTGTGGCCGCTCTACCACGACGTGATCGCGACGCCGCACTTCCGCCGCGGGTGGTGGGAGACGTACGTGACCGTCAACCGGCGCTTCGCCCAGGTCGCCGCCGAGCAGGCGGCGCCGGGAGCGACCGTGTGGGTGCACGACTACCAGCTCCAGCTGGTACCGCAGATGCTCCGCGAGCAGCGGGACGACGTGCGGATCGGCTTCTTCACCCATATTCCGTTCCCCTGCTACGAGATATTCGCCCAGCTCCCCTGGCGCCGCCGGGTCGTGGAGGGCCTGCTCGGCGCCGACCTGCTGGGGTTCCAGCGCCGCGGGGACGCGGCGAACTTCCTGCGGGCCTGCCGCAGGGCGGCCGACGTGACCACCAGGGGGACCGCCGTGCGGGCCGGGGGGCGGGAAATCCAGGCCGCGGCGTTCCCGATCTCGGTCGACGCGCGGGGCATAGCGGAAATCGCCCGGCGCGACGATGTCGTAAAGCGCTCCAAGGAGATCCGGGCAGCTCTCGGTGAGCCCGCGCTCGTGCTGCTGGGCGTGGACCGGCTGGACTACACCAAGGGCATCCTGCACCGGCTGCGGGCCTACGGTGAGCTGGCCGCCGAGGAGCGCCTCGGCTCCGAGGCCGTGCTGATCCAGGTGGCCAGCCCGAGCCGGGAACGGGTCGAGGCGTATCAGACACTGCGCGACGAGGTCGAGGTGATGGTCGGCCGGATCAACGGCCAGCACGGCGAGGTCGGCTACGCGCCGGTCCACTACCTGCACCAGTCATATCCGCGCGAGGAGATGGCCGCGCTGTACCTGGCGGCCGACGTGATGCTGGTGACCCCGCTGCGGGACGGCATGAACCTGGTGGCCAAGGAGTACGTCGCGTGCCGTAACGGCGAGAGCGGCGCGCTTGTGCTGAGTGAGTTCACCGGGGCGGCCGACGAGCTGGCCGGCGCCTTCCTCGTGAACCCGCACGACATCGAGGGGCTCAAGGACACGATCGTCCGCGCCGCGACCATCGGCCCCGCCGAGGCCAGGCGCCGGATGCGTGCGATGCGGCGCCGCGTGTTCGGCCACGACGTGGCCGACTGGGCGGCGAGTTTTCTCGACACGCTGGATCGGAGTGCCCGGCCATGAACACGCCTGGCTACGTGGCAGCCGTGCTGGCCAAGGCCGAGGCCGGGGGCGTGCACGGCGCCGAACTTGCCGCGCTACGGCGGCGCCTGCGTCAGCTTGGCGAGCAGCAGGCCGGGCTGCTGCCCAGCGAAGTGCTGGAGCCGGTCGCGGACCTGCCGGACCTGGACCAGCTGCCCGAGCCGGCGCCCGCTCAGGCCCGCGACGTGCTGGACCGGCTCGTGATCGTCAAGCTCAACGGCGGGCTGGGGACGAGCATGGGCCTGTCCGGGCCTAAGTCGCTGCTCCAGGTCAAGCCGGGGGCTAACTTCCTCGACATCCTGGCCAGGCAGGTGCTGGCACTGCGTGGTCGCCATGGCGCCCGGCTGCCGCTCGTGCTGATGAATTCCGCGATCACCCGCGACCCCTCCCTCGAGGTTCTGGCCCGCTACGACGGCCTTGGCGTGCCCGGCATACCGCCGGACTTCCTGCAGAGCAGGGAGCCCAGGATCTGCGCCCGCGACTTCCAGCCGGTGTGGTGGCCACCCGACCCGGAGCTGGAGTGGTGCCCACCCGGCCACGGTGACATCTATCCGGCGCTGGCGGCGTCCGGCCTGCTCGATACCTTGCTCGGCGCGGGGATGCGCTACGCCTTCATCTCCAACTCCGACAATCTCGGGGCACTCGCCGACGTGCGGATCGCGGCATGGCTGGCCGCGGAGCAGGTCCCGTTCGCCCTGGAGGCGGTGCGCGGCACGGCGGCCGACCGGAAGGGCGGCCACCTCGCCCGTTACCAGGGCCGGCTGGTGCTGCGGGAAACAGCGCAGGTGCCCGACGGCGATGCCTCGTTCACCGATGTCGGACGCTGGCGCTGGTACAACACCAACAACATCTGGATCGACCTGCGCGCGCTCCGGGACCTGCAAGCGACCGATCCGGCGGCGCCGGACCTGCCGCTGATCGTGAACCGCAAGACCGCCGACCCGCGCGATCCGGAAAGCACCCCGGTGATCCAGCTCGAGTCCGCGATGGGCGCGGCGATCGGCTCGATCCCTGGCGCCCGGGCGATCGGTGTTCCCCGCTCGCGGTTCGCCCCGGTGAAAACCACGGACGACCTGCTCGTCGTGCGCTCCGACGCCTACGAGCTGACCGGCGACGGGCAGCTGCGACCCAGCTTCGACGGCGAGCAGCCGGTCGTCACGCTGGACAAGCGCTACTACCGGCTGCTGCCCGACTTCGAGCAGCGGTTCCCCGCCGGGGCACCGTCGCTGCGCCGCTGCCGCCGGTTCGAGGTCGACGGCGACGTCACGTTCGGCGCGGACGTGGTGGCCGTCGGCCAGGTGCGGCTGACCGGGCCACGTCACGTCCCGGACGGAGAACTGCTCGGTGCGGTGACGCGGTCGAGTAGCTGAGCCAGGTGCAGGCCCTCGTGTCCGGTTCGGCCGGCTTCGAGCTGGGTGCGGCAGGAGAAGCCGTCGGCAAGCAGCACGGTGTCCTGCTCCGCGGCGCGGGCCGCGGGCCATAGGCCTTGTTCCGCGCAGGCCGCGGACACCTCGTAGTGCCCGCGCTCGAAGCCGAAGTTCCCGGCCAGGCCACAGCAGCCAGTATCGAGCACCGCCACGTCCACGCCGCAGCGCTTGAGCAGCTCCTGATCCGGGCCGAAGCCCAGCACGGCGTGCTGGTGGCAGTGCACCTGGGCGATGGCGCGGACCGGAGTGCTGCCGGACAGGTCGGTGAGCAGGCCGCGTGGCGCCCAGGCCGCCTCGGTCAGCAGTTCGGCCAGCGTCTTGGTCCGGGACGCGAGCAGGCGGGCCTGGTCGGAGCCGAGCAGTTCGGTAGCGTCCGAGCGGAACACCGCGGCGCAGCTCGGCTCCAGGACCACGAGCGGTACCCCGGCGCGCAGCGACGGGAGCAGGTGCCTGATCGTCCGGCGCAGCACCCGGGACGCGACGCCGAGCTGGCCGGTGGAGATCCAGGTGAGCCCGCAGCACAGCGGCTTGCCGGGCACCTCCACCCGGTAGCCGGCGCGTTCCAGGACGGCGACCGCCGCCTTCGCCACGTCGGGATGGAAGTTGTTGCTGAACGTGTCCGGCCACAGGATGACCCGCTTGCCGTCGGGGACCCGCGCTCCGCGGCGGGCGTACCACTGGCTGAACCGCTGCCTCGCGAAACGAGGTATTTCCCGTTCCCTGGCGATTCCGCCAGCTCGTTTGGCCAGATTCGAGAGAAGCGGAGTATGCGCGCCGGCATTGACGACCGACGGCAGCCCGGGGACCGCCGTCACCAGCCGCGACATAAGCGGCAGCCAGCCCATCGTGTAATGGGCGGCCGGGCGGAGCCGGCCGGCGTAGTGGTGGGCGAGGAACTCGGCCTTGTAGGTCGCCATGTCCACGTCGACCGGGCATTCCTTCTTGCAGCCCTTGCAGGCCAGGCACAGGTCGAGCGCGTCGCGCACCTCTTCCGACTGCCAGCCTCCGGTGACCACGTCGCCGCGGACCATCTCCATCAGCAGCCGGGCCCGGCCGCGGGTGGAGTGCTCCTCCTCGCGGGTGACCCGGTAGCTCGGGCACATCACGCCGCCCTCGTCGCCGCGGCACTTGCCGACGCCGACGCAGCGGGACGCGGCGTTGGAGAACGAGCCGTTGTCGTCGGGGTACTGGAAGAACGTGCGCGGCACGGGCGGGTTCCAGCCGCGCAGCGTCAGGTTCTCGTCGAGCCGGTACGGGTCGACAACCTTGCCGGGGTTCATCCTGTTGCCCGGATCGAACAGGGCTTTGAATTCTCCGAACGCCCGTATGAGATCCGGGCCGAACATCTTCGGCAGAAGCTCGCCCCTGGATTGTCCGTCGCCATGCTCGCCGGACAGCGAACCGCCGTACGCGACGACCAGGTCGGCGGCGTCCTCGGCGAACGACCGGTAGTTCGCGATGCCCTGCGGGGTGCGCAGCTCGAACGGGATGCGGGTGTGCACGCAGCCCTGGCCGAAGTGGCCGTACAGCGAGGCGCTGTGGTAGTCGTGGCGGGTCAGCAGGATACGGAAGTCCCGCAGGTAGTCGCCGAGCCGGTCCGGCGGGACCGCCGCGTCCTCCCACCCCTCGTGGGTCTCGTGCTTGCCCGGCGGGTACGCGGTGGCGCCCAGGCCCAGCTCCCGCACGGTCCACAGGTTGTCCTCGACCGCCGGGTCCTCGATGTACGCCACGTGCGGCTTCGGGTGGTCGCCGTCGGCCTGGACCGCCGCGAGGAGGGCGTGGGCGCGGTCCTCGGCCTCCTGCTCGGTGTCGCCGCCGAACTGGATCATCAGCCAGCCGGAGCCCTCCGGGAGCTTGTCGATTGCTTCCCCGCCCAGGTGCTCCTCGCGTTCCAGCGAGATCAGGATGTCGTCCAGGCCCTCTACCGCGAGGGGATCGTGCTGCGTGACGAGGGGGACCACATCACCGGCCTCGGCGATGTCCGGGTACCCGAGCACGACCAGCGTGCGGTGCTTCGGGATCTCGACCAGGGAGATCTCCGCGGCCAGCACGGTGACCAGCGTGGACTCGCTGCCGGTGAGGGCGCGCGCCACATGGAAGCCCTTTTCCGGGAGCAGATGGTCCAGGTTGTAGCCGGAGACCCGGCGCGGGATGTCCGGGTAGCCGGTCCTGATCTGACCCAGATAGGTGTCGCGGATCCGCTTGAGGCCCTGGTACAGCTCCGCTTCGCGGCCTTGGCGGTCCGCGATGTGCATGAGGTCGACATCGGTCGTGGCGCCCACCCAGGTGCGCAGTCCGTCGTAGGTGAGGATCTCCAGGCGCCGGACGGAGTCGGCCATCTTGCCGTACGCCTGCGCGGTCGAGCCGCACGAGTTGTTGCCGATCATGCCGCCGATCGTGCAGCTGACGTGGGTGGACGGCTTGGGCCCGACCATCAGGCCGTACTTCTTCACCGCGTCGTTGACCTTGTCGAGCGCGATGCCGGGCTGCACGGTGACGCTGCGGCCGCCCGGATCGGTGCTGATGACCTGGTGGCAGTACTTCGTCCAGTCGATGACCACGGCCTCGTTGCAGCACTGGCCGGCCAGGCTGGTGCCGCCGCCACGGGACAGCACGGGGGCGTTGAACTCGCGGCAGACTTTCACGGCGTGTTCGGCGGCGTCCGGGGTCTTCGGCACGACCACGCCGATCGGGGGCTGCCGGTAGTTGGACGCGTCCTGCGCGTAGGCGCCACGGGAACCGTTGTCGAAGCGGACCTCGCCGTCGACCACCTCGGTCAGCGCCTGGTGCAGCTTGCCGGTGTCCATTCAGTTCCCCCGTACCCGCGGCAGCACCTGGGTGGCGAAGAACTCGAACGCGCCGGCGAATTCGCCGCCGACCTGCCCGAGGTACACCTCGTCGAAGCCGGCCTCCTGATATGCCTGGATGGCTGCTATGTAGGGCTCCGGGTCGGGTCCGCAGGGCGCCTCGATCATGTCTTCGGTAACGACCTGGGCGAGCTGTTCGAAATGCCGTGGCAGCGGGAGCAGCTGCGCGGACTCCCCGGGGATCGCGTCGGTCGGCCACAGGCGGTGCATGGTGCGTCTTGCTTGGGCGTTGTCGGGGGCCCAGCAAACCTTGATGGCGCCCTGCACCGGACGGTCGCCGCCGCCCTGATCCCGGTACAGCTTGATCAGATCGGCCTTCGGGCCCATGCAGATGTAGCCGTCGGCGACTCGCGCGGCGAGGCGGGCGGAATGCTCGCCGAACCCGGACACGTAGATCGGCGGCGGCTGGGACGGCACCGAGTAGAGCCGGGCGGTATCCACCGTGTAGTGGGTGCCGCGGTGGGTGAGCTGCTCGCCGGTGAAGAGCTGGGCGATGATCGTGATGGCCTCTTCGAGCATTTCCCTGCGCTCGGTCGCGCCCGGCCATTTCGCGCCGGTGATGTGCTCGTTCAGCGCCTCGCCGGTGCCCAGGCCGAGATTGAACCGGCTGCCGGTGAGCAGCCCGGCGGTGGCGGCCGCCTGGGCGATGATGGCCGGGTGGATCCGGGTGGTCGGGCACGTCACGGCGGTGGTGATCGGCAGATCGGTGACCTGCGACAGCGCGCCGATCATGGACCAGACGAAGGTCGACTCGCCCTGTTCGTCCAGCCACGGGTGGAAATGATCCGATATCCACAGCGCCTCGAAGCCTGCCTGCTCCGCCAGCTTGGCCTGTGCGATGAGGCTGGCCGGATCGTATTCCTCGGACGACAGGAAGTAGCCGAATCGCGTCATGGCCCGCGGCTACCCGGGGTCCGGCATAATACGCATGTACCGGCTCGGTGACGCGGGGTGCGGGCGTGGCGCCGCGGGGACGATTACCGGCTGGACCGAGCGGACCGGCTGCATCTCGGCACCGCAGCCAGCGCCGCCGCGGGCGGGGGCGGCCGGGATCGAACGCCACCCGTGCAGGCAACCGCCAGAGCCGTGCGCGGTGCCGCCCAGCGTGATGGCGGTGATCAGCAATCCGATCGCCACCGGGGCCAGCATCGCGGCGCGCAGACGCGG
This sequence comes from Streptosporangiaceae bacterium, assembly GCA_035651595.1. Taxonomy (GTDB): domain Bacteria; phylum Actinomycetota; class Actinomycetes; order Streptosporangiales; family Streptosporangiaceae; genus JAFARZ01. The sequence continues at coordinate 23,572 of DASRFJ010000100.1, read as the reverse complement.
CTTAAGCCGGAATCGCGGCGCGTGGATCCGCTCCCTTCCGATCGGCCCGTCCGGGGTGGCGAGCCGGGTGAAGATCGCGAACTTGGACACCAGGTAGGGCTCGCTGACCTGGAGCGCGCGCTCGATCTGGTGCAGGGTCCGCTGCTGGCCGGCGGGCAGGCTCATCCGCGCGCCTCCTGCCTGGACAGCGACGCGGTTACTTCGCCGGCGGCACGGTCGCTGAGCGCGACGCGGACCAGCGCGGCGGCGAGCCTGGCCGGTTCTCCGCTCGCGGTGAGCACCGCGCCCAGCCCCGGGGACTGGCTCGGCAGGCCGACCTTGCGCGCGCCCCTGATCATCAGCACGTCCACGTGCGGCGCCACCTCGGGCCAGATGTCCTGCGCCTCGCGCAGGAAGATGCCGGCGCCAACCGGTCCGATGCCCGGGAACTCGGTGAGCAGGCTCGCGATCTCGTCGCTGCTGCCGGCCTCCTCGCGGATGCGGCGGAGGTCGCCGTGCCAGCGATCGATGAGCAGGCCCGCGCCGTCGCCGAGCATCGTGGCGGTCCGCTCGTCGTAGCGGCGGTAGTGGCCGCGGCCGAGCGCGTCCACCCGGTCCTGCCAGCTGGCGGCGCTCATCGCCTTGGCGTTGCGGTAGCCCGCGGCGAACAGCTCGCGGGCCGCGGCGACCGCGACGTCCGCCGATATCCGGGCGCTGAGCAGGGTGGCCAGCACCAGCAGCTGGTACAGCGGGCCCGGCTTGTCGGCAAGCCGGATGCCGGCCTCGTCCGCGTACCCCCGGCCGTACCGGTCGAGCAGCACGGCCGCGATCCGCTGGTGCTGTGCGGTGCTCATGTGCCTCCCGTGATGTCTCAGTACGGGTAAGTGATCGCGGCTACCCGGCCGCACCGCGGGCAAACGCCGCGTTTAGCCGTACCGGAGCGGGTAGCTCTCTGCGATGAGCCACCCCCAAGTCCTGCTGCTTGAGACGATGAAGAAGGCGGCCTCAATCCTTCAGCAGGCCGGCATTCCGTTCGCACTCGCCGGGGGCGCGGCGGCTTACGCGCGAGGGGGCGCGCCGCCAGTGCACGACGTGGACTTCGTGATCCTCGCCGAGGATTCCGATGCCGCCGCGGTCGTCTTCGCCGACGCCGGCATGACTGTGGAGCGGCCGCCGGAAGGATGGCTCATCAAGGCCTTCGACGAGGGCCGCATGGTCGACCTCATCTATGTCCTGGCCGGTCAGCCGGTTAACTGGCAGCTGCTCGACCGGGCGGAGCGGATCAACGTCGCGGCGGTCGAGATGCCGGTGCTCGGGGCCACCGACATCGTGCTGTCCATGCTCCGGTCCATGTCCGAGCATCACGCCGACTTCGCCCTGACGCTGACGTGCGTCCGGCCGATGCGCGAACAGGTCGACTGGAGCGAGGTGCGCGAGGCGCTGAACGGATCGGCGTTCGCCCGCGCCTTTCTGGTCCTGCTCGAGGAACTCGACGTGATCCAGGGGCCGGCCTCGGTGGGGTCCGCTTCTCCGGTGGGACCCGCTTCGGCGGGGTCCGCTTCCGCTGAGCTGGAGAACCTGGCCGGGCGCCTGGAGCAGGCGCTCGCCACGGATCCGCGGACCCACGAGCTAGGCATCCGCGTCGAGGTGGCGGGCGGGATCGCCAGCCTGCGCGGCGAAGTGGCCGGCGAGCAGCGACGCGCGCTGGTGGCCGCGGTCGCCGCGGAAGTCCTGACGGAGGAGGCGCCGGAAATCGCGTTGCGCAATGAAGTGATGCTCACCGAGGTACGCACGCCATGATCCGGGTAGCCGCCGTGGGCGATGTGCACCTCGGTGCGGACGTCCGCGGTTCCATCGGGCCGCATCTGGACGGCCTCGGCGAGCAGGCCGACGCGCTGCTGCTGGCCGGCGATCTCACCCAGCACGGCACGATGGCGGAGGCCGAGATCGTCGCCGAGGAGTTCGGCGACGTCGGCGTGCCCGTCGTCGCGGTGCTGGGCAACCATGACTACCAGAGCGACCAGCAGACGGACATCACCAGGGTGCTGCGGCTGTCCGGCATCCACGTGCTCGAGGGCACCGGGATCGAGCTGAACCTGCCCGGCGGCAGGCTCGGCGTGGCCGGCAGCAAGGGGTTCGGCGGCGGGTTCCCCGGCCGGTGCGCGTCGGAGTTCGGCGAGCCGCAGATGAAGGAGTTCGTCGGGCACTCACGGCGGCTGGCCGACGGCCTCGCTCATGCGCTGGGGGCGCTGGACTGCGACGTCCGGGTCGCGCTGACCCACTACGCGCCGGTGCCCGACACACTGGCTGGCGAGCCGCCGGAAATCTACCCGTTTCTCGGCAGCTACTTCCTCGCCGAGGCCGCGGACGGCGCGGCGGCGGACCTCGCGGTGCACGGCCACGCGCACGCCGGCCAGGAGTGCGGCATCACCCCGGGCGGGGTACCGGTGCGGAACGTGGCGCTCCCGGTACTGCGCCGCGCCTACGCGGTGTACTCCCTCGATGCCAGTCCGGTTAAGTAGCTTAGTTAGCGGACCGGCCGGCGATGAGATCCGCCGCGCCGGCGGCGATGGACACCATGTCGATGCCGGCGAGCTGAAGCTGCTCGGCGGGCGTGGCCGAGCCAGGCATCTGACGCACCGCCAGCTTGTGCACCACCGGCAGGGTTCCGCCGCCCGACGCGAGCGCGTCGAGCACCGCGTCGCCGAGACCACCCTCCGGCCAGTGATCCTCGACGGTGAGAATCCGGCCCGTCTCGCTGACCGCCTGGCGCAACGTCACGGCGTCGATGGGCTTGACCGAGTACGCGTCGATGACCCGGGCGGACACGCCGTCGTCGGCGAGCAGGTCTGCCGCGGCGAGCGCCTCGTGCACCGTCACGCCGGCGGCGACGAGCGTCACCTGGTCGTCGGGTGACGAACGGAGCACCTTGCTGCCGCCGACCGGGAACTCCTCCTCCGGATCGTAGATCACAGGGGTGTCGCCACGACTGGCGCGCAGGTAGCTGATCCCGCTGATGTCCGCCATGGCGGCGGTCAGCCGGGCGGCCTGGTTCGCGTCACACGGGTAAAGCACGGTGCTGCCGTGTACCGCGCGGAGCGCGGCGAGATCCTCCAGCGCCATCTGCGACGGGCCGTCCTGTCCGATGGCGACGCCGGCGTGCGTGCCGACCAGCCGGATACTGGCCCTGCTGATCGCCGCCATCCGGATGAAGTCGTAGGCGCGGGAGAAGAACGCGGCGAACGTCGACGCGTACGGGATCCACCCGCGCACCTGCATGCCGACCGCGGCGGCGACCATCTGCTGCTCGGCGATATAGCACTCGAAGAACCGGTCCGGGTGCGCGTCCGCGAAGTACTGCGTCCGCGTGGAGTCGGCGACCTCGCCGTCGAGCACGACCACCTCGGGCCGGGTGTTGCCGAGCGCGGTCAGGGCCTGGCCGGCCGCGGTTCTGGTGGCGACCGCGTCGCCTGCCTTGAAGGCGGGCAGGTGCCCCTCGCTGACCGGGAACCGGCGTGGTCGCAGGTCCGGCGGCGGCGGGGTCACCGCGACCGACAGATGCCGGTCACCGCCCAGCTCACGGATGGCGTCCTCGGCATCCGGCACCGGCTTGCCGTGGGCTCCTTCGCGATCTTCGACGGCCGCTACGCCGCGCCCCTTCTTCGTCCGGGCGAGGATGACCGTCGGCTGGCCGGCGTGCTCGGCCGCCTTGCGGAACGCCGTGTCGATCGCGGCGACGTCATGCCCGTCGATTTCAATGCTGTGCCAGCCGAACGCGGCGAACCGGCGCGCGTAGGCCGCGGTGTCCCAGCCGTGCCGGGTCGGACCGCGCTGACCGAGGCGGTTCACGTCCACGATCGCGGTCAGGTGGTCCAGGCCCGCGTGACCCGCGTGTTCGGCCGCCTCCCAGATCGACCCTTCGGCCAGCTCGCTGTCGCCGCAGAGTACCCAGACCCGGTACGGGAGCTGGTCCAGATCCCGGCCGGCGATGGCCACGCCCACGCCGATGGGCAGACCTTGCCCGAGTGAGCCGGTGGCGACGTCCACCCAGGGCAGCCGCGGCGTCGGATGCCCTTCCAGCGGGCTCCCGGCGCGGCGGTAACTGAGCAGCTCCTCGTCGGTGATCGCGCCGGCCATCTTGAGCATGCTGTAGTACAGCGGCGAGGCGTGGCCCTTGGAGAAGATCAGGTGGTCGTTACCGGGCGCACGCGGGTCGGCGAAGTCATAGCGCAGGTGCCGGGCCAGCAGGACCGCCATCAGGTCGGCGGCGGACATGGAGGACGTCGGGTGCCCCGACGACGCCGCGGCGCTGCATCGCACCGAGTCCACCCGAAGCTGCTGGCCAGCCTCCCTGAGCTGGTAAGCGATGTCATTGTCGAGTTGCAGCGAATCCGTCATCCGCTTCGCACTGCCCGCCCGCGGTCCGGTTACACCGAAAATGCTGGGTAGAGGGGGAGCATGAACGGAACAGTTACCGGAATCTGGATCATGTGCGCGGTCATTGTCGTGTCGCTGGCGATCTGGCTGGGGTTCGTGGCCCGGGCGGCACGGCGACCGGGCAGCGATAACCGGCACGTGCAGCCGATGCGCGGGCTGGTCCAAGGCGGCGAGCACATGGGCGGCGGGCGCAGCGTCATGCCGCGCCGCGACGCCCCGGTGCCCGAGGGTGGCGGAAACCCGCCGTCAGCGGAGGAAATGGCCGAGGCCGCCGAGGACCGCGCGGCGCACCGGGAGCAGTCCGGGAGCCCGATGGACCTCTAGCTGGTCATCGGCCAGTCGGTCAGTCGGCCAGTCGGCCAGTCGGTCAGTCGGTCAGTCGGTCAGGAACGCAGCTCCTGGATCTTGTCGGCCAGCAGCGTGGTGGCGATCGTCGCCTTTGCGCGGCTGGCTGCCACAGGCCGCGGTCTGTGGCTGGAGTGCACTGTGCGACTGCCGGGATACGAGCGCATCAGCGGCCTGTCAATTAACGTGGACGATTGCCCCCTTGTGGTGGATTGACCCTCGTAAACAAGGATCCCGCTACCACGATGGGACAAACTACCACGTTAATCGAGGCCCGTCCCCGCCTGCTTGACCGGCCGGCGGACCAAGCAACCCCCGGAATAAGCAGCAGGGTCTGGAGGGGCGTAAACCCTTCCAAATCCTGAAATGTCCGGAAAGTTCGAGGGTGCGCCCGCAGCCGAACGCCCCGGGGCGGCCGGCGGGCGTGGTCAGTCCTCGAAGCCGGCCCAGTGGTGGCCTCCTCCACCGCACTGCGGTCGATCGCGATCATGGCCCAAGCTGGCCGCGGGCGGCGCGCTTGTGTGCAGAGTGCTCGCCCACTTATACTCGCACACGAGCACTTGATGACGAGAACTCGTGGACAGACAGCTGAGGGGTATGCATGCCGAAGCGGCGCAAGGTAGGCAACCTGCTGGCACTGACGCTGCTCGCGCAGCTCCTTGAGCGTCCGATGTACCCCTACGAGATGGCCTCCGTGCTGCGGGAACGTGGCAAGGACCAGGCGGTCAAGATCAACTGGGGATCGCTCTACACGGTCGTGCAGAACCTGGAGAAGAACGGCTTCATCCAGGCCGTGCAGGTCGACCGAGAGGGGCGCCAGCCGGAGCGGACCACATACCAGATCACCGCGTCAGGCCAGGCCGAGCTGAAGGACTGGCTGCGCGAGCTGCTCGGCGACCCGGAGCGGGAGTACACCAGGTTCGAGGCCGGGCTGTCCGACGCCGGCCAGCTCGCGCCGGACGAGGTGGTCGGCCTGCTGCGTCACCGGCTCGAGGTGCTCGACGCGGAGATCGAACGCTCGCGGACCGACCTCGCCGCCGCGATGAAGCAGATTCCCCGGCTGTTCCTGATCGAGACCGAATACCAGCTCGCGATGCGCCAGGCCGAAGCCGACTGGGTCCGCGGCGTGCTCGCCGAGCTGGCGGCGGGCACGTTCCCCGGCGTGGCCACATGGCAGGCAATCCACGCGGCCGGCGGGTTCGACGGCACCGGCAACGTGCCACCGGAGGTCGCCCAGCTGCTCGCCGAGGCGGCCGGCGGCCAGGAGGACGGTACCTGACATGCGTAAACCCCGGCCTGGTGCGGCAACACCAGGACCGGGGCCAAGACCTCAGAACCGCTCCCGCGCAGGTCACGGATGGCAGAGGCGTCGTCGCAAGTCTAGCTACCCCCAGCGGCGCGGCCTACTTCCGCACGGCATTCGTGCTGTGCATACTTAGTCGCAGTCCGTCCCGCTAAGTCCGCACCAACCCCGGAGGTGCGGGGGTGAGTTCTACCCCGGCTCCCGATGCGCCCCGATCCGTCGAGGAAAGCGGCGACATCATGGACCGCGTGTTCGCCGCGTACCGGGACGAAGCCAGCGGCGCGGGCAACCCGCTCGATCCGATTACGCCGATGCGACTCGCGTTGCTGACTCGCCAGGTGCTCGCCGACGACCCGGGCGTGTCGCAGGCGGACCTGTTCACCGCGCTGTGGGACCAGCGCGCCGGCCTGGCGGAAAGCCTGGCCGCCGGCTTGGCCGGCTACCGGCGCGCGGCGCGGTCATTCACCGATCGCACCGGCATCTGGAGCAAGGTATCGAGCACCGGGCGCACGCTCGCATGGCTCTCGCTGCTGACGATTCTCGGAGCCGCGGCATACGCGCCGACCACAAGGGGCATCCACGAGGCCACGGTGGTCGCCTTCGCGTGCGGCGCCCTGGGCTGGCTACTGGGAATGCTCGCCCAGCTCATCGGCCGGCGCAGGCACCACCGCGCCCAGCGAGAGTACTTGACGGCGTACGGCCGGTTCGTCGGCGAGGAACTGATCCCCTGCCTGTCCAGCGTGGCACGGCAGGTCGCCCAGCTCAGGGACGAGCAGTCCAGTGGCGTACTGCTGGCCCCGATGAGCGCGCCGAGCCTGGTGGAGTCGGGCACTCCCACCGTCGTCCAGTCGGCGAGCTTCCGCGAGGTGCTCGGGCTCGTCGAAGGACACCTGAGTTCGGCGATCGGCGTGGTGGGCGCCCGCGGCGCCGGCAAGTCCACGCTGCTGAGGCTGCTGTGTAACACGAGCCGACCGGATCCCGCCTCGTTGTCGAGCATCGGCAGGTACTTCGTCCGCCCGGCGCGAACCGCCGACACGCGGGCCGCCCGCGTCGGCGTGCTGCTGACCGCGCCCGCTGATCCCTCGGGCGGGGATTTCGTCAAGGTCATCTACGCGACCACCGTCCGCAAGATCCTCGCCAGCAAAAACGTGTCGGCCGGCGGGCGGCGGCGGTTCAGCGTGCAGGCACAGGACGAAATCGAGCTCGCGCAGCAGACGCTGGAGCGCATCACCGGGTCGCTGTCGCTGACCAGCAGCAAGTCCGCGGGCGTGGCGCGGTACGGTGTCTCGGCGAGCGCGGGCCGGCAGCGCACCTGGACCGAACGCGAGCTGAGCCACGCCGACTGGGTGGCCGAATTCCGCGATTACCTGGAACGGCACCACCTGCGCGGCGGCGCACAGATCCTCATCGCGATCGACGAACTGGACAAGATCGCCGATGCCGCACGGGCCACGGAAATCATCAACGGCCTCAAGGACCTGTTCCACATCGACGGCGTGCACTTCGTGATCTCGGTCTCGGACGACGCCCTGCGCAGCTTCGCGACCCGCGGCGTCCCGCTGCGCGACACGTTCGACTCCGCCTTCGACACGGTCATCGAGATCCCGCCGATGACCGCGTCGGAGTCCTGCGAATTGCTGCGCGCCCGCGTCCGGTACTTCCCGTACTCCGCCGCCCTGTTCTGCCACGCCTGGTCCGGTGGCCTGCCGCGCGACCTCATCCGCACCGCGCGCTCGTGCGTCACTGTTCTCAACGAGTCCGCGAATCCGGTCCCGATCGCCGACGTCGCTCACCGGATCATCCGCCAAGACCTGCTCCACTTCGTCGACGCCGCGATAAGCCAGCAGGATCAGGCGGACGTGGCGGCGCTGCTGACGCTCCGGCACGACCTGATCGACGGCGGTCCGGTTCCGTCCCGGCCGGCGCAGCCGACGGCGAACGGCACCGGGGTCTTGGCCTCGCTCGGCCCGTACTTCGGGATCGCGTCGGCGATCGCCCAGTACTTCGCGATTGCCCGGACCGCCAAGGACTGGGCCAGCGGACTCATGTCCGGCTCGCTGCAAACCGAGGCGGACCTACTGGCCCAGGCCAAGGCCGGGTTGTCGGTGCATCCCGCCGAAGCCGAGTGGCGTCTCGCCAGGGCCCACGAGGACCTCAAGCTGAAACCGGCAGCCGCACGCGGACGGCAAGCCCTCGCACGTGGCCCGCGCACACGACCCGGCCCGCCCGGCTAAACGCCGCCCGGCTGCCGGCCAGCCGGCTAACTGCCGGCCGGCTAAACGCCGCCCGGCTCAGCCGGTGAAGTGGGCGCCGGCTGGCACGTCGCCCTCGGCGGGCAACCGGGTGAGCTGCACGCCGGCCGCGTTGACGGTCAGCGTGCTGGATAGCAGGTTCTTGTTCCAGACCATGATGATGTACCGCTCGAACTCATACGTCCGCGCCGGCTTGCCGAAATCCCGGAGGATCACCGACGGACGGGCGAATACCTGGTCCGACGGCGGCGCGGACACCATCACCACGAAGTTCGCGTAACTGACCGCCGGGTCGTACCACACATACCTGGACTCCCAGATGTATGGCGCGGGCCCGTAGATGGGGGCCAGTTCGACGGCCTCGCGGCTGTCCAGCGAGACGGAGTTGGCCTGCCAGTACCCGGCCAGGCCTTCCCGCAGGCCGTGCGCGACGAGCCACTGCGCCAGGTCCTGGTTCGCCGCGGGCTGCCCGGGCTGCGTGGCGCCGTACCCGAGCGCGGCGAAGTACCCGGCGAGCGAGAGCGCCAGCACCGCGACCACGCCGAGCCGCACCCAGCGGAACCAGCCCGCCCCGATCCGCGCGACCCAGTCCCCCAGCTGGCGTCCCGCCAGCGCGGCGCCGAACGGCAGCACGACCGCTATCTCGTGGGTGTCGAAGATGCTGGCCATGTGCGTGCCGAGCCAGCCGGCGAACAGCACCACACCCAGGCCCGTCACGAGGATCTGCGACACCCGGTCCGTGGTGCGGAAGAACCGGCCGATGGCCACCGCGAACCCCGCCGCCGCCAGGAGGACGCCGACCAGGTGCAGCACGGCGATCGGATAGTTGATGCCGGTCGGCGGGTACCAGCCGATGATGTCCCCGCCGAACAGCATCAGCACGCACTGACCGAGCGTCCGGGCTTGAGCCGTGAGCACCGACGCGCTCGCGAACAGCGGGCCGGGGACGCCCGGCACGTAAAAGCCGCCAAGCAGGCGGATGCCCCGCAGCGCCGCCGCCGCCAGCGGGAACGAGGCCGCGCCCGCCACGGCCAGCGCGAGGTCGAACCATCCCGAGTCGGTACGGAAGCCGGATACCCAACGGCGCAAGCACACCCGGAAAAGGCCGGTGAACGCGACCGGGATGGCCAAGGCGAACGTCGCCAGCGGGTCGGCAACTTGCCCCCAGGCCAGCCCGAACAGCATGATCACCGGCAGGTACCAGCCCGCCGGGAGACGGTCGAGCAGCAGCAGGAGCACCAGCAGCGGCACCCCGGTGCCGGTGTGATCGGGCGACAGCAGCAGCGTGTTCGTGCCGTAGCCGAGCGCGGGGGCGACCATGATCCCGCCGGCGATCGCGGCCCGGACCACGCCCGCGCGCCCGGTCGCACGGCCTCGGGCCACCAGAGCCGCCAGCAGAACCAGGAACGTGTACGTCAGCGCGGCGCAGACGTGCACGTCGTCGGGCCCAAGCCCGCGGATGGCCTCAACCACGAGGTATTCAGGCAGCTCGGTCGTGTAGAACGAGACGTCCCCCAGCCACCAGCCAGTCAGCAGCATGTTCCCGTGCAGCATGTCCCACGCCTGGAGCGCGATGGACGAGCCGTCCGAGTCCGCACCGGTGGACCGCGACTGGACCAGGTAGGCGGTGAACAGCCCGGAGGCGACGAGCGCGAGAGCGGCGCCCCAGGCCAGCCGGGCCCGGAGCCGCGCGGAGAGGGGGAACATTTCGGGCCAGAGTATGCCGTGTCGCCGCACCCTCGGCAAGCAGCCAATAGATGTGGCTTGACGTGCAATTTAGATACCTGGCTAACTAGCTATATGGGCGATGGTGAGGGAACGTGTTCCACGCCCTGGCGGGTGACCGACTCGAAAAGGACCGCTTCATGACCTTGCAGCTGGCCGTAAGGAATCATCCCGGGCGAGTGATGCTATGGTGGCTGGCCGCGGGCTGGAAGGCCGGCCTGTGCCTCGGCGGTATCTACGGACTGGTCCTCGGCGCGTTCGCCGACGGCATGCTGCTGCCTGGGCTGGCGTTCGGCGTCGGGGCGGGGATTCCGATCGGGACCGCCGCCGGCCTGCTGAACGGCGCATTCCTCGGCCTCCTCGCGCGGCCGCTGGGACTGAACTCGGGCACCCGGCCCGCCCGCGCCCGCGCCGCCGTCGCGGCGGCGACGCTGACCGGCCTGGCGCTGCTGCCGCTGCTGATCGCGACTGCCATCCCGCTCGCCGTCCTGCTGCCGCCGGTCGTGGCCAGCATCCTCACCGCCGGCGTCGTCGCCGTCCGCATACCACCGGCCGGCTGCCCCGCCGACCGCAACGCGTTCATCCGCATCGAGGCCTTCTGACCACGGACTAGCCGAGCCGATAGACCCTGGCGGCGGTCCCGGCGAAGACGGCGTCCCGCTCGGCCGCGGACAGCCCGCTGGTCAGCTCCCGCGCCGTGGCCAGCACCTCGTCGTAGCCGGCCGCCACCGTGCACACCGGCCAGTCCGACCCGTACATCAGCCGGTCCGCGCCGAAGCACTCCAGCGCCACCTCCGCGTACGGCCGCAGGCTCGCCGTCTGCCAGTGCCCCACCTCGGCCTCGGTGACCAGCCCGGACAGCTTGGCGACCACGTTCGGCAGCGCGGCCAGCCCGCGCAGATCGGTGGCCCAGGGTTCCAGGTCCCCGGCGGCGATCGGCGGCTTGCCCAGATGGTCGAGCACGAACCTCAGATCCGGGACCGCTTCGGCCGCCGCGATCGCCGCGGGAAGCTGCCCGGCAGTGATGACCAGGTCGTACACGAGTCCGGCGCCCGCGACGGCGGCCAGCCCGCGCAGCACGTCCGGCCGGACCAGCCAGCCCGGGTCGGGTTCGCTCTGCACCTGGTGCCGGATGCCCACCAGCCGAGCACCGGTGTCGCCGAACGACGCCAGCCGCTCGGCGACGTCGGCGGCCGTGAGGTCCACCCAGCCGACCACGCCGGCGATCACGTCCGAGTCCGCCGCGACCGCCAGTAGCTCGGGTGTTTCCTCCGGCAGGTCCACCGTCTGCACCACGACGCTCGCCGTCACCCCGGCGGCCGCGGCGACCGCCGCGTAGTCCGGCGCGAGGAAGTTCCGCCGCAGCACGTCGAGCCCGGGCTGCGCCAGCCACGGCTGTTCCCGCACGCCCAGATCCCAGAGGTGATGGTGCGAATCTATTGTCTTCTGTGAGCTCGCGGGCGGGGCGCTTTGAGGCGTCGCCTTCGCTTCGCTCACAGGGTCCACACCACCGGCAGGCCCGCGTCCGCGCCACCGCGCGAGTAGTCGTGCGGGGTGTCGAGCAGGCCGGCCATGCGGGACTGCCAGGCGATGTTGACCGGCAGGTCGCGAAGGCTGGCCAGCAGCGCGGGGTAGTCGGCACATTCGATGAGGTGAAACAGGTCGGTCCCGCTGCGCCAGATCGTCCACGCCGTCGCGCCGCCGGACCGGATCGCCGCGGTCAGCTCAGCAGGCACCTCGCGGTGGACCGCCTCGTACTCGGCGATCCGGTCCGCGCGCACCCGTGTATGCAGGGCAATTCTCACTATCGCTCCGTATACTCGTTCCAGACATCCGATGTTTCCATATGTGGGGGCCAGCCGTGGCGGTAACCGACGAGGCCATCGAGAAGATCAAGGCCATGATCACGTCTGGCGCGCTGCGAGCCGGCGACCGGCTGCCGCGCGAGGCGGACCTGGCCGCCGACCTTGGCCTGTCCCGGAACTCGCTGCGCGAGGCGGTGCGCGCGTTGTCGCTGGTCAACATCCTGGACGTGCGGCGCGGCGACGGCACGTACGTGACCAGCCTGGAACCGCGGCTGCTGCTCGAGGCGCTGAGCTTCATCGTCGACTTCCACCGCGACGACACGCTGCTGGAATTCCTCCGCGTCCGCCGCATCCTCGAGCCCGCGGCCACCGCGATGGCGGCCGAGCGCATCACCGCCGACGAGGCCGCCGGCTTGCGCGACCTGCTGGACAGTGTCGGCCCCGATCCTCAACCAGAAATTCTTGTGCAGAACGACCTGGAGTTTCACCGCCGCATCGTGGCGTGTTCCGGTAACTCGGTGCTCGCATCACTGCTTGAGTCGATGTCCGGCCCGACGACCAGGGCGCGGGTGTGGCGCGGGCTGACCCAGACCGGGGTGACCGCGCAGACGCTGGCCGAGCACCGGGCCATCCTCGCCGCGCTCGCCGCGCACGAGCCCGAGGTGGCCAGGTCCTGGGCCACCGTGCACATCGCCGGCGTCGAGCAGTGGCTGGCCTCCGTTCCGTAATCACCCGGCAGCCTGTGCGGCGTGCGGCACGCGCCTGGTGGTGCGCGCGGCAGGCTGCCCTACATCAACGTGGAGGATAGCCCCATCGTGGTAACTTGACCCTCGTATCCGACGGTTAAGTTACCGCAAAGGGAGAATCCACCACGTTGTTCGGCTATATACGCGTCGGCGAGCCTCAATCGAACGGCCGGAAAAGCGCGGCCGGCCTCTCGCGAGCCCGCGCGTACTAACCCGGAACGTCGGCATCCCGCGCCATTCGACAGTCTGTGCCCCGGACGGAGCTTGCGCGGGCTACCAGCTGGGCCTTGAGGACGATGCGCCTGGGCGGGAACTTCTCGCCGCTGACGCGGCGCAGCAGCAGATCGGCCGCGGTCTGCCCGATCTCATAGGTGGGCTGGGTGACCACGGTCAGCGGCGGGCGCAGCGCGGTCGCCCAGCTCGCGTTGTCGAAGCCGACCACCGCGATGTCCGCGGGAATCGACAGGCCCGCCTCGCCGATCGCGCGCAGCGCCCCGATGCTCATCAGGCGGGCTCGCCCGGCGCATGCGCGAGCTGGAGTACCTGCACGCGACCGCCGCGGACGGCGCGATGAGCTTCCGCATCATGCTGCCGCTGGACCGGGCGCGCGAGCGCCGCGACGTCGCCGCCGACGGCCAGTTCGGCTGCGTGGTCAAGCTGTACCGGGAGTGGAAGCTGTCCGGCGACGACCGGTGGCTGGCCCGGCTGTGGCCGGCCTGCCGGCGGTCGGTCGAGTTCGCGTGGCAGCCCGGCGGCTGGGACGCCGACGCCGACGGCCTGGCCGAAGGCGCCCAGCACACGACGATGGACGTCGAGTACTACGGCCCGAACCCGCTGGTGCAGGGCTGGTATCTGGCCGCGCTCGGCGCCGCGGCTGAACTCGCCGCCGCGGCGGGCGACGGGGAGTTCGCTGCCACCTGCCGCAAGCTCCGCGCGGCCGGCGCCGCAGCCGCCGAGACCGCGCTGTTCAACGGCGCCTACTACCGGCAGCGGGTGATCCCGCCCGGTGACTTCGGACGGATCGCGCCCCGGCTGCGCCACCTCGACCTCGGCACCGACCGAGCCGACGAGCCGGAGTTCCAGATCGGCGACGGCTGCCTGATCGACCAGCTGGCCGGCGATGCCTGCGCCCGCATCGCCGGGCTGCCGCTGGTCTTCGACCCGGCGCACGCTAGGGCGGCGCTGGACAGCATAGACAGGCTTAACTACATCGCTGACTTCGGCAACTGGACCGGCTACGTACGCAGCTATGCGGTGCACGGCGAGCGGGGCCACATCGTGCTCAGCTATCCCGGCGGGCTGCCGGACCACCCGGCGCCGTACTGGTGCGAGACCTGGACCGGCGCCGAGTACCTGTACGCCACGAGCCTCGCCCAGCACGGCGCGCCGGACCGGGCCGACGACGTCGTGGCGGCCGTCCGCGAACGCTACGCCGGCGCCCGCCGCAACCCGTTCGACGAAGCCGAATGCGGGCATCACTACGCCCGTGCGCTGGCGAGCTGGGGCCTTATCGTGGCGCAGACCGGGTTCGGCTACGACGGGCACACCGGGGTGATGACGTTCGCCGCGGCGCCCGCGCCCGCCGTCTGGTTCTGGTCCAACGGCACCGCGTGGGGCACGGTTCGGCAGGGGTTCGACGCCGCCGGCCGGCGCACCGTGGCAGTCACGGTGCTGCACGGATCGCTCCGGCTGACCCGCGTTGTCGTCGGCGGCCAGGAATTCACGCCGTGAGCGCGGCCCACAGAGCGTCCGGGATGCTGCGGGCCAGATAGGCGGCGTCGGCCTGAATCTCCGCGGGCGCCCGGGCGCCGACGACCGCGGCGGTGACCGCCGGGTGCCGCAGCACGTAGCGCAGTGCGGCGGCCGGCAGCGGCACCTCGTACCGGTCGCAGATGTCGCGCAATCTGGCGACCCGGGCCTTGACCTCGGCGCTCGCCGGCGCGTACTCGAACCGGTCGCCGCCGGCCAGGATGCCGGAGCTGAACACGCCGCCGGCCAGCACGCTGATGCCGCGTTCGGCGCACAGCGGCAACAGCGCCCGGTCCGCTGTGTCGTCCAGCAGGCTGTACCGGTTGGCGATCAGCACGCAGTCGAAGTCCGCGCGTTCGGTCAGCCAGGCGAGCTTGTCCGCCGAGTTCATCCCGGCGCCGATGGCGCCGACCACGCCCTGGTCACGGAGTTCGGCGAGCGCCGGGGCCGCCTCGTCCAAGGCCTGGACGAGATGGTCGTCTGGGTCGTGGATCAGCGCGATGTCCACCCGGTCAAGGCGCAGCCTGCCGAGGCTTTCCTCGAGGGAGCGGAGCACTCCGTCCCGGGTGTAGTCGCGCACCCGGGAAAGCTCTGGCGTGCCGTAGAAATCGTCGGCGCCCTCCACCGGTCCCGAAGCAGGAACGAGCAGGCGACCCACCTTGGTGGACACGATGAATTCCTGGCGTGGCAGCCCGGCCAGGAAGTCGCCGATTCGTCGTTCGGACAATCCCACCCCGTAGTGCGGCGCGGTGTCGAACGCACGGATCCCCGCGTCCCACGTGGCAGCGAGCGTAGCCCGCGCCTCTTCCTCGGTCACCGGCGAGTACAGACCGCCGATGGAGCCGCCGCCGAAGACCAGCGGCCCCAGGTTCAGCTTCGCCACACGGCTCCCTCGGGATAGGCGTAGTCGGCCAGCGATGCCGCCCGCATCTCGGTGGACGCGCCCGGGACCGATGGCGCCTGGTAGCGCCCGCCGGACACCACGGCGGGCGCGGTGAAGTGCTCGTGCAGGTGGTCGACCCACTCGATCTTGCGGCCCTGGGCCGTGCCGGACACCGCGACGTAGTCGAACATCGACATGTGCTGCACTATCTCGCACAGGCCCACTCCGCCGGCGTGCGGGCACACCGGAACGCCGAACTTCGCGGCGAGCAGCAGGTTGGCGATGTTCTCGTTCACGCCGGCCACCCGGCACGCGTCGATCTGCATGACGTCGACCGCGCCGGCCTGGAGCAGCTGCTTGAACATGACCCGGTTGACGACGTGCTCACCGGTCGCCACCCGCACCGGCCGGACGGCGGCGCGGATCGCCGCGGTGCCGAGCACGTCCTCCGGCGCGGTGGGTTCTTCGACCCAGGCCGGCCGGAACGCCGCCAGCTCACCGATCCAGGAAATCGCGGCCGGCACGTCCCACACCTGGTTCGCGTCGATCGCGATGTCGAAGTCCTCCCCGAGCACCTCCCTGGCCAGGGCGAACCTGCGCTTGTCGTCCTCGAGAACCGCGCCGACCTTGAGCTTGACCTGGGTAAAACCGTCCGCGGCGGCCTGCTGGCAGAGCTCGGCCATCAGCTCGTCGGAGTAGCCGAGCCAGCCGGGTCCGGTCGAGTACGCCAGGTAGCCGTTCTGGGTTAGCTCTTCGATCCGGGCCGCGCGGCCGGGGACCGCGCTCTCCAGGATCTGCAGTGCCTCGTCCGGGGTGAGCGCGTCGGTCAGGTAGCGGAAGTCCACCATGCTGGTGAGCTGCTCCGGCGTCAGCTCGGCGAGCAGCAGCCACAGCGGCTTGCCCGCCTGCCGGGCCGCCAGGTCCCAGCAGGCGTTCAGCACCGCCCCGACGGCCATGTGCATGACGCCGCAGTCCGGGCCGAGCCAGTGCAGCGCGCTGTCGCCGATCAGCCGCCGGTGCAGGCCGCCGAGGTCGGCGAGCACCTCCTCCATGTCCTGGCCGGCCAGGAACGGCTCGAGCAGCCGGATCGCCGCGAGCTGGACGTCGTTGCCGCGGCCGATGGTGAACGCGAACCCGTGCCCGGACAGCCCAGGGTCGGTGGAGTCCGTCCTGATCACGACGTAGGCGGCCGAGTAATCAGGCGCCCGGTTCATCGCGTCCGACCCGGCCAGCGTGCGGGACGTGGGGAACCGGACGTCGTGGGTCTCGAAGCCGGTGATCTTGGTCATTCGGCGCTCGCCTCGCCGCCGATCACCCGGGCAAGGAGCAGCGCGAACAAGATGACCCCGCCGTTGATCGCGTCGATCCAGTAGTTGGGTGCCTGCTCCAGGTCGAGGATGTTCTGCACCAGGCCGAGCAGGATCACGCCGGAGGCGGCGCCGACCATGTTGCCCCGGCCGCCCTGGAGCGAAACGCCGCCGATGACCGCCGCCGCGAACACCGCGAAGATGATGCCCTCCTGATAGCCCTGCTGCGGCGTGACCGAGGAGACCCGGCCCGCTTCCATCAGGCCGCCGATCGCGGCGAGCACGCTGCCCGCCACGTACACCCCGATCCTGACCCGGTCCACCTTGATGCCGGCCGCCCGTGCCGCGTCCCGGTTCCCGCCGATGGCGTAGACGGCCCGGCCGACCCGGTGATAGCGCAGGAACAGCCCGGTGGCGATGAAGATCAGCGCCGCGACGATCAGCGACACCGGGAACGCGCCGATCGTCGCCGACCCGAGATAGGCGAACCCGGTCGGCAGGTTGAACGGCGCCTGGCCCTTGACCGTGCCGTTCTGCAGCCCGGCGAGCAGGATCGTCATGCCGAGCGTGACGATGAAGCCGTTCAGCCGGCCCTTGACGATCAGCAGGCCGTTGACCAGCCCGACGGCGACGCCGATCGCGAGCAGGATCACGATGCCGAGGAACGACCCGAGCATCATGCCGTTGCCGAACGACGCGGCCGGCACGATCAGCCAGGCCGCCACCATGGGCGCCAGGCCGTAGGTGGATTCCAGCGACAGGTCCATGCCGCCGATCAGCAGGATCAGCGACTCGCCGACGACCACCACGCCCAGCGCGGAGACCTGCTGGCCGACGCCGGTCATGTTGGAGACGGTCAGGAAGTGGTTGTTCAGCACCGCGCCCACGACCAGCAGCACGCCGAGCACCGGCACCAGCGCGGCCTCGCGGATCCACGAAATGGCCGCGGCGCTCCTGCTGGGCGTGGCCGCTTTTTCCAGTGTCTCGATCATGGGCTTCCTATGCCTTCGGTGGCGCCTATCAGTGCCTCACGGTCAAACGGGGGGTCGAACTCGGCGAACACCTCGCCGCGGACCAGCACGACGATGCGGTCGCAGATCACCAGGTCGTCGAGTTCGTCGCTGGCGAGCAGCAGGCTGGCGCCGGTCTGTTCGGTGACCCTGGCCAACTCGCCGAGCAGCAGTTCCTTCGAGGCCACATCCACGCCGCGGGTCGGGGTGATCGCCACGATCAGCTTGGGGTCGCTGGCCAGTGCCCTGGCGACGGTGACCTTCTGCTGGTTTCCGCCGGACAGCTCGCCGACCGGCTGACCGAGTCCGGCCGACACCAGCGACAGCCGCCTGGCCAGCGGCGCGGCTCGCCCCTCGCGGCGTTTCGGGCCGACGAACCCGGCCGTGGCGATCCGGTCGGTGATGGTCATCGCGATGTTCTCGGCCGCGCCGAGCAGCGGCACGAAGCCGTCCGCCTGCCGGTCCTCGGGGATGTAACCGATCCCGGCGCGCAGCGCTCCCGCCCGGTCTCCCGGTCTGAGCGGTCGTTGGTTGAGATGGACTGTGCCCGCGTCTTGGGTGGCCGCGCCGGCCACGACCCTGGCCAGCGTCGTCGCCCCGGACCCGCGCAGGCCGGTGACGCCGACCCGCTCGCCGGCGCCCACGGTCAGCGTCACGTTACGGAGGTAGTCCGCGGTTATGCCCTCGGCGGTCAGCATCGGCCGGCCTTCGCCGGCGGCGGCAGCGGACCGCACCTGCGCGCGAGCGCGGGCAGGCACGTTTCCCACCATGGCGGTGACCAGGTCGGCCTTGGTCACCTCACCAAGAGAAGCGGCGAGCACCTTCGCACCGTCCCGCAGGACCGCGACGTCGGTGCAGATCTCGAAGACCTCTTCCAGGTGGTGCGAAATGTACAGGATCGCCACACCCTGTGTCCGCAGCTGGCGGATGCGCTCGAACAGGCGCTCCGTCGCGCCGCGCTCCAGCGCGGCGGTCGGCTCGTCGAGCAGCAGGCACCGGGTGCCGGCCGCCAGCGCGCGCACGATCTCGACGACCTGGCGCTGCTCGACGGTGAGGTTGCCGCACGGGGTGCTGGCCTTCACGTCGAAGCCCCAGTCGGCCATCACCCGTTCGGCCTGCTCGCGCATCTGGCGCCAGTCGACGATCCCGCCACGCCGGCGCGGTTGGTTCCCGAGGAATACGTTCTCCGCCACGGTCATGCCGGGCACGACCATCGAGTGCTGGAACACGGTGGCCAGCGGGGCGCTCAGGTGGACCTCTCCGGCGTCCGGCGGGTAGATGCCGGACAGGATCGAGACCAGCGTGGACTTGCCGGCCCCGTTGCGGCCGACCAGGCCGAGGCAGCGGCCGGGCTCCAGCGTCAGGTCGACACCGCGCAGCGCGCGCGTACTGCCGAACCGCTTGTGGATGCCGGCCGCCGCAACCGCGGGTCCGCTCATCCCGACGCGGCGGAGCTGCACACGCCGCCGTGCGCGGTTCCGTAGACGTTGCCCCAGAGCTGAGCGTCGGAGACCGGCGTCGTGGTCGTGGTAGCTGGCAGGCCGTCCACCGGGGTGACGGTGAGCGTCTGCTGCGTGCTGGTGACGAACGGCGCCACGACCGGGTCAGCGAGGTTCGTGTCGCCCTGGTAGGTGACGTTCTGCAGCGTGGGCGCCCCGCCGCCGGGCTGCCCGGCGCTCAGCGACATCCCGTTCGCCGCGTCCAGTGCGTACTTCAGCGCCCAGTACGCGTACAGGTTCGCCGGCTGGGACTGCGACGCGCTGAGCGTGCCGTTGCTGATATCGCACATCTCGAACGGGACACCGTCGTCGCTGACCACGAGCACCTTGCCGGTCAGGCCCTTGGACTTGAGCAGCGGCAGGATGCCGGTGTCCGGGCTCGACCACTGCGAGTAGATGGCCTTGAGCTGGCTGCCGTAGGCGTTCACCGCGTTCTGCGCGTCGGTGACCGCCGTCGTCTCGGTCCAGAGCGTCGGTTCTTTCAGCACATGCACGGCCGGGTCGTTGGCCTTCATGCAGTCGTTGAACGCGTTCGTCCGGTCCGCGCCGTTGGAGCTCGTCAGGTCGCCCTCGAGGTCAAGCACGTAGCCGGACTTGACCTTGGAGCTGATGTAGGCGCAGGCGTCCTGGCCGTACGCGGTGTTGGAGGCGCGGACCACCATGTACACCTTGCCGACGCCGACGATCGTGTCCACGGAGATCAGCTGGACGTGGTGCGCGTTGGCGTACGCGATCGCCGGGCCGAGGCTGGTGGCGGTCTCCGGGTTCACCACGATCGCCTTCGCGCCCTCGTTGACCAGCTCCTCGATCTGCTGGTTCTGGAGGCTGGCGTTGGCCGCGGCCAGCAGCGGGCCGAGCAGGTGGATGTGCAGTTGCGCGGCGTACTGGGTCTCGTAGTTGATATAGGCGGCCCAGAACGCGGTGTCGTTGTAGGTGAGGTCGACGCCGATGGTCGTCGTGCCGCTGTTAGCGGCTGCGTTACCGGACGTCGTGCCGGAGCCCGTGCTCGGCGAGCTGGAGCTTGAGCTGGAGCTGCAGGCGGCGATCAGGGTCGCTGCGGCGAACGCGGCGAACGCGGTGGTTGCTGCGCGGCGGGAAGCCACGCGTCTGCGCATTGACATGGAACCTCCTGGCAGTCCCGGAGGGAGCTAGCGGGCGTGTGTCAGGAAAATAGATCGGATGTCTTTCCGTGTCAATGGGCTGAAACCGCCGGAAACGTTGCTGATACCGAAGCGATACCTGCCATGTAACCCGATGTTTCCGTCGTTGGGCTGCGGAGGCCGGTGCCTGTCCGGCCGTGGCCGGAGCCTGAGGCCCTGCATTCCGCCGTCCACGGCCAGCGCGGTGCCGGTGGTCGCGCCCGCGAGCGGGCTGGCCAGGTAGGCGATCGCCGCGGCCACCTCCTGGGCGGTGACCAGGCGTCCGGTGGGCTGGCGGGCCATCAGCGCGGCGCGCTCCGCGCCCGGGTCGTCCGCCGCGTCGAGCAACCGCTGCACCCAGGGCGTGTCGGCGGTACCCGGGTTGACGCAGTTCACCCTGATGCCCTCCCTGATGTGGTCGGCGGCCATGGCCAGCGTGAGCGAGTAGACCGCACCCTTGGTGGCCGAGTACAGCGCGCGGTTGGGCAGCCCGGCGGTGGCCGCGACCGAGCAGGTGTTGACGATCGCGGCCCGGCCGTGCCGACGAACCGCGTCGCGCAGTTGCGGGAGCGCGGCGCGGGTGGTCCTGACGACGCCGAGCACGTTCACGTCTAGCACGCGGTGCCACTCGTCGTCGTCGTTGTCCGCCACGGTGCCAGCCGCGCCGATCCCGGCGTTGTTGATCAGGACGGCGACCGGGCCCAGCGCCTGGCCGACATCGGCCACGGCCGCACGGACTTCGGCGTCGTCGGTTACGTCGGCCACCACCGGGTACAGATCGGTGCTGTCCGCCGGCTTGACCCGGTCGAGTACGGCCACCCGCGCACCCCGCGCGGCGAGCAGCCTGGCCGTGGCCAGGCCAATGCCCGAGGAGCCGCCGGTAACCAGCGCCGCGAGGCCCGCGAATTCGGCTGATTGATCCGCCATACATCCGATGTATAACGCATGGCTCTGCGCGGGTCCAGCCCGGCTCGGAAGTGCGAGATTTTTGCTGTCCACACCCCGCGCGGCGCTGTCCACAGCCGCCCGCACCGGCCAGGCCGCGTTTACCGCCTGGCTGTGCACAGGAATCGTGCCGTTAACGGCCCGCGGTCCACAGGGGGCACGGCGTTATACACATGGTGATCCACAGCACGTGCACGATACGGTGCACACCGGGAACGGAGATCGGAGGGGACCTGTGGATTTCCGGTCAGCGCAGCAGAGCGTGTGGGAGGACAAGGTTGCCAGGGGATTCAACCTGACGGACGTGCCGCTGGAGTTCTGCATGCTTCAGGGCGAGGTCGCGGAGGCCTTCGACTCCTGGCGCAAGGGACGGGTCGAGGTCGGCGAGGAACTGGCGAACGCGGCCGCCTGCCTGCTCGGCCTCGCCACCATGACCGGCGTCGACCTGGCCGAAGAACTCGAGGCCAAGCTCCGCCGCACCCGCCACACCACCTCCCGCTGCGCCTAACCCCCTGCCCCCTGCGCGCCCCGTCGCCCTGCAGCGCCCGTTCCAGCCCACTCCCCCGAGCCGCAGCGACACGGCTGAGCCCGCAATTTGCCCGTTTTGCCGGTAATGCCTGCCCGCCAGACCTCGCTTCCGTGTCAGAAAAGTGCTTCATGTTAGAAAAGGGTGCAGATCTGGCGCCTTTCTTAACAGAGAGCACTTTTTTACCACGGGAGCTTTGGATCTCGCGGCCCATCAATAAGTTAAGCAACTTTGACCACACGCGCTACTGGGCCGCGCCCTTGCAAGCGGCTCGCCAGGGCCGGCAGATGCGAACCGGTGTTCGGGTTGGCGGTCACCGGGGCATCCAGAACAACATCGTCACCACAGATCACTGCGGCGAGCGTGCCGAAGAACGCGCCACGAACCAGGGTCTACTGCCGATGGCATGTGCCCGTTTCTGTCATGGGCGCAGCCACAGTCCGGCGACTCTGCCGTCGCCGTCGTAGACCACGCGGCCGGTTACCTCGCCCGCTTCGCAGCGCAGCGGGATGTCCACCACCGTGTGGGGACCGACCGGGTGCGTGAATGGCTCGCCCATCCCCTCGTAGGCGCCGATCGATGCCACGACGCTCGCCCATACCTTCGCGAGATGGTCCTCGTCCACCGCGACCCGCATCCGGTCGTCGAAGTCCTGGCGCACGTCCGCCCAGCGCCCCTCCGTGATCGCCGCTAGCAGCTCGACCGCCTTGTCCGCGGCGCCGGGCAGTGTCTCGCCGGTCATCGGCTCACCCGTGCGCGGATCCACCGGCCTGCCGAACCGCTGAAACGCGGCCTGGCGTGTCGTACCGAGCGCATCGCCGATCTCCCGCCAGGTCCGGCCGACCGCCCGGGCCCGGTCCACGGTCGCCTGAAGCGCCGTGTCCAGAGCCTCGGCAAGTTCGCGTGCGGCACCCAGGGCGGCCAGCGGCTCGCCCGAGCCCTCGAAGCGGGTCAGCTCGCCCGCCAGACGGACTGCCAGCTCACCGATCTGCCCGGCTATCCGCTCGACATCGCCGGTCTCGTCCATCGCACCTGCCGCATTTCCTGCGAAACTCAGGTTTACACTGGACGATCGCTTTGTCAAGCTACCTTGCGCACGATCGGCGTTGCCGCCTGCGTGAGAGCGAATTGCCTCACGCCGGCGTCTGGCCGCGCTGCGGCAGGTCGCGTTACAATATTGTCTTATTCGGCCTCTGCCCTGATACGGGCGCAGCTCCTTGCCGCACGCCGCGCAACGAGCCGGCTCAATCATCTCCGCAATCACGGTATGCCCACCATTCCGTGCCGTGCTCCTAGCACGTAATTATAAATCGTGCGCGAAGAGAAGATCCAGCGCCGCGGTGATAGCGCAGGTGACTTCGGCGTGGCTGAGGGCGAGGCGGTCCGCGACACGCGCCGCCTGCCGGGCCACCTGCGCCGGCGGCAGCCCGGCGACGACCGGAGCCACCGCGTGCAGCGCCAGGAACTTGCCGTCGGTGAAGCCGAACCACTGCTCGAACCCTGCCAGCTTCGCGTCGATCACCAGATCCGCCAGGGGTTCCGAGGCATCCAGCAAGGCACCGAGCTCGGCGGGGCCGTGCTCGCGAAAGTAGCCGACCGGGTCGGCGGCGTCCGGTAGCGGCGCGATCGCGATATCGTCCGCGACGGCACGCAACAGGTCAAACGCCCGCGTCGCGGCCCGGCGCCCGGCGCGGTCGGCGTCGAACGCAACCGTCACCCCCGTCCGGCCGCCCACCGCCGCACCGAGGAGCCGCACCTGGGCGGCCGTGAGCGCCGTCCCGCACGGCGCAATACCGGCATACCGGACCGATCGGCCCTGTCCCGCTGCGCCTACGAACGCATTGACACGCTCTAGTGAGCTCAACTGCGCAATTGACACGTTCGGCGAGGGCGGGGGCGGGGTGGCGGCGAGGGTGTGGGGC
>DASRFJ010000099.1:0-69085 GCA_035651595.1 Streptosporangiaceae bacterium | reverse complement strand
TGGCTGGTGCCGCGGCGGACCCGGTCGGTGTTCCTGGACGGCACCATGCTGCACCGCCCGCACCGCAAACCGGTCACCCTCACCCCCGCCGAACTCGCCATCCTCCACGCCTGCGACGGCCACCACACGATCAACGACCTGAACGCCGTCCACGGGCGCGGCACCCCCGCGGTGCTGGCCCGGCTCGCCGAACTCGGCGCGCTCCGCATGGACCTGGAAGGCCCCATGCACGCCACCCCCGAACTCCTGCTGCGGGACAAGCTCGAGCAGATCCCCGATCCGGCGGCCCGGGCGGCGGCGCTCCAGCCGCTCGACCGGCTGATCGCGGCACGGGACGAAGTAACAAGCACGGCGGGAGACCCGGAGAAGCTGCGGGCGGCCCTTACCCGCCTGGCCGGCACATTCGAGCGAGTAACCGGTGCGGACTCGACCCGCAGCGCGGGCGCCAACTACGCCGGCCGGACGCTGGTCTACCAGGACGCGGTCCGCGACGTGCGGATAGCAATCGGCCAGGCGGTAACCCAGGCCCTGGCGGCGCCGCTCGGCCTGGTGCTGGACAGCGCCCGCTGGCTGGTCAACGACCTGGTGAACAGGTACCGGCAGCTGTTCACCGAACTGCACGACCGCGAAACCGCCCGCAACGGCGGCGCGCCCGTGCCGCTCCCGCGGCTGCTCACCCTGGCGTCCACCCACCTGTACACCCGCGGCAGCCGGGGAGAGCTTGCCGCGGCGAGCGTGGCCGAGCTGCGGCGCCGCTGGCAGCACGTGCTCGGCCCGCCGCAGAGTGTCGGCCGGCATCAGGTCAGCGCCGAGGAAATCGCCGGCAGGTCGGCTAAGTGTTTCCCCCCGCGGCCTGCCCCCTGGAGCGGCGCCCGGCAGCACTCACCGGACATCATGATCGCCGCCGCGTCTCCCGGCGACATAAAGCGTGGCGACTTCCTGCTGGTCCTCGGCGAAATACACCTGGCCACCAACACCCTGGATCAGCGGCTGTTCGTCGAGCAGCATCCCGACCCAGCCAGGCTCATCGCCGCCGAGCGAGCCGACCGCGGACCGCGGCGCATCGTCGTTATCGACGCGAAGGACCACCCGACGATCACGTCCCGCACCAGTCCGCCCTCGGCGCTGCTCGGACCCGGCGAACTCTACTGGTCCGCCGCCGTCACGGACGCCTTCGAACCGCCGGAACCGGATACGGTCCTGCCCGGCGCCGCGATGACCGTCGTGCGCCGCGGCGGCGACCTCGTTGTCAAGCTAATGCCCGACGGCACCGAGCTGGACTTCTTCGAGGTCATCGGGGACCTGATGAGCGGCGCCGTGGTGGACGCGTTCCAGCCGCTGGCCGCGGCGGAGCACCGGCCGCGGGTCACGATCGGCAAGCTGGTGCTCAGCCGGGAGCAGTGGACCTTCCAGGTCACCGGCTCGGCGTGGGCGTTCGCCAAAGACGAGCAGGAACGCTTCCGCCTGGCACGCCGCTGGCGCCTGGACCACGGCCTGCCCGAGCAGGTCTTCTACCGGGTCCCGGTCGAGCTCAAGCCCACCGCCGCCGACTTCCGCAGCCTGGTCCTGGTCAACCTGCTCGCCAAGCACATCCGCCAGACCCACGCCGCAGGCCACGCCGAATACACCATCACCGAGATGCTCCCCGCCCCGGACCAGCTCTGGCTCACCGACCGCCACGGCCAG
This sequence comes from Streptosporangiaceae bacterium, assembly GCA_035651595.1. Lineage (GTDB taxonomy): Bacteria > Actinomycetota > Actinomycetes > Streptosporangiales > Streptosporangiaceae > JAFARZ01. Next base: position 67,399 of record DASRFJ010000099.1, on the reverse strand, counting down.
CGCTACAGCTCCGAACTGCGGATCGTCACCTACGACACCCTCACCGATGACCAGCCACCCCAGGATGGGCAGTCTTAACGCGGTTGCGCCGCCATCGATGACCAGGTCATGGCCGACCGTGAAGGCGGCTTCCGGACTGGCGAGCCAGAGCACCGCCGCCGCGGCTTCGCTCAGGCTACCTACCCGGCCCGCTGGCAGGGCGCCGTTGAGCCGCTGCGCGCGGTCGGCCTCGGTTTCGCCGGGACGCAGCGACATCGGCGTGTCCATCGGGCCGGGGCTGATGGCATTGATGCGGATACCATCCGCGATGCATTCGCGCGCCGCGGCGCGGGTCAGTGCACTGACAGCGGCCTTGGTGGCGGCGTAGGCGCCGAGGAACGGCAGCCGCATGTGCGCGCCCACGCTGGAGGCGGTGTTGATGATCACGCCGCCGCCGCTGGCGCGCATGTGGCGGATCTCGTGTTTCATGGCGAGAAACACGCCGGTCAGGTTCACCGCGAGCAGGCGGTCCCAGGCCGCCTGGTCCATGTCGGCCAGCGGCCCGGCTTCGAGGATTCCGGCGTTGTTGAACGCGATGTGCAGCCCGCCGAGTTCGGCGGCGGTCGCGGCGACGAGCCGCTCGACGTCAGCGGGCGATGAGACGTCGGCGGTGATCGCGATCGCCTTCCCGCCCGCGTCCTCGATCAGCCGCACGGTCTCGTCGAGCGGTTCCTGGCGCCGCCCGGTGACCGCCACGGTCGCGTCCGCCGCGGCGAAGGCGAGCGCGGCGGCACGCCCGATGCCCGACCCGCCGCCGGTGATCAGGGCCGTCTTTCCGGTGAACCGCAGTGTCATCGGTGCTTCTCCTTTGACTGGTGTGTGGTTGCGAACAGGGCAATGGCAACGAGCACGATCGAGGCGACGCGCAGCGCGAACGGATCGCCGGCCGTCGGATCGCGCGAGTAGCTGGTGGCGGCCCACGTCAGCACCGCGAGCCCGAGCGGCGGACCGGTCTCCATCGCGGTGCTGACCAGCGCGCCCGCGAGTGCGGTCTGGGCCGTGCTGGCGTCGCCCATCGCGGCGACGGTCGCCGCGGAAAAGGCCAGGCCGGCGCCGAACGGAAAGACAAGCAGCCCGGGGTAGGCATGCTCAGGAAGCTCAGCAGCAGCAAGCCCGCTGCCGCGCCGAGCAGTCCAGCGGCCAGGATCCGCCGCGCGCCGAAGCGCGGCAGCAACCCGCCGAACGAGATCCCGTACCCGGAGGACACCAGCACCAACCCGGACTCGTTCAGGCGCAGGTCGCGCGCGATCGCCGGCAGCGCCACCGTGATGACCATGATGGCCGCGATCAGCGTGACCTGAACCGCGCCCAGCACAACGAACGAGACGCTCGCCCTCGATTTTTTAAGACCGATCGTTCTGGTATTAGGGCGCGCCAACATGGTCTTCATCACGACGATCGCGCCTCAGCCCAGGATGTTCAGCGCCTGCGCGGCGGCATCGCGCAGCCTGCCCGGGTCTGGGTGTGCCCGCCCGAGAACCCGCATGCCCTGGAGCACCACCAGCAGGAACCGGGCCAGCGCGCGCGGTTCTTTGTCCCGCGGGATCTCGCCCTGCGCGCGAGCCCGGGTAAGCGCCGAGGTCAGCGCCGTTTCCAGCGCGTCCCAGTTCGCCTCGACCTGCCGGGCGGCCTGCGGATCGCGCGACATCAGCTCGACGGCGGTGTTGACCACCAGGCAGCCCCGGCGGCGCTCGTCGCACACCGACTCCGTGGCATACGCCTCGACCAGCGCCCGGATCGCGGGCAGCACCGGACCGGGCTGGGAGAGCATCTCGACCGGATCCGGGTCCCGCGTCCGCACATACCGGTCCAGCACCCTCAGGTACAGGGTGTGTTTGTCGCCGAAGGTGGCATAGATGCTGGCCCGCGCGATGCCGAGGTGCTCGACCAGGTCGGCCATGGACGTCGCCTCGTAGCCGCGCTCCCAGAACAGCTCCAGCGCCCGCTGAAGCACCGCATCCGGGTCGAATTCCTTGGTCCGCGACATTTCAAAGACGCTAGCACCAATTAGACCGATCGGTCAAAATTGTTCGCGGGCGCCGCACGTACGCGTGACCGTCACGAGCCAGGCCGGTGCGCCGTCATCGTCGTGGAATCTCGTCTGAACCCGGTCTGGTTCGATGGCGACGACATTCCAGTCATGGCCGCGGCTGAACGCGGCCGTCAGCTCTTCCCGGCTGACCGGATGCGGGCCGGTGCCGGGACCGTCGTCACTGAAGCACAGCACGTACAGGGTCCCGTCGTACTCGGTCACCGACGCGAGGCTCGCCACGTACTGTGCTCGCTCGGCGCCATCGAACGTGTGGAACAGCCCGCAGTCCAGCACCGTGGAGAACCGGCGTCCCAGACGCTCCAGCCGCAACGCGTCAGCCAGGGCGAACTCGGCGTCGATCCCGCGGCCCGCGGCCTTCGCCCGGGCGAGGGCCAGTGCCTTCCCGGCCACGTCAACGCCCAGCACAGGCAGGCCCAGCGCGGCGATGTGAAGCGTGTTCTCGCCGGTCCCGCAGCCCACGTCGAGGACCGCTCCGGTGAATCCGCCGTCGGCCGCGACCCGCACCACCGCCGGCTGCGGATCGCCGGTATCCCACGGTGCGGGCCCATCATGGTACGACGCGTCCCAGGGCCGCCCCGACATCCGCTCGTGGCTGGTCGGCTGCCTGCCGGCGAATGGATCCGCTGACCGCTCGGGCAACTGCACCCCCTCCTCCCGTAGCTGATCATTTCAACCTAGCCCGCACAGCATCCAATGCGGGCAGACTGATCGGGGTGGGCGGTGCACGCGGACTGTGGAATGTCAATATCCACTACGACGCGAGGCTCGCTGACTGCGTGCCTGTGTCGGCTACCGATGTGCTTGACGTCGGTTGCGGTGACGGATTCCTGGCGGCCCGGCTGGCGCGGCGCGTCCCGCACGTGGTCGCCATCGATATCGACGCTCCGGTACTGGGCCGGGCCCGGGCACGGTTCCCGGACGCGCCGGTGACCTGGTGCCACGGCGATATCCTGACCCATCCGCTGCGGGCCGAGTCGTTCGACGCGGTGCTCGCCAATGCGATGTTCCACCACCTGCCCGACACGCGGGCCGCGATGCACCGGCTGAGCCAGTTGGTCCGCCCCGGCGGCATGCTGGCCGTCGTCGGGTTCCCTCGCGCCGAATGGCGTGACCTGCCGTGGGCCATAACCAGTACCATCCTGCGCGGCGTCACGATCCAGGTGCGCGGCAAGTGGCAGCACACCGCACCGCAGGTATGGCCGCCGCGTGACAGTATCCGAGAGGTCCGGCAGGCCGCCCGCGAGATCCTTCCGGGTTCAGCCGTGCGTCTTCTGCTGCTGGGACGTTACGTGCTTACGTGGACTCGCCCAGCGGAGTTAGCCCGCAGGCGCGCCAGACTCACGGCCTCACCGGGCGAGCCTGGCAAGTATCAGGTCCGTGACTGGCTCCCCGGTCCGGGCGGCCTCCTCCACGCCGGCCGTACCAGCGTGCCTGACGATCTCGGTGATCTGGCGGTAAATCAGTGCGCGGGCGAGCAGCTGGCCGAGTTCTGGCTCGCCGGCGAGCTGGTCGAGCACTTCTGGCCGCGCATGCTGCCACTGCAGCGCGTCTACCGCCGCGATGGCCAGCGGCCACCCGGCTGGCCGCTCCAGCGGTGAGAAGTCGATGACGGCGGGCGTCATCCCGTCGGCGAACAGGACGTTCCCCGCCAGGTCCGCATGAATGAGCTGGTACGGCAGGCCGACCGGCCGCAGCGCGGCCAGCAGCCGACGCACCTGCCCGGCTACCCGCCCAGCCGTCGCGCCGAGCAGCGGACCAGGGTCACGCTCACCCCACGCCACCTGATCGCCGATCGTCCACGGATTCTCGACGGCGACCCGCCAGGCCGGCACGGAAACGGCAGCCAACGCGGCATGCAACGCCCGGCTCACCGCCACCAGGTCTGGCCAGCGCGGCGAGAGGCCCGACCAGTCCGCCGCCGCACCCGGCACCCACTGATAGCACGTCCAGCCGTGCGCCACCCAGTCCCCGGTAACCGCCCGCACCGGCCGCGGCACCCGGAAACCAGGACCACTGACCGCATCGTAGACCTCGGCGAACCATCGTCCATCCCGCGCCGAATCGGCGGGCTTGAGCACCACCTGCCCAGCCCGCCAGGCAGTCCCCTGCCCGCCTGGCAATCGCACCGGGATCACATCAGTCACCCCGAACGCGGCAAGCACCCCTCCGGGCACCGTACCCACACGCTCCGAAGCGACCATGCACGCGACGCTAACGGCACCTGCCGGAACAACCAACCGATTTACCTGTCTACCCCTGGCGTCGCGTGCCGGACTAGCATCGCTGTGTGTGGCGGAGTTGCGGATCAGGGAACTAGCGGCCGGCCCCGCCGGACGGCGGCGGGTGGAGGTTACCTGGCAGGACGGCGCAGCGCGCCGGCTGGCGGTCAACGAGATCGACGAAGTGCCCGGTAGCGGGGACGGCGAGCGGATCCGCTGGTATTTAGAGGACTACGCCGAGTTTCCCGCCGATCCCGCACCGGAGATCGCGCGGGACGCGGAAGCACGGCTCGCCGAGGCCGGAGCTGACCTGTTCCGGCGGGTGTTCAATGGGCCAGACGCGGGCGGGATCTGGGAACGGGCTCGAGACCGGCTCGGTGAGGTGCGGGTAGAGGTCGAGGCCGACCCGGAGGCTGGACCCGGGCTGGCGTGGGAACTGCTCAGAGATCCCGGGCGGGACGTGCCGCTGGCGCTGGGCGCCAAGGAGTTTGTGCGTACTCACCTACGCGCGGCCGGACACCCGGATCCGCCCGAGCCCGCCGGGGACCGGCTGCGCGTGCTGCTGGTGATCTGCCGCCCCGGCGGCCGCGCCGACGTGCCATTCCGTTCCGTGGCGAGCCGACTGATCCGCGGCGGCGCCGAACAGATGGACGGCCTCGATCTGGATGTGCTGCGCCCGGCCACGTTCGCCCGCCTGTCGGAAGCGCTGCATGCCGCCTACGCGGCCGGGCGGCCATACCACGTGGTCCACTTCGACGGACACGGCACGTGGGTCGACGTGACTGACCTCGCGGGCGTGGACCTGTCGCCGCACAAGTACCTCGCGCCGGTCCGGCCAGGTCAGCACGGCTACCTGCTGTTCGAGGATCCGGACAGCGAGCAGAACCAGCAGTTCGTCGACGGTCCGACGCTGGGACGGCTGCTAACGGAAACCGGCGTGCCGGTCCTGGTACTGAACGCGTGCCGGTCCGCTTACGCCGAGGCTGCGAGCGCACCCGAGGACGAACCCGCTAAAGACGTGCACGAGCGCATCAAAGCGTACGGCTCGCTCGCTGCCGAGATCGCCGACATCGGGGTACCCGGTGTGCTCGCGATGCGGTACAACGTCTACGTCGTGACCGCCGCCCAGTACGTGGCCGACCTGTACGGGCACCTGCTGGCCGGGCGATCCCTCGGACAGGCCGCGACCGCGGCTCGCCGCGCGCTCGCCACGGACCCGGTCCGGCAGATCGGCGCGAGCACGGTCTCGTTGCAGGACTGGGTGGTCCCACTGGTCTACGAGGCTGCGCCGCTCGTGCTGCTCCGACCTCCGGAGCGCGAGGCACCGCTGATCAAGCTGTCCGACAGCCATGTCACGGACGGTGAGCTGCCCCGGCCGCCGGACGCGGGGTTCTTCGGCCGGGACGAGACGCTACTGGCCCTGGACCGGGCATTCGACACCCAGCGCGCGGTGCTCCTGCACGCGTATGCCGGGGCGGGCAAGTCGTCCACGGCGGCCGAGTTCGCCCGCTGGTACCAGAGCACCGGCGGCCTCGGCCAGGGGACGGTGCTGTGGTCCTCATTCGAGCACCACCTGTCCGCGGAACGCGCCATCGACACCGCCGGCGACAGGTTCGCCAAGGTGCTGGAAGCGAACGGCATCGCCTGGCAGACGATCACCGATCCGCGACAGCGCCGCGACCTCGTCATGCAGATGCTGGCGCAGGTCCCCGTGCTATGGGTATGGGACAACGTCGAGCCGGTGACCGGCTTCCCCGCGGGGACACCGAGCGCGTGGACGCCAGCCGAGCAGCAGGAACTCGCCGACCTGGTGCGCGACCTGACCCAGCGGACACGCTGCAAGGTGTTGCTCACCTCCCGGCGCGAGGAGGACGCGTGGCTGGGCGACCTGGTAGCGCGGGTCTGGCTGCCGTCCATGCCGATGCGGGAGAGCCTGCAACTAGCCGCCGCCCTGGCCGCACGGCGCCGTGCCGGCAAATCGGGCACCGACTGGCGCCCACTGCTACGCTACGCGGCCGGCAACCCGCTCACGATCACCGTCCTAGTCGGGCAAGCGCTTCGCGAGAGCCTGGTCAGCAGCAAGGAAGTCGAAGACTTCGTGGCCCGGCTGCGGGCCGGCGAGGCGCGGCTTGAGGGCGACGGGGATGCCGCACTCGGCCGCACCCGATCGCTCGCCGCGTCGCTCGACTACGGCTTCGCCCACGCGTTCACCAACGCAGAACGAGCCCAACTCGCCGTCCTCCACCTGTTCCGCGACACCGTCGACGTAGACGCGCTGCGCTTCATGGGAGACAGCGTTCCAGAACTTGCCGGGCTCACCCGCGAAGCCGGCATCGCCCTGCTCGACCGGGCCGCGGACATCGGCCTGCTGACCTCCATGGGTGGCGGCTACTATCAGATCCACCCGGCCCTGCCCTGGTACTTCACCGGCTTGTTTACCAGTGCCTATGGACAGGCGCGCGAATACGCCGCGACCCACGCCTACACGAAGGCCTTCGAATATCTGAGTACCTTCTACGCGGAACAGGTCGTAGCAGGTCGTGCGATCGCGCCGTTGCGCGTAGAGGAGGCCAACCTGCTCCATGCGCTGAACCTGGCACGCGGTAAGGCGATGTGGCCCGCGGCAGCTGGCTGTCTGCACGGCCTTGAGGTTCTCTACGAACGAACCGGCCGGGAGGGAGAATGGGCCAGGCTGATCACAGACGTCGGCCCCGACTTCGTCGATCCGGCGACCGGTGGTCCGTTGCCGGGCCGCGAGGAACAGTGGGACACCATCCTCTCTTTCCAGGCGCGGCTGGCAGAAGCGGCGCGCGACTGGCCGTCCGCCATCAGCCTGCTTACCCTCCTCGCCGATCGACGGCGAGCACGGGTCGCCGAGATACCCGCGGCCACGATCACGGCAGGCCAGCGGCACGAGATCAGTACCCTTGCGGCCGTCGTCGGCGACATGGGCCGCGCTCTCCAGCAACAGGGAGACTCCTCGTGCTTGTCACATCTCCAGGAAGCCCACGCGCTGCATCGGAGAATCGGTGACCGCACAGCAGAAGCGGAAACCGCGGGACTGCTGGGCAACACCTACCTGCGCGTACCTGGTCTGCGTGATTTGGGCAAGGCCGAACGCTGGTTCCGGCACGGCCTGAGCCTCCGGCCGGACAGCGACCGCTACGGCCGCGCACGCAGCCTCAGTTCTCTCGGCGGGGTGGCCCTGGAACGGTTCCATGAAGCCAGCGCGGCGAAGGCAGCCGACTCTGTGCTCCTGGCGCACCTCAATGACGCGCTCCGCTACTACCAGCAGTCCCTCGACCTGACCCCAGCCGACGACCACAAGATCCGCGGGATCTCGGAGAATCAGCTCGGGGCCGTGTACCAAGCAGCTGGCCACACCGACCAGGCGCTCGTCCACTACCAGCGGTCCATCCGGCACAAGGAGGCACGCGAAGACAGCTACGCGGCAGGGCAGACACGCTACAACGTCGCCAACGTCCTGGCCACGGCTGGCCGGTTCGGCGACGCACTGCGCTACGCACGGGCCGCGCTGGACAACTTCCGGCAGGTCGGCGTGGGTGCCGCCGAACGGGTCGACCTGGCCGAACGGCTTATCGCGGAGCTGGAGCGCGTGCGCCCGGAGGGGTTACCTTGCGAGCGGACGCAGGATCCCGGACGGCGCACCTCGGTCGTTAAGGGAAATTAGGAGCCTATGTAGCTCATCACGTGCTTGACGCGGGTGTAGTCCTCGAAGCCGTACATGGACAGGTCCTTGCCGTAGCCGGAGTGCTTGAAGCCGCCGTGCGGCATCTCGGCGACGATCGGGATATGGGTGTTGATCCACACGGCGCCGAAGTCCAGACGGCGAGCCATCCGCATCGCCCGGGCGTGGTCCTTGGTCCAAATACTGGAGGCCAGGCCGTACTTGACGCCGTTCGCCCAGCGGGCCGCCTCGTCCTCGTCGGAGAACCGCTGCACGGTGATGACCGGGCCGAAGATCTCGTCCTGGATCATCTCGTCGTCCTGATGGAGCCCGGACACGACGGTCGGCTCGAAGAAGAAGCCGCGGTCGCCCTGGCGGTGCCCGCCGGTCTCGACGGACGCGTGCGCGGGGACCCGGTCCAGGAAACCGGACACGCGGGCCAGCTGGTTCGGGTTGTTCAGCGGGCCGTAGTAGGCGTCCTCGACGTCCAGGCCGCCGGTGACCGTGCCGCGGGCCTGCTCGGCGAGCGCCGCCGTCAGGTCCCCCGCGATGCCGGGGCCGGCCAGCACCCGGGTGGCCGCCGTGCAGTCCTGCCCGGCGTTGAAGTAGCCGGCGCCAGCGATGCCTTCGGCGGCGGCGGCGACGTCGGCGTCGTCGAAGACGACGACGGGGGCCTTGCCGCCCAGTTCGAGGTGCACACGCTTGAGGTCGTCGGCGGCGGACTTGGCGACCTCCATGCCGGCCCGCACCGAACCGGTGATGGACACCATCGACGGGATCTTGTGGGAGACCAGCTCACGGCCGGTGTCCCGGTCGCCGCAGATCACGTTGAACACGCCCGGCGGCAGGAACTCCGCCGCGATCTCCGCCATCAGCAGGGTGGACGCCGGGGTGGTGTCGGACGGCTTGAGCACGACCGTGTTCCCGGCCGCGATGGCGGGCGCGAACTTCCAGACCGCCATCATCATCGGATAGTTCCACGGCGTGACCTGGGCACAGACGCCGATCGGCTCGCGCCGGATCATCGACGTATGGTCGCGCATGTACTCCCCGGCGCTGCGGCCCTCCAGCACGCGAGCGGCGCCGGCGAAGAACCTGATCTGGTCCACCGCGGGAGGAATCTCCTCCGACCGCATGAGCGCGATCGGCTTGCCGGTGTTGCGGCACTCGGCCTCGATCAGGTCCTCGGCGCGCTTCTCGAACGCATCGGCGATCTTCAGCAGCGCCAGGCTACGCTCGGACGGCGTGCTGTCCCGCCAGCCCTCGAACGCGTTCGCCGCCGCCCGCAGGGCCGCGTCCACGTCCTGGGCGCCGGAGACCGGCGCCTTGGCGTAGGCCTCCCCCGTACTCGGATCAACCACGTCGCTGGTGCGGCCCTCAGTGGTGTCGGTGTACTTGCCGTCCACGAAGTTCTGCAGGGACATCGCCGTTCCGTCCTCCATAGCCATGTGATCCTCTGCGACGAGCTTCGCAGAGCTGGGCCTATCTCCACAAGGGATTCAGTTGCTATCTTTACATATATCAACGAAATCAGTTGAATGTAGTTCGGGCGTGACAGACTGACAGCGGAAGGAGGCGACACGTTATGGCCCATAACCCGCGGACGCGCCCCCCTGGCACTGGGGGGGACGTCCCCCCCAGACCCCCCCGCCTGTCAAGCGTTACGCCCGACGATATCTCCAAGCAGATCATCGAGCAGCTTCAGGAGGACGGCCGGCGTTCGTACGCCTCGATCGGCAAGGCCGTCGGGCTGTCCGAGGCCGCGGTCCGGCAGCGGGTGCAGCGGTTGCAGGACACCGGCGTCATGCAGATCGTCGCGGTCACCGACCCGCTCACGCTGGGCTTCCGGCGGCAGGCACTGATCGCGATCAAGTGCGACGGCGACCTGGAGAAGCTGGCCAGCCACCTCGCGGACATGGACGAGATCGACTATGTCGTGATCACGGCGGGCTCGTTTGACCTGCTGGTCGAGGTGGTATGCGAAGACGACGACCACCTGCTGGAGATCCTCGGCCAGGTGCGCGCCGCCCCGTCGGTGACCAGCACAGAGACGTTTGTCTATCTCAAGCTCAAGAAACAAACCTACTCATGGGGAACCAGATGACGATCGAGCAGACGCAGGAAGACGCGAAGCGAAACCTCTGGCTGCACTTCACGCGGATGTCCTCGTACGCGGACGCCGAAGTACCGGTGATCGTGCGCGGCTCCGGGCCATACGTGTACGACCAGCACGGCAAGCAGTACCTGGACGGCCTGTCCGGGCTGTTCGTCAGCCAGGTCGGGCACGGACGCACCGAGATCGCCGAGGCCGGCGCCCGGCAGGCGTCCGAGCTGGCCTACTTCCCGCTCTGGTCATACGCGCACCCCAAGGCCATCGAACTCGCGGCACGGCTGGCCGAGTTGGCACCCGGCGACCTGAACCGCGTGTTCTTCACCACCTCCGGTTCCGAGGCCGTCGAGTCCGCGTGGAAACTGGCCAAGCAGTACTTCAAGATCACCGGTGAGCCGTCCCGGTACAAGGTGCTGTCCCGGGACATCGCGTACCACGGCACGTCGATGGGCGCGCTGGCGATCACCGGCCTCGCCGACATCAAGTACCCGTTCGAGCCGCTGCCCGCCGGCGGCGTCCGGGTGCCCAACACCAACTTCTACCGGGCACCGTCGTTCGTGGCCGACGACCGGGAGGCGTTCGGGCAGTGGGCGGCGGACGAGATCGAGCGAGCCATCCTGCGCGAGGGCCCGGAGTCGGTCGCCGCCGTCTACGTCGAGCCATTGCAGAACTCCGGCGGCTGCTTCCCGCCGCCGCCCGGCTACTTCTCGCGGGTCAGGGAGATTTGCGACACGTACGGTGTGCTGCTGGTCTCCGACGAGGTGATCTGCGCGTTTGGCCGGCTCGGCCACTACTTCGGGTCCGAGCGGTACGGCTACCAGCCGGACATCATCACGTTCGCCAAGGGTGTCACCTCGGGGTACGCGCCGCTCGGCGGCATGCTCGTGTCCGACCGCCTGATGGAGCCGTTCAGCGCCGGGACCGCGACGTTTCTGCACGGCATCACGTTCGCCGGGCATCCGGTGTCCACCGCGATGGCGCTGGCCAACCTGGACATCTTCGAGAAGGAAGACCTGCTCGGCAACGTGCGGCGCAACGAGGCGGGATTCCGCGCCACGCTGGAGAAGCTGTACGACCTGCCGATCGTCGGCGACGTGCGCGGTGACGGGTACTTCTACGGCATCGAGATGGTCAAGGACAAGGCCACGCGGGAGACGTTCAGCGACGAGGAGTCGGAGCGGCTGCTGCGCGGGTTCCTGTCGCAGGCGCTGTTCGATGCCGGGCTGGTGTGCCGCGCCGACGACCGCGGCGACCCGGTCATCCAGCTGTCGCCGCCGCTGATCTGCGGTCAGGAGCACTTCGACTTCATCGAGCAGGTACTGCGTTCGGTCCTCACCGAGGCCTGGCAGCGGATCTGAGGCGCCCTGCGTAAATTCGTTCGGGGATAAGGGGCGGGCTCCGGCAGCGGCTCGCGTTCGACGCCGAACGGATCACGGCGGCCAAGGTGCTGGCGGCCGTCTCCGACAAGGCGGAAGTACTGGACCTCACTGACCCCGTTGGCTTATTCAGGGGTTTGCCCGGGTCGCTGGCTGCCCGGTGGGCCGGCGGCTGGCTTGATGGGCCTCGATAGCGTGGTGGTTTTCCCCTTTGTGGTAGCGGGACCCCTGTTCACCAGGGCTGGTCTTCCACGATGGGGAAATCTTCCACGTTGCTGACGGGACTGCGGGTGCGCTCCTGTACCGGTAGCCGCACGCTGCACTCCAGGCACAGGCTGCGCGCACCCGGCCAGACCCGGCGGCCAGGCCCGGCGGCCAGGCCCAGCGGCCGGCACGGGCCATGCGTGCGCATTCGCCAACAGAGTCCTCACTGTGGAGGAACCCGACATAGAGGATGTGGTCCGGCGGATCTACGCCGCGGGCCGGTGACGCCCATCCCTGATCATGTGTGCCGTGTGATCACCGACAGGTGGCGCGGGCGACAGATGGCCACGGAGCGAGAGTAGCGGGCACTCTACACTGCCGGGGTATGAGCGATCCCGACGAGGGCATGGCGGCTGACGGGACGATCCGGACCGGTGCGCGCCGCGACCGGGTGCCTGCGATTTTCGAGCCCATCCTGACCGACGCGATCGCCTTCCTCAGCCAACCGGGAATCCCGGACGGGGCCTCGCTGCATGTCTACGGCTCGGTCGCCAACGGCACCGCACGTCCCGGCGCATCCGACGTCGACCTGCTGTCGATCGGGCTGCCGGACGCGCCGGACCTCGGGCACCGCCTCTCGGCACGGTATGCCGACCGGTGCCGGGGCGTGGAGATCGCCACCGCCACCACCGCGGACCTGGCAGGCGACCACGATGAGGTATACGGGTTCCGGGTCTTTCTCCGCCACTACTGCGTCCACCTCGCCGGTCCGGATCAATCCGCAGGGCTGCCCGCATTTCCCGCCGACGCCCGCGCCGCGCGGGGCTTCAACGGCGACATCGCCCGGTTCCTCGGGCGCTGGCGACAGGAGCTGAACGCCTGCCCATCCGCGACCGATCTCGGCATCCGGATCGCCCGCAAGACCCTGCTGGCGGTGGCCGGTCTGGTCAGCGTCAATGACCACACCTGGACGACCAGCCGCGCATACGCCGCCCGTCGCTGGGGGCAGATCGAGCCCGGCCTGGCAGTCTGCCTAACTCAGCTGCACTCCTGGGCCGAGCGAGAGCAGCAACCCGTGCCCAGTCAGGTCCGCGACGCGCTCTCGGACGACGGAATCGCCGCGACGATAGTGCGGCGCTTCGCTACCTTGATCGGGCTATGGCCCGACCACTGACGCAACCCGTCGGCCGCGTACTCGAATCCCACCACCTGGCAGGAGGCTCAACGGCATCGGTCAAGACGCATGACGGTGTCCGCCACCAGCTCGAAGGAGCGGAGCCGGTCGGCAGGGTCGAAGACCATCGTCGTGAGCATCAGTTCGTCCGCCCCGGTCCGCTCCAGCAGTTCCGCCATGCCCGCACGAACCGTCGCGGGGCTTCCGACCAGCTGCGCTGCCCGGCGTTCGGCGATCATCGCCCGGTCGAGCTCGGAGTAGGGATACGCCGCGGCCTCCTCCGGGGACGGCAGCGTTCCCGGACGGCCGGACCGCAGCCGCAGGAACGACAAGCCGGACGGCCCGGCCAGCCACTGCGCCCGCTCGTCGGTATCCGCGCAGATCACACCCACCGCGACCATCGCGTACGGCCGGTCCAGTGTCGCCGACGGGCGGAAGCTCTCCCGGTACACCGCCAGCGCGGGCAGCGTGTTCTGCGGCATGAAGTGGTGGGCGAACGCGAACGGCAGCCCGAGCAGCCCGGCTACCCGCGCGCTGTACCCGCTGGAGCCGAGCAGCCACATGCCCGGGGCGCTGCCCTGGCCGGGCACCGCCCGGACCGTCGCGAACCGATGTCCGTCCGGCCAGTCGCCGGTGAGGAAACCGATCAGGTCGGTGAGCTGCTGCGGGAAGTCGTCCGGGCCGCGGTGGCCGAGCGCCGCGGCCGTCGCTGGATCGGTGCCGGGCGCCCGGCCGATGCCGAGGTCGATCCGTCCCGGATGGAGCGCTTCAAGCATGCCGAACTGCTCCGCGACCACGAGCGAAGGATGATTGGGCAGCATCACGCCGCCGGATCCCACCCGGATCAGCGACGTCACGGCCGCGATCTGCCCGATCAGGACCGGCGGCGCCGAACTCGCCACGCCGGGCATGTTGTGATGCTCGGCGACCCAGAAACGTTTATAGCCAAGCCGTTCCACGTGCTGGGCCAGGTCGATGGTGGCGCGCAGCGCGGCCGCGGGCGTGCCGCCGGCTGGGACGGGAGCCAGGTCCAGGACGGACAGCGGTACTCCGGCCAGGCCGTCCGGATGATCGAGGGGAAGGTCACTCACACACCGTCCCAACATCACCGGACGGCCACGTCTTCCGTGCGGCCTTGCCGGCTTTGCCGTTAGTGCAGCAGGCCCGGGCTGGCGAGCTGCGCGAGCTGGAGCGCCTGCTGCGAGAACCAGGCGCCGGCCGCCGGGTCGTCCATTCCCCATAGCGGGTCGAACACTGCCTGGGCGGATGCCGTCGTCGGCCATCCTGGCTGGGTGTAGACGTTGTAGTCCCAGGCCCGAACGCCGCCGACCGCATCGCACTGGCCGTCGGACTGCCCCGGAGTCTTGACCCACAGGTACGCGTCGAGCAACGGCACGCCGGTGTTCGCGGTGGGCCGCAGGCCCAGTCCGGACGACGGCGGGTTGCACCAGTTCCCGCTGGCCAGCGTGCCGATCACGCTGGACGGCTGATCGAACGGTGCGGCGGCGTAGGTGCTCATGTTGTTCGGGCCATCACCGTTGCGGCTGGTATCGACCACGAAATGCGTGCTCGCCACCGCGTTGCCCATGTTCTGCGCATACCACTGGGTGGTGAGGTCCCAGGTGCTGAAGTCGCTCTGAGTGGCCGGGAAGTACTGACTCGCGCAGGCACCGGGGTTGTTGAAATCGGGATTGGCCGAATCGGTGACCATCGCGATGCAGTCGGAGATCCAGGTGCCGTAGTCCAGCAGTTCCGGGGTGGGCTGGTAGTTGGATACGTCCAGGAAGACGCCTTGCGTGTCCTGTACGTTCGCTTCGAGCAGTCGCTGCGTGATGGTTCCGACCGACTGCCACGCGCTGTGCGTGCCGTCGAGGTAAAGGCTGACGCCCGGGTCCTGCTCCAGCGCGGCGACCGCGTACTGCAGCTCGGCGAATCGCTCGCTGTCGGTGAACGGGTACACCGTGGACGAGAGTCCGCAGTTGGAGGGCAGGTTGCCGAGCGCGTCCGGTTCCAGGATGACGATGGCCTTCGCGCTCTTGATGCCCTGGGCGAACCCGTTGATCCACGCCTCGTAGTCCGCCTGGCTGAGCGCCCCGCCGGCGGAGAACTGCGCGCAGTCCCGGCCGGGAATGTCGTAGGCGACGAGCACCGGCACCGCGCGCTGGAGCGACGCGTCGAACATCGTCTGGCTGACCTGCAGCCGCACCTGAGCTGGCGTGCCGCTGGTGAACCAGACGGCGCGGGGTATCGCTTCCATCGCCGTGATCAGCGCGGCGTCCTTGACGTCGCCGCTCTTCGCGAGGTTCACGATCTGCTGCGGCGCGCCTTGCGAGGGCGGCGGAACGAAGAACCGGGTACCGGGGGCGAGCGTCCGCTGGGCTGAGCCGACGGCGGGGCCGGAAACGGTGGATGCGTTGGCGGCGACGTCGGCCGTGACGGCCAGCGACCCGAGCAACAGCGCGGACAGCAGGGATATGGAGATACGACGGGAAAGAGCGAACGGCATGGCCACTCCCGGAAGTTACCGGAACATTTCCGGAAGGAACGTAACAGCAACGCCGACGCGGGTCAATGCCCGATCATGTCCGGCCATGTCCGGTCATGCGCGGTCACCGCGGCGCGGCGGCAGAGTCCCGGACCACTAGCTTGGTTTCCAGCTCGACCCGGAGCGGCTCGAGCCGCCGGTTCTCAAGCTGGCGGAGCAGCAGGCTGACCGCGGTCCGGCCGAGTTCGGCGAGCGGCTGGCGCACGGTGGTGAGTCCCGGCACCGTGATCGCCGCCTCGACGGTGTCGTCGAACCCCACGACGGAAAGGCCGGCCGGCACGTCAATGCCCCGCGCGGTGGCGGCCTGGACCGCGCCGATCGCCATGCTGTCGCTGAACGCGAAGATCGCGGTCGGCGGCTGCGGCAGGTCGAGCAGCTGGACCGCGGCGTCCCGGCCCCCGTCGAGCCGGAAGTTGGCGTACCGGACGTAGGAGAAGTCCGGCAGCATCCCCCATGCCGCCAGCGCCGCGATGTGCCCGCGCATCCGCTCCTGGCTGGCCAGCCAGTCCACAGGTCCGCTGATCACCCCGATCCGCCGGTGGCCCAGCCCGAGCAGGTGTTCGGTCGCCTGCGCCGCACCCGAGGAGTGCGCCGCGCACACCACGGAAATCCCGTCGGGCACCTCGGTCCGCGGGTCCACCACGACGAACGGGAAGCCGTGCTCCGCCAGCTCGCCGAGCTCGTCGCCGGACTCCTCGGGCAGTACCAGCACCGCGCCGTCCGCTTCACCGTCCGCCAGCCGGTCGAGCAGGGACAGTTCCCGCGTCCGGGAGTGGCTGGTGGGGCACAGCAGCACCTGCCGGTCCTGCTCGTACAGCGCCTCGGCGGCGCCGCCCAGTATCTGGGCGAAGTACGGCGGGTGCACCATCGGCACCGCGATGCCAACGCGGCCGGTGACCGGGGTTCGCGAGCGCGGTGCCCCGTGATAGCCGTGTTCGCGCAGCACGCGCCGCACCGCGTCGCGGGTCTGCGCGGACACGTCGACGTGGTCGTTCACCACCCGCGAGACGGTCGCGATCGAAACCCCCGCGAGGTCGGCGACCTGCCGGATCGTCACCCGTGCCGGACGGCCGTCAGCTGGGCTGCTCGTTTCCACCCCAGCATTGAAACATGTTCCGGGAATGCGAGGCACTCTGAGGGGCCGCAAGCGGTGCTCGCAACGTTCATCCGGTAGACGCGGAGTGACGTCCGGCTTCGTCACTTGGCGTTCACCGGCGACCGTTACGGTCTCGTTATGCCAGCCAGCCACTCCCGTTCGCAGGTTTCCCGGCGCCAGATCCTGGTCGGAGCGGGCACCACGGGTCTGCTCGCCGCCGCCGCGGGTACCGCGGATGCCGCGGACGCGGAGGCCGCCACCCCCGCGCGCCGCAAGGTGTCGTCCGACGGCACTCCAGAGCAGGTCCACCTCACCTGGGGCGATGACCCCGGGACTACCGTCATCGTGTCCTGGGCATCCCCGGACCGAGCGATCCGGCCGCGGGTGCGCATCGGCCGGCGCGTCATCCGGGCCCGCGAACGGCACTACACCGACGGCATCAACGGCGAGGCGGTCTGGACGTACCACGCGTCCGTCGGCGGGCTGCGGCCCGGCGCGACCTATGCGTACGTGGTGACGGCGGATAACGACGCGAACGCCGAAGACCCGTTCAGCGCGACGTTCCGCACCGCGCCCGCGGGGCGCCGCGCGTTCCGGTTCACCAGCTTCGGCGACCTGGCCACGCCGAACACCAGCTGGGTTCTGTCCTACGGCCAGTCCGCGTACGCGGTCACCGCGGTGGAGTCCTTCCAGCCGCTGTTCCACCTGCTGAACGGTGATCTCTGCTATGCCGACCTGAACCCGGCGTCCCAGCCCGCGGTGTGGCGGGACTTCGGCAACAACAACCAGGCCTCGGCGGCGTTCCGGCCGTGGATGCCGTGCCCGGGCAACCACGAGATCGAGTTCTACAACGGGCCGCAGGGCTTCACCTCGTACCTGACCAGGTACACGCTGCCGGACAACCACGTGCCGGGCTTCGCCGGGCGCTGGTACTCGTTCCGGGTGGGTTCGGTGCTGTTCGTGTCGCTGGACGCGGACGACGTCGTCTACCAGGACGCGGGTCCGCTCGTGGCCGGACCCGCGGCACTGACGCCCGCGGCGTCGACCGGGAACGCGCCGATCGAGCCCGGCACCTCGTTCTACGTCCGGGGTTACTCCGACGGCGCGCAGACCGCATGGCTGGAGCGCACGCTCGCGGCGGCCCGCGCCGACTCCGGCATCGACTGGATCGTTGCCCAGATGCATCAGTGCGCCGCGTCCTCGTCCGCCACCGGCAACGGCTCCGACCTCGGCATCCGCGCCACCTGGCTGCCGTTGTTCGACAAGTACGAGGTGGACCTGGTGCTCAACGGCCACGACCACGACTACGAGCGGTCCTTCCCGTGCCGTGGCCTCGACGCCGGGGTCGGCACCGAGGTGGCCACCGGCACCACGGTCAACACGCTTCGCCCGCACCCGGTGACCACCGTCGACAACGGCGTGTTCGACACCAGCCAGGGCACCGTGCACCTGATCCTCGGCTGCGGTGGCACCAACGCCAACCTGGACGAGTACGGCCTCGACAGCAAGGACGGCAACCGCCAGGCCAAGGTGTTCACGCACGCCAACCGGCCCGCGCAGACGTCAACGGCCGGCGTGTACGCGCGCGCTGGCGCCGACGCGATCGAGGACGCGATCTGGTCCGCCAAGCGCGACACGTCGACCGGCTACGGCATCGCGGTGTTCGACGTGGACCCGGGCAACGGCCCGGGCAGCCAGACCACGATCAAGGTCACGCACTATCACGCGGTCGGCGCCGACCCGGTCAACCCGGCCACCGGCGAGAAGGGCGCACCCACCCCCGACTACACCGAGTTCGAGACGTTCACCCTGGTGCGCAAGCGCGCGGACTGAGCCGTACCCGCCGCGCCCGCGCCCCGGCAACTGTACCCGGTATCCGGCGTCCTCGGGCGTATCCCGGCACCCCGGCGTACCCCGGCTGCGCCCTTTTGCCCGTCCCGTCTCATCAAACTGCTGTATCGAAACTTTCGGAAAGCGATCGAAAATCGTATTTCCCATTTGACCTGCACACATCCGTCTCCGCGCGCACTTTGTGCACCGTTCCTGTTGACACGTAACGCGCGACGTCCTACTTTGCGGTCATCCGATACTTCCAAAACAATATCGAAACTTTTCGGTGGTAACGGATCTCGACGCTTAGGAGGCGATCCCATGAGACGTCGCAGTTTCCTCGCATTCGGTGCCGCCACGAGCGCGGCGGCGGTGCTCGGCACGGGCACCAGCGCCACGGCGGCGGTGCGCTCCGCCACGGCGAACACGGCAAATACAGCGAACGATCCCGACTCCCTGCGAGCGCTGGCCGCGAAGATCAACCTCCGCATCGGCACCGCACTCATCCCGCAAGATATCGAGACTCCCACCTACGCCGCGATCGCCGGCAGCCAGTTTTCCGTGGTCACCCCCGGCAACGCCATGAAGTGGCAGATCGTCGAGCCGACCCAGGGCGGATTCGACTGGTCGCAGGCGGATCAGCTGGTCGCGTTCGCCCAGGCGAACAAACAGCTCATCCGCGGGCACACGCTGCTGTGGCACAACCAGCTCCCCGACTGGCTCACGACCGGCGTCTCCAACGGCAGCATCAGCAACTCGCAGCTGTTCGACCTGCTGCACCAGCACATCATCACCGAGGTCACCCGCTTCCGGGGCAAGATCTGGCAGTGGGATGTCGCCAACGAGTTCTTCCTCGACGCCAACCCCTCCGGCATCAACCCGAACGACTTCTGGGTCTCCCACCTCGGACCCGGCATCATCCCCCAGGCCTTCCGCTGGGCACACGAGGCCGACCCGCACGCGATACTCGTGTACAACGACTACAACATCGCCGGCGAGGACGGCAGCAACGCCAAGAGCGACGCGGTATTTGCGTGGCTCAAGCAGATGCTGGCCGAAGGCGTGCCGATCCACGGCGTCGGTAACCAGGGCCATCTCGACACCCAATTCGGGTTCAGCCCGCAGCGCTTCCAGCAGGACCTCGAGCGGTACGCCAGCCTGGGCCTGAAGGTCGCGATCACCGAGGCCGACGTCCGCACGTTCGTCAACAACGCGACCGAGCAGGTGCCGACGGACAACCTCGCGCTGTTCGCGCAGCCCTACGAATTCTCGCAGATGCTCAAGGCCGCCCTCGCCGTTCCCGAGTGCATCTCGTTCACCGTCTGGGGTTTCACCGACGCGGATTCCTGGGTTCCCGGTTTCTTCACCGGAGAGGGCTACGCCACGATCTACGACGTGAACCAGCAGCCGAAGCAGGCCTACTTCGACATGCAGCAAGACCTCCAGCTAGCCGCGCACGGCGCTCCGCACCACGGCTAGCCGGAACCAGACCTGGTCCGCCTGCCGCCCCAGCGGGCATCGGACACCCCAGCGGCAGGCGGACCACGGCGCTTCCCGGCGCCTCGAAAGCAATGCGGAAATTATTGCGGACACTTACCCCCCCGATCCGGGGGGGTAAGTGTCCGCAATAATCCGTGCCGCCCGGGAGCGCGCCCGGCATGGGAGACATGTCCGGCATGGGGGCGGTACGCCGCGCGCCTATAGGTCCACGAAGGGCCACGAGGGTCGCCGAACAGGTCACGAAGGGCCACGAGGGTCGCCGAACAGGTCACGAGGGGTCACGAGGGTCGCCGAACAGGTCACGAAAGGTCCCGCGGGGTCACGAAAGGTCACGTGGGGCCACGGCGGCGGCGGATTGGCGCCGCTTCCTGCGCGGGCATCGCGTTGGCCGAAGGCACCGGATATGCCACCCCGCGGTCAACGGTTCCCGCCAGCGCGTTCAGCACCGCCTGCTCCACGACGGACGTGGCCGCGCCGATCGACGTTTCCGGCAGCGGCGGCACCGCGACGTCGGGGGTCACGCCAAGGCACGACGTCATGTCCCCGGTCACCGACCGGCGCCAGGCGGACAGGTTCGGCACCTCGACGCCGAACCGCGTCTCGATGAACCGCAGCAGCGACGTGTGATCGAACACGTCAGAGCACACCCAGCCGCCGCGGCTGAACGGCGAGATCACCAGGCAGCTGACCCGGAACCCGAGCCCGACCGGACCGCGGATCCCCCCGGCAGCGGCCGGCAAAGGCGAGGACGTCAGCCACTCCCCCGGTGTCCCCTGCGGCGCGGTCACCGGCGGCACGTGGTCGAAGAAGCCGCCGTTCTCGTCATGCACCACGAACAGCACCGTCCGCTCCCACACGTCCGGCTTCGCGACCAGCGCGGACAAAATGGTATGCACCAGGTGCTCGCCCCAGGCCGGCGGCGCCGCGGGGTGCTCGCACTGCGCCAGCGGCGGGATGATCCACGACACCGCGGGCAGCTTCCCGTGCGCCAGGTCGTCCATGAAGTGATCGGGGAAGTCCGGTGTCAGCCCGCGCGCCACCAGCTCGACCCCGCGCACCGAGAACGGATCGGCGAACGCCTTGAAGTACGGCAGCGGGCTCAGCGCCAGCTCGCCGAGCCGCGCGCTGTACACCTTCCAGCTGACCCCGGCGGCCTGAAGTCGCTCCGGCATCGTCTCCCAGTGCAGCGACCCGTAGTGCGTCACCCGCTCGACATATGTCTCCAGCACCGGGCCGCCGGCCGCCCCGTCCGGGTCGATCGATGCGGACATCGACATCACCCGGTTCGAGTCGGTCGGCCCGAGCACCGAGCAGAAGTACCCGTCGCACACCGTGAACGCGTCCGCGAGCGCGTAGAACAACGGCAGGTCGGCGCGCGCGTAGTAGCCCATCGTGGACGGCCCGTCCGCGGCCCCGTCCGCGGTCAGGTGCGCGGAGACGAACGAATCCATCCGCCCGCCGTTCCAGCTCTGGTGCTGCACCGCCCAGGTATGCGCGATGTCGTTCAGGCACTGCCCGTCCCGGCCAGGCGGATCGCTCCACAGCCGGAACGGCTGGACGAACTGATCCGCGCCCACCGGGCGCCCCTGCTGGTCGAAAACGCCGGGCAGCGCCGCCGGATCCGCGAAGCCGCGTACCCCCGACATGGTGCCGAAGTAATGGTCGAACGACCGGTTCTCCTGGATCAGGATGACCACGTGCTCGATGTCCCGCAGCCCAGCGCCGCCCGCATCGGCCGCGGTCGCCTGGTCAACCAGCCTAGCGTGCGCATCCGTCAGCTCACTCACGGCGATAAGCATGCCACGCGTCAACGTTGATCAACGTTGATGCATGCTTACCGATATGGAAGTAGTTGTCATCGGCGCCGGCGTGAGCGGCCTGACCACCGGAATCTGCCTGGCCGAGGCCGGGCACACCGTAACGATCCGCACCGCGGCGCCGCCCGAGCGCACCACGTCGGTGGCGGCGGGCGCGATCTGGGGGCCGGTCCACGTGGGTGCGCCGGACCGCGCCCTGGGCTGGGCGGAGCACAGCCTGGACGTGCTGGCCAAGCTGGCGAACGACCCGGACAGCGGCGTGCGGATGGCCTCCGGCAAGGAGGTGACCAGGACCGAGGCGGAACTGCCCTTCTGGGCGGACCTGCTGCCCAGCATGCGGTGGTGCGAGCCGGCCGAGCTCGCGCCCGGTTTCACCGGCGGCTGGCACTACACGGCGCCGCTGGCCAGCATGCCGGTGTACTTGGACTACCTGCGCAAACGGTACGCGCTGGCGGGCGGCATGCTGGAGATCGCCGAGGTGCCCACGCTCGAGGTGGCGCCGGTGGTCGTGAACTGCTCCGGCATTACCGCCCGCTACCTTGTCCCCGACCCGGCGGTGTACCCGATCCGCGGCCAGGTGGTGATCGCGGAGAACCCCGGCATCGATGAGTTCTTCATCTCGCGCGACGAGCCGCTCCCCAGCACGGTGTACATGTTCCCGCACGGCGACACGATCCTTCTCGGCGGCACGATGGAGGAGGGCGACTGGGAGCTGACTCCTAAACCATTTATCGCGGAACGAATAGTGGCTGGCGCACTGAGAATCGAGCCTCGCTTGCATGGCTGCCGGATCCTGGAACACCGCGTCGGCCTGCGCCCGTGCCGTCCCGAGGTCCGGCTCGAGCCCGAGCGCGTCGGCGACAGCGTGGTCTGGCACAACTACGGCCACGGCGGCGCCGGCATCTCGCTGTCCTGGGGCTGCGCCGCCGAGATCGCCAGCCGGATCAGCGACTGACTGATCGTCTCGCGCTGTGCGTCCAGGCGGTGTGCCTCGCTGTCCGGGATCTCGACGTGCACTGAGATCTCGGTTCCGGCGCCATGCGGACGCAGTTGCCAGGCGAACCGCAGGTCGGAAACCAGGCAGGAGATCGTGACCGTGCCCGTTTCCTGGCTCACCGCAAGGGCCTGCGGCATCGGGAAGTCCGGATATCCCTCCGGGTACATCGTGTAACCATCACCGTGCGGGTCGACCGAACCGACCCCTGCCCACCAGTCCGGGAACCTGGCCGGATCGTAGAGCAGCTTCCAGACTTCCTCCGGAGCGGCGTCGCTGATCGCCGTCTGGTCAAACGAAGGCATGTGGGCTACCTCCCGCGCAGGGTTGCTAGTTCGGCGGTGACGAGGGCCAGCTCGGCGGCCGGCTCGACCAGCGCGCTCACCGGCGGGCGGCCGAGGTCGATGAGCGACGCGACGTAGTCCGCCCCTGCCTGCCGGCCGTCCAGCGTCGCGACGACGCGCTGCCACGCTGCCACGGATTCGGCCATGCGGCGCCCGGCCAGCGGGATATCGCCGCGGGCGACCGCGATCAAGCCCTGCACCCGGCTCATCCGGGCGACCAGCGTGGCGGGGAAGTCAGCGGGGCCGACCGGCTCGAGCACCACGTTGCGCAGCTCGGCCTCGGCGGCGTCCGGACGGCTCGCCAGCGCGAGCGCCTCGGCGAGCCGTAGCCGGGTGGCCGGCCGGCTGACCGGCGCGCCTAGCTCAAGGGCGGCCGCCAGCTCCACGACCGCCGCCCCGGCACCCGCGCCAGACGCCACGCAGTCCAGTTCAAGCAGCCCGCGTTCGGCGCGGACCAGGCCGTCGAGCTCCGGGAGCCCGATCCGGCCGGCGTACCCGGCCGCCGCGTCGCAGGCCTGCCGCGCCTCGCCGCGGCGGTCCAGGCGACGCAGGATCGCGGACCTGGCGACCTGAGCGTAGACACACAGCCGGAGCAGGCCGTTCGGGGTGACCAGGGGCAGGCACCGGTCGGCGAAATCAAGCGCTCTGCCGAAGTCCCCAGCACAGACCGCGGCGCTCGCCGCGTTCGACAGGCAGCTGTAGGCCATGTCTGGCCGGCCGGCCCGGCCCGCGGCGGTGCTCGCCGCGATCAGCGGACCGAAGCTGGCCGTGAACTGGCCAGCCCTGATCAGCGCGTGGCCGCGGGCCACCCCGATGTCATGCGCGAGCAGGTCGCTGGGGTTGCTGCCGAGGATCCGGTCCGCCTCGGCGAGCAGGGCGTCCACCTCGCCCGGGTCCCCGGCCACCGCTTCGGCCCAGGCCAGGCCCGCCAGCGCCTCGGCGCGGGCCGGCGCGTCCGGGTCACGGTCCAGCACGTCCAGCGCGCTCTGGTACGAACGGCGCGACTCGCGCGGGTGACAGATGCCGCCGCGGAGCCACCGTCCTCGCCGCAGCCAGGCGCTGATCAGCGCACCGGAGTCGGCCGGCGCGATCAGCCCGAGCGCGCGGTCGAAGGCCCGGTCGGACTCGTCAGGCACACCGAGAAACGCCTGGACCTCGGCCAGCTCGATCAGCATCTCGGGGTCGCCGGGTTCGATGCGCAGCGCCTCGCTGAGGAAACCGGACGCCGCGGCCACGTCCGCGACCCGCCGGGCATCCCGCGCGGCCAGCGCCAGATGGGCCACCGCTGCTTCGTCCTGACCCGCCAGGAGCAGATGACGGGCGATCTCCGCGGCGCGCTGGCCGCCGCGCTTGCGCAGAATCCGGGCGAGCTCGCCATGCAGCCGCACCCGGACCGGTTCGGCGAGCGCCTGGTAAGCCGCGTCGCGCAGCAGCGTGTGACGGAAGCCGAGGCGGCCGTCCACGGCGGCGAGCAGACCCGAGCCCAGCGCCTCCGCCACGTCCCGCGCGGGGCTGGGCAGCGGCAGCGCCGCGACCTCGGCCCGATCGAGATCGCGGCCCGCGGCGGCGGCGAACTCGGCACACAGCCGCGCGGGAACCGACAGCCCGCCCATGGCCTGGCGCACCACGCCGGCTAGGCCGGCCGGAATGTCCGCCGCGCCGCCGGCGGCGGCCCGCGCGGTTTCGATGGCCAGCAGCGGGCTGCCGTCGGCCAGCTCGGTGATCTGGCGGATCACGGACGCGGCCAGGTCCGGTGCGGCCGACCGGATCAGCTCCCGCACGGCGTCGCCTGGCAACGGTCCGAGCTCCAGCTCCGCGGCCAGCGCGCCGTGCGAGCGCAGCGCCGAGAGCACCCCGTCGAGCTGCTGCCGGACCGGCAGCAGGCGCCTGGTCAGCACGAGGAGCACCGGCATCCGGCGCAGCCGTCGCCCGGCGTAGGCGATCAGGTCCAGGCTCGCCCCGTCGGCAAGGTGCACGTCCTCGAACGCGACGAGCAGCGGTGCCCGGCGCGCCGCCCAGCCGAGGAACTGCACCACCGCCTCACACAGCCGGACCCGCTCCAGCTGCGGATCGCTCAGCGTGGGCCCTGGCTGGCCGAGCGACGGGACGATCCTGGCCAGATCGGCGGTCCACGGCTCGTCCGGCCGGCCGGTCACCGCGACAAGCTCGCTCAGCGCCTCCGTCCACAGGACGAACGGCGCCGCCACGACCGGTCCCGCGCGCACCGCGGTGGCGCCGGCCCGGGTCTGGAGCTCGAGCACCAGCCGCGTCTTGCCGATGCCGCCCTCGCCCGCGAGCAAGATCACCGCTCCGGTGCCCGCCCGGGCTGTCCGCCACCCGGCAATCAGCTCGCCGAACTGGCGATCTCTGCCCACCAGGCCGGCTGGCGGCGGGTCGCTCGTGCCCGGCCACCGCGGTGCCGCGGCGGCCGTCGTGCGCAACGGTGCCACCAGCGCCTCGGTTGCCGCGGACACCGGCACGCCGAGTTCGGTGCCGAGCCGCTGCCGGAGCCTGCCGAAGGCCGCTACCGCCGCCGGCCCGTCACCGGCGTCGATGTGCGCCCGGATGAGGGCCGCGCCCGCCGTCTCATCCAGCGGGCACAGCGCGGCCCACCGGAGCGCCCAGCTCAGCGCGCTGGCCGTGTCGCCGGACCCCACCGCCTGCCTGGTCAGCTCGGCCAGCGCGCCGGCGACGTCGCGGTCGAGTTCCTCCCGAGCGTCCAGGACCCAGTCGTCATCCATCTCCTGGAGCAGGCCCCCATCCGCGAGCGCGAGCGCCTCGGTGGTCTGGCCAGCCGCGAGCAGCCGCCGGAACTCCCGCACATCCACCCGGATCTCGCCGCCGAGAGAAACCGTGTCGCGGCTGGTGATCAGGCAAGATCCCAGTGCGGGGCGCAATGCCCACATGGCACTGCGCAGGCTGGCGCGGGCGCTCGCCTCGAGCACGTCGGGCCAGAACAGGCCGGCCAGCCGGGACCGGTGGTGCGCGCCGGGATGGACCGCGAGCCAGCCGAGCAGGCCGCGGGCGCGGCGGCTGGCAGGCAGCCCGGCGGTCGCCCCTGACAGCCGGAGTTCGCCGATAACCCGCAGGTCACGCACGACCGCCACCCCTCGGACCAGCACTTTGACGCTGTCTTGACGATACGGAGGAATGGTCGTTTCCGGAAGACATCTTCATCACAGCGGAGGTTCAGATGGACACCATGACATTCGACGCGACGGCCCTGCGCCGAGGCATCGAGGAGCGCGACGCGGCCACACTGCTCGGCCTGTACGCCGAGGACGCCGAACTGCGGATCACCGATCATCTCGACCAGCCCAGCAACCCGAAGGTCATCCGCGGCCGGGCGGCGATCGGCGGCTACTTCGCCGACGTCTGCGGCCGGGACATGACGCACACCGTGGAGCGGCTGGTCGTCGGTCCGGACGGCGCCGCGTTCACGCAGGTCTGCCGGTACCCCAGCGGCGCTCGGGTGCTCTGCTCGGCCGTGCTCGATCTGCGAGACGGGCTGATCGTGCGGCAGTCCTGCGTGCAGGCCTGGGACGAAGAGCAGCCGGCCGCGGTAACCGAGCACCGCGACTTCGCCGACCCGGACGAGACCCGCGAGTTCCCCAGCGGCAAGGCCGAGCTGCTCAGCATTGGCGGCAGCGACATCGGCCGCCTCGTGCTGCGCCCGGGCTGGCGCTGGTCCGAGCACGTCAAGCCAATCGCTGGCACGGATCTGTGCGAGGCACCGCACTTCCAGTACCACGTCGCCGGCGTGCTGCGGATCCAGATGGCCGACGGCACCACGTTCGACGCCCGGCCTGGCGCGGTGACCGCACTGCCCTCGGGTCACGACGCGTGGGTGGTCGGCGAGGAGCCCGTCGTGGTGGTGGACTGGTGGGGCGCCAGCAACTACGCGAAGGGCTGACCCGCCGGGATTGACATATGATCTGTGCACAGATAGTCTGTGCACAGATCAATCAACTCTCGGGAGGAACTATGTGGGAGTACGAGCACAGCGTGGCGACGACGGCGTCGGCCGAGGCACTGTGGCGGCACTGGTCGGACGTGCCGGCGTGGCCGTCTTGGAACGCCGGCATCGAGAAAATCGAGATCGACGGTCCGTTCCAGGTAGGCACCGCCTTCACCATGACGCCACCAGGGGACGACCCGGTGTCGATGCGGCTGACCGAGGTCGTGCCCGGCGAGCTGTTCACCGACGAGATGGACGCCGGGGACTTCGCGGTCAGGACAACGCACCGGCTGACGCCGACGGCCGACGGCCGCACCCGGGTCACGTACCGAACCGAGATCACCGGGCCGGCCGCGGGCCAGGTCGGCCCCGAACTCGGTCCGGCGATCACCGCCGACTTCCCTGAGGTGCTCGCGGCCCTGGTGGCCCTGGCCGAGCGATCGGGCGGCAATGCCGCTTGAACCCGACGAGAGCCCCGGGTTCCTGCTGTGGCATGTCACGCTGCGCTGGCAGCGTGACATGGCCGCGGCGCTGGCCCCGCTGGACCTCACCCACGTGCAGTTCGTGCTGCTCGCCACGGCGTGGTGGCTGAATTCCCAGGACCAGCACCCCAACCAGCTCGCGGTCGCCCGGCGGGCGGGTACCGACGTGAAGATGACGTCGCAGGTGCTGCGCACGCTGGAGGGCAAGGGCCTGATCGTCCGCGAGGTCGACCCCGCCGACACCCGGGCACGGCTGCTCCGGGTCACCGGCGCCGGCGCGGATCTCGCGCTGCGCGCGATCACCGCGGTGGAGGCCGCGGACGCCGCGTTCTTCGCCGCGACCCCAGACCTGCCCGCGCTTGTCGGCCTGCTCCGCCCGCTAGGACTCACCCGCGAGGGCTAGCGCCGTCGCGGGGCGGCGATCAGCCGGTAGGCGTCCTGGCACAGCTCGGTGATCTCGCCCCAGTCGGGGTCGGCGTCCAGGCGAACCCCGGTCCAGCCGCGGTGCCCGACATACGGCGGGCGGAAGAACCGCTCCGGGTTCGCGCCGATGAGCAGTTGCTGGGTCTCCAGCGTGCTCGCGCACCACAGGTGCGGGAACTGATCCTGATGATGGCCGTCGGCCCACAGCTGCACGAACGAGCGCTTGCCGTTCACGAACCAGGTGGGTGTGCCATGGCTCGGCCGCTCGGTCACCCCGGGCAGCGCCATGCAGATCTCCCGCAGCCGCGCCGCCAGCTCATCGCCCACCGCGCCACGGTAGCAGCGCCGCGAGCGGATGCCCATAAGAGGGGACTTGCGCTCGCCGGCCGTTGGTGTCCTCGCAGGTCGACGGCGGCCATCCCCGGCAGACGACCCGGACCGATTGCGGACAGTCAACCGCCGGAGCGGATTCCGCTGGGGCCTTGGTTGATGTGGCGGATTTCCCCGTCGTGGTAGCGGGACCCTCGTTTACGAGGGTTGATCCTCCACAAGGGGGAAATCGTCCACGTTGTCGACGGGACTGCCGGGCGCCGGGCGCACACGTTCTTTCACACGGGATTACGCTGCCATGCGGCCCGAGTAGGAGGGCGGGACCGAGCAACCGATGTCGTTCTGGGAAAATACGGTTTTATGTTGATCGGATGCGGAGCGGCAGTCGCGGGAGCGTGGGCCACCCCCGGCTATCTCGGCTCGTTCGCGGAACAGGCCGAACAGGCCGGATACGCCTCGTTGTGGACGTTCCAGCGGCTGCTCGTGCCCGCGGGCTCGGGTATGGAGCCGGTGTATCACAGCGTGCTCGACCCGATGGTCGCGCTCGGCTACGCGGCCGCGAAGACATCGCGGATCCGGCTCGGCGTCGCGGTCCTGAACCTGCCGTTCGTCTCGCCCGCAGTGGTCGCCAAGCAGGCGGCCACCGTCGACGTGCTGTCCGGCGGGCGGCTCGACCTAGGGCTGGGCATCGGCTGGATGCCGGAGGAATTCGCGCTGACCGGGGCAAGCACGCCGCGCCGCGGCGCCCGGACCGAGGAGTACGTCGCCGTGCTGCGCACGCTGTGGTCCGGTGACGGCTCGCCGTTCAGCGGCGAGTTCTACACGGTGCCGGAGGGCAAACAGGAGCCGCGTCCGGTGCAGCGGCCCGGCCCGCCGGTGCTGCTCGGCGGCATGTCGCGGCCCGCGATGGAGCGGGCCGGGCGGATCGCGGACGGCTGGATCACCTCGAGCCGCGCCGACCTGACCAAGATCGCCGAGGCGGTCGCGGTGATCCAGGACGCGGCGGCCGCCGCGGGACGCGGTCCGGTGCGGATCATCTGCCGGGGCGTGGTGCGCCCCGGCGGTGACGGAAGCGGGGTGCTGTCCGGCGGCTACGAGAAGATCCGCGAGGACACCGCGTGGCTCGAGACGCAGGGCGTGACCGAGGTGTTCTACGACCTCAACTGGGATCCGGCCGTCGGCAACCCGGACGTGGCACCGGAATCCGCCGCCGCCCGCGCCACGGAGATTCTCGCCGCACTGACGCCATAGGCATCCACTCAGCTCGTGAGGCCTTCGCGGTGGGCGATGGCGGCGGCCTCGGTGCGGCTGCCGACACCGAGCTTGCCGAGAATGTTCGACACGTGGACGCTGGCGGTCTTCGGCGCGATGAACAGCACCGCGGCGATCTCCCGGTTGCTGCGGCCCGCCGAGATCAGCCGGAGCACCTCACGTTCCCTGCTGGTCAACCCGGCGAGGACCGTGCCGGCATCGCCGGTAGCTCCGTCGTGATGCACGCCGATCCTCGCCCTGCGGGCGAGGTCATCCAGGGCGTGCCGCAACGGCCGGGCACCGAGCTTATCGGCGGTCTGCGCCGCGAACCGCCACTGCTCCGACGCCGCATCCCGATCGCCCGCCTCGGCGAGGGCTTCGGCCAGCCGCCATCGTCCGCGGGCGATCTCGTAGCAGAAGGCAGGGCTGAACTCGTCGATGACCGCCTGCCAGGCGGCCGGGTCGTTCTCGCCGCGGGCGCGGCGGTACTCCGCTTCCGCGCGGGCGAGCCAGCCTCTGCCTTCGGGTCCGAGCTTGAACTTGACGCGCTTGATGAACGCCGCGCCCTGGCGCGCGATGTGCACCATCTCCTCGGCCGCGGCCTGTTCGGCGGCGGCCGCGCCGTCGTCGCCGGCCAGCAGGGCCGAGACCGCCCGGTCGGCGTGCGCGCTGAGTGCGACGGCGGCCGGCCTGATCACCCACGGTCCGTAGCCATATGCCTGGTCGGAGACCACGTCGATCGCGACCTCGACTTCCTCCAGCGCGCGGGCCGTGTCGCCCCGCCACAGCGCGTGCTCGGCGAGCAGGCCGCGGGCGATGAAAACCTCGAAGCCCCGGAGGGGATAGAACGGCTCGAGCCAGGCGGCCCGCTCCTCCACTGACGGGTTCCCCCTGGCCACGTCGATGAACAGGGCCATCGCGGACAGGTACGCCTCGGCGCTGCCGGTGACCCGCACCGCGAACCCGTCGGCGATCTCCTGGGCGTGATCCCACTGACCGTCGGCGAAGTGGCACTGGAAGTGCAGGTGCTGCACGTCGAGGCCGAACGGCGCGAGGCCGAGCCCGGTCTGGTTGGCCCGCAGCACCCCCTCGTGCGCGATCTGCGCGCCCTGGGCGAGCTGGCCCAGCTCCAGGTGGGCGCGGGCAAGGTGGTATGCGGCACGCAGCTCGACGCCCAGCACCATCGCCTTCCGCGCCCGCTTGTGCGCGGCGGTGAGCAGCTCGATGGCCTCATCGTTGCTGCCTTCCCGGTTAGCCAGGTAGCCGAGCGTCACCAGGGCATCCGCTTCGACCCACGGCGCGTCGGCGGCGCGCGCCGCCTCGCGGGCCCGGTCTGCCCACTCGCGCACCGCGTCGCCGTTGTCCGGAATGAGCAAGGTCTGCGCGTAGGTGGCCAGTGCGCGGGCGTGATACCAGGTGGGCGGGTCGGCCGGGCTGGCCTCGACGGTCATCCGGGCGACCTCGATCGCCTCGTCCTCCGCCTTGGGGTCGTCCTGGTTCATCAGGTAGTACGCCAGCCGCTCGCCCACCCGGACCGGCAGGCTGGTGCCCTGCGCCTCGGGGGCGTCCGCGATCAGCTGGCGGAGCCGGCGCAGCAGATGCACGGCACGGTCCACATCGCCGCTGGCCGCGGCCATGCTGGCGGACTCCAGGCCCAGCTTGCCGCGGCTCATCCCGGCCGTCTGCTCCGGCGCGTCCACCCGTTCCCACAGCGCGAGCGCCTGGTCGAAGTGCCGGTGCGCCTCGGCCGGCGCACCGAGTTCCTCGGCCTCGAGGCCGGCCCGGACCGAGGCGGCGAAGGCCCCCTGAATGTCGTGGCTGGCCAGGGAGTGCAGCGCGAGCTCGGCGGCGGTGCCGGGGACGGCGAGCCGGTGCTCTTCGGCCAGCAGTGCGCTCATCGCCGCGTGCAGCCTGGTCCGCTCCCCCGGCAGCAGGTCCGCGTAGATCGCCTCGCGGAGCAGCGCGTGCCGGAACCGGTATCCGTCCGAGCCGTCCGGGACGACGAGCTGGTGCGCCACCGTCTCGCGCACCGCGTCCTCATACTCGGCCGACCCGAGGCCGCTGACCAGCCGCACCAGATCATCGTCGGCCTTGCGGCCCGCCACCGCCGCGGTGCGCAGCACCCGCTGCGCGGCGTCGGAGAGCTGTTCCACCCGGTTCAGCAGCAACGCGGCCAGCCCGGCGGGCAGGGACCGGCCCGCGGCGGCGAGCAGTTCCTCGGCGTAGTACGCGTTCCCCTCGGCCCGGGCGACGATGTCGTTCAGCTCGCGCGCGTCCATGTGACCGATCGCGACGGCGGTCAGGTGCTCGGCCATCGCGGCGGGCTCGAGCGGCCCGAGGTCGATGGCGATGACGCTCGGCAGCCGCTGGAGTTCGGCGATAACCGGCCGGAGCGGGTGACGGCGGTGCAGGTCGTCGGACCGGTAGGTGCCGATCAGCGCGACGCGCTCGCGGTGCAGCATCCGGGACAGGAACGTGACCAGGTCGCGGGTGGACGCATCCGCCCAGTGCAGGTCCTCGAGCACGAGCAGGACCGGGGTGGCCGCGGCCAGTTCGGCCAGCAGTCCGAGCACCGCGCCGAACATCTGCTGCCGGGCCAGGCCGGAGCGGTCGCTCTCCGCCGCCCTGCCATCGCCGCCGTCGGGGAGCAGCCTGCTCAGCGCGGGCCTGGAGGCCAGCGCGTCCTTGACCCCGGTCGCCGGGACCTGGGCGGCGCCGCGCAGCGCGTCCGCCAGCGGCAGGTAGGGGACGCTGTCACCCAGCTCCGCGCACTGACCGGACAGCACGGTGAAACCGCGGGCCGCGGCGAGCGACGAGATCTCGCCGGTCAGCCGGCTCTTGCCGACCCCGGCGTCGCCGCTGACGAGCGCGACGACGGCGCGCCCATCCTCGGCCTCGGCGAGCAGCGCGAGAAGGCGGCCGAGTTCCTCGTCCCGGCCCACCATCCGACCGCCCGCTACCTGGAGATCCACGGCCATAAGTATCCCACCTGATGTTCGGAATTCCGATTGGTTATGCGCCTGGCGTACGCTGCGTTACATGGAGAAGGTCACCAGGTCGGACGCCGAATGGCGGCAGCAGCTCACCCCCCAGGAATATCGTGTGCTCCGCCAAGCGGGCACTGAAGCCCCGTTTACCGGTGAGTACACCGACACGAAGACCGAGGGTGTCTACCGGTGCCGCGCGTGCGGAGCCGAACTGTTCCGTTCCGACGCTAAGTTCGAATCCCACTGCGGTTGGCCTTCATTTTACCAGCCGTCCGAAAATGACGCGGTTGTCCTGATCCGTGACACTTCGCTCGGCATGGAGCGCGTCGAGGTCCGGTGCGCTCGCTGCGATTCGCATCTGGGGCACGTGTTCACCGGCGAGGGCTACGACGTACCCACCGACCAGCGCTGGTGCATCAACTCGGTGTCCTTGACGCTGGAGCCCGCCGGCTCTGGCGCGGACTGAGCGGTGTTGCGGATCATCCGGGGCGAGTCACTATCGTCCGATACGGCACAGACCGGCGGAATGCGGCGGTCCGCGGCGATCTCGGGCGACCTGTGCGGGGCGCGGGCGCTGTGGATGGGCCGGACCGTGGTGCCCGCGGGCACGTCGTCAGGCGACCACCATCATGGCGATTCGGAGACCGGGATCTACGTGGTTTCCGGCAACCCGGTGTTCGTGTTCCGGGATCCGGCCAGCGGGGAGCTGGTCCGCCTGGAGACGGGACCTGGCGACTACGTCTGGGTCCCGCCGCAGGTGCCGCACCGGGAGGAGAACCCCTCGCTCGACACCGAGGCGGTCGTGGTGATCGCCCGCTCCACCCAGGAAGCGATCGTCGTCAACGTCCCGGAACTGTAGCGAGGCCGTCGACCAACCCGAGAAATGATTGCGGACAGTTACCCCCCCGATCCGGACTCTGCTGGCTTATTCCGGGGCTTGCCCGGGTCGCTGGCCCAGCCCAGCGGGTCAGCAGCCGGCTCGATAGGCTTCGGTTAACGTGGCGGATTATCCCTTCGTGGTAACGGGACCCTTGGTTACGGGGGTCGATCCTCCACAAGGGGGAAATCGTCCACGTTGTAGACGGGACTGCGGTGCGCTCCTATCCCAGTAGTCGCACACTGCACTCCAGGCATAGGCAGCGCGCGGCCACGCCCCGCGGCCTGCCGACGGCCGGCACGGCCGCGCGCGCAATTCGCCAACAAGGTCCGATCCGGGAGGGTAAGTGTCCGCAATAATCCGCAGTCTCCTCTAACATCAAGCACGAGGCAGGATAGTCGAACTAGTAAGCGATCTCATATACCCCTCAGGGGTATATGGTTCATGATCACGAAGGGTTTTGTGGCCTATAGCACATAGAACCCTTCGTGATCATGAAACGAGCCACGCGAACCGACGGAGCACAACCCCACGTAGCAGGACAAACCAGACCGCATACCCCCCCGGGTATTGAGCGGCGGCGGATCGCCCGGGCCCGCTAGCGGTCAACTGACGCGCCGGCACGCATCGCAGGCCTCGGCCAGCTCGATGATGTGCGCGCTCCCGTCCGTTCGGCACGTTAATCGTTCCGGCTGTCGTAACGGCGGTCGCGCTTGACCGCGGCGCGGCTGCGCTTGTCCGCCAGGCGCCGCTCGTTGGCCGCGCGGCCGGGCCGGGTCGGGATGCGCGGCGGCCGGGGTGGGGCGACCGCGGCGCGGAGCAACGCGGCGAGCCGGGCACGGGCCGCCTGCCGGTTGGCGAGCTGACCGCGCTGCTCGGACGCCGCCACGGTGAGCACCCCGTCGACCAGCCGCCCGGCGAGCCGTTCCAGGACTCGGTCCCTGGCCCAGCCGGGCAGCGCCGTCGACTTCTCGACGTCGAACGACAGCTCGACCCTGCTGTCCGCGGTGTTGACCGACTGGCCGCCAGGCCCGGACGAACGAGAAAAGCGCTCGCGCAACTCGCTGTCGGGTATCACCAGCCAGCCGTTCACCCGCAAGTCCACCCCACGACGTTATCCTTGCCAGACATGGGCGCGGATCCTGCCCCTGCCCGTTATGCCAGGCGCGCGGCGATATGGGCCATCGTGCTGCTCGCCACCTGCCTGCTGTTCTTCCTGTACTGGCGGCAATCCTCGTTCCAGCCGACCAACGCCGACGGCGCGTCGATGGCCCTGGAAGCCTGGGACATCCGGCACGGGAACGTGCTGCTGCACGGCTGGCGCCTGGCGGATGTCTCCTTCTATACCACCGAGCTGCCGCAGTACCTGCTGATCGAGCTCGTGCTGGGCCTCGGGCCCTGGGTGGTGCACGCGGCCGGGGCGATGACGTACACGCTGCTCGTGCTGCTCGCCGCGCTGCTCGCACGAGGCCGGGCAACCGGCCGCGAGGGGGTCACCCGCGCGCTACTGGCGGCCGGGATCATCGTCTCGCCGCAGCTCAGCGCCACCTCCACGCTGTTGCTCGGCCCGGCTCACGCCGGTACCGCGGTGCCGCTGCTGGCGACGTGGCTGCTGATCGACCGCGCGCCCCGGCGCTGGTACGTCCCGGCCGGGGTGTGCCTGATCCTCGGCTGGGCGCTGGTGGCCGACTCGCTCGTGCTGATCGCCGGTATCGCGCCGTTGGTGATCGCCTGCCTGGTGCGCGCGCTGCCCAGCTGGCGCAAACCGCCGCGTTATGAGATCGCGCTGGCCGCCGCGGGGTGCGGCGCCGCCGTGCTCGGTTGGCTGCTGCGCTGGAGTATCCGCGCGGCCGGCGGGTACTCGTCTCAGCCGGTCAGCACGAGGCTGGTAACGCCCGGGCAGCTGTCGCGGTCCGCCTGGGTGACGGTCCGGGCGGTGCTGGAGGTCTTCGGCGCGAACGTGTTCAGCGCCGGGCAGGGACTCAGCCTGGCCTTCGCGGTCGTGCACCTGGCCGGCGTCGTGCTGGTGATCGCCGGCCTGGTGATCGCGTTCGCCCGGTTCGGCAGTACCGGAGAGGTGATCGTCCCGGTGCTCGCACTCGGCGTCGTGCTCAACCTGCTCGCCTTCCTGGTGAGCCGCATGGGGCTGGACATCGCGGCGACCCGCGAGATCGCTCCGGTGATGCCGTACGGCGCCGTTCTGGCGGGCCGGCTCACCGCCAGGCCGCTGCTCAGGACGCGCCTGACCCCGCTGCCGGTCCCGTTCCTGACCCCGCTGCTGGCCGCGCTCGGGTGCGGGTACCTCGCCGCGCTCGGGTACGCCGCGACCTGGCCGTCTGCGCCGCCAGCGGACCAGCCGCTGGCGGCCTGGCTGGTCAGACAGGCGCTAACCACACAGGGGCTGACCGACGGGCTGGCCAACTACTGGGACGCCAACAGCACCACGCTCGACACCGGCGGCCGGATCCGGGTCAACTCGGTGCAGGTGAACCACGGCAAGATCGTGCCGGGCGATTGGGAGACGGTGGCGCGCGCCTACGATCCCGCCCGCTACGACGCCCGGTTCCTCGCCATCAGGGACAGAACAGTCAACCCAGCGCTGCTGGCCGCGGCGCGGTCCACGTTCGGCCCGCCGGTCCGCACCTATCGGATTCCCGGATACACGATCTACGTCTGGTCCGCGAACCTGCTGCCGAAGCTCGGCCCGCCCCCGCCGTTACCCGGATTCGCCGTTGCCCGGATCCACCGTGTGCTCCGTGAGGAGCAGCCAGCAGCAGATGCCAAGTGGGTACACGAAGTATCCCCAGCGTGTGGCCGGAGCCAGCGTGAACAGCAGGGTCAGGATCAGTGCGAGATAGCCGCCCGCCCCGAGGACGGTCCGCGGCGGCCGCCAGAGCAGGGCCGCCGCGAATCCGGCCGCAGTGGCGGCCAGGAGGGCGATCACCGCCGCGTGCCCCGCGCCCCCGGTGGCCGCGAGCAGGTGCCCGGGTAGCGGACTCGCGGCGGGTGAGCGCGCACGGGTCAGGCCGAGCGGGAACCCGATGGTGTTCGCCACCAGGTCACGCGGCTGGATGACCAGGAACGGGCCGACGATGACGGCGACCACCGCGGTGGCGGCCCCGGCAAACCTCGCCGTCGCACGCCCGCCGTCTCGCGCGGCGAGCAGGACTCCGGCGACGAGCAGGGCAGGCCACGCCGTGGCCTTCAGCGCCGCGGCGGCGCCGAGCACCAGGCCGGCGGCCGCGGTGACCTCGCCGGACTTCGACAGCGCCAAGCCGAGGCAGAGGAGTCCCACGACCGGCAGGTCGTTGCCGCTCACCGCCAGCGGGAAGGCGATCAGCGGAGCGCCGGCCAGCACCGCCGTCCGGCGGGCCGGATCGCCGACCCCTGCGACGCGCAAGGCCGCCCAGAACGAGGCGATGAACGCTACGCCATCCCACACCCGCGGGTCGGTGGCGATACCGCCGCCGAACACCGCCCGGGGCAGGCCGAACACCGTCATGCCCGGCAGGTACGGGTCATAACCGTCGACGTCGCCACCGAGCTGGGCCGCGGAATGATACGGCCGGGCATGCTCGATCAGCAGCCGCGCGGAGTGCGCCACCACGCCGACCTCGGGCATCGCCTGCCCGTTCGCGGCCAGCCAGCACAACGGGACCACCAGCGCGCCGGTGGCGGTGAGCAACGCCGCCAGCTCGCCGCGCCACCGCATCCGGGTCGCGCTGACCAGCGCGGCGCAGCAGTACGCGACGGCGGCGCACGCACCCCAGCGCCGGTGCAACGGCTGCGTGCTCACCAGCACCACGGTCGCGGCGAACACCGCGCAGGCGACGTAACCGAGCGCGGCGAACCCGCCAGGAAAGCCCCGTGTCCTCACGACGGCGACGCTAGCCCGGCGGGGTCGCCCGGCGCGTCATGCGCGCAGCCGGTCTTCGGCTCACCCAGCCGGATGAGGCGAGCTCACCCTGGTGGGCGATGACCGCCGGGCACGACGCGCTTATCGTCGTGGTCATGGACTTCGCGTGGCGGCCGCCCATCGCCGACGTCATGCTCGCGGCCGGCCTGGCCTTCGCGTTCTCCGAGCCAGGCTTCGATCCGTATCACCACGCCAGCGGCACGACGT
Source organism: Streptosporangiaceae bacterium (assembly GCA_035651595.1). Lineage (GTDB taxonomy): Bacteria > Actinomycetota > Actinomycetes > Streptosporangiales > Streptosporangiaceae > JAFARZ01. The sequence goes on along the minus strand of DASRFJ010000099.1, from coordinate 29,979 downwards.
GGGCGGCGGCCGGCCTGCTCGCGGCCGTGGCCGTGGCCTGGCGGCGCGCGTTCCCGCTGACCGTGTGGCTGACGTCCGCCGCGGCCACGGTACTGGTGCTGGTCACCCGCGTTGGCCCCGACTGGGCTGGCCTGAGCCCGCTGGTCCTGATGCCCGCCGCGCTGGTCGCGCTGTACTCGCTGGCCAGCCGCGCGGACCGGCGCACCGGTCAGCTGGCGATGGCGGCGACGGGTATCGCGCTGGAATGCGGGCTGCTGACCCACCACAGCAGGCTGGAGACGGTGGGCACAACGGCGGCGCTGGTGCTGGCCGCATGGGCGACCGGTGAGAGCACGCGGGCGCGCGGTGGTGCGCTCGAGGCGGATCGCACCGCGCGCGAAGCCAGGGCGGCCGCCGAAGAACGCGCGAGGATCGCCGGTGAGCTGCACGACATCGTGGCCCACCACGTCAGCGTCATCAGCCTCCAGGCGGGCACCGCCCGGCTGCTCGCCGAGTCCGGCGCGCCGGCCGACCCCGGCCTGCTGGCCGGCATCGAGACGGCAAGCCGGCAGGCGATGACCGAACTTCGGCACGCGCTCGGGGTAATCAAGCACACCCCGGGTGGCGCGGCGCCGCAACCGGGCCTGGCCCGGCTCGGCGAACTGATCGCCGGCTGCGGTGTCGCGGTCACCGTCGAGGGCGAGGCGGGCACGCTGCCCGCCACGGCGGACCTGACCGCGTACCGGGTGATCCAGGAGAGCCTGACCAACGTGCTGCGGCATTCGGCCGCGACCGATGCCCGGGTGACCCTGCGGCGCTGCCCGGAAAGCCTGCACATCACCGTCGCGGACGACGGGCCCGCACGCGCCGCGCAGCTCAGGTCGCGCCGGCCGGGCGGCGGTCAGGGGCTCGCCGGGCTGCGCGAGCGGGTCGCCGCCCAGCGCGGCACGTTCCGGGCCGGTCCCAGATCTGGTGCGGCCGGCTTCGAGGTCCACGCCGAGATCCCGGTCCCGGCGTGAGGATCCGAGTGCTGATCGCCGACGATCAGCCGCTGGTCCGGGCCGGGCTGCGGACGTTGCTCGGCACCGACCCAGGCATCGAGGTGATCGGCGAGGCGGCCACCGGCGCGGCGGCGATCGCGGAGTCCGCGCGGCTGGCTCCGGATGTGGTCGTGATGGACATCAGGATGCCGGGCACGGACGGCATCCACGCCACCGCCCAAGTGGTCCGCCAGGTCACGGCTCCGCGGGTGCTGGTGCTCACCACCTATGACACCGACGAGTACGTATTCGACGCACTGGCGGCAGGGGCCAGCGGATTCCTGGTCAAGGACGCCAGGCCGGAGGACCTGATCGACGGCGTGCGAGTGGTGGCGGCGGGCGACGCGTTGCTCGCGCCTTCGGTAACCAGGCGGCTTATCCGGCTGTTCGCCGACGGCGCCGCGCGACCCCGCGACCCGCGCCTGGACACGCTGACCGCGCGCGAGCGCGACGTGCTCGTGCTCGTCGCGCGCGGCATGTCGAACGCGGAAATCGGCGCCGAGCTGCGGGTGTCGGGCAACACCGTGAAGACCCACATCGCGCACCTGCTCACCAAGCTGGACCTGCGCGACCGGGTGCACGCGGTCATCTTCGCCTACGAGTCCGGCTTGCCGCGTGACTAGGCCCGGGGCTACGCCAGCCCGGCGATCAGCTCCGCGACGGGCTTGCGGCGTCCGGTGTAGAACGGGATCTCCACCCTGGTGTGCCGGCGCGCCTCGGCACCGCGCAGGTGCCGCATCAGGTCCACGATCCGGTGCAGTTCGTCGGCCTCGAACGCGAGGATCCACTCGTAGTCGTTCAGCGCGAAGCAGGCGACGGTGTTGGCCCGCACCTCGGGGTAGTCGCGCGCCATCATGCCGTGCTCGGCCAGTTGCTGGCGGCGCTCCGCCGGGTCGAGCAGGTACCACTCGTAGGAGCGCACGAACGGGTACACGCTCACGTAGTCGCGGGGTTCTTCCTCGGCGAGAAACGCCGGAATGTGACCCTTGTTGAACTCCGCTGGGCGGTGCAGCGCCATCACCGACCAGACGGGCTCGCTGGCCCGGCCCAGCCGGGTGCGGCGGAACCGCGCGTAGGTCTCCTGAAGATCGTCCGGCGACGGGGCGATCCACCAGAACATGTAGTCGGCGTCTGCCCGCAGGCCCTGCACGTCATAGCAGCCACGCGTGACGACTCCCTTGCCGGTCGCCGCGTCCAGCAGTTCGGACACCTCATCCGCCGCCGCGTCCCGCTCCGGAAACCCGGTGTCGGCGACCCGGAACACGGACCACATCGTGTACCGGATCAGCTCGTTCAGCTCACGGGCCCGCGGCCGGACTCCCGCATCGTCGTGTCCTGCCATAATCCCAATCTAGCCGCGGCCCAGGTCTGCCTGGGACGCAGGGCTGGCTCCAGGATTTTCTCCGAACGACGGTTCTGCGAGGATCTGGCCAACGGCGGTCTTCGCCGTAGCCACGCAGGCGGGGATGCCGACTCCGTCGTACGCGGCACCGCAGACGGCCAGCCCGGGCAGCTCCGCCACGGCGGCGCGGATGCGGGCCACCCGGTCCAAGTGGCCGACGGTGTACTGCGGCAGCGCGCCGCCCCAGCGGGTGACCCGGCTGACGGCCGGCGCGCCGCGCACGCCGGTGGCCATCGCCAGTTCCGCCGCGGCGAGGCTGGCCAGGTCCGCGTCGTCGCGCTGGAGCACCGACTCCTCCCCGACCCGGCCCAGCGAGCAGCGCACCACGTGGTAGTCGCCGAGCAGGTGCGGCCACTTGACGGTCGAGAACGTGACCGCCTTGACCGCATGCCCGTCGACGGCGGGCACCAGGTACCCGCTCCGCGCGGTGGCCTCCCCGGGGAAGGCCTCGCGCGGATAGGCGAGCGTGACGATCGCCATGCTCGCGTACCCGAACTCGCCGAACGCGGTCACCGCGGCGGACGCGCCGGGCACCCCGGCCAGCAGCCGGCCGGCCGGCCGCGCGGGCACCGCGAGGATCACCGCGTCGGCATCGATCAGCTCCGGCTCCGCGGCCGAACCGACGGTGAGGTGCCAGCCGCCATGTGTGCGTGCCAGCTCGCGCACCATGGCTCCGGTGCGGATCGTCGCCCCCGACTGCTTCGCCAGCACCTCGGGCAGCGTGCCGAGCCCGCCGGCCAGCGTAGTGAACACCTGGCGGGGTTTTTGCGGCGGATTTTCCGGCGCGGGAGCCGGGGGAAGCAGCGAGCCCGCCGCTTCGGCCAGCGACGGGAAGCGCCGCGCGGCCGCGGACAACGCCGGCATCGTCGCGTCGAACGACAGCGCCGCGGACAGCCCGGCGTACACGCCGCCGAGCAGCGGATCGACCAGCCGGTCGACCACCTCAGGACCGAACCGGGAGCCGACATAGGCGGCGACGGAAACATCACCCTCGCGTGTCGTGGCCGGCAACTCCAGGTCCCTGGCGGCTCTGGCCGCTCCCGCGCCGGACACGACACCGGAAGCGGCCAGCTCCGGCACGTCGGCAGGCACGCCGAGAAACTGGCGGCGTGGCATCGGGCGCAGCTCGCCCCGGGTCCAGATCGCCGCAGCGGTGGTACCTGGCGCCACCCGCTGATCGTCGAGCCCGGCCTCGGACAGCAGGCTGATCCCCTCGGGCCGGGTGACGAGCAGCGCCTCCGCGCCGGAGTCCACCGCCACGCCGGCGATCTCGGAGACGGCGAGCTTGCCGCCCAGCCGCGGCGAGCCCTCAAGCACGGTGACCCGCACGCCGGCGTCGCGCAGGAAGAAGGCGCTGGCCAGACCGGAGATACCGCCGCCCACGATCACCACATGCCGCGCTCGCATACTCATAACCTAATCAGATCGTGACCGAGTGCCGGGAACCGCGTGCCACCGCCGGGCCGTCCGACCGGCATGCGTAGCGTGACGATCATCCCCGCATTGCTCCTGCTCAGCCTGCTAGTCCTGCTGGCCGGCTGCTCCTCCGGCACCGCCAGTCGCAGTGCCAACTCCTCCGCCGGCGCCGCCGCCGCGCCCGGCTCCGCCAAGTCGATCGCCGGACAAGATCTGGGTCAGGGTCAGGGCCCGGGTCAGGGTCAGGCGACCACCGCGCGGGTGGCGAACGCCAGCGCGATCAACTACACCGCAGAGCTGACCGTGCGCGTGGCGCGGGTCAGCGACGCCACCGACGCGGCCGCGCAGATCGCGGCGTCCGCGGGCGGGTACGTCTCGAACGAGACGACCTCATCCGGCTCGGCGGCGACCGCGGACATTCAGCTGAAGATCCCGGTAAGCGGTTACCCGGCCGCGCTCAGCCGCCTTGCCGGGCTCGGCACCAGGGTGTCGCTGAGCCAGCAGGCACAGGACCTGACCGAGCAGGTCGCGGACGTGAACAGCCAGGTCAGCTCCGCCGAGGCCGCGATCGTGCAGCTGCGCGCGCTGCTCTCGCACGCCGGCTCGGTCGGCGACCTGCTCACCGTGCAGAACCAGATCAACTCCGAGGAGTCGAGTCTGGAGAGCATCGAAGCGCAGCAGCGGGCGCTGCGCAACGAGACCAGCTACGCCACCGTCACGGTGACCATCCTCGGCCCGAAGGCCAAGCCCGTCGTGACCGCGCACAAGGGCCGCCCGCCGACCCTGGCGCGCGGGCTGTCGGTCGGCTGGCACGGATTGCGCGTCACCGTGGACTGGACGCTCGCCCTGCTCGGCGCCCTTGCCCCGTTCCTGGCGGTCGCCGCGGTGGCCCTGTTCGCCGGGTACCGCGCCCGCCGCTGGCTGCTCCGCCGCCGCGCCGCCTAGCGGCCCTCCGGCTTTTGTTCAGCATTGTTTGTTCAGCGGGTCACGGCGCCCTGAACATCATTACACGGAGCTATAACAAGACCACCAACGCTGGCAGCCGCCAGCAAAGAGAAGATAGGAACATCATGCGCAAGATGAGCAGGTTCCTGGTGGCCGCCTCCGTGTTCGCAGCGGTCCCGGCCATTAGCCTGAGCGCCGCCACTGCCGCTTATGCGAGAACGGGAACCGCCTGCTACGGCAACGGTATCAGCGCTCTCGGCGTTTCCCAGTGTAACGGCCTGGACCCCGCGGTATCTTACAACTTCTCCTCGGGAGGAGAGTGCAGCAGCGGCGCGACCACCCTGCTTCACGAGCAAATTCTCGGTGGAACCCTCGAATTGCGCTGGGGTCCGAACTGCGCGACCAACTGGGCGCGTTTCACGCCCAGCAATGGCGACGAATACGCGATCTGGGTGACCAATACCTCAACCGGGGTATGGGCCGGAACCGGACTGTATAAGACCTACGTATGGTCGGGCCAGTCAGGCATCAGCCATTACAGCGACCAAGTCTTCGCTCCCGATCCGCAACCCGCCTCCGCCTGCGTCCAAGACATCACAAAGGGCGCAATCGGCGGCTGCCTTTCGCAGTAGCCGACCGCGTGGTCCAGCTCGCGTACCGGACCACTATCTCGCCTGGGCAGCCGCGCCGCATGAATGTGCTGCGCCGCTGCCTAGGCGCATGCCGCGATACCGTCGCCTCGTAGTTATCTGAAATAACATGCATTTCGGAATGCCGCGGCCACCCGCTGGTGCGGGTTTACCGCCTGTGCTGGTTTACCGCCTGTGCGGGCTCACCGCCTGGGGGTACCTGCCGTGCGGGGTTTTACATCTGCGGCACCCCCGCCATTCGGGCACCCCGCCATTCGGGTTACAGGAAATATCCGATTTGTCAGGGCGTGGCCTTCCTGGTCCCCGACTCGCGGCGCCCCCGGGAGGCTGCTCGAAATTATTGCGGACAGTTACCCCCCCGATCCGGGTGGGTAAGTGTCCGCAATAATCCTGCCCGCTCGCTCTCGCGCTCCGAATCTGCCGATATGTTCCGGTTCGAGCGGGTGGCCTGCCTATCGGAGTCGCAACGCGCGACAAGTCGTGAGCGCACGTTGTTCTGGGACCCCTCCCGATTCGGGCGTAATGGTCCGCGATAATTTGACGCGCCCGGCAATGCATCCGGCCTCATGTCGTCAATATTGCACAAATAGGGCCGCCACAACAGGGTCGCGACGGCCGTTGCAATATCGAACGCTACCCCTCCATGGGGAGAGTCCCACAGAGCAAGTGAAAAACAAGGGCAATGCCGTGCGAGATCACCGGCAGAGCCGAAAGCACAAAAGCGATCATGGCAATTCCCATCCTTATCTTAAGTCTGGACGCTCAACCTCCAGACAGCTGTGTCATACCGTGCCGACCGCGCGCGAGCCTGGGCGACGACCCAGATTACTCCAGCGCGTCTCAGAGCACATCAGGTGTAATAGATCGGTTACTTTCGCACATTTAGCACCAGTCGGCTGCTTAAAACCACAGGCAGCCCATGGACGACCCGCAATCCCTCACGCAGCAGGGCAACCAAGCTCTCGCGGCCAGCCGCCGCCCAAGGTTGCGCCGCGCGGCGGGAACGCATTTGCGACGGCCGCGATTGCGGATGCGTACGTCATCTGCACGTGCATTTAACCCATTAAGCAGCGCAGCTCATTCGATGATTTGCGCAACAGTAGTAAAAAATAACTAGCGCCAGTGAACCAAATGAGAATGGAACTCGTATAGCTGGGAAGAATGGATTACGCACCCAATGCTCACCAGCGGGACACTGAATACTGGTGTTCTGTCGGGTGCTGGCCGGAGCTGATGTGGATATAGAGTTCAAGATACTTGGACCACCGGAACTGCGGGCGACAGGGCGCGACCGCGTCACGCTATCTCCGCAACTGTGGTGCGTCCTAGTCAGCCTACTGCTGGCCCAAGCCACACCGGTGCCCGCCGAGATCTTGATCGAGCGGCTATGGAGCGAGAAACCGCCGCGGAAGGCGAGCGCGACTATCAGGTCCTACGTGTGGCGAATCGACCGGGCCCTTTCCCAGGCTCTTGGCGACGGTACACACGTGAGCCGACGAGCCCACGGGTACGCTCTGGAAGTTGATCCGCACTCCTTGGATTTGAATCGATTTCGCTCGCTGAAGCGCCAGGCAGACGCGCTGGCGGAAAGCGGTGAGACGCAGCAGGCGACACGCATGCTGCGAGAGGCCGGAGCACTGTGGCATGGACGTGCTCTCAGCGGCCTGCCTGGCGATTGGATCGGGCGGCTGCGCGAAAGCCTGGAGGAAGAGCGTCGGGCTGCCGTCTTCCGCAGGATCGAGCTCGAGCTTGACCTCGGTCGGCATGCGGCACTGATCGCCGAGCTCGCCGAACTTAGTGACGAGCATCCGTTGAACGAGGATCTAGCCGCGCACAGAATGAAGGCGCTGTTCCGGGCAGGCCGCCAATCCGATGCGCTGCGGGTATACCGGCAGACCCGTACCAGGCTGGCCGCCGAGGGCATAAAGCCGAACCCCGAGCTTGCCGAGCTGCACCAGCGCATTTTGCGCCATGATCCCGAGCTGGCGATTACACCCGCATACCGGAGCCCGAGCCGCCAGCCACAGCCGGACACTCTTCCGCCCGACATCACGGACTTTATTGGCCGCGTCGACGAAATGCGCGCGCTGACCGAGCCAGCCGACCAGCCCGCGCTATGGGTGATTGAAGGCATGGGAGGTGTCGGCAAGACCGCACTGGCCGTACACGCAGCTCATCAAATGTCGCACCATTACCCCGACGCGCGGCTCTTCCTGAATTTCCGGGCACACGATCCGCACCGCCAGCCCCTAGATCCGGCCGATGCGCTGCGTGAGCTGCTGGTAATGCTCGAGGTACCGGCCGTCAGAATCCCTAGGTCATTGCGTGCGCGAGGCGATCTGTGGCGCGGGGAACTGGCAGGCCGCCGGGTTGTGCTCGTCTTCGACGACGTTGCCAGCCCGGACCAGATCAAGCCGCTGCTGCCGACGACGGGCGGCAGTTCGATCATCGTCACGTCACGTCAGCGCCATGCGGGCTGGGGCACCGGGCGTCCGCTCCTGCTGCACGTCTTTTCCGAGAGCGATGCCGCGTCACTGTTCACGCGAATATCTGGTCAGGCCACCAACGGTGGACCCGACCAAGCGGCCACCGTGTGCCGACTGTGCGGATGCCTGCCGCTGGCGATCCGGCTGGCCGCGAGCCGGGTCCGCTCCGGCGCTGTCGACAGCATGTCCGATCTGATAGACGAACTTGGCGAGCCGACGGACGACCACAGTCCGCACAATGAGGTAAGCCAGCGCGTTGAAGCGTCGTTCGAACTCTCATACCGGCGACTCGCCGCGGATCAGCAAAGCTTCTTCCGGTGTCTGGGGACCAGCCCATGCCTGGACATCACGGCGTCCTCCGCGGCGGCGCTGACCGGCACGACTCTGGGTGAATCGCGGATCGCCCTCTCCGTGTTGACCGATCATCACCTCCTAGCGGAATCCACGCCGGGCAGGTTCGGCTTTCATGACCTCATCCGGGCCTTCGCCGTCGCTCGCTGCTCGGACGAAGACCCGCCGAGATTGCTCCGGCAAGCCGTCAGTCAGCTAGCCGACTTTTACCTGCACGCCGTCTCCCGTGCCGACCAGGTGCGCCGCAAGCATCATCTGGGCAGCGAAGCGAATGAGGACGAGAGGCTGAGGCAGCTTAAGCCGTTTGCTGACGTTCCGGCCGAGGCGAAGGCGTGGCTGGAATCCGAATGGCCCAACGCGCTGAGAGTCGCCGAGCAGTGTGCCAGGCATGAGTTCAAGGACCGCTGCGCTCAGCTTGTCCACGCGCTCGCGCAGTACCTGGAAACAAATGGCCATTGGGACGACGCGTTGAATGCCCACCTGATGGCCCTTCAAGCTTGCCGGGACCTGGCCGATCATGCAGGCATCGCCAGATCCAGCTTTGACCTGAGCGTAATCTACGTGCGGATCGGGCGTAACGAGGAAGCATTGCGGCACGCCACCGAGGCAGCGGACATCTTCGCGATGCTCGGCGACAGCCGCGGCAAGGCCGCGGCGCTAGATCGCATCGGCATCATCCATCGGAATACTGCCCGATTCCGCGATTCGCTTGCCTACCATCAAGAGGCACTGGACCTCTACCGGGCGGCTGGGGACTCATGCGGCCTAGCCCGCGGGCTCGTCAACGCGGGAGCCGCCCTCTGGTACCTCGGGCGCCTCCGGGAGGAGATGAATTATCTCAGTCAGGCACTGGAGATCTACCGCGCGGAGGGTGACCTGCATGGGCAAGCGGCCGCCCTCAACAATATGGGCACCGTGCAGCAGCACCGTGGGTACCACCGAGATGCCATGCGCAGCTATCAGGCATCGCACGATCTCTGCGTTGAGACAGGCGAGCGGCAGAATCTCGCACTCGCGGATCACAATATGGCGCGGGTACAGCAGTACAAAGGTAATTACCGAACGGCCGTTACCAGCTACCGAGCGGTTCTCGCTACATATCGCCTGCTAGGCGATCCACGACACCAAGCGTACGCACTGGCTGACATTGGCTCGGTGTACCGGAGTACCGAGCGTTTCGATGAGGCGCTGGCACATTATGAGAAGGCCTCGGCTATGGCCGAGAAGGCCGGTGACCGGTACGCATACGCCGAAGCTCTCTGCGGAATCGCCGAAGCGCACTTCGGATCCGGCCGCACTAACGCCGCCATGGCAGCCTACGAGCAGACGGCGAAACTCGCCGGAGAAATCGAGTCACTTTACCTCAAAGCGAAAGCACTCAACGGCATCGCTGAGATCGCACTCCACACGCGGGGGCAGGAGGCGGCGCGGATCTACTGGCGAGAAGCACTTGATATCTTCGCTCAGATCGGTGTGCCAGAAGCAGCGGCCGTCGAAATTCGGCTGCATTCTCTCGATGTGCCAGCGTCCTGAGAAGACGACCGGGACGTCGCGCAACGAGCTGAGCGGTGTCGTGCACGGATCCGCGGTACAGGCCGGGAACATTCACGGTGGTGTGCACTTCAGTGTTACCCGTTCCTCGCCTGTCCAGATGCCGGTGCCGGCGCAGCTCCCGCCGGCGACCGCGTACTTCAGCGGCAGGTCCGGCGAGCTTCGCGACCTGCAGCAAGCCGCCGATGAGTGCGATCCCGTGCGCCGGCTGGCCGTGGTGGTGATCAGCGGAACCGGCGGAGCCGGGAAGACCTCGCTGGCCACATACTGGCTGCACAGCATTAGCGCGGCGTTCGACGGCGGCGCCTTGTACGCCGACCTGCGTGGGCACGCACCAGAGGCCGCGGCCCCGCCAGGTGAGGTGCTAACCGGTTTCCTGTCCGCACTGGGCGTCCCGCCCGACCGGATCCCTGTTGAGCTCAGCGAACAGGCCAAGCTGTACCGGTCGCTGACGAGCGGACGACGGATGCTGGTGCTGCTCGACAACGCGGCCACCGCGGCGCAGGTCCGTGCGCTCTTGCCCGGACCCGGCCCTCGGCAAGTGCCAGAGCAGCCGGAGCTGCCGACCCTGGTCGTTGTGACGACCAGGTGGCGGATCGCCGGCCTCGCCTTGGATGGCGCTCGGTTCATCGAACTCGGGCCGCTGGACGACCAGGCGGGCACGGAACTTCTCGGCCACATGGTCGGTGCCGCCCGAGCGGCCGCTGAGACCGACGCCGTCCGTTCTGTGGTCCGTTTGTGCGGCGGATTGCCGCTAGCCGTTTGCGCAGCCGGGGCACGGCTCGCGGCACACCTTCGGTGGCCGGTCGGTCGCGTCGCGGCGGAACTAGCCAGTGAAAAGGACCGCCTGGCCGCACTGACCATCGGCGACGACTTGTCGGTACGTGCCGCGTTCGACGTCTCTTATCAGGCGCTGCCGATCCCTGCGGCCAGGCTGTACCGGATGTTGTCATTGGTGCCCGGCCATGACTTCGGTAGTGAGATCGCGGCTGCCACGGCCGAGCTTCCCGCTGGGCAGGCGGCCGCGTTGCTGGATGAACTGGCCACGGCCAGTCTGCTGGAAGAAGCCGCTGAGCAACGATTCCGGTTTCACGACCTCGTGCGGCTGCACGCCCGCGAACGCGCCGACGCAGAGCCGGAGCAGCTCCGCAGGGCCGCGACCGCACGGGCGATCGGCTGGTATCTCGCCAAAGCGGTGGCCGCCGATATCGTCATCATCCCTGGCCGGCGGCGCCTGAACCCGATGTATGAGCGGGCACGCGCCGCCGCGCCCGGTTTCGCTGGACCGCCCGATGCGCTGCGGTGGGCGGAGTCCGAGTTGCCCGGTCTGGTCGCCGCGGTACATGCCGCTCACGACCAACACCTGGACGAGCAGACCTGGCAGCTCTGCGAGGCGCTGTGGGGTCTGTTCACGTACCGCAAGTACTTCCGCTACTGGATCCAGACGCACCTGGCCGGTATCGATTCCGCTCGCACATGCGGCAACCGGCGAGCGGAAGCCAGGGTCCGGACACAGCTCGGCCTCGCCTACCTCAACCTTGGCCGGCATGACGAGGCCCGGCAGGAATTCCTCGGTTCGCTCGCCCTCGATCGCCAAGAGGGTCACGCACTAGGGGAGGCAAGCGCGCTGGAGAACCTAGGCCTGACCGAGCTGAGCCTCGGCCGGTCCGAGGCGGCCTTGGGTTCGTTCCTGCAGGCACGTGATATTTACTCCCAGAACGGCTATCCCCGCGGGATTATGGCTATGACCAGGCACATTGGCGAGGCGCACCGCGATGCCGGACGACATGACCAGGCGGTACGGAATCTGCTTGAGGCCAGGCGAATGGCCGCCGCGCTGCCCGACGCGTATAACGAAGCTCGTTGCCTGACCAGCCTCGGCCAGGCCCACTTGCAGGCCGGAGAGCATGGATCCGCGGTCGACGCCCTCAGCGAAGCGCTCATGCTCATGGTCCGGCTCGACGGACGCTACGAGCAGGCCCGCATCGGAGTACTGCTCGCCGACGCTTTGCTCGGCCTCGGGCAGCCCAGCGCGGCACGGGAACACCTCGCGCGTTCCCTGGCCATCTACTCCGGAATCGACGCTCCTGAAACCGGCGACATCCGACATCGGCTTGCGGAACTCGGTCCTTCGTAATAGAGGCCGAACGGGACCTGTGCCAATGTCGCCATGGCATGCGGCACGACCGGCTCCAGGATTGCCGGCCGCAGAGCAGCCAGCGGCCACCCCGCAGCTAGCCAGGCGTGGACAAACATCCCGGACATTGCGGCACCCGAGCCTGGGATTGTCACGGTTTCGTTCACGAGAAGGCGGAAAACAAGGGGCATACGGCATTCTCGTGTGGCGAGCAGGTAACGCCCGTCCGCCGCGGGGAAGCCGGCCACGGCGCATCCCGGATAGCGGTCCAAGGTGGCGGCAAGCCAGCTCATCGGCTCGCCCTGGCTGGAATAGACCACGTCCGCGACCTCTAGCGACGTCAAGGCGGTCGCCGCCTCGGCTACGGCCATGTCCCCCGAGATAGCCTGCCGGACGGTGCGGTTCCGGCGCTCCGCGCCCCTTAAAGGGTCAGATGAGTGCCACCGTACGAGCTCCGTGGCCGGCTTGCCCGCCACCAGCCAAGCCTTACGGGGGATAACCACTGCTGTCCGAACGTCTCGGCCACCGCGAATGGGCGGGGCACCGGCACCGGCCAGATGCGCGCACCCTCCACAGGTTCGGGCAACTTCATCAGGCGGTACATGATCGACCGGATTATGTTCGCAGACTGGCCAGGAACATCGGTGACCAAATCCCGGATCTTGGCATGCTGCTGCGGCGACCAGGCGGACACGGCGTGCTCGACCTGAGTCGTATACGGCGCGTCGTGCCGCAGCCGCGGGGCGATCTCACCCAGGATCGCGATCGGGGAGCCAGGGACCACCTCACCATCAGCGCTGTACGCGAGCAGTACCGGTATCCCTGCGGCGGCCGCGTAGCATGTCACCGATCCGTGGTCGCCGATCACCGCGTCCGCCGCGGCGACCACCGCCCGCCAGCCCTCATCCGGAGGGATGAGGATAAGTCCCCGGCGGACGCAGTCGGCATACCATGCCTGGATCTGACGTGGCCCGTGCCAGTGCCATACACCAGGGTGGATGATCGCGGCGAGCTGGTAGCGCTCCCGCGGAAGCTGATCAGCCAGTTCCGCCAGCAAGGCGGGCTGCGTGCACAGCAGCGAGCCAGGCCCCCAGGTCGATGACACGGCGACGAGCTTCTTTCCCGCAATTCCCAGCGCCCGCCGGTACGCCTCTCGCGCCCGCAGGCTCGCGGACAGCCGGTCGAAGCAGGGGTCACCGGCCACGACGGCGATCGGAGCGGCTTCTGGGCATGATCGCCGCAGCATCTGTTCCTGCCATCGCGTTGGCAGCACGATCGCCGCCGCGATGGTCCGTCCGTGAGAGATCAGCCTGGCCGGCTCCGGTCCCGCCACCGCACGGCGCGTCTCGACGCCGTCGCCGTCCCACTGCGCAGGGTACTTGGTGTACCCAATTCCGTGCCGCAGGGTCAGTACGGGCGCGTGCACCCACTCGAGTAGGCCGTCAGATGCGGCCAGCGCCAAGTCGAATCGCGTTTGCGTCGCCTGCGCCCATGGCACCACTACGCCACCGAGCCGGGCAAGGAACTCTTGCACGCCGCCTGCAATCAACGCCGACGGCGCATAGGTGAACACGACCTGGATCCGGCGATCCGCCTCAAGCAACGGGACCACATCATTCAGCCGTGTTCCCGCCGTCACTGTATGAACAACAACCAGCACCGTCCGCTGGTAGTGCAACGTCTGGCCTCGCTGGGCATCCAGGCCGAACGGCCCGTGCGCCCACTCTGCGTATCCCATGAAAACCCCGACATACTCGCGCTGGATGACATCGTGGAGACCATGAGATGAGCATGCGCGCGGGGTTTGAACGCTCGCGTTGCAGCGAGTCGGACGAAAACATCGCAGCGCAGGTCAGGCGCGCGCGCTCGCCGACTGTCAGCGTGTTCCGGGGTCCCGCACGTCCCCGAAACGCATGCCGCCCTCGACACGCACATCCCTGGCCTGGAGCAGATGCCCACCGACCGTTCCGGTCGCCGAGTTGACCACCCCGCCGCTGACGGCCGACAGCTCAGCCGACGCCAGCGGCCAGAGTTCGCGGATCCGCCCCGCGAAAACGGCGTCTTCCGCGGCAAGCCGCTGCAACGCCACCGCCAGTTCCGCGACGGCCGGCTGATCCGCCGGATTTCGCCGGGCGGCCTCCAGCGCCGCCGCTGCTTCATTGTCGTGGCTGAAGCGCTCACGAATAGACCGGAGCAGCGCGGCGCAAGCGTCCTTACCACCCTGTACCGCTAGCTCAGCCGCCTTGCCGACAACGGCGGCAGCCACCGACGAGAAAAGCGGATCCGGCATCACGATCGTGTCCTCTGACTACAGCATCTCGTGAGGTCGCTCCCGCGGCAACATGTGGGCGCTAAGAGGGCGGCGGGTGCGGGTCAGGTGGTGGAGGCGGAGTGGACCAGGTCGGCTAGGCGGGCGAGGTTGTCGGGGTTGGTCTCGGGGAGGACGCCGTGGCCGAGGTTGAACACGTGGCCTTCGGCGGTGCGGCCGCGGCGGACCACGTCGAGGGCTCGCTCCTCGATGACATCCCAGGGCGCGAGCAGGATCGCGGGGTCCAGGTTGCCTTGCAGGGCCTTGCCGGGTTCGACCCGGCGGACCGCCTCGTCCAGCGGGATCCGCCAGTCCACGCCCACCACGTCGGCGCCGGCCTCGCCGAGCAGGCCGAGCAGTTCCCCGGTGCCGACACCGAAGTGGATCCGCGGCACGGCCGCCGGTTCCATCGCGCCGAAGATCCGGCTGGTGTGCGGCAGGATCGCGTGCCGGTAATCGTCGGGTCCGACCGCACCCACCCAGGAGTCGAACAGCTGGATCGCCGCGGCCCCGGCCGCGACCTGGACCTGGAGGAAGGCGATCGTCAGGTCGGCGAGCCTGCCCAGCAGCGCGTGCCACAGCTCCGGGTCGCCGTACATCAGCGCCTTCGTCCGGTCGTGGCTCTTCGACGGGCCGCCCTCGACCAGGTAGGAGGCCAGCGTGAACGGGCCGCCGGCGAAGCCGATCAGCGGGCGCTCGTCCAGCTCAGCGACCAGCATCCGGACCGCTTCGCTGACGTACGGCACGTCGTCCGGCTCGAGCCCGCGCAGCACGGCCAGGTCGGCGGCGGACCTGATCGGGCTCGCCACCACCGGGCCGACCCCGGGCTTGATGTCGACGTCGACCCCGATCGCTCGCAGCGGCACCACGATGTCGCTGAACAGGACCGCCGCGTCCACGTCGTACCGGCGCAGCGGCTGGAGGGTGATCTCGGTGATCAGCTCGGGCCGGGTGCAGGACTCCAGCATCGGCGTGCCCTCGCGGATCCTGCGGTACTCCGGGAGCGAGCGGCCGGCCTGCCGCATGAACCAGACGGGCGTGTACGGCACCGGTTCGCGCCGGCAGGCGCGCAGGAAAGGGGACGTCTCCTTCTGGTCAGCGGTCACGTCCGTGATCGTCTCACACCGGGCTCGGGCGGCCGGCGGCAGACACGCCGCCGGAGATCCCACGAATCCGCGCAACGGCGTGCCACTATCGGCATCAGTGTCCCTCGTTGTGAGGAGGTCGCCCGGATGACCCAGTACTGCGCGGAATACCGCTACTGCCGCGATTGCGGAGGTGAGCGGCCGTTCGAGCAGTTTCACGCTGGGGACTGCCCGGACGTGCCAGACGGCGACTGTCCGGAGTGGGGCTGCGCGGGCTGCGGCGCGGCGCTGATCATAGGCCTGGTGGTGCCGGGGTATATCACCGGTAACAGCGTGTCCAAGGCGGCCTGAACGGGGCGATAACGCGTGATTTGGGGATGAGCGACACGTACGCTCAGGTCATGAAGATGGCCACTAGCTCGGCGGGTCAGGTCTTTGATGCCGCCGTCGCTGATTTCCGCGCGGGCGTCGACGAGGTTCTCGCGGCCGACGGCGGGGCTGGCCACTTCGTGTTCGAGGACGTCCCGGCACCGAAGCGGCTGGCGCCGTTCGCGACCTCGGTGGCGGCCAGCGTGCACCGCGAGCCCACGAGCGCGCAGGGTGAGCACGACACCGACGAGGCGGCGTCCGGTCGGCTGGTGCTGCTGCACGACCCGGCTGGCCAGGAGAGCTGGTCCGGTGTGTTCCGGCTGGTCGCGTACGTGCGCGCGGACATCGAGCCGGAGGTCGCTGCCGACCCGCTGCTCGGCGAGGTCGGCTGGAGCTGGCTCACCGAGGCGCTCGAGGCGCCCGGCTACGCCGCGGCGAGCGGCACGGTGACCCGGGTGATCACCGAAGGCTACGGCGCGAAGGCGGGTGAGCAGCCGGTCACCGGCTTCGAGCTGCGCGCCTCCTGGTCGCCGCAGGACGAGCCCGACCTGGCCGGACACGTGGTGGCGTGGTGTGCCTGCCTGGCCGCCGCCGCTGGCCTGGAGCCCCCGGGAACGCGCGCGCTGGCTCCGAGGCGCCGGTGACCGCGGAAGGAAGTCCGGGGCCGGTTCCGCTGCTTGAGCCCCGCGACGGACTACCACCCGTCATCGAGAGCGACACCGCGCTTGCCGACATGGTGTCCGCGCTTGGCAGCGGCACCGGACCGGTGGCCGTGGACGCGGAGCGGGCCTCCGGCTACCGGTACGGCCAGCGCGCCTACCTGGTGCAGCTGCGCCGGGCTGGCGCGGGTACCGCGCTGATCGACCCCGTCGCCTGCCCCGACCTGTCCGGGGTGGACGCGGCACTGGCCAGCGCCGAGGCCGTGCTGCACGCCGCGTCCCAGGACCTGCCCTGCCTGGCCGAGGTCGGCTACCGGCCGCGGCGGCTGTTCGACACCGAACTCGCCGGGCGGCTGCTCGGCTACCCGCGGGTCGCGCTCGGCACGCTGGTCGAGGAGGTGCTCGGTTACCACCTGGAGAAGGGACATTCGGCCGCCGACTGGTCGGCCCGGCCGCTGCGCGCCGAGCTGCTGCGGTACGCGGCGCTCGATGTCGAGGTACTGGTCGAGCTGCGCGACGCACTCGACGCCCAGCTCGCTGAGCAGGGCAAGACCGAGTGGGCGCGGCAGGAGTTCGAGGCGGTGCTCAACGCCGAGCCGCCACCGCCGCGCGCGGAGCCGTGGCGCCGCACCTCAGGCATCCACCGGGTACAGTCCAGGCGCGGCCTGGCGGTGGTCCGCGAGCTGTGGACCGCGCGGGATCAGGTGGCGCAGGAGGCGGACCTGTCGCCGCGCCGGGTGCTGCCGGACGCGGCGATCATCGACGCGGCCCGCTCCCCGGCCGGCGCGCTGACCGGGCATACTCAGCTGATGCGGATCGCCGGATTCGCCGGGCGTTACGCGCGGCGGCACGAGAAGGAATGGCTGGCCGCGATCCGGCTCGCCCGCACCCAGGACGACAAGGAACTGCCGGAGCCGGTCGGCGGCATTGCGGCCGCCGGACCGCCGCCCCCGCACCGCTGGTCCGAGCGCGATCCCGCCGCCGCGGCGCGGCTCGCCGCCGCCCGGCAGGCTGTCGCCACGCTCGCCGAAGCCAACGGCCTGCCCGCGGAGAACCTGCTCTCCCCCGACGCGGTGCGCCGGATCAGCTGGGAGCCGCCGCGGCAGACGGACACTGACGGCATGGCCGAGGCGCTCGCCGGGTATGGCGCGCGGCCCTGGCAGATCGAGCTGGCCGCGGCGCCGCTGGCCGCCGCGCTGGGATCACTGCCCCAGCCATCGGCCCAGCCCCCGGCCGAACCTCCCGCCGACGAAACCGACTAGGCATGCCGCATATTCTCGCGTCCGGGCAGCCGCTGCCCGGCTTCCTGCAGTCCCTGGAGGGTCCGCTCGACCACTACGGGTACTGGGCGATCGCGCTCCTGCTGTTGCTGGAGAACATCGGCGTCCCGGTGGTACCGGGCGAATTCTCGCTGATCGCGGGCGCGATCTTCGCCGGCACCGGCCGTGCCGGGCTGAACGTCGTGGTCGTCGGGATCGTCGCCGTCGTCGCCTCGTTCGTCGGCGCGGAGATTGGCTACCTGATCGGCAGGTTCGCGGGCCGCGAGATCGTGCTCAGATACGGCAAGTACGTGCTGATCAAACCCCACCACCTCGATCGCGCTGAGGCGATCGTGTCCCGGTTCGGCGGCTTCGTGGTGATCGTCGCCAGGTACATCGTGGGGCTGCGCGAGGCCAACGGCATCATCGCCGGCATCACGCAGATGCGCTGGCACACGTTCACGCTGTTCAACGCCATCGGCGCGTGCGTCTGGGTGGCCACCTGGGTGGCCATCGGCGACCTGGCCGGGGACAACATCGACTCGATCTACAAGAACGTGAACCGGTATTCGCTGTACGTGCTCATCGCCCTCGGCGTCCTGCTCGCCGGCTTCATCGCCTACCGCCTGCTCCGCCGCCGGCGTCGCGTGGCCGCAGGGCCGGAACACCAGGACGCTAGCGGCCAGTAAGGCAGCCTTGCCGGAGAAGTGGCGGAAGATTACGGGGCGAAACGGACAAAATTCAGCCACTTGGACGGCAAATAGGCCGGTCGACCGCCGTCGACCAGTCGGATGAGCGGCGCGCGGGTGGCGCGGCCGGCGGGTGGCGTGCGGCCGGCGGGTGGCGTGCGGCCGGCGGATGGCGCACGGCCGGCGGATGGCGCACGGCCGGCGGATGGCGCGCGGCCGGAGGATGGCGCACGGCCGGCGGATGGCGCGGTCGGCGGGTGGCGTGCGGTCGGCGGGTGGCGGGTGGCGCGCGGCGACCGCTAGCGCTGGACGTGCAGGGTGGTGGCCTTCCCGGCCTTCAGCTGGATGATGGGGATGGCGGGGGCCTCGAGGGTTCCGCCGGGACTGATCTGGAGCGGGCCTTCGGCGCCGGCCACGGCGGCGCTGACGTTGAGCTGGTGGACCCACAGCGACACGCTCTGGGCGGTGAGCTGCGACACGTTGGACCCCACCGAGCCCTCCTCGTCGCCGATGGCGTTCGCCGCGGCGGTCATCGCGTTGTAGTAGGCCAGCAGCCACGGATCGGTCATGGCGGCGTCGTCGCCCCTGCCGAGCCAGTTCTCGAAGTCCTTGCGGAACTCGCCGCTGAGACTGCCCGGGCCGGGCAGCTCGATGTCGGCGTAGAGCACCGTGACCTGCGCGCCCCCGCCATAGCCGGTCTCGTACTGCGGCGCCAGCCCGTCGGCATCCCCGCCGGTCACGATCTCCAGCTGTTTGCCGTTGCAGTCGCCTTCCTGCTCGAGCTGGCTGATGAACGGTCCCAGCACGGAGTTGCGCCCGGCATAGAAGATCATCGGTGACGGGTTCGTCGCGCACAGGTCCTCGGCGATCTTCCGGAACAGCGGATCGCCCAGCTTGCTGGACACGTACGGGATCTGGCCCACGGTCATGCTGGACCGGAACGTCCGGTAAAAGTCCTGGCGCAGCGAGCTCGTGTACAGGTCGGTGGCCTTCTGGTCATACACCAGGGCGGCCTTCGACGGCCGCGGCAGGAACCTGGCCAGGGCGCCGACCTCGTCCGCGACGCTGGGCACCACCTGGTCGAGGTACGGATTCACCGCGGCGTTGATGTTGTCCGCCGTGGTGACCGCGCCGTACATGGAGATGCCCGCCTTGCCGATCGCGTTCGCGGCGTCGATGGTCCGCTGCACGCTGATGCCCATCCCGGCCACCGCGATCAGTTCGCCGGAGCCGGCCGCGGGGAGCGAGCGGAGCTGGTCCCAGTCGGCCTGCCAGCCCTGCTCGAGGCTGCCCTCGCTGGCGAGCAGCAGCCGGATCTGCGGGGTCAGGCCGCCCTTCGTGTTGGCGTAGTGCTGGGCGAGGTACGCTCCGCGCAGTTCGTCGGCGATACGGGACAACGTCACGTCGCTGGGCGAGGTCGACCCGGGCGCCGCGACGGTCAGCACGGCCAGCAGGGCCACGGTCACATATGGCTGCTTCGTCGCGAGCACCGCGTTGTTCTCCGCGAGGATCCGCTGCTCGGCGTCCTTGATGTTCCGCTGATCGGCCGCATCGGCGGGTCCGCCCTGGTCGAACAGGAACGAGCCGTCGGTGACGCCGACGCATTCACCGCCGTCCTCGACCACCTGGAATGCGCCCTGGGCCGGCGCGCAGCGCGGCACGCTAGTACCACCGCCGCTTGTCACGACGTATATGCCCAGCCCGGCGCCGGCCGCGGCGAGCAGCGCGACCGCCGTGGCGAGCGCACGGACGCGGAGGGCACGCCGCCGCCCGCGGCCCGACTTCGGCGGGGTGAACGAGACCGGCGGCGGTTCCGGCGGCGGCTGTACACCCGGATCCGGATCCTCGCCGTAGACCGACTCCGCGTAATCGCGGATCGTCCCGATGCCGCTGTCCGCGGACGGCGCGATGTCGTGCAGGCTGGCGTGTATCTCGCGGCGCAGCCCGCGGACATGCGGATCGCTCAGCGGGTCGGTGCTGAGCCACCTGGCGGCGACCAGCCGGGCCACCGGCGCGAGCGGCGCGCCGTGCGGCTTGGCCGATGACGCCAGTGCCTCCGCCCGGCCGACGGTCAGCGCGCCCGGCGGCAGGGCGTTCGGCGCGACGGTGACGGCTTCCAGCAGGTCCAGCCAGGCTGTCGCGTCACGGTCCCGCAGCGCTTGGGCGAGATGGCGGCTGACCAGCTCGACGTCGCCGAGCGCGAGCCCGTGATACAAGGCACCGACCTCGTCACCGGCCGCGAGCGTCCGGTCTCGCAGCCAGCCGTGCACGGCGGCCCAGCTCGCCGGATGGCCGTCCGGGCGGGCGGCCAGGCGGCGCAGCTGCAGACGGCGGAGGACGGGATGCAGCACCGGGTTCCCCGCGGCGGACTGCTCGGGGGCCGGGATATCCGCCCACATGGTGGCGCCGAAAAAGTCCGGATCGTCGCTGCGCCGCTGGCTGAGCAGCTCGCTCTCCGCGTCCAGCAGCAGCGCCGCCACCTTGTCCCTGGCGGCGGCACACGTCACCAGGTCCTCGACGGCCTCGGCGGGCAGCTCGTGCAGCAGCTCGCTCAGCAGGTGATCAGCCAGCGATCGCGGCCTGCCGTGCTCGGACGTGCCGTGCTCGGACCGGGGGGCGGGACCGTCCAGCAGGTCGGGGAGGCTGGTCACCATCGTGGCCGTGATGGCGTCGGTGAGCGCGCACACCGCCATCGGGTGCCCGCCGGTGAAGCGATAGACCGCGGCGGTGAGCCCGCTGCGCCGGGTGCCCGCGGTCAGCTCCAGCATGCTGACCATCGAGCTCACGTCGCTGACCGCCAGGTCCGGCAGCCGCACCGGGTACCACCAGCGACGCACGCCGTCCGCAGCGCTGGCGGCGGAGAGCGGGGTGATCGCCGCGCCACGCGGCACCTGCTTGCCGGCGAGCACGCCGCGACTGGCGGCGATGACCGTGAGGGGATCCGCGACGCTCGCCAGTCCCGGGGCGGCGATCGCGGCCGGCGGCGGCTCGTCCGCGCGCTTCTTGCGGGCGGCGACCAGCTCGCCCAGGAATTCCTGGCCGGCCGGGGCGTCCGCGTTGTCGAGCAGTACCAGGCAGTTGAACGTCCAGTTCATCGCCGAGCGGTGGGCGAAGGCGCTGTCCAGGTCGGCGAGGAACGCCGCCCACAGCAGGCTCGCCGCCGCGCGCCGGTCCTCCGCGTCCCGCCTGGCTCGCCGCGCCAGCTGGTTGAGGTCGACGAGTACGTCCAGCGAGCGGTACTTGAGCCGGAGATCCTGGTGTCCGTACCAGTCCTGGCCGGTGCCGAGGATCAGCTTGCGCCCGGCCCTGGTCCTGGCCAGCGAGCCGAGCACCAGCCGCGGACCGACCCGCCGCAGCAGGTCCACCGCCGCCTTGGTGACCGCCGGGGAACTGCCGCCGAGCGCGTCGAAACCGGCTCCGATGACGTCGCTGATCGTCTCCTGGAGCGGCGCGGCGGTGTGCTGCCGTTCCTCGAGCGCCTGCCGCACCCGGTCCCTGGCCTTGTCGCGATCGGCGTCCGTCGCCACGGTGCCGAGGTCGGTGCCGATCGCGATCAGCCCCGTGACGAGCCGGGGAAACGGCAGCTCACCGTACCTGCCGCTGTAGCGGTTCAGCTCGAAGGCGAGCATGGCGAGCAGGTGGCGTGCGCCGCCGGAGAAGTCCTCGCAGTCGATGCGCGCACACGGCGCGTGCGGCCGCACCAGCCGGTCCAGCTCCCGCAGCAGCGCGGTCTTGCCCGGGCCGGTGAAAACGACGACCGGAGTCGGCCTGCTGTGCGGCAGGCCGTCGTGTTCACCGCGGGTCAGGAGGTCTCTGACCAGCGTTAATGCCGCGCCGCGGCGATACAGGCGAACCTCGCCGAAGTCCTGCATACCGGTATAACGTGTTCGCGATTGATAGCGTTCACGGCCGGTCCCGGACGGCGCGTTAATGTCAGCGTGTGCCGTTCGATCGCGATCTGCCGTCCGGCGGCCGCGTGGATGACCCAGAACCCGCCCTTCGGCAGGGCGGGAACCTCCGGCGGGACCGCGCCGAGTGCGCTGCACGCGGCGGCGAGAACCACCGGCAGGTTCTCCCGGTGCACGCAGACGATCGCCGGCTGGCCCGCCGCCACCAGGGACCGGATCAGCGGCTCTGGCGAGGCAATGTCTGTCGTTATGAGATCAGGGTTTTCTTCTATTGTCGTGCCAGCCGCGGCGGCGTAGTAACGGACAGTGTCCACGCACCGGCGCGCGGGCGAGCTGAGTACCCGCGCGTGCGGCGCGAACGCGGTGAGCAGGCCGGTTAGCGCGGCCGCGTCGCGCTCTCCCTTCTCGTCCAGCGGACGGCGGAGGTCGTCGCCGCCCTTCGGCACCGCCGCGGCGTGCCGCAGCACGATCAGCGGCGCCGTCCGCTCCGGGACCAGGTCGGACACCACGTCGAGATCGTGCGCGTAGCTCAGCCGGTCCTTCGCGTCCGCCAGCGGCACCCAGTCGATCGCGTCCACCTCGTGGCTCGGCTTGGCCTCGCCATCGGCGCTCGCGGCCCAGTAGTCCACCCGCTTCGGCAGGCCGCGGTAGTGGTAGAACACGCTGCGCAGCCGCGGCCCGAGCACGGTGCGCAGGCTCGTCTCCTCCTCGACCTCACGCACCGCGGTCAGCAGCAGGTGCTCGCCGCGCTCACGCTTGCCCTTCGGCAGCGACCAGTCGTCGTACCGGTCCCGGTGGATCAGCAGGATCTCGGGGCCGCGGGGCCCCGGCCGCCAGAGAACCGCGCCGGCCGCGCGGATCAGGTCACTCATCCTTCACCAGGGTCTCCTGCACATCACGCAGCGGGTTCCAGTTCTCGTCCCGGCCGTGCCGGACCCACTCGCCGTCGCCGCACAGCCACCACGAGGATGTGCCGTCGTCCATGCCGAGGTCGATCAGCCCGCGCAGCCGCCGCACGTGGGCGGGCTCGCCGACCCGGACCAGCAACTCCACCCTGCGGTCCAGGTTGCGGTGCATCATGTCGGCGCTGCCGATCCAGACCTCGCCGTCCTCATCCGAGCCGAACGCGTAGACGCGCGAGTGCTCGAGGAAGCGGCCGAGCACGCTGCGCACCCGGATGTTGTCCGACAGGCCGGGAACGCCGGGTCGCAGGCCGCAGATGCCGCGGATCCACAGGTCGACGGGCACGCCAGCCTGCGACGCCCGGTACAGCGCGTCGACCACCACTTCGTCGACCAGCGCGTTCGACTTGAACTGGATACGGCCGGCGGGGCCGAGCGCCGCCTGGGCATCGATCCGGCTCACGATGCCGTTGCGCAGCGCCTCGGGCGCGACCAGCAGCCGCTCGTAGGACCGGGTGCGGCTGTACCCGGTCAGGTGGTTGAACAGGGCGGTCACGTCCTCGCCCACGGCGGGATCGGCGGTGAGCAGCCCGAAGTCCTCGTACAGCCGGGCGGTGGTCGGGTGGTAGTTGCCGGTGCCGAGGTGGCAGTAGCGTCTCAGCGAGCCGTCGGCCTCCTCCCGGACGATCAGCGCCATCTTGCAGTGCGTCTTCAGGCCGACGAAGCCGTAGACGACGTGGCAGCCGGACTGCTCCAGCTTGCGCGCCCACGCGATGTTAGCGCGCTCATCGAAGCGCGCCTTGATTTCGACCACGACCACGACCTGCTTGCCCGCCTCGGCGGCGTCGATCAGCGCGTCCACGATCGGCGACTGGCCACTGGTCCGGTACAGGGTCTGCTTGATCGCGAGCACCCGCGGATCCTCTGCCGCCTCCTCGATCAGCCGCTCGACGCTCGCCGAGAACGAGTCGTAGGGGTGCTGCACGAGGATGTCGCGTTCGGCGATCGCGGTGAAGATGCTCGACTCGCGCGGCACGGCGCGGGTGGACGGGACGAACGCCGGGTAGCGCAGCTCGCCGAGCTTCAGGTCCGCGATCGCGCCCAGGCCGGCCAGGTCCAGGGGGCCGGGCACCCGGTACACGGCGCGGGCGTCCACGTCCAGCTCGGTGACCAGCCGGTCAAGCACGTCCGCGGAGATCGACTCCTCCACCTCCAGCCGCACGGCCGGCTCGAACCGGCGCTTGACCAGCTCGCGCTCCATGGCGTGCAGCAGGTTTTCGGTGATGTCCTCGTCGACCTCCAGGTCCCGGATCCGCGTCACCCGGAACACGTGGTGCTCCAGCACCTCCAGCCCCACGAAGAGGTCGGACAGGTGCGCCGCGATCACGTCCTCGATCGGCACGAACCGGTACTGCGACACGGCGAGGAACCGCGGCAGCAGCGGTGGCACCTTGACCCGGGCGAAGATCGTCTGATCGGTGCGCGGGTCGGCGATCATCACGCCGAGGTTGAGGCTGAGCCCGGAGATGAACGGGAAGGGGTGCGCCGGGTCCACGACCAGCGGGGTGAGCACCGGGTAGATGCGCCGGCGGAACAGGTCGGCGAGGCCGGCCCGCTCGGCGTCGGCCAGCTCCTTCCAGCGCAGGATCTCGATGCCGTGACTGGCCAGTTCGCCGTTGATCCGCTCGGCGAACGCCCGGGCGTGCCGGACGGTCTGCTCGCCGGCTTGCTCCAGCGTGTTCTCCAGCACCTGGCCGGGCAGCCGCACGCCCTTGCCCTCGACCGGGAAACCCGCCGCCATCCGGCGCATCAGGCCGGACACCCGGACCATGAAAAATTCGTCCAGGTTGCTCGCGAAGATCGCGAGGAACCGCACCCGTTCGAGCAGCGGGACGGATTCGTCCTCGGCCAGTTCCAGGACACGCTGGTTGAACTTCAGCCAGCTCTCCTCACGGTCAAGATAACGATCTTCGGGCAGGTCCATGTCCCCCATTCTCCCCGTAGCGGGTTAAGGCGGAAACGTCGCGTCGCGGTCGGTTCTCGCTTCGCGGCTCAGCGATGGAAGACGGCCGAGCAGGTCAGCGGCTTCGGCGGCATCGCGGTCGCGGAAGACGACGTGAGTGTGCCGGCCGGCCGCGTCACCGTGCACCGAGGCGAGGCCGAGCCGGCGCTGCACCGGCCCCTGGACGTAGCGCACGCTCTGCAGCTTTTCCAGCCTGATCCACACCGTCGTCTTGGTGAGCCGGCCGGTGACGGCGACCGCCATCTGGTCGTCGTGGCCCGCGGCGAGGAAGTGATAGCTGAGCGGCGCCTTGATCCTCGCTCTGGGCGGCGGCCTGGTGGTGGCGGGCGCCTGGTGACCGAGTGCGAGCTGGGCCAGGTACACGGCCTCGGCCCTGCTGCCTACCGGCAGCAGGTCCTTCTTCAGGCTGTGGCCGCCCTCCTCGTGGCCCGCGTGCCCGGCCACGTCGACCTGAAGGCGACACCAGCCGAACGGCCGCCACAGTAGTGGCTGACTCATACTGACCGCCTGGATGCGCCTGACCGGCACGGTCTCCGCGACCGTGCCGAGCAGCCCCCGGCGGATCCGGATGCCATCCGGGGAGACCGCGACGGTGAAGCCGAAGGCCGACGAGATGCGCCGCCACGTCGCCCCGGCCAGGCCGAACGCGTAGACGCCCAGCGTGCCGACCAGGCCGAGCACCAAGTGCGGGGCTTGGCTGTCGGCCACCGCCACGGCGGCGCCGAGCGCGAGCAGGCCGGACCCGCCCCACAGCAGCGAGGCGGCGACCAGGCGTCCGGTCGGCAGCCGGGAGACCGGCCGCTCCCCCGGCTCGGGCGTCGCGGGATCCAGGCCGTGATGTGCGGCCAGCAGCATCGCGCGGACGGTGGCGGCCTGCTGTTCGGTGAGGTACGCGAGCCGGCCGTCCGCCCGGTCGCTCGAGCTCGCCAGCCTGATCCGCAGCTCGGCCAGGCCGAGCATCCTGGCCAGGAACGGACGGACCACGTCGACCGCCTGGATCCGGGTGACCGGAAGCTGCTTGGAGTCGCGGCGCAGCAGGCCGGTCTCGATCCGCAGCGTGGTGCCGTCCAGCCGCCAGCGGGTGACCAGCCACTTTATGACGCCTGCCACGGCGAGCACGGCGGCCACGATCAGTTCGGGCAGGCGCGCCCGGTTCCCGCCGTGCGGATTCTGGGCGATCGTGACCGCGAAGATACTCAGCAGGCCGGCGACCAGGCGACCCGCCTGGACGAGCGGCGACAGGGGGTGCAGGCGGTGCCATTCTGCTTGTGGTTGCTGGCTCGTCACAGGCCGGCGGCCTTCGCTTCGCCGAGCGTGGCGAGGCGGTCCCGCAGCCTGGCCGCCTCGTCCCGCTCCAGCCCGGGTATCCGGGCGTCGCTGGCGGCGGCCGCGGTGTGCAGCTGCACGGTGGCCAGCCGGAACCAGCGCTCTACCGGCCCGGCCGTGACCTCGACGAACTGCATCCGGCCATAGGGCACGACGGAAACGCGGCGGATCAGCACGCCGCGCGACACCAGGAGATCGTCCGCCCGCTCGCGGTAGGCCCAGGACCGGTACCTGTTGCGCAGGAACACAGCGGCGACGGCGGCGACCACGAGCGCGGCCACCGCGAGCCCGGTGCCAAGCCCGGGGCCCGCCGCGAGGCCGGCCAGGATTCCCGCCGCGAGCGCCGCGATCAGTCCGGCCGCCGTGACTTCGGCCTGCCGCATCCGCCACAGCCGGATCGAGGGCCGCGTCCAATCCGGCCCGTTAGCTACCTGCATGTCCAAAAGGTACGGCAAGTAGCCCGGCCCCGTGTGCGGCTGGTCCGCTCGGTGTGCGGCTCGGTGCGCGGCTCAGTGTGCGGCTCAGTGTGCGGTGGCCGACTCGGTGCGGGCAGCGGGATAGCGCGGGAATCCGGGAATACCCTCCCGCGGCTGGACCGGATCGACGCTGAGAAATTCCACGCCCATCCGGGAACACGCCGGGAAGCTCAGCGGCACCACGACCGCCTGCTTGCTCTGCGGCGGGTAGACCCGCAACTCAGGGACCGTGACCTGGCGGCACACTCGTGCCTGGAAGCTGGCGGTGACGGTGTAGCGCAAGATGGCGTGCGCGGTGGCGTCGGGTGCGAGTGTGACCGTACTCGGCCGTACCGAGGTGTCGGTCATCGCCGGGCTGCCGATCTGATGCCCGCCGGCGAACGCGAGAACCTGCGGATAGCCGTACAGGCTGCAGGTCTGCCCGGAGACGTTGGTGAACTCCAGCGTGTAGAAGACGTTCGTCTTCGACGAACTCGTCGCGCCCACCCGCGGCACCGCCTCGGGACTCGCGGCGGTGCCTTCCGCCCCTATTCCGAGCCAGGCGGCCAGGCCGGCGGACCGGCACGCGGCGGCTCCGGCCACTGACTCCGGCGGCGGACGCGTGAGCACGATGGCGAGAGCGGCGGTGCCCGCGAACGCCGCTATGGCGACGACCTGCCAGGCGGCCCGCCTATACCGTGACATCGGTTCCCCTCCGCGCTCCCCTCCGGCTCCCCCGCGGTGTCAGACAACCCCTAATACTTGTTCTAGTTGGGTTTGGGCGGATTTCAAGAGGTAAAAGCGTTAGGGACCGCTGGCTGTCTGTGATCTGGCATATCCGGATAAGCTGTCACGTTGCTTCTTCGTGAGTGCTGAGGCGATTGAGCCGGTGCCCCTGCGCCCGGTGCCCCTGCGGCGCAATAGAGACTTCCAGCTCCTGTGGGGTGGCCAGGCGGTCTCCGTGATGGGATCGCAGATCTCCAAGATCGCCTATCCGCTGCTGGTGCTCGCGTTGACCGGGTCGCCCGCCAAGGCCGGCCTCGCCGGATTCGCCACCATGCTCGGGTACCTGCTGTTTCCGCTACCCGCCGGCGCGCTCGCGGACCGGTTCGACCGCAAGCGGATGATGATCGCGTGCGACGCGATCCGGCTGGCGGCGGTCGGGAGCATCGCGCTGGCGGGCTTGGTGGCGCACATCGGCTACGACCACGTGCTGGTGGCCGGCTTCGTGGAGGGCAGCGCCAGCGTGTTCTTCAGCCTGGCCCAGCGCGCGGCGCTGCCGATGATCGTGCACGTCTCGCAGCGGTCGGCGGCGGTGAGCCAGAACGAAGCGCGCAACTTCGGCGCCGTGCTCGCCGGACCGGCAGTGGGCGGATCGCTGTTCGGCCTCGCCCAGGCGGCGCCGTTCGCCGCGGACGCGTTCACGTATGTGGCGTCGCTGGCCACGCTGCCGTTCATCAAGTCGCCGATGCAAGAGCGTTCGCATGACGGGTCGCAGGACTTGTCGCGGGACTCGTCGCGGGCCGGGCGCGGCGCGCTGGTACGCGACCTGCGGGAAGGGCTGGCCTGGACCTGGCGCGAGCCGTTCCTCCGGTACAGCGCGTTCTTCGCCGGTGCGGTAAACGTGCTGCTGCAAGTGCTGACCCTGGGCCTGATCGTGCTCGCCCGGCACGACGGAGCGTCCGCGGCCGAGACAGGGTTCATCGTGGCGTGCTACGGCGCCGGCGGGCTTGCCGGGGCGTTCGTCGCGCCGTGGGTCCAGCGCAGGCTGCCCGCCGGGCTGACGATCACCGGGTGCATGTGGGTGTGGGCGATCCTGTTCGGCGTGATGGCCGCGATCCGGGTGCCGCTGTGGCTGTGCCCGGTGGTGGTCGTGATGGGCTTCGTCGGACCCGCGTGGAACGTGTCCTCGCAGACCTACCGGATGCGGATCACGCCCAACGAGATGCTCGGCCGGATCAGCAGCGTCGCGCTGCAGATCGCCTGGGGCACGATCCCGCTCGGCTCGCTGCTCGCCGGGTTCCTGCTGGAGGACATGTCACCGTCGGCCGCGATCGGTCTGGTCGCCGCCGCCATGGGCGTCGTCGCGCTCGCCGCGAGCGCCACCGGCCCGATCCGGCGGGCCGGGCGCCGCGACCCCGCGCCCGCCAGTGCGGCATAGCGCTCGGCGTCCGCGGTCCCCGCGGCTAGCCGATGCTCGCGGTCCTAGCCGAAGCTCGCGGTCTGCCCGAGGCTCGCGGTCGTAGCCGAGCCCCGCAGTCTGGCCGAGGCTCGCGGTCGTAGCCGAGCCCCGCGGTCTGGCCGAGGCTCGCCGGTCTTAGCCGAGGCTCGCCGGTCTTAGCCGAGGCTCGCGGCGAAGGCCGCGAGGTCGAGCAGCCGCAGCGTCGCGTCACACCAGCGATCGGCGGGCGGGCGGTCGTCGAAGTGCCCGAGGCTCTCGTTCGTCGCGTCCAGGATCGCGCGCAGCACCTGCGGATCTCCCGGAGATTCGGCGTGTTCACCGTTGAGGATCGCCGCGGCCTTGCGGGCGATCGTCAGACCCAGCGCGCCGGCGAGCAGCAGGCGCTGCAGGTGCTCGTCCATTCCTGTCCCCCTCCGTAGTCCGTCACCTCGAGGACATAGTGCGTCAGCCCAGTGACATTTTGCTGTCCTCAGGCGGTTGACCTGCGGCAACCGGATTCCGTCAGCGGAAATGTCAGACCCCACGCGTATCGTCCGGCCACGGTCAGTGAAACTCTTCGCCACGGCAGGGACCATGCGCTACCCGGAAGCTCGACTATATGGAAGTTCAGGGGCACGGATGTCGTCGTCGTGGGCCCGCGGGCGCGGGCAACCGGATATATCCGGTTTGCCGGGCATCGCCTTGCTCGTTCGCGGCTCGCGCCGCCCCCGGGAGGCGATTCCGAATGATTGCGGACACTTACCCCCCCAGATCGGGGGGGTATGTGTCCGCAATAATCTGGGGCACCTGACGCCCCGCCCGAAGTAACGCTAAATATCCGGATATGGGGTGCGGGGCGGGCGACGAGGGCGGGGGTT
>DASRFJ010000098.1:0-9779 GCA_035651595.1 Streptosporangiaceae bacterium | reverse complement strand
GGTCCCGGACCTGACCAGCTGCCCGGAGACCACACCGAGCTGACCCGCCCGCCCCCGAACCCGGCTCCGCAAGCTCCGCCGGGTGCTGCCGCATGCCCCCGCTACGTCTTATTTTCGGGTCAGGGCAAATCGTCCACGTTGATGACGGGCGTGGCGACGCTCTCGTATACCGGCAGCCACATACTGCACTCCAGCCGCAGGCTGCGCCCAGCGTGAAGGAGGTGCCGGGGTCCTCTGGATGGTGCTCGACGAGCACGTCGACGGACTGCCCGGCGGCGAAGTGGACGTCGGTGAACCGCTGCGGCGGGCGGACATACGCCGCCGTCGGGTCGATGCCGTCCGGCACCCGCAGCCTCGTGTCGAACACGGTCCGGCCCGCCAGCGTCAGCCGGAACCGGCCGTGCCCGGAGCAGCCGATGGCACTACTACTGACACGTGTAAGCGCCCAAGAATGTAGACCAGCCCGCCCTATACTGGAAACGGGCCTGTGATAACAGTTTGGTCACGCGCCATGGCGCGCCGTGGAACCTGGAGGGGGCAGCGGTGGCGGTTCAGGGGCGGCGGCTCACCAGCGTGGACGTGGCGAGGGAAAGCGGCGTATCCCGCGCGACGGTGAGCTACGTGCTGAACGGCGCGCCGAACCAGGTGATCTCCGAACAGACCAGGCGGCGAGTCCTCGAAGCCGCGGAGCGGCTCGGGTACGCGCCCTATGCGCCGGCCAGGGCGCTGCGTTCTGGCCGGTCCGACGTGGTCTTGTTCCTCATCCCGGAGTGGCCGATCGGTACCGCCATCGCCAGCCTCATCGAGCACCTCTCCACGCGCCTGGCCGGAGCCGGGCTGACCCTCGCGGTACACGCCCATCCGCAGGCGGCCCGGCCGCTCAGTGAACTGTGGAAGGCGATCGCGCCGGCCGCGCTGATCAACCACCAGGCGCTCAGCCCCGCCGAGGAGGCCGCGGCGAAAAAGGCCGGGATGCTGGTCGTGGCGCCGGTGTTCCTGCCCCGCGGCGGCAAGACGTTCGGCTCGTTCCAGCGCCGCATCGGCGAGCTTCAGGTGCACCATCTGGCGGAGTCCGGCCACCAGCGGCTGGGCTTCGCGCTCCCGGACGACGACCGGCTGCGCGCGTTCACCGCGCCGCGCCTGGACGGCGTCACCCGCGCGTGCGCGCAGCTAGGGCTGCCCGCACCGGTGGCGCTGACGGTCCCATTGGACCCGGCGGCGGCCGCCCGCGCCGTGCAGCGCTGGCTGGCCGGCGAACCTCCAGTCACGGCCATCTGCGGGTACAACGACGAGGTGGCGCTCGCGGTGCTGGCCGGCCTGCGCGAGCGGCAGCTGACCGCGCCCGCCGACCTGGCCGTCATCGGCGTCGACGACATTCCCGCGGCCCGGCTCAGCGCGCCGCCGCTGACCACCGTCGCGACCGGCATGGCGGCGTTCGGTGACCACCTCGCCGACCTGGTGTCCGCCTTGCTGAACGGTACGGCGCGACCGGCCCGTCCAGCCGATGACGTTCTGGCCGTCATTCACCGCCAGACAACCTGAACGTCGCCTGCAACGGCAGATCGCGCGAAGAAGGCCCGACGTAGATGACCCGCGGGCCGGTCCCGGTCACCCAGGCCTGCCGCGCGGTCGACCAGGACGACAGGTCGTGCGCGGTCACGTGCAGGGTCAGCCAGGCGGACTGGCCGGCGGCCAGGTCGACGCGCTTGAACTGCACGAGCCTGCGCACCGCCTGCTGGATGCCGGCGGGCAGGTCGGGTGACGGACCGGCGTACACCTGCGGGACGTCCGAGCCCGCGCGGCGGCCGGTGTTGGTGACGCGGAAACTCACGTCGATCCCGCCGTCGCGCGATCCCGCCACGTGCAGCCGCGAATACGCGAACCGGGTGTAGGACAGGCCGTATCCGAACGGGTAGAGCGGCGTCACGTTGTGTTCGTCGTACCAGCGGTAGCCCTCGAATATGCCGTTGACCGCCATCCCGGTAATGGTGCGGAAGCTGGTCGTGGCGCCGGCCAGGAACGGACTCGGACCCGCCACGCCCGGGTACATGGGGCAATTCCCGGTGACGGAGGTGTCGGTGCAGTTCGGGTCGAAGCTGGGGAAGTGGCTGGCATCGGCGGGGAAGGTGACCGGCAGCTTTCCGCCGGGATCGGCGTCGCCGAGCAGTACAGCCGCGGTCGCCGGTCCGCCTTGCTGACCGGGGTACCACATTTCCAGGATCGAGCGGACGGCAGACGCCCACGGCATCAGCACGGGGTCGCCGGTGTTCAGGACGACCACCGTGTTCGGGTTGGCCGCGGCCACGGCCGCGATGAGGTCGTCCTGGTAGCCGGGCAGCAGCAGGCCGGCGGCCTGGTCAGAGATGCCCCGGTCGCGTCCTTCGCTGCCCTCGTCGTAGGCGAAGATGACCGCCGTGCGGGCCGTCTTGGCCGCCGCGACCGCTTGGGCGATCGACTGGGCCTGGTCGTCGGGCGGCACCCAGCGCAGCTGGATCTGGGCCGGTGCGGTCGCGCCGCTGAGCAGCCGGAGGTCGAGGTGGATCTGCTGACCGGCATTGAGCGTGACCGCGAACGTGGCCTGCTGGAGGGTTTCGTTCGCCGGGTCGTGTGAGCGGGCGCTCTCGGTCAGCGCGGCGTAGGAGGTCGACGGCGCGGCCGGGTAGGCGCCGATGCTGACGTCCTGCGCGTTGCCGCTGCCGCCGACGGCGAGACCGTCGATGAACAGCTGGGCGCTCGCCTGGTTCTTCACGAATACCTTGAGCTGCCAGCCGGTGCCGCCTGGGTTGGCCGGCGCGGTCAGCAGCCCGCTCCACCGCCACGCGGTGCCCGCCGGCAGGGTCTTCGTGCCGGTGTAGTCGATCGTCGGGTCGAGCTGGTCGGGCGCGGCGCCGGAGCCGGTGAACAGGACCGGCTGCGCCCCGCTCGCGACAGGGTCGGTCGTGATCTGCTGGCGCAGCAGGCCGGGCTTGCCAGCGAACGCGGCATCGACGGGTGTCAGGGTCCAGTTCGGGTAGTTCGCCGCCGGATCGGGCGCGGACAACGCGGACGAAGGGATGACCTGGCCGTCGAGGTCGTAGCCAGGCACATAGGACAGCTCCGTGTGGCGGCCGAGGGCCGCGGACAGGGCGTCGAACGGGCCCTGCGCCGGGTCGTACGGGGTCACGTGCGCGCTGCCGCCGCCGCCGATGTAGGGAGCGACCGCGGTCGGGCCCATCACCACGAGCCCGCGCGGGGAGAGCGGAAGCGCACCGCTGTCGTTCTTGAGCAGCGTCGCGCTTTCTTCGGCGATCGAGCGGGCGGTCGCGAACTCGGCCGGCTGGAGGCTGGCCAGATCCGGCCGCGGCGGCACGTAAGGAGCGGGTGTCCCGGTGAAATGTGAACCGTACCGCGTGCCCTCGAGCAAGCCAGCCTTGTTCATCGTGCTGAGGATGTAGAACACGGCCTGGTCGAGAGCGCTCTTCCACTGGCTCGCGCTGATCGCCGGGAAAGCGGGGAAGTCGGCCGTGGCCGCGACCGCCGGCGTGCCGTTGGTGAGCGCGGCGGTCAGCGCGGCCCCGAACTCGGAGGTTCCGGCGGCATTGCCCGGCTGCTCGATGTCGGTGCCGTAGATCAGGTCGGTGGTCTGGTGCACCGCGCCCCAGTCCGACTGCACGAACCCGGTGAAGGCGAGCTGCTGGCGCAGGATGTTCTGCAGCGTCGTCTCGTCGCCGCAGCCGTAGATGTTGTTGACACGGTTGTAGGAGCACATTACTGAACCGGCGCCCGCCGCGATCCCGGCGGCGAAGGCCTGTAGTTCGGTCTCGTGCAGGGTCTGGTCGTCGATGGTGACGCTCGTGGATGTCCGGCCGTTCTCGAAGTCGTTCTCGATGAAGTGCTTCAGCTCGGCGATCATCCCGGTGCTCTGTACCCCGCGAACCTCTTGCGCGACCAGCTGACTGGCCAGGTAGGGGTCCTCGCCGAGCGTTTCGAAGTTCCGGCCAGCGGTCGGGTAGTTCACCTCGTTGATCATCGGGCCGAGCCAGACGTCCTGGTCGGTCGCGCGGCCCGCCAGGCCGACCGTGCGCCCGTAACGGCTCGCCGCGCCCGGGTCAAAGGTCGCCGCCAGGCCGACCGGAGCGGGCATCGCCGTCTCGACGTGGCGCAGCCGGACGCCAGCCGGGCCGTCCGTCATCCGCACCGGCGGAATTCCGAGGCGGGCCACGCCGGGAATCCAGCCCGCTTCCCCGACGCAGCCGACCGCCGACGTCGCGCAGTTCGCGTTCGCGGCCGCGCTGCTCGGCGGGTCGCCTTCGCCGTGGACCATGCCGGCCTCTTCGCCGAGCGTCATCTGCGCGATGAGCGCGTGCAGGTCCGCGGCCGTCAGCGTGCCGGTGTCCCACCCGGCGGTCGGCTGGCCGGGCGCTGCGCTGGCCGTGGGGCCGGCGGCTGCGCTGGCCGTGGGGCCGGCCTTTGAGCCGGCAGCTGGGCCGGCCGCGGGCTGGCTGGCCGCGGGACGGGCGTCGGCGCTGCCTGCGCTGGCCGTCGCGAGCAGCGCTGACACCGCGAGCAGAGTCAGACCTAGGCGTGTTCTGCGCATTGCGGAGCGCTTCATCTGTCCTCCTGGCCGCGGGGCCGGACGTGCCGTTTACTTACACGTGTCAGCAGATGGGATGTAACTAACATAGCGCCGGCGGACCAGCCGCGGCTATGAAAAATGTATGAACATGTCCGTTAGGCAGCTACCAGCCAGGCCACTCGCCAACGTGTCAATTACGCAATTGAGCCCACTAGAGCGTGTCTGTGCGCGGGCGAACAGTTAATGTGCACTGCCGCATCTCCTCGACGTCCCGGGCGGTGAGGTCCAGCGGGGCCGCGGAGTCGCGGATGGACGCGGGCTTGCTGGCCCCGGCGAGCGGCACGATGTTCGGTGATTGCGCCCGCAGCCAGGCCAGCAAGACGCGATGCACGGACACGCCGCGGCGCTCTGCCACCGCGTGCGCCGCACCGGGCGCCACCCCCGACGCTCCCGACGCCCCGCCGAACGGCGAGTAGGCCAGGTACGCGACGTTGCGCTGTGCGCAGGCCAGCGCCATGGGCAGGTCAGCGGGGTCGGCGTAGGACAGCCGGTTCTGCACCGCGGCGATCGGCGCGACGGCCAGTGCCTCATCCAGGTGGGCCATGGTCACGTTCGACAATCCGATGGCCGCGATCTTGCCTTCCCGGCGGAGTTGATCCAGTGCGCCCACGCTGTCCAGCAGTGGCACCCGAGGGTCCACGCGGTGGAGCTGGTAGAGATCGATCCGGTCCACCTCGAGGGTGCGCAGGCTGATCTCGCAATGCGCGCGGAGGGTGTCCGGCCGCCCGTCGACAGGGAAGTCATCGCCGTCGCGCCAGTGACCTCCCTTGGTCGCCACCAG
The DNA here is from genome assembly GCA_035651595.1 of Streptosporangiaceae bacterium. Lineage (GTDB taxonomy): Bacteria > Actinomycetota > Actinomycetes > Streptosporangiales > Streptosporangiaceae > JAFARZ01. The sequence continues at coordinate 4,383 of DASRFJ010000098.1, read as the reverse complement.
CGGACGATCGCCGCCGACGCCGCGCAGGGCGTATGCCAGCACCTGCTCCGCATAGGACTCGACGCCGGCCCGAGTGTAGGCGAGCGCGGTGTCGATGAGCCGCACCCCGGCGTCCAGCGCGGCGTGCACGGTCGCCACCGAGTCTTCGCGGGTTCCGTCCCGGAACGCGAACTGTGCCGTGCCGAGTCCGATGCCGTCGATCTGGCGGCCGCCGATCAGCATCTGCCTCCTCGGGCAAGCGGAGCTTTTCACAGCGGATTTCATGTGAAGACCGTGCTCAGGAGCGATGATTCGCAACTATCGGGGACCCCGCAGGTGCGGCTCTTGTCACGATTTAACCGGCAGAGTACCGTCCGCCAGGTGTGGGCGTTTACTAAACCGGTTAAGGAGAACAGGACATGAGATTCCCTCGCCTAGGCGTCATGGGGCGCCGTGTTGTCGTGGCGGCGGCGATGCTGCTGTCGAGCCTCGGGGTGGCGACGGCGGCGAGCGGCCCGGCCAACGCGGCGACGGGCTGCTCGGCGAGTTACGCGACGCAGAGCCAGTGGGCCACGGGGTTCGTCGCCGGGGTCACCGTCACCAACAGCGGTACCACGGCGCTGACCGGGTGGACGGTGACGTTCACGTTCCCCGGCGACCAGCAGGTGACGAGTTCCTGGAGTGCGACGCTGGCGCAGAGCCAGGAAACCGTGACCGCTTCCAACCTCGGCTACAACGGTGCGCTCGGGACCGGCGCCAGCACATCGTTCGGCTTCCAGGGCTCGTACAGCACCAGCGACGCCGCTCCCGCGAGCGTGACCTGCACCCCGGGAGGCACCACGATCTCGCCATCGGTGGTGGCCAACCCGTCGTCGCTGTCGGTGGCTCAGGGCTCTACCGGGACCTTCGCCGTCTCGCTGTCCGCGGCGCCACCGGCCAACGTGACCGTCACAATAGCCCGGGCGTCCGGCGACACCGGCCTGTCAGTCCGCTCAGGCGGCACGCTGAGCTTCACCACGGCCAACTGGAGCACCGCGCAGAACGTGACGATCGCCGCCGACGCCAGCAGTATCGGGACGGCCGCGTTCAGCGCGAGTACGGCCGGTTATACCGCGGCCACCGTCACCGTGGCGGAAACCGGCGGCGGTGGCACCGCTCCGCAACTGCACGTGTCCGGCAGCAAACTGGTGGACAGCAGCGGTAACCAGGTCGTGCTGCACGGCATGAACAAGTCCGGGACCGAGTTCGCATGCGGGCAGAACGCCGGCATCTTCAACGGCCCGACCGATCAGGCCTCGATCACCGCGATGAAGAGCTGGACCCACGTCAACGCGGTGCGCGTCCCGCTGAACGAGGCGTGCTGGAACGCCGAATCCTACGTGCCCGCGGCGGACGCCGGCGCCAACTACATCAACGCGATCAAGAACTACGTCGGCCTGCTGAACGCAAACGGCATCGTGGCCATCCTCGACCTGCACTGGACCGACGGCATGTACACCGGCACCGGAGCCGGCTGCTCCGACGTCAACGCCACGTGCCAGAAGCCGATGCCCGACTCGGCGCAGTCAGTTCCGTTCTGGACATCGGTCGCCAGCACCTTCAAGGGCAACAACGCCGTCATCTTCGACCTGTTCAACGAGCCGTACCCGGACCAGGCGCTGGGCGGGTCGACGACCGCGGCCTGGCAGTGCCTGCTGAACGGAGGTTCGGCCTGCTCGCCCGGCATCTCCTACCCGGTGGCCGGAATGCAGACCCTGGTCAACGCCGTCCGCTCCACCGGAGCCAGCAACGTCATCATGACCGGCGGCCTGACCTGGACCAACGACCTGACCCAGTGGCTGACCTACGAACCGGTCGACCCCGACCACAACGTCGTGGCGTCGTGGCACTCCTACAACTTCAACGGCTGCTCGACCCAGGCCTGCTGGACCAGCCAGATCGCGCCGGTCATCGCGAAGGTCCCGGTGATCACGGGCGAACTCGGCGAGAACGACTGCGCCGGCACCTACGTCAATCCGCTGACGAGCTGGCTGAAGTCGGAAAACACCGGCTTCCTGGCGTGGACCTGGAACGACTGGAGCGTCGGCTGCAATCCGGTCCTCGTCACTGACTATTCGGGCACGCCGACCGCATACGGCGCGGCCTACAAGGCGGATTTGGAGGCCCTGCCCTAGCGCACGCCCGCCGCCGGGAGCGGCACGTAGTCGAACCAGTCGAACTGGACCGTGCCGCCGGCGGCGTACATGCCGATCACCCGGCCGGTGAAACCGCCGGCGACCTCGGTCGACAGGTAGCGGCCGTCGAGTTCGGCGAGCACGATGAACACGCCGTCGGCATCCTCCACGCCGAGGTGCACCGTGTCCGGTCCCTGGCTTGGCGCGCCCAGGCCCGGCGGCGCGGCGTGCACGTCGATCCGCAGCACGACCGGCCCTGGCGGCACGGCGATGGTGCCGAGCGTCTGCCGCAACGGCCCGATCCGGGCCAGCGCCCGCACCTCGCCGTCGCCCGCCTCGACCCCATAATGGTGCCGCTCGTCGAGCCGGACGGCGAGGCCGCCGCGGCCCGCACCCGGGTCGGCCAGCGTCCGCACCCGGCACGAGTGATGCTGCTGACGGCGGCCGACGAAGGTGACGGCCGGATCATCGAGGGACTGGTCGCGGGCGCGCAGAACCAGCCAGCCAGGGCATTCGGTCATCGAGTAGCACCCGGCCGGCCGGGAGCGCGGCGAGATCCACCGCGGGTGCAGCCGCGGCTCGCCGAAGTCGTCGCGGACCGGCGCCGCGGCGACCGGAGAAGCGGGCCACGGGGGAGCGGCCATGACCGGCCTCACGTCGCCCACCGAAGGCCAGCCGTCGATCCAGGTCACCGGCGTCAGGAAGGTCTCGCGGCCGAGCACGTGCCAGCCGGGTGTGCCGCCGCGCGGCCGGACGCCGAGCAGCACCAGCCACCACGACCCGTCGGGTGCCTCGACCAGGTCCGCATGGCCGGTGTTCTGGATCGGCCGGCTGGTGCTGCGGTGGCTCAGGATCGGGTTGGCCGGGCACGGCTCGAACGGCCCGTCCGGCGCCGGGCCGCGGGCGACCGAGACGCAGTGACCGCGTTCGGTCCCGCCCTCGGCGATGAGCAGGTACCAGTAGCCGCCGATCTGGTACAGGTGCGGTGCTTCCGGGTACTGGGCGCCGGGTGTGCCGGACCACAGGCGGCGCGGCTCGCCGAGCGTCCGCCCGTTCTCCGGGTCGATGCGGACCTGCTCGATCCCGGCATAGGTGCACCAGCAGCGGCCCTCGTCGTCCCAGGCCAGGTCGGGATCGATGCCGGGAACTCCGGGCACGCGGAGCGGATCGGACCAGGGCCCGGCCGGATCGGTGGCGGTCAGCAGGATGGTGCCGCCACCGGAGACATCGGACGTGATCAGCCAGAACCGCTCGTCGTGATACCGCAGCGTCGGCGCGTAGACACCGGCCGACGACGGCGTAGCGTCCGGCAGCGGGAGCCGTTCCAGCGCGTTGCCGACCTGCTCCCAGTGCACCAGATCCCGGCTGCGGAAGACTGGCACGCCCGGAAAGTACTCGAAGCTGGAACACGCGAGAAAGTAGTCCGTCCCCGCGCGGCAGACACTCGGATCCGGATAGCAGCCCGCGATCACCGGGTTGGTGAACTCGTCCCGGACCCATCGGCTCATGCAAGTCCCTCCGCGTCACTTCGATGTAACTATCATCCCGGAACCGCACCTAGCGCCGAGCCGGGCCAGCCGCGCCTTGACTCGTCTGGTCGCGTCGATGTACTCCGGGCGTACCGGTGACACGAGTAAGTGACCCGGGAGGCCGCGTTCGCCACCGACGGCGTCGAGGTGTCAATGGCCAGCGTGGCCCGGGATGCCGGCGTCGGCATCGCCACCCTGTTCCGCCGCTTTCCCACCCGCGAAGACCTGATCAACGCCGTGTTCGCCGACCGGATCAACGGCTACGTGGCCGCGGTCACCGAGGCCCTCGACGACCCCGACCCATGGCACGGCTTCACCACATACGTCCACACGGTCTGCGCCATGCAGGCTGAGGACCGCGGCTTCGCCGAGGTCCTCACCATGACGTTCCCCGCCGCCGTTCACCTGGAAGACCAGCGCCGCCGCGCCTACCTGGGGTTCCTTGAACTCGTCGACCGCGCGAAAGGCACCGGCCAACTCCGGCCCGACTTCGTGCCGGAGGACCTGGTGATCCTCCTCATGGCCAACGCCGGCGTGATCGCCGCCACCCACACCGCCGCTCCCTCGGCCTGGCAGCGCCTCGTCGGCTACATGCTCCAGGCGTTTGCCGCGCCACCGCGCGCGGACCTGCCGCCGCCGCCCACCCCCGACGCCCACCCCCGACGCCCTGGCTCGCGCCATGCTCAGTCTCAATTGCGCTG
>DASRFJ010000097.1:0-37414 GCA_035651595.1 Streptosporangiaceae bacterium | reverse complement strand
CGGGGCTTGGGGCGTCGGGGCTTGGGGCGTCGGCGGCGAGGGTGGCAGGTGTGACGACAGCGGGGCGGGGTGGGGCGAAGGTCAGGGCGGCGGCTAGGCCGGCGAACGGGAGGACGGGGAGAAGGTAGCGGTAGTCGAAGTCGGCGATCGCTATGGGGAAGATGAGCAGCGTGACGGCGGTGACCCAGGGAACGGAGCTGCCGGCGCGGCGCGACCGGACGAGGCGGACCGCCGCCGGCCCGGGTATTCGCTGGAGGCGCACCAGTCCCCCGAGACCGGCGGCCAGGAGAAGGCCGAACAGGGGGCCGTAGGTGAAGATCACCCGGGCGTACAGCGCGATCAGCGCGGCGAACGGCTGAACCACGCGGCTCGGCAGCGCGTGCCCGTACGCGACCGCGTCGGCGTACGCGGTGCCGCCGGGAATCCAGGAATGGTTCGCCGGAATGCTCCGCGGCTTGAGCTGGAAGTAGTAGTAGCTCACCGTCCCCGAGTCCGGATAGGTCTCCCGCGGCCACCGCACGGAAAGGAAAACACCCTTAACGACAGAACCGATATATCCAAACGGCTGAGCTTCGACGGCCCGTATCGCGAAATCACGCAGCAAGGCGTTGTTAGCGGGACTGACCGGCCCGCCCGCGATATCGTGCACCTGCGCCGCGTGCCAGATGTAATCTCCCGGCGGTTCCCGCTTCGACGGAACACCGGTCGGGCAGATCTTCAGTTCGTCCGCGGGCGGCTTGATGACCGCGCAATCGGCGAACGAGGACACCCGCCCCCACAGGTAAAAGCCCTCGGACCGGGTCAGGCCGTAGCTGCCGGACCACTGGTGGAACCAGACCGCGTACGCGGTGACCGGCGCCAGGCAGCCGACCGCCATCACACCGGCCGCGGCCCACTGCCGCCATTGCCGGCGATCGCGCAGCGCGATCGCGAGCGGGAACAGCACGAGGACGGGCAGGCCCTCGCTGCGGACGATGATCGCGTACCCGGCGAGCAGGCCCGCCAGCAGCGCCACCGGCCAGCGAACCCGCACCTTCCACAGGATCAGCGCCATGGCGAGCACGACGAGGAAGGTGAACAGCGCCTCCGCCATCACCATGTGCTCGTCTTCGATCTCGAACCCGTCGAGGAGCACCGGCAGGGTGGCGGCGGTCGCCCAGCGCTGGGACACCCCGGCGCGCCGGGCCAGCAGGTAGACGATCACCGCGACGCCGAGGCCCATCAGGTGCTGCACGCCGGCCACCAGCGTGAAGCTGTGCAGCGGGAGCAGCGCGCGCAGGAACAGCGAGTACCCGGTCGTCTTCGACAGGTCCGGGCGCGGCCGCAGCGCGGCACCCACGTACACGTAGGAGTCGCCGGCGAACCACAGCGCGCCCGGGTAGCCGATCATCGCGACCAGCCGCAGCAGCGCGCCGGCGCCGAGCGCGATCGCGAACGGCCGGTTCAGGCGCACGCCCATTCCTCCAGCTGAGCGACGAATGCCCTCGCGTCCGCGGGCCAGCCCAGCGATTCCGCGGCGGCGGCGTGGCCGCGCGCGCCCATTTCCGCGCGGAGCGCGGTGTTGCCATCCAGCTCGATGATGGCGTCCGCGGCGGCCCGCGGGTCGCGGAACGGGACGACGTAGCCGCACTTGTGCCGCTCGGCGAGGTCGGCGGCGAACGGCAGCGGCGTCGTCACCACCGGGACTGCGTGCGCCATGTACTCGACGACTTTCGTGGGTAGGGAATGCCTGAAGTTCGGTTCGTCGTGCAGCAGGGAAAGGCCCGCCAGGGCCCCGTCGGTCAGGCGCATCGCCTCGTCGTTCGGCACGAAGCCGTGCCAGCGCACCGCGGACGCCTCGATGATCGCGCGGGCGCTTGCGTCGGCGGGCCCGATCAGCTCGACGGTGATGCCGCGCGGCTTGAGCAAGGCGGCAAGTTCGGCCATCTCCGCGGCGCCCCGGTCAGGGGACAGGTGCCCGACGTACACCACGCGGCGGTCGGCGCCGGGAGGGGCCGGGGCGTCCGGCACGTAGGTGGTGTTCGGCACGACCGGGTGCGGCTTGCGGAACCGCGCCACGTAGCCCTTTTCGGCCAGGATCAGGTGCAGCCGGCGCTCGGCGATCCGCTCCGCCGCGTGCACCGCCAGCGCCGTCGGCGGGCGCAACGGCTTGGGCAGCCACGCCTTCGTGCTGAGCGCCGCCGCCGTGTCCTCGTGCACGTCCCACACCGTGGCGGGTCCCTGGTTTTTGCGGAAGAGCACGCCCGGGAGGGCGAACAGCAGCTCGGGGTCGTGCAGCAGCACCAGGTCGGCGCTGGCCGCGTGCCGGGTGAGCTGTTTGCGGGCGGCGAGCAGAGCGCCGAGCCGGTGCCGCCCAGACGCCCTAGGCAAGGGCGTGACCTGGAGAAGCGGGAAATGTCGTTCGGTAGAAAATTCGGGAGCCAGGTAGATGACCTCATGACCGGCGTCGAGCAGCGCCCGGATCTGCCGGTGGTAGATCCGTGCGTCCTGCGGGTGATGGACGATCGTGCAGACCACGACGCGCATGGTCAGAGCGTTTCGACATGTGCGTCCGGGCCGGCCGCGCCCCGGGTGTCGAGCAGCAGGCGGGCCCGCGCGGCGATCGCCGCGGGGTCGTAGGCGCTGTGCGCCTGGAGCAGGATGACCAGGTCGGCGGCCCCGATCGCGGTGTCCAGGTCGGCGGCGCGGGCGACCGGTGTGTCGTCGACGAGCCACTCGGCCACCAGCGGGTCGTGGTAGCGGACGTCGGCGCCGCGGGCCCTGAGCTTGCGGGCGATCGGGCGGGCCGGGGACTCGCGCTGGTCTGCGATGTCCTTCTTGTACGTGACGCCGAGCAGCAGGATCCTGGCCCCGTTGAGCGGCTGCGCGTGCCGGTTCAGCAGTTCCGCGGCCCGCTCGGTCACGTAGCCGGGCATCCGGCCGTTGATCTCCTGCGCCAGCTCGACGAACCGGAACGGGTAGCCGAGCGTCCGGACCTTGTAGGACAGGTAGTTCGGGTCGATCGGGATGCAATGCCCGCCGACGCCGGGGCCGGGGTAGAACGCCTGGTAACCGAACGGCTTGGTCGCCGCGCAGCGGATCGCGTCCCACAGGTCCACGCCCAGCTCGCGGCAGAACACGGCCATCTCGTTGACCAGGGCGATGTTCACGTGCCGGTACGTGTTCTCCAGCAGCTTGGCCATCTCCGCCTCGCGGGCGGACTTGGCCTGGACGACCCGGTCGCAGATGCGTGCGTAGAAGGACAGTGCGGCGGCTGTGCAGGAGGGGGTGACGCCGCCGACGACCTTCGGCGTGTTGCGCAGGCCGAAGTCGGGGTTGCCCGGGTCGATCCGCTCCGGCGAGAACGCGAGCGAGAAGTCGATGCCGACGGTGTGGCCGGACGCCTTCTCCAGGATCGGGCGGACCACCTCGTCGGTGGTGCCGGGATAGGTGGTCGACTCGAGGGAGACCAGCGTGCCCGGGCGGAGCAGCGCGCCCGCGGTCTGCGCGGCGGCGCGGACCGCGGTCAGGTCCGGTCCGTCCGCCGGTGACAGCGGCGTCGGGACGCAGATCACGATGACATCCGGCGGCGTCTCGGCAAGGCTCGCCGCGTCGGCGGTGGCGCGGAAGCCGAGGCTGACCATTTCGGCGACCTGTTCGTCGCTCAGGTCATCGACGTGCGACCGGCCGGCGTTCAGCGCGGCGGCGATTTCCATTCGGGTGTCGTAGCCGGTCACGGAAAACCCGGCCCTGGCCGCCTCCCTGGCGAGCGGAAGCCCGACATAACCGAGGCCGATTACCAGCACGTCAGTGCCCATAACCGAGGAGGCTAAGCCAGCAATTCGCGCAAACAGTCAGGTGACATCGGAACTTACGGGAGAGTTAGCCCGCGATATGCCTGCCGGTAACGTTCGGCGTTGCGGGACCAGGTGCGGTCGCGGGCCACCCAGTCGCGTGCGGCGGCGCCCAGCTTGTCCCGCACCTCCGGACCGTGATAAAGCCGCTCCAGGCAATCGGCCAACGACACCGGATCTTGCGGCATTGTTAGCGCGCCCGTCACTTCGTGTTTGACGATTTCGGCGAGTGCACTTACTTCACTAGTCACCACGCACAGACCGCTCGCCATCGCCTCCACCGGCTTGAGGGGGGTGACGAGCTGACACACCCTGTCCCGTGTGCGCGGGACGACGAAGACATCGAGGAGCGCGTGGTAGTCGCGGACTTTCGCCGCCGGAACGCGGCCGGTGAACGTGGCGGGTATGCCGCCGCTCTCCGCCTGGCGTCGCAGCGCGGGCAGCTCCGGGCCGTCGCCCACGATCAGCGCCCTGGCCGGAACGCCTTGGTCGCGGAGGATCTTTGTGGCCTGGAGCAGCGTGCCGATGCCTTCGTGCGGGGTGAGCGTGGTGACGGTGCCCACCAGGTACTCGTCGTGCGGTTGCTTGATCAGCGGCTCGAGAAACGCTTCGTCGACCGCGTTGGGCACGATCCGGATCTTGCCGGGCGGCACGCCGCGGGAGGCGATCTCATCGCGCATGGCCTCGCCGAGGGTGACCACCAGGTCGGCCTGTTTCATGCATGCCGTCTCGGCGGCCCGGATCCGCTCGTACAGCTCGCTGTTCTTGAGGTCTTCGTCGTCGGGGTGGCGGGACAGCCACGTGTCCTCCCAGAAGCCGCGGACCTCGTACACGACCGGGATCTGGAACTTTGCACGCAGGGCGAGGGCGAGCTGCGCGTTCCGGTAGTTGCTGGCCGGGTGCAGCACGTCCGGCCGGAGTCGTTCGGTGAGCCTCGCCGCGTGGCGGATGGCTTGATCGTCCATGGTCCACGGCAGCAGGCGGTGGTAGGGAACGCCGTCAAGGGTGAGCTGGCGGCGGCCGTCGAGAACGCCTTTGGTCACCGGGAAGCCGAGGCCGGTGACGACGTGGGCGTCGAGGCCGGCGGCGCGCTGGGCGCGGGCGATCGCGTGCGTCCTGATCGTGTAGCCGGCGCTGGTGTCCGGCAGCGCGTCGGTGACCAGGTGCAGGACGCGAATGCCCGCGGCGTGACGGCGTTTCCCGCGTTCTCTCGGCTCGGCTTGTGGCGCGCTTGTGTTGTCCAGCATCGCTTGCTGGGCTTCGAGGGTCCGGCGCAGCCTGCTCTGTTTGCGGGAGCCGTCGAGGGCGCGGCGGGCGTCGGTGAGGCGGCCCTCCCGCCAGGCGAGCCGCGCGGACAGGCGGGGGTCCTCGCCGTCGAGGCGAGACAGGGCCGCGCGGGCGACCGCCGGCTGGTCCACGGCGAGCGCGAATGCGGCCAGACGACGCGGCCGTCCGTCCAGGGCCTGGAACGCCGCGGCCCGCTCCCCCGCTCCCCACAGCGCCGCCGCGGTGCCGTACGGGCCGGCCTTGCCGACCAGGGGCCGCAGCGGCGCCGGGAGCACGCGCCAGGCAAGCAGCACGGCACGGACCGGGTCGTCGGCGACGTGGCGCCACGCGATCGAGGCCGCCAGGATGATCGCGCGCGGGGATGTCCTCACGCGGGCGGACGGTACGCGGGCCAGGTTAATGGAAGGAGAACATAAAGTGCGGGCACCCATCACGCACGTCCTCGGCGCGCGGCCTAACTTCATGAAGGCCGCGCCGGTGATCCGCGCCCTGGCGGAGCTCGGTCACCAGCAGCGGGTCGTGCACACCGGGCAGCACTACGACGAGCGGATGTCGTCGGTGTTCTTCGATCAGCTCGGGCTGCCGGCCCCGGACGTGAACCTGGGCGTCGGCTCGGCCTCGCACGCGGTGCAGACCGCCGAGGTGATGACCGGGATGGAGCGGGAGTTTACCGAGAATTCACCCGTGCTTGCCGTGGTCTACGGCGACGTGAACTCCACCGTGGGCGCCGCGCTGGCCGGGGTGAAGCTCGGCGTGCCCATCGCGCACGTGGAGGCCGGGCTGCGCAGCTTCGACGACACCATGCCCGAGGAGATCAACCGGCGGCTGACCGACCAGCTCTGCGCGCTGCTGTTCGTCACGTCGCCGGAGGCGGTCGGGCACCTGGCCCGCGAGGGGCGGCCTGCGTCGGCGGTGCATTTGGTCGGCAACCCGATGATCGACACGCTGCTCACGCACCTGTCCCGGTTCGACACGAGAGCGGTCGCCTCGGCGCTCGGCCTGCCGGACCGGTACGTGCTGGCGACGCTTCACCGGCCCGCCAACGTGGACCGGCCGTCGATGGCTGGCGCGCTGGTCGCCGCGCTGCATTCGGTCGCCTCCTCGGTGGATGTGGTCATCCCGGTGCATCCGCGCGGGCGCGCGGCCCTGTCCGCCGCCGGCCTCGGCTCGCACCCCCGGGTGCATGTGCGGGACCCGCTCGGCTACCTGGAGTTCATGGCGCTGGTCCGCGGCGCCGCCGCGGTGATCACCGACTCGGGCGGGGTGCAGGAGGAGACCACGCTGCTCCGGGTGCCGTGCCTGACGCTGCGCCCGAACACCGAACGGCCGGTCACGATCACCAGCGGCAGCAACCAGCTGGTGCCGCCGTCCGACGTAACCGGCCTGGCCGCGACCGTGCTGAAGGCCTGCGCGGACGGGCCATATACCGGCGAGCTTCCGCCGCTGTGGGACGGGAAGGCCGGCCCGCGGATAGCACGGGTCATCACGGACTGGCTGGCGGCGTGATGAGCGAGGAGATAGCCGAGGCCGCGGAGCTGACCGCCGAGCCCGAGTCGCCGGACACAGGCTCGGTCTCGGTTGATGACGCTGTCGCGGACGTCGCGGGCGTCGCCGACGCGGGCATCGCGGCGGAGCGGGACCGGCTGGCCAGGCTGCTGCGGGAAACCAGGCTGCAGCTCACGATGACGCAGGCGCGGCTGTCCGCGCTCGAGCAGTCTTCGACGCTGGAACTCGGCCGGACGCTGGTCCGGGCCGCTCGCCGGCCGTGGCCGCGCGGCGCGCAGCTCCCCCGCGACCTGTACCGGATGTGGCGCGGCGGCTCCGCTAGTCAGACCCCGGCCGGAGCTTCCCCGGCCATGCTGGCGCTGGCGTCCGCGCAGCTCGGTGACCTGGCGGGCGGCGGGCAGCGGTTGCTCTCCGCGCTGACCGCCCCCGGGCTGTCCGCCCCCGGGCTCGCTGCGGATTCCGGGCCTTCTCTGGTAGTCACCGGGGTGCTGACCAGCCGCGCCTGCGCGACGCTCGCCCCGGACGCCGCGGTGCACCCGCTGCTGCCGCACGACGCGGACATCCTGCTGGAGAGCTGCGGTGCGGACCTGGTACTCATCCAGGCCTCGGCACTGCTCGCCAGCTCACCGTGGGCGTACGCCGTCGACCCGGCGGGGGCGGACCGGGGCAGGCGGCTCGCCCGGCTGATCGCCGCCGCCCGGGCGCTCGGCAAGCCGGTGATCTTCGTCCGGGACATTCAGCCGCACCTCGCGCCGGGCCTGGACTGGGTCGCGGGGAGCTGCGACGTGGTCACCGACGACGGGCTCGGCGTGCAGCTCAGCCTGTTCAACCCCATCGGGTTGCCCGTCGTGCGGGACGAGCGACCGGTGTACGCCGGGATCCGGGATGCGCGGGAAAGCCCGGCGCTGCGCGCGCTGCTCGACGCGGTGACCGGGACGAACGGCGATGGCGATGTGGTCGCCGTGACCGGCGAGGTGCCATGGCGGCGGCTGCCTGAGCTGTACCGGTCGCACCGCGTGTTCCTCGCCGTGTCGCCGGACCAGGCCCTCGAGCAGCGCGCGTGCGGCGCGCGAGTGATCATGGCCGCGGGCGAGCCGGCCGACCTGGTCCGCCAGCTGGCGGACGCGACCGCGGCCGGGCCCGTGGATCTCGCCGAGGTCACCGGCTGGCTGCGCGGGTTCTACGAGAGCGAAGCGACCGCGGCGCGGCTCGGCGCGCTCGCCGGGCTTGCCGGGATTTCCGGGGTTCCCGGGGTTCCCGGGGTTTCCGGCCGCTGCCTCGCGCTGCTGGCACAGGCAGGCGATGCGGCCGCGGCCCGCGAGCTGAGCCTGAGCGTCCGGCGTCAGCGGCTGCGGCCTGCCGAGCTGGTCGTCTGCGCCGGCGACAGCGAACGGGCCTGCCGCAGCGTCGCCGCGGCGCTCAGCGACCTGCCCGGTGTCCAGGTCATCGGCCACGGCGGCGGCGACTGGCTGGCGGCGTGCGCCGCACGTGCCCAGGCGCCCTGGGCGGCGCCGTGGGAAGCCACCCGCGACGTGCCGGACACCTACCTGCTCGACCTGGCTTGCGCGCGGGAGTGCTCGCGAGCGGACGCGGTCGGCTACGGCGGCACCGCGTACCAGTACGTGACGTTCCTCAAGTCTCCCGGACTGGCTCGCCGGGAACTGCTCGGCGCCGGCGGTCTCGACGTCGGCCACGGCCTGCGCCTGTTTTCAGTGAGCGGACCAATCCAGTTAAGGAGCAATCCCAGTGACCCCCCGCGCCCTCGTCTACGGTGACATCGACCTGAATCTGCTCGATGGCTCCGCCATCTGGCTGCAGTCGGTCACGCAAGCGCTCGCCCGGGCCGGCTGTGAGGTGTCCCTGCTGCTCAAGGCCCCGGTCTACACGAGCCGCCTGATCGCGCCACTGCTGGCCGAGCCCGGCATCACGGTGCGCAGCCCGCACCGGGAACAACTGGTGGCGAACGCCACGGCGGCGATACCGGTACCGGCCGCCGCGGACCTGATCGCCAGGCTGGACGCGGAACAGCCGTACGATCTACTGGTCCTGCGCGGCCGGAAAGTTACCGCGGCTGTCGCGAACGGCGGGGCGTTCGACGGACGGCTGTGGGCCTATCTCACCGACGTCCCGCAGTCCGTTCCCGGGCTCACCACCGAGGCGGCCGGTGAGCTCGCCGGCATCGCCAAAGCCGCCAGGTACCTGCTCTGCCAGACCGAGGAGCTGCGCTGCTTCCTGGAGGGCAGCATCGCGGAAGCCTGCGGCAAGTGCGTGCTGCTACCGCCGATCCTGGCCGACGTCGCCCCCTCCCGGGTAGCGGGGCCGCGCACCGCCGAGGCGGCCGGTGCGCCGCTGCGGCTGGTGTACACGGGCAAGTTCGCGCCCCGGTGGAACACGCTGGAGATGACCCGCCTGCCGGAGCTGCTCGCGGCCCAGGGCACCGGCGCCGAGCTGCACATGGTCGGCGACAAGATCCACAACGACCCGGGTGGTTACCGCGAGCGGATGCGCGCGGCGCTGGACGCCGACGGGGTGACCTGGCACGGCGGGCAGTCGCGCGAGGATGCCATGCGCCTCGCCGCGTCCTGCGATATCGGGCTGAGCTGGCGCCATCCCGAGCTGGACGCCAGCCTTGAGCTGTCGACGAAGGTACTGGAATTCGGCGCGCTGGGGCTGCCGGTGATCCTGAACCGCACACCGGCGCACGAGGTGCTGCTCGGTGCCGACTATCCGCTGTTCGCGGCCACGCTGGACGATGTGGTCGCCGTGTCGGCGGCCGCGGCCAGCGACGCTGGCCTGTTCCGGCGCGCCGCGGAGCGCACCGCCGCGGCCGCGCAGCGGTACACGATGGACCGGGCCGCGCAGCGCCTGCGCCGCTACCTGGCTGGCGCGGTATCCATCCGACGGGCCGGTTCCGGCTCGGACACCGAGGGCGCGCGGCGTCGCCGGGTGGTGGTGGCCGGTCATGACCTGAAATTCTTCCGGCCGCTGCTGGCATACTTGCGGTTGCAGCCGGACCTGGAGGTGCGGGTCGACCAGTGGACCGCGCTCGCCAAGCACGACGTGGCGGCGAGCCGCGAGCTGGCGGCCTGGGCGGACGTGGTGATCTGCGAATGGTGCGGGCCGAACGCCGTCTGGTACAGCAAGCACAAGCGGCGCGGCACGCGGCTGCTCGTCCGGCTGCACCGGTTCGAGCTCGCCTCCCCGTACCCCGCCCAGCTGAAGATCAGCGCGGTGGACCAGGTGATCTGCGTGAGCAACCACTACGCCAGGCTGTGCCGGGAACGGACCGGGTGGCCGGAAGCCAAGGTGGTCACCGTCCCCAACGCACTGGACATCACCCAGCTCGACCGCCCCAAGCTGGACGGCGCCAGGTTTCACCTCGGCATGGTCGGCGTGGTGCCGTCGCGCAAGCGCATCGACCTCGCGCTCGACGTGCTCGCCGAACTGCGCCGCGACGACGACAGGTACCTGCTGTTCGTGAAGTCGGCGATGCCGTGGGAGCACTGGTGGGTGTGGCAGCACCAGAACGAACGCGACCACTTCAATGCCGCGCTCCGCCGCGCGCAGCGATCGGCGTTGCTGCGCGGCGCGGTTGTCTTCGACGACGCGGGCCCGGACGTTGCCGCCTGGCTGCGCAGAGTCGGATACGTGCTGTCCACCAGCGACGACGAGAGCTTCCACGTGGCGCCCGCCGAAGGCATGGCGTCTCGCGCGGTGCCGGTGATCCGGCATTGGCCTGGGGCGGAAACCATCTATGACATGCGCTGGATCCACCGCGGGCCGGCCGAGATGGCCGCCGCGATCGGATCGCTGGCCGACGAGCCGGCCTGGCGGGAGGCCGGGGAGGTCGCGCACCGCCAGGCGGCGGTCCGGTTCGCGCTGCCCGACGTATGCGACACGTGGTACCGGCTGCTCTCCACCGACCTCGAGCCGACCGCGGCCGGCCCGCTGCTGGAATTGCTCGGCAGCCACTGACCGTGGCGTTCACGCTCGCGATCAGCGCCGCGTCGGCCCCGGCGTGCCGGGCCCTGGTGCGGGCCGCGCTGGACACCGACCCGCGGGTCATGCCGGTAGCCGGGCCGGCGAGGGTGACGTGGCGCGCCGCTGACGAGCGCGCCGCGATGCTTGGCTTTGGTACCCCCGCGGCGTCGATGCCGCGCTCGGCGCCGTGCTCGATCTGGGCCGATCCCGGGCGAGAGGTCATCCACGCGAAGACCGGTATCGCCACCGTGGACCCGGTCTACGTCGCCGAGCTGCCCGGCGCTGTCGTCATGTCGGACCGTGCCAGCTGGGCCGCGGCCGTCGCCGGACGACTGGACAGCCCGGATCCGGCACTGGTCGCCGCGCTGGTGAACCTCGGCTTTCCGCTGGGTGGGGTCACCCCGTTCCGCGGCGTGCGCGCAGTGGACGGCGGCCGCCAGGTCGAGGTGCGCGCCGGGCGGCTCACCGTCCGTGCCGCCGCCGGGTTCGTGGTACCGGCCGTGGGCCCCCGGCAGACGGCCAGCGCATTGACCGACGTGGTCGCCCCGCTCGCCGAGGCGGCGGTGCCGGTCGAGCTGTCCCTGACCGGCGGCAAGGACAG
This sequence comes from Streptosporangiaceae bacterium, assembly GCA_035651595.1. Classification (GTDB taxonomy): domain Bacteria; phylum Actinomycetota; class Actinomycetes; order Streptosporangiales; family Streptosporangiaceae; genus JAFARZ01. The sequence goes on along the minus strand of DASRFJ010000097.1, from coordinate 26,206 downwards.
CCGGCTGATCGCGGCCGCGCTGTCCGCCGCCAAGGTGCCCTTTCGCGCGCGGACGCACGGCGCGGCCACCCATCCCGACGTCGTGGTGGCACGCACGATCGCCGAGCAGCTCGGCGTCGAGCACCTCGTCACCGAGCCCCCGCCGCCCGGCACCACGGGCCCGGCCGGCGTGCTGGCCCGGCTGCGGTCCGCGGTGCTGGTCGGGGACGGGATGCTGTCCGCCTTCGAGAACATGGGCAGGCCCGATCCGGTGTTCGCCGCCGAACCGATCCAGGTCGGCGGCCACGGCGGCGAACTGCTGCGCGGCGGCTATGCCGCCTATGCCGGGAACCCGCTGCGCGGCGCGGCGCAGTTCCGGCGGCTGACCACACGACGGCTGCGGTTGCTGACGCCGGCCGCCGCCGGCGGGTATCTCGCGGGCCTGGCCCCGTGGGCGGTCCGGTTCGCGCGGACGCCGATGCACACGCTGGACGAATTCTACCTGGCGAACCGGGCTGGCCGCTGGTCGGCCGCGGCGCGCCAGGCATACCGGCTCAGATCCGAGTTCGTCCAGCCGTTCTTCGACGACCGGGTGGTGCGGACCGCCCAGTCGGTGCCGCTCCGGGACAGGGTGTCCGGGAAGCTGCACCGAGACCTCCTCGCCGAGCTGTGCCCTGAGCTGACGGATATCCCGTACGCCGGCCGCGGGTTTGCTGCGCGGGCGGACTGGCGGCGGAGCTATGGCGACGACGTCGCGACGTTCCTGCGGGACTACGTCCTTGACCACAGCTCGGCTATGTCCGGCATGATCAGCAAGGGCGCGGCCGAGCGGGTGCTGCGCCCGCCGCACACCGACCACGAGTCCGTCTGGCTGCTCGCCACCCTCGCGACCCTTTTGTCCCAAGACTGGCTGCGGGCCCGAGAGGGCGGCTTATGCTTCATGTCACGACGATCATGCGAAACGGGGAAATCGCTCATGACCGATGCGGACGTACTGCTGACCGGGCTGGGATTCGGCGAGTCGCCGCGCTGGCACGACGGCAGGCTGTGGCTATCCAACTGGGGGACGCAGGAGGTCCTCGCGGTCGATATGGACGGCAAGAGCGAGGTGGTCGCGCGCATCCCCACCACGATCCCGTACAGCATCGACTGGCTGCCCGACGGACGGCTGCTCGCCGTCTCCGGACCGGAAGGCATAGTGCTCCGCCGGGAACCAGACGGCACGCTGGTGACCCACGCGGACCTTACCAGCCTGGGCCGGGGCTTCAACGAGATCGTGGTGGACGGCCGCGGCAACATCTACGTCAACGGCGCGATCATCGTGCACATCTCCCCCAGCGGCGCGATCCGGCAGGTCGCCGACGGCCTCGCGTGGGGCAACGGCATGGCCATCACGCCGGATGACGGGACGCTGATCGTCGCGGAGTCCCACGGCAAGCGGCTCACCGCCTTCGACATCGCGCCCGACGGTGGCCTGTCCGGCCGCCGAATCTGGGCCGACTGCGGCGACGGCGTGCCCGACGGCATCTGCATCGACGGCGAGGGGGCCGTCTGGTACGCCGATGTCCCGAACAAGCGCTGCGTCCGGGTCCGGGCGGGCGGTGAGGTGCTGGAGACCGTCGAGGTCGACCGTGGCTGCTTCGCCTGCATGCTCGGCGGCCCGGATGGCCGCACCCTGTTCATCGCGGCCGCCGAATGGCGCGGCATGGAGAACGCGAGCATCGCGATGGACGCCCGCACCGGCCAGCTCCTCACGTTCCCTGCCCCGGCGCCGCACGCGGGCCACCCTTAGCGCGCGGTTGCGCGGGCACACTGCTCGGTATGGGCCGTCCTCCTCGCCTCGGAATCGACATCGGCAAGGTCATCATCAACGGCCCGGCGCACCCTGCGGGCGGCGACACCGCGTTCTTCGAGGGTGACGACGCGACCATGCTCGCCACGCCGGAGATGGACGGCTGCGTGGCGGCAATCGCCCGCCTGATCAGCCTGTTCGGCGGCCAGGTGTGGCTGGTGTCCAAGTGCGGGAGGCCCACCTGGGCAGACGTCGAGCGCCGCATAACAAGCTCACTCATCGATGCCGGAGAATTGCGCGCGAGTGGCCGCGCGGGCCGCCGGGCCTGACCGCGTGCGCGCAGCCTGTGCCTGGAGTGCAGAATGCGACTACTGAGATAGGGACGCACCGGCAGCCTCGCCGACAACGTGGACGCCCACCCCCTTGTGGGGGATCGACCCTCGTAAACAAGGGTCCCGCTACCACGAAGGGGAAAGTCACCACGTTAACCGAGGCCTATCGAGCCTGCCGCTGACTCGCTCCACCGTCGATCCCCAGCGCGGCTCAGCCGCGACCGTAGCGGGTCTCGGCTCGCCAGAAGAATACGATGCCCACCGCCAGGATGACCACGGCCCAGCCGGCACCCGCGAGCCACAGCTCCCCGTTGGTGATGTCCGCGTGACAGTACGCCTGCAGCGCGGGGATCTTCTTCGCGTTGAACAGCGCGCACTTGCCCGCGTTGTAGGGCTTGGAACCGGGAGCGCTGGCGCGCTGGGAACTCATGATCGCGTATCGGGTGAGCGAGATATACACCGCGGCCGGATTCACCGACAGCAGGTCCTTGGCCCACGCGTGCAGGCTCGCGGGGAGGGAGGCGATGCTGTACATGACACCGCAGAAGTATCGCCAGACTCGCAGCAGGAACGGGACGAGCTGACCCACGTCCTGGGCACCCGCCCCGATGCGGGCGAGGATGAGCGCCGCGCCCATGTTGAACATCGCCTGCAGGAGCAGCGTCGGCAACAGCAGGAACCAGTACAGGTTGAGCGGCTCACCGGTACCGATCACGATCGCGAACAGCACGATCATGGACAGCAGCAGCTGCTGGAACTCGACCAGCACATAGGCCAGGGGCAGGCAGGCCCGCGGGAAATGCAGCGCACGGATGAGCGCGATATTGGCCCGCATGACGCCGGAGCCGACGACGATCGACCGTTCCGTGAAAGAGAAGATGAATACGCCGACGACCAGGTACGCGGTGTAATTGCCGATACCGCGGTTGGCCTTGAACAATACGCCGAAGATCAGGTAGTAGACCGCCGAGTTCAGCAGCGGCGTCAGCACCTGCCAGAGCTGGCCGAGGCGTGCCTCGGTGTACATCGACACGTTACGCGCGGTGGCGTACGCGACGATGAAGTGCCGGCGTTCCCACACCATGCGCAGATAGCTGGCCAGGCTCGGGCGGGTCGAGCTGGGCCGCAGACCGTACTGGGCCGCCAGGGCGGCAAGGGATTGCCCCTCGCTGTCCCCCGCCAGCGCCTCCCCCGCGGCGTCAGCCGCGGCGCCGTCGAGCAGGCTGCCCGGAGCGGTCAGCCGCCCGCGATCTCCCATGGAGGTGAATCCTATGGAGCGGGTACGCGGCCAACGGCCTTATCGGCGCCGCACCGGTAATCGTTCGCCTGGAATTCCACCGCGGTAAGCAGAACCAGGCCGGATCATTAACCCGCTATTCACACGTTCCGGTTCTGGGTTTACTCCGCGACGCGGGGTTAGCGTGGACCTGGGACGCGGGCTGTTCGGAGAGGGGAAGGACATGGCTCTTCGGGCGGTCGTTGTCGGCGGCGGGATTGGCGGGATCGCGGCAGCGGTTGCGCTGTCGCGGGCCGGCATCGATGTCCAGGTGCATGAGCAGGCGCAGCAGCTGACCGAGGTCGGCGCGGGGGTGTCGCTGGCGCCGAACGGCCTGCGGGTGCTGGAGCGGCTCGGGGTCGGCGAGGGGATCAGCCGGCTGGGCGCCCGGTACGCCGCGGCCGAACTCCGGCTCCCCGACGGGCGGGAAGTGCGGCACGAGCCCTATCAGTTCGCGATGCCACGGCAGAACGTCGGGATTCACCGGGCAGACCTGCTCGCGCTGCTGGCCGGCCAGCTGCCCCCAGGCGCGGTGCGGACCGGGCGCCGGTGCACGAGTTTCCGTCAGGATGACGGCACCGCCATGGTCGGCTTTGCCGACGGGACCACCGCCACCGCGGACGTGGTGATCGGCGCGGACGGCATCCACTCTTTCCTGCAGGGCTTCGTGGTGGCTCCGGCCGAGCCCGTGTTCTCCGGGGTAGTGGCCTACCGAGGCCTGGTACCGAGGCTGGCGGAGTACCCGGCAGGCACGATCCGGATGTGGATGGGCGAGGGCAAGCATTTCCTGGTGTTCCCGGTGCGCGCCGGGCAACTGCTGAACTACGTGGGGTTCGTCTCGTCCGGTACCGCGGTCAGGGAGTCCTGGTCGGCGCCCGGAGACCCGGCGGCGCTCGCCGCGTACTTCGCCGGCTGGGACCCGGTTATCGGCAAGGTCATCGCCGCGATCAGCGGGCCGGGCGGCAGCGGATTCCAGTGGGGGATGTATGACCGTGTGCCGCTGCCCAGATGGAGCAGCGGACGGCTCACCCTCCTCGGCGACGCCGCCCACCCGATGCTGCCGCACCTGGGCCAGGGCGCCAACCAGGCGCTGGAGGACGCGGTGGCGCTGGCCGCGCTGCTGGGCGCCACCACGAGTCCGGCCGGTGTGCCGCGAGCGCTTGCCGCCTACGAGGAGCTGCGCCGCGACCGGACGGCGCGCGTCCAGCTGGGCTCGCGGCGGCAAGGCGCGGGTTACGACAGTTCCGGCAGCCAGCTGATCGACCGGCGCTGGATCTACGAATACGACGCGTGGGCCGAAGCGGTCGCGCTCACCTCCGACCCCGATAGGCGACTCGAAATTATTGCGGACACTTACCCTCCCAGTTTGGGGGGGTAAGTGTCCGCAATAATCTGCCTGCCAAATAATCCGCCAGAAATGTGGCTTATGTTCGGTTCGCGAGCTAGCCCAGGTGCGTGGTGTCGTTGAACGAGCGCAGCACGGCGGGGCCGTCCGGATACCAGTCGACCGATGACAGCGCCGCGACATCCAGGTGCATGCGGAACAGCGACGCCGGCGGCGCGAGGAGCGCGTGCGCGATCAGCGTCTTGATCGGCGTCACGTGGCTCACGATCAGCACCCGTGCCCCGAGGTAGCCGCTCAGCACCCGGTCCAACGCCGCGAGCACCCGCGGCCGGACCTGGTCGAAGCTTTCCCCGCCCGGCGGCGCGACCGCCGGGTCGGCCAGCCATGCCGACATCTCCGCAGGCCAGCGCTCCCGCACCTCAGCGAACGTCAGCCCATCCCACGCGCCGAAGTCGGTCTCCCGGAAACCCGCGTCCGTCACGACCGGGGCACCGCAGGCGGCACCGACCGTGGTGGCGGTCTGCCGCGAGCGCAGCAGCGGCGACGTCACGATCACGTCCAGCCCGGCGTCGGCAAGCAATGCCGCCGCGGCGGCGGCCTGCGCCTCTCCGGTGGCGGTGAGCGGCACATCGGACAATCCGGCATACCGCTTCTGCACCGACATCGCGGTCTGCCCGTGCCGCAGCAGCAGCGTCGCGGTCGGCGTCCCGGACGCGGGCAGCCAGCTAGTCCGCGGCTGGTTGATCCGCGGCTGGGACAACGACCCTCACAGCCCCGATTCGGCAGTCCGGACCAGGATGCGGCGGCACTCCTCGCAGCGCACCACCTCGTCCGGCGGCGTCGCCTTGATCGCGTTCAGGTCCACGGTGTTCAGCGACAGGTGGCAGCCCTGGCACTGGCCGCGGCGCAGCATCGCCGCGCCGACGCCGCTCGACGTGCGGATCTTGTCGTACAGCGCGAGCAGTTCCGACGGCATCTCCGCCGCCACCGAGGTTCGCTTGGCACCCGCGTCGGACAGCGACGCGTCAAGCTCGGCCACCGCCGCGTCCCGCCGCGCCGTCACCGCGTCCTGCTCGGTCGCGAGCGCGTCCCGGTCGGCGACCACCGCGTCCCGCCGCGATTCGAGCTCCTCGCGCCGTTCCATCAGCTCGAGCACGATCTCCTCGAGGTCGGCCTGCCGCTTGTGCAGGGACTCGATCTCCGACTGGAGGCTGGCCAGTTCCTTGGCGGCGGAGACCTGACCCGCGTCCAGGCGGGCACGGTCCTTGTCAATCCTGGTCCTGACCTGATCGACGTCACGCTCGGCCCGGCTCTGCTCCCTGGACAGGTCGGACAGCTCGGTCTCGACGCCAACCAGCGAGTCCTTGAGCTCACCCGCCCGTTTGCCGAGCCGGTCAAGCTCGGCTATCTCCGGGAGGGCGGATTTGCGATGCTCGAGCCGGGACAATTCGGCGTCCAGGTCGGCGAGCTCGAGCAGTTGGAGCTGGGTCTGCGGTGATGCCTTCACGTGACCCAACGTTAGTCGCTTTTCTCGAAGGGGGGACCCACCCCCCTTAACCCCCCGGTCTCGAAGGGGGGACCCACCCCCCTTGACCCCCCGGTCTCGAAAGGGGGGACCCACCCCCCTTAACCCCCCGGGAACACCGCGTCGCATGGTAGACCTGTGCGCCATGGAAATCCCTCGCGTAAGCCGGCCGTACATGCCGGGCTACGGGATCGCGGGAGCGGCCGAAGGCAGTGGATTGCTGCACTGGTCCTGGGCCGCCGAACGCCTAACCGCCGCGCGCAACTACTGGGTCGCGACCGTCTGGCCAGACGGCCACCCGCACGTCATGCCGGTCTGGGGCATGTGGGATGACAGCATGCTGTGGTTCACCAGCAGCACGCAGTCACGAAAGGTCCGCAACCTCACGGCCGACCCCCGCTGCTGCGTCACCACCGAGGATGCCTCGGATCCGGTGGTGATCGAAGGCACCGCGCGGATAAGCACCGAGCCCGCCGTGCTCCAGCGCGTAGTGGACCTGATGAACGCCAAATACCGGACGGATTTCGGCGTCGAATTCCTCGATCCGGCCAAGAACGCGACGATCGGGGTGCGGCCCCAGAAGGTGTTCAGCCTCCGGGCGGGCGACTTCACCGGCTCGCCAACCCGCTGGGTCTTCGAGGATTAATAACTGCGCAATATCTGGCGATCCCTTGGCCAGGTAGCGTGGAACGTGTCGCGCCGCATCTCCGTCCCCGGGGCCGTCGCCGGGTTGCTCTCGGCGGCCGTCGCCATGGGCGTGGCACAGCTCGTCGCGGGCCTCACGGTCCCCGCCAGCTCCCCGGTCATCGCGGTCGGTCAGGAGGCCATCGACCTCACCCCGCAGCCGGTCAAGGACTTCGCGATCTCGACGTTCGGGACCAGCGACAAGAACGTGCTGCTCGGCGGCATTCTGGTGGTACTGGCCGCGTTCGCGGCGTGGATCGGCATGCTCGCGACACGCCGGCTGGCATACGGTCTGGCTGGCCTCGGCGTTTTCGGCTGCCTGGGCCTGGCCGCGGCCCTCACCCGACCGGACGCGACGCCGGAATGGGTGCTGCCCACGCTGGCCGCGGCCGCCGCCGGGGCGTTCGCGATGGCTCGGCTGACCAGCGCCGCGACGGCGGACAGCCCGCCGGAACCGCCACCGCCCGATCCGGCCTCGGCCTTCACCCTTCTCCCGAACCCGGATGAGCCAGCGCCCCGCCGCCCGGAACGACGCCGCTTCCTGGTGGCCAGCGGGATCGCCGTCGCCACCACGGCCGTGGGCGTGGTCGGCGGCCGCGAGCTGGCCGAGCGCTACAACGTGGCCAAGGCGCGCGCCGGCCTTCGCTTCCCCGCTCCCGCTGTCGCCGCGCCGCCCCTCCCCCGCGGTGCCGAGCTGGGCATCCCAGGGCTCAGTTCTTTCATTACTCCGAACGACAATTTCTATCGCGTCGACACAGCGTTGCTTCTGCCCGAGGTGGATCCGGCCAGCTGGCAGCTGCGCATTCACGGCATGGTGCGACGGGAAGTCCGGCTGACGTTCGGCGAGCTGCTGAAGCGCCCGCTGATCGAGGACTACGTGACGCTCACCTGCGTGTCCGATCCGGTCAGCGGTCCGTACGTAGGTAACGCGAAGTGGCTGGGCGCCAGCCTCGCCGCGTTGATCAGGCAGGCCGGGCCGCTGGCCGGCGCGGACCAGCTGCTGTGCACATCGGTGGACGGCTTCACCTCGGGGACGCCGCTTCAGGTGGTGCTCGACGGCCGGGACGCTCTGCTGGCCGTCGCGATGAACGGGATCGCGCTGCCGGTCGCGCACGGGTTTCCGGCGCGGATGGTGGTGCCCGGGCTGTACGGGTACGTGTCGGCGACCAAGTGGGTGACCGATATCGAGGTCACCACGTTCGCGTCGGCGTCGGCGTACTGGGCGGTGCGCGGCTGGGCGCAGCTGGCGCCGATCAAGACCGAATCGCGGATCGACGTGCCGTCCGGCGGCGCTTCACTCGCGCCGGGACGCACCGCGGTCGCGGGGGTGGCCTGGGCGCAGCACAAGGGCGTCGCCGCGGTCGAGGTCCGGGTGGACAGCGGGCCCTGGCAGCAGGCGCGGCTCGCGGCGGTGCCCGGCATCGACACCTGGCGGCAGTGGGTCTGGGAGTGGGACGCCACGCCCGGCCAGCACACCCTGGCGGCCAGGGCCACGGACGCAACCGGCTACACGCAGACCGCGGTGCAGGTGCCGCCGGTGCCCAACGGCGCGAGCGGCTACCCGTCGGTGGGTGTTACCGTCCGTTCATGAGCGAATTTACCCAGCTGGCGACCGCATACCTGGATGACAGGGCGCGACGCCACCCGGACCTCGCCACCGAACTCGGCGACCACCGGTTCGACGCGCACCTGCCGACCGAATCCGCCGAGGCGCTGGACGACGAGCGCCGTGCGCTGCACGGCTGGGCCGCCCGGCTCGACGCCCTCGACGCGGCCGAACTCGACCCGGAACAGCGCGTGGACGCGGCGATCATGGCCGGCCGCATCGCGCTGCGCGTCTTCGAGCTCGACGAACTGCGTCCGCACACCTGGGATCCGCTGCTCGCCAACCCCGGCCGCGCGATCTACCTACTGCTGGCGAGGGATTTCGCACCGCTGCCGGACCGGCTGGCCAGTGTCGCGGGACGGCTCGGCGAGGTCCCTGGCGCGCTCGCCGCGGCGCGCGCCCAGCTCGGCCCGATGCCGAAGGTGCACATCGAGACGGCCATCGGCCAGCTGGACGGCACGATCAAGCTGATCGCCGGCAGCGCCTCCACCACCCAGATCGACCAGGTGCGGCCGGCGGCGCTCGACGCCCTGGCCGAGCACCGGGACTGGCTGTCGGCCCAGCTGACGGACGCGGATGATTCGGTGTCCCCCAGGATCGGCGCGGAGCGGTTCGCCCGCAAGCTGTCGCTGACGCTGAGCGCCGCGGCCGACTCGGACGCCATCCTGGACCGGGCGCGGGCCGACCTGGACCGGATCACCGAGGAGATCACCGAACTCGCCGCCCAGTTCGGCGGGACGCCGCGCGAGGTCCTTCGCAGGCTGGCACAGGATGCGCCGGACGACACCACGATCCTCGGCCTGTGCGGCGACGCGCTTGCCGCGCAGACCGCCTTCGTCCGCGACGCGCGGATCGTCACCGTGCATGACGACCCGTTCGAGATCATCGAGATGCCGGAGATCGACCGGGGCGTCGCGGTGGCCTACTGCGACCCGCCCGGACTGCTGGAGAGCGCGCCGCTGCCCACGATGCTCGCGGTGTCGCCGACCCCGGCGGACTGGACGGCGGAACGGGTGGCCTCGTTCTACCGCGAGTACAACAAGCACATGGTGCACAACCTGATGGTGCACGAGGCGATGCCGGGTCACTACCTCCAGCTCGGCCACGCCAGCCGGTTCACCGCCTCCGGCACAGCCATCCGCGCGGCGCTCTGGTCCGGGTCGTTCGTCGAGGGCTGGGCCGTCTACGCGGAGGAAGTGATGGCCGCGAACGGCTATCCCGGCGAGGGCGACCCCCGCTCGGTGCGCATGCAGCAGCTCAAGATGCAGCTGCGGACCACGATCAACGCGATCCTGGACGCCGGCGTGCACGCGCACGGCATGACGGAGGCCGAGGCGATGGCGCTGATGATGGAGCGCGGCTACCAGGAGGAGGGCGAGGCGGCGGGCAAGTGGCGTCGCGCCCAGCTGACTTCGGCCCAGCTGTCCACCTACTACGTGGGTTACACCGAGGTCGCCGACCTGGCCCGCGACCTGCGCGCCGCCCGGCCCGGCATCGGCCAGCTGGAACTGCACGACGCGATGCTGGCGCACGGCTCACCGCCGGCCAGGCTGCTGCGCACCCTGCTGCTCCCGTTATCGCGTCCCGCCGCGGTCGCGCGCGGCATGTCCGTCCCGGAAAGCCGGGCAGGCGGACCCGGTCCGCGCGTCAGGATACGCCGGCGTGCGGCGCGTCCGGGCTTGCCGCGTCGAGCCTGAGTGCGGAGGGGCCGTCGGCCAAGCCAGTGAGCTGCCACAGCCGCCGCAGCACCGGCGAGGAGCCGTTGAGGCTGATCCCGCCGGGGGCGGAGCTGGCGGCGCGGGCGAGGGCGCGCAGGCCGGCGACGTCGATGAACCGGAGCCCGGTCACGTCGATGGTGCAGTCGCCAAGGGAGGCGACGGTGCTGATCGCGGCCTGGAATGTGTCGCTGGTGCAGATGTCGACCTCGCCGGACAGTCGCCAGCCGCTGGCACCGGCGGCGGTGAGCCGGAACTGCGGGGCTTGCCCGTCGCCGCGCTGGCTGGGATGTACCGCCAGCGCGCTGTCGATGTGGGCGGGGCTGAAGGAGGACCGCCGATAGGCGCACACGATGGTGATGTCCAGTTCGGCGGCCAGCCGGTCGGTGCGTAGTTCGTGGGCGGTGACTTGCGCGGGCGTGGCACGCAGCGGCAGCAGCCAGTCCATGTCGGCGACCAGCAGCAGCCCGTCGTGCCCCATGTGGCGGGCCTGCTGGGCGTGATCGCGGATCATCGCGGCCACGGCGGGCGGGTCCAGCACGCCGCCCGGGAATGCCTGGGCCGGGTCGGCCGCGGTCACGGCGGTCGTCTCGGCCAGCCGGGCCAGGGTGCTGCCGCGCGGGCCGAAGACCATGCTCTGCCGCCGCGGATGGCTGCTGTCGCCGCGGAGCATGCCGGCCGCCGCAGCCAGGTAGCCGGCCGGGTCGTCGACCAGCCAGCAGACGTGACCGCTTAGTCGGGCGGCACTGGGTACAACCTCCACCTTCATTGCCCTTTCAGCGTCCTGATGCACCGACAGCGCTGTAATCAGCGGGACAGTTCCGCCCAGACGTCCTTACCGGATCCGGCGGGCTCGGCACCCCACCGGCGGGCGAGCGCCGCCACCGCACCCAGCCCGTGCAGCGGCGCGGCGGGCAGGGCGCAGCCATCCTCGCTGGCCGGCGGCGGGACGGCGTCGCGGACACTGATCCGCACCGTCTCCGTCCCGGTGGTGACGGTCACGGTGAAATCGGACCGGGCGTGCACGACGGCGTTGGCGGCCAGTTCGGTGACCACCAGCGCGGCGTCGTCGGCGAGATCGCCGACGCCGTCGGCGTGCAGGGCCGCCATCACGAACCGGCGGGCCTGCCCCGGGGCGTCCAGTGACGCGGTGAATTCCCGGTTCACCTCACGCCCCTCGCCGTCAGTGCCGGGCACGGCGATATCGCTAATGACATTGCTGTGCAGGCGGCACACGTCCGTGACCTCGCCGGCCAGCCCCGCCGCGGTCATCTGCTCTGCCCGGTATCCGCACCACAGCGCGAACGGGTATCTGCTGCCCAGGACGGTCCACAGTTCTTCCAGCTCGACGGCGGCGGCCACCAGGCCCGCGTCCCACAACAAGGCCACCAGCTCACCGTAGGCCCGCACCTGCCGCCCGGTGCCAGCCGCTTCCGCGATCAGACTGCCGATCACCAGCTCGAAACAACCCGGATCGGGCCTGCCCCCGGCGACAAGCCGGGCAAGCGTCTCCTCGGCATCCAGGGCCACGTAATCGCCCCGGGCCGCGGCGGCCCTCAAATCAACGCCCGCGTCCGCCATCCGGTCCTCGAACGCCAGCCGGTGCTCTGGCGTAGCGATGACAACAGCCACCCCGCCGTCCCGGATACCCTCCGCCAGGTAGCCGCCCGCCTGCCCGGCCAGTTCCTCGCCGTCGCGATAGAACTGGACGACATGGTCGCCAGGGCCGAGCCCGCGAAGTCCAGCCGGAGCGCCCACGACTACTCCATCCAGTGCAGAATACTCCCGGCCCTAAGCATACCGGCTGGCCACGCCGGCCGCACCGGCCTGGCCCGCGCCGGAAGCAACTCCAACAGGGGTCGCCGGTGATGCCGGAAGACCCGGTATCGCCCTATGCTTCTGCTGACCGGCATGTGCAGACGTGGAACACGGTGCATGCGAAGCCCGATTGGAGCTCTTCTGGTGAGCACGCTACGCGCCTCGGTAACGGCCGGGCAGTCCGGGCCGGTTGTCGTCTTGTCCGGCGAGGCGGACATGTCCACTGCCGCGCAACTGAGCGACCTCATCACCACCCAGCTCTCCGCCGGGACCCGGAGCCTGACCCTCGACGTGTCCGGGCTGAGGTTCATGGACTCCATGTCCACGCGGATCATGGTGCTCGCCGCCAAGACCCTGAGCGAACGCGGCGGTGGCCTGGTACTGCTCCGCCCCCAGCCAGCCATAGCAAGGACACTCGCCCTGATGGGCGCCGACCAGATGCTCACCGTCCGGGGAGAGCCAGATACCGCCGCCGAACCATAGCGAACAGGCCCACCGGACCGGCGGGCCTGACGCCAGCCAGCCGAGGCATCACCTAGGTGCGCGATCCGCGCACCGGCGGAATCTAGGTGTGCCGAATAGGTGAGGTGGCGGATGCGCGCGGGCTAGCGCCCGGGTGACACTCGGTTAGCCGGGCCGTCCGGGAGGGACCTCCGTGCCACCCGCGTGGCACGGTGCTGCGGGCGGTCCGGCCTGAACGCGAACAGCCGCCGTTCGGCGGCCGACCACGCGGTGGACGTCACCAGGTAGATCGCACCGGCCAGCGGCGCGAACGCGGCGATGACCACGGTGATGTACGGAAGCACGCGGATGAGCAGGCCGCCGGGGACGGGGACGGCGGGGACGGGGACAGCGGACGCCGGGTTCAGCGCCCTGGCCAGCCGCGCGGACAGCCAGCACGCGGCGGCGAGCAGCGCGAACACGCCGAGGAAGACCAGCCCTTGCATGCTGGCCGGCCCCGCACCGCCGAGCCAGTACCGCCCCAGCGGGACGCCGAGCAGATCGTGCGTGAGCAGCGTGTTCGTCCGCCCGCCGATGACGGGTGAGCGGAACAGCAGGTAGAGGACGGACAGGAACGGCCACTGGAGCAGCAGCGGCGAGAATCCGGCGAACAGGCTCGTGCCCTCCCGCTTGTACAGCGCGGTCAGCTCCTGCTGAAGGCGCTCCGGCCGCTTGCCGTACTTGGTCCGGAGCTTGCTGACCTGCGGCGCGAGGCGGGCCTGGATGGCTTGAGCGCGCATCGCACGCAGGCTGAGCGGCAGCAAGAGCAGGCGCACGGCCACGGTGAACATGATGATCGCCCCGACGGGCGTGAGCACGCCGGCGAACGCGACGATGAGATGGTAGGCGGCGTCGACGGGGACGCCGAGCAAACTGGTCATGGTGAGGCTGCCTTCCAGCTAGGACTGATGATTGCTGGAGGCGGCCGCGACTTAGCGCGACGTGGTCAGCGGGCAGCGGCGGCCGCCGGGGCCGCCGATGGCGCTCTGGGCCTGGCTCGGCCCGCCGCGTCGGGATCACGCTGCCGCTGGAACGCCGCGCGCCAGGACCGCTCGCGCAGCGCCGAGACACGGCGCACCGCGGGTACGCCAGCGGCGACCCGGGACACGCGCGACAGCGAGGTGACCAGTACCAGCATCGCCGCGAGGGCGGCACCGGCCAGGGCCGCGGCGGCGAGCTCGGCCGGTACAGCGCTAGTCAACACCGTGCCGATCAGCGTCGCGAACAGGCCGTGCAGGACCGCTAGTACCACGTTCCAGATATTACGTGAGATCGGCTAGCGCCGACAGCAGCCGGTCCACATCGGCCTGATCGTTGTAGTGGACCAGGCCGGCCCGCACCGCGCCGCCATCCCGCAGGCCCAGCGCGCCGGCCAGCTCCCAGGCGTAGTTGTCGCCGTCCCACACGTTGATCCGGGCGGCGGCGAGGCGCTCGGCGACCGCGCGCGGCGAGTACCCGGCGACGGTGAAGAACGCCGTCGGCGTGTACCGCGCCGCCTTGCCGTACAGCGTGACGTGCTCCATCGCGGCCATGCCGTCGAGCAGCCGGGCGAACAGATTCTGCTCGTACGCCTCCACCGCGGCCATCGACGCGAGCAGCCGCTGCCGCCTGGGGCCATCCGCCGGGCCGGCCAGCCCCGCGAGGTGCTCCACCGCGGCGACGACGCCGGCCAGGTCGGCGAACGCGGCGGTGCCGCGCTCGAACTTGCCAGGGACTCCGGCCGGCGCCGGAGCGAGCTTGTCCGGGCGCAGCGTGTCCAGCAGCTCGGGATCGGCGATCACGAACCCGATGTGCGGCCCGGACCACTTGTACGCGCTCGTCGCGTAAAAGTCGGCGCCCAGCGCGGTCATGTCCACGGGGACGTGCGGCGTGGCGTGCACTCCGTCGACATAGCACAGCGCGCCCACCTGGTGCGCGGCCGCCGCTATCGCCGCGACGTCCGGCCGGGTGCCCACGATGTTCGACGCGGCGGTCACCGCGACCAGCCGGGTACGGCCGGTCAGCAGGCCGGCGTACTGCGCCGTGGACAGCTCGGTCGTCGATATGTCGACATCGGCCCAGCGCACCGTGGCGCCTGCCTGGTTCGCGGCCTGTACCCACGGGCGGATGTTCGCGTCGTGGTCCAGCCGGGAGACGACGACCTCGTCCCCGGGTCCCCACCCCTTGGCCAGCGTGCCGGCCAGCCGGTACGTGAGCGTGGTCATGTTCGGGCCGATGATCACGCCCTCGGGGTGCCCGCCGGTCAGGTCGGCGACCGCGCGGCGGCACTCGTCGACGATGGCGCCGGACCTGGCGCTGGCCGGGAACGCTCCGTCGGTGTTGCCGAGGCCGGCCCGGTACGCGTCCGCGATCGCCTCGATCACCGCCACCGGGACCTGCGTGCCCGCGGCACCGTCCAGGTAAGCGTGGCCGTCGCTCAGCGCCGGGTAGAGCGCCCGCACCCGTGATACGTCGAAGGTCACCACATACCGGACCTTACCGGCGGGAGTCCTGGTACATCTCACGCACCCGTCCGGCGAGCGCGACGAAGAACCCGGCGAAGCCCGCCACCGCGAGCACGGCGCCGACGAGCACGTCCATTCTGCTGGCGCCGGTCCAGTGCGCACCGGATGGCTGGAACCGGAGCACGAACGGCGCGGCGATCAGCCACCCGCCGGCACCGAACACCACGACCAGGGCAACCATGGCGACGCGGTTTACCACGCCTCCTCCTCGCCGGTCCCCACCATCAGCAGTTCCGCGCCGCGCAGCAGCCCGTCCGCCGGGCGCGGCGTGAAGAACGCCGCCGACCGGGTGTCGCGCAGATGCCCGGGAACCTGCACCGGCTCCTCGGTCACCGGCTCCTCGGTCATCTCGGTCACCGGCTCCTCGGGGAGCGGCTCCGCCTCGCTCGCGGGGGGCGGGACGAGCGTGACTCCACCCTCGGTCAGCAGCGGCGTGAGCAGCGACCGCAGGTCGGTCAGCACCTGAGCCGGATCCGGCGCGGTGTCCAGCTCGCGCTGCCTGGACGCGGCGACCAGCCGCTCGGCGCGCTCCTGCCGCCGAGCCGAACGCCGGGACCGGCGCGACTGCCGGGCAGCGAGCACGCCGTCCGCGCGCAGCTTGCGCCGCCAGAGCACCGCCCAGCACGCCAGCGCGACCCCGCACACCACGGCCAGGCCACCCCCGGTCGCTAGCGCGGTCACCGCGGCGCGGCCACGGTCCGGATAGCCGAACGCGAACGGGGTCAGCACCAGCCACGCGCCGGTGCACAATCCCAGAGCCGCCACGCACAAACCAGCCAGATAGCGACTTGAATTCGTCACACTCACGTAACTGACAGTAACATCCGGACCCAGCCCGGATCACGTCCCGACGCGCCGAGCAGCGCGAGCCACTGATCATCGCCGATGACCTCGGCAGATGCCGCACCCCACAGCTCCGGCGTGCCCGTCTGCCACGTGGTCAGCACCAGCCCGGGGTCGGCCGGGCGGTAGTCCTTGCCCAGCGACCGGGCCAGGTCCCAGGCGTGCAGGTGCCATTCCGCGCTGGCCGCGCGGGCCACCGCACCGACCGTCACCACGCTGCCGTGGTAGGAGTGATGCGGCTGGTCCCACGCGTTGTACACCCTGCGCCCGTAGGCCCGGGCCGACTCGGCGAACGCCGCGATGTGTTCGGGTCCAGGGCCGTCCGGCAGCGCCGCGAGTTCGGCGGCGTTCTGCCTGGCCAGCTTGCGCGCCAGCGACTCGGCCGGCGCCCCGGTTGCTGTCAGCCTGGCGAGCCGTGAGGCCGGCGCGTCGTCGAGGTACTCGTGGTAGTCGTCCGCGACACAGCGCAGGTGCCCGGCCAGGTCGACCGCGCGCCACTCCCGGCATGGCGTCGGCGCCAGCCAGGCTGCCTCGCTGAACTGCGCGGCCAGCTCGCAGATCACCGTGATGCCGTCGCGATAGGCGGCCAGGACGGCTGCGCGCGACAGGCGGCTCATGCGGCACGCTTCCTCTCTCCGCGGGCACACGTCCGCGAAGCTCCCGGGTGTGCCAGCCTCCCACAAGAAAAATCAGGTGACAAGCTGGCACACGCAGAGTTAATCTCCGCAGCATGCCCCCAGATACCCACGCGCCGGTGACGCACGCCTCGAAACGGTCATTCGGCGCCCTCTGGAGACTAAGAGGTTACCTGCGCCCGTTCCGGGTCCAGATGGTCGTCATGTTCCTCGCGGCGATCCTGTCCGTGGCCGCTCAGATCGCGATTCCGCTGCTCACCAAGTCCGTGATCGACGGGGCCATCGCGCACGGAGTTAAGCACAACCTGATCCCGCTGGGCCTGGCCGCGCTCGGCCTCGGTGCCGCGGAGGGCCTGATGAACATGGTCCGCCGCTGGATACAGGCCGACGCGGTGGCCCAGATCGAGAAGACGATCAGGGACGAGCTGTACGCGCACCTGCAGCGTCTCCAGGCGTCCTTCCACGACGAGTGGCAGTCCGGCCAGCTGCTCTCCAGAGCGACGACCGACCTGTCGACGATCCGCCGGTTCGCTGGCTTCGGCCTGATCTTCCTGGTCATCAACATCGGGCAGTTCACCGCCGTGATCGTGCTGCTGGTGCACCTGAACTGGTGGCTCGGGCTGATCACCGCGGCGGTGTTCACCCCGGTGCTCCCGGTGTGCATGCGGTTCGAGAAGCGCTACCGGGTGCTGTCCCGCCGGGTGCAGGACCAGCTCGGCGACCTGGCGACGCAGATCGAGGAGTCCGCCACCGGCATCCGCGTGCTGAAGGCGCTCGGCCGCGGCAGGCAGGCCGCGGCCAGGCACAGCGCGCTGGCCACCAAGGTCTACCAGACGCAGGTCGAGAAGGCGGGCCTGCTCGGCTCGTTCTGGGCGCTGCTCGATCTGATCCCGAACGCCGTGATCTGCGTCATCCTGGTCCTCGGCACGGTCGCGGTGAGCACGCACGCGCTGACCGTGGGCGGCCTCGTGGCGTTCATCACGCTGGCCCTCCAGCTCGTCTGGCCGGTCGAGGCCCTCGGCTACATCATCGCCTCGGGTCAGGAAGCGGCGACCGCGGCACAGCGGGTCATGGAGATCATGGACACCGCGCCGGAGATCACCGATCCGCGGAACAAGCACCACGGCTCGTTCGGAGAGAAGGGTCATCTTGAATTCCGGCACGTGAGTTTCAGCTATCCAGGGGCCGAGACGCCGGTGCTCCGCGACGTGGCGCTCGACGTGCCGCCGGGCAAGACCCTGGTGCTCACCGGCGCGACCGGCTGCGGCAAGTCCACCCTGCTCCAGCTCGTCCCCCGGCTCGCCGAGGTCAGCGGCGGCGCGGTGCTGCTCGACGGCACCGACGTCCGCGACCTGCCGCTCGCCGAACTGCGCAGCGCGGTGGGGTGCGCGTTCGAGGACGCGACGCTGTTCTCCGCCAGCGTGCGGGAGAACGTCTCGTTCGGCGCGCCGGATGCCACCGAGGAGCAGATCGAGGCCGCGCTGACCGCCGCCCAGGCAAGGTTCGCCTACGACCTGCCGTGGGGCCTGGACACCCGGATCGGCGAGCAGGGCATGGCGCTGTCCGGCGGCCAGCGGCAGCGGATCGCGCTGGCCAGGGCCATCCTGGCCGGCCCCGAGGTCCTGGTACTCGACGACCCGCTGTCGGCGCTCGACGTGCACACCGAGGCGCGGGTGACCAAGGCGCTGCACGAGATCCTGACCGGCGTGACCGCGCTGGTCGTCGCGCACCGGCCGTCGACCGTGGCGCTGGCGGACACCGTCGCGCTGCTGTCTGGCGGGGTGATCGCGGCCACCGGCTCGCATCGCGAGCTGCTCGCCTCGTGCGAGGAGTACGCGGACCTGATGAGTGCGACAGAGACGGAGGCAGTCGCTTGAGCGTGGACGTGAATGCCTGGCGCGGCGTCGCGGCGGAGAAGGCCGACGAGGTCAGCACCGGCCTGGCGGCGCTGCTGCGCGAGCGGTCCCGGCGGCTGCTCGGCGAGCTGCTGCGGCCGCACCGGCGGGCCGTCTTCCTGACCGTGTCGATGATCGTGGTGGAGAGCCTGGCCGCGCTGGCCGGCCCCTGGCTGGTCGGGCTCGCCATCGACAACGGCATTCCGCCGCTGGTGCATCAGCGGGACGCGGCGCCGCTGATCGTCATCTCGTTGCTTTTCGCCCTTGCGGTCGTGGTCCAGGCGGTGACCACCCGCATGTTCGTCACGATGACCGGGCGGGTCGGCCAGCGGGTGGTGCTCGAGCTGCGCCGCCGGCTGTTCGCGCATTTCCTGGCGCTGGAGGTGGCGTTCCACGAGGACTACACGTCCGGCCGGGTCATCTCGCGGCAGACCTCGGACATCGAGTCGATCTCCGACCTGTTCGAGGAGGGCCTGGACTCGCTGATCGCCGCGGTGCTGACCCTGCTGCTGATCGGCACCGGGATGCTGCTGCTGAACTGGCAGCTCGGCCTCGTCGTGCTGGCCGGCTTCATCCCGCTGAGCTGGCTGGTTGCCTGGTTCCGGCGCGAATCGGCGGCGGCCTACCGGCGGACCAGGGAGCACATCGCGCTGGTGATCGTGCACTTCGTGGAGACGTTCGGCGGGATCAGGGCGGTGCAGGCGTTCCGGCGGGAGGATCGCAACTCGGCGATCTTCTCCGGGCTCGGCGAGAACTACGCGCGGTCCTCCCGGCGCGCGTCCCGGCTGAACGCGGTCTTCGGGCCGTCGATCACGCTGACCGGCAACGTGATCACGGCCGTCATCCTGGCGTTCGGCGGCCTGCTGGTCATCGACGGGAACATCAAGGTCGGCGTGCTTGCCACGTTCCTGCTCTACCTGCGCCGGTTCTTCGATCCGCTTCAGGACGTGTCGCAGTTCTACAACACGTTCCAGTCCGCGGCGTCGGGGCTGGAGAAGATCTCCGGGGTGCTGGATCAGGAGCCGGTCGTAGGTGAGCCCGCGTCGCCGGTTGCGTTGCCTGGGTCGGCCGTGACCGGGCGGCGGGTGCGGTTCGAGGCGGTGGAGTTCGGCTACCGCGACGCGGTGGTGCTGCCCGGCCTGGAGCTGGACATCCCGGCAGGCCAGACCGTCGCCCTTGTCGGCGAGACCGGAGCGGGCAAGACAACGATAGCCCGGCTGCTCGGCCGGTTCTACGACCCGCGGGCGGGCCGCGTCACCCTCGACGGCGTGGACCTGCGCTCGCTGCCGGACGCCGCGCTGCGCGCGGAGGTCGTCGTGATCACCCAGGAGAACTTCCTGTTCGGGGGGACGGTCGCGGACAACATCCGGCTGGGGCGGCCTAGTGCCACCGACGAGGAGGTCGCTTCCGCGGCGCGGGCGATCGGCGCGCACTCCTTCATCGACGCGCTGCCCTCCGGCTACGACACCTCGGTGGGCAAGCGCGGCGGCCGGCTGTCCGCGGGTCAGCGGCAGCTGATCTCGTTCGCCCGGGCGTTCCTGGCCGCGCCGTCGGTGCTCGTGCTCGACGAGGCGACGTCGCTGCTGGACATCCCGTCCGAACGCCTGGTGCAGGCGGCGCTGCGCACCGTGCTCGCCGGCCGCACCGCGATGATCATCGCGCACCGGCTGTCCACGGTCGCGATCGCGGATCGCGTCCTGGTCCTCGACCACGGCCGGATCGTGGAGGACGGCACGCCCGAGGACCTGATCTCGGGTTCCGGCGAGTACGCGGCGCTGCACAGCAGCTGGGCCGACAGCCTCGCGTGAGCCTGGTTCCGGTACGCTCTGGGGCATGATGAGGCGGCACTACATCAGCACCGGGGCGCTGCTGCGGCACAAGGCGGACGTCGATCTGGCGGCCAAGCGCGCCGAACTGCTCGCGGCGGCCCAGGACGCGGAGGCCAGGTTCCGGGACGCGCAGGCGCGGAACGCGCCGGTGCACGAGGAGCACGCTCTGGCCGTGGCGCTGGACGAAGCGCTCACCGCCGCGATGCGGGCCGCCTACGCCGCGCGGGACGCCGAGATCGGGGCCCGGGGCTATGACGACCGGATATTCCGCCGCAAGGCGATGGCCAAGCCGGCCGTGCACGCGCTCACCGCGCAGGCCGAGCACCTGCTCACGCTGCGCGAGACGCACCGCCTCAACGACATCCCCGCCGACCTCTTCGAGCCCATCGCCGGCCCCCGAGCCGGCGGCTAGGGGCGGGGCCGGTTCCGGGACGTGGTGTGGCGTGGTCGGGGTCGGGGCGTGGCGGGGTCGGGGTCAGGTTCGGTTCGGGTGGGGATTTGTCCCGATACGTTCGAGCGCCAGGCGGGCCGCGGGTGCCGCGCCACGCTGTCGCATCCGCGCCGCGCCCGGTTCGTCGCGTTGTGCCCCACGGGCCGCGAGGTCTTTCATGTAAGACAAGGGCTTCCTGTTTAAAAAGGTGTCAGATGTAAGCGTTCCAGAACGATGTGCGCTCAGGGCGTGTCGGGCGGTGCGGCTGCGATAGCCAGCCCATCGGCTCGAACCTGGACATATCGGCATATTCGGGGCGCGAGTGCAGCCCGGCCGAATTATTGCGGACAGTTACCCTCCCGATCCGGGGGGGTAACTGTCCGCAATAATTCTCGAGCGCTGCGCCGAGCCCGCACGGACCGCTGAACGGCAAGGCCATGCTGGACCAAACCGGGGCATTGCAGGCAGCCAGCACGGCAGCCGGCCCCGACACGCCGTGGCGTTGGCGACGTGAAGCGATGGGGTGCTCAACGGCGGACAAGATGCGGTTGAACGGCCCGGTGCATGACGCGCGGCCTGAACCTGGGCGAACGCCCATACCCGGCACTGCCCGGCACTATCGTCACTGCCGCCACTGGGGCCACATGCGGAGCTCTAGCCACGTCGCGGGCGTGTTGCGTCGAACCGGCCATACGACCCTGCGCGGCGGAGTACCGTTAAGAGTGCCTTGAAGGCCCACGGGAACTCGCCGAGCTGACGACGTCCGGGATGGGAGCGCGTGCCAGGTCCGCGCCCGCCCG
Organism: Streptosporangiaceae bacterium; assembly: GCA_035651595.1. GTDB lineage: Bacteria > Actinomycetota > Actinomycetes > Streptosporangiales > Streptosporangiaceae > JAFARZ01. The sequence goes on along the minus strand of DASRFJ010000097.1, from coordinate 4,697 downwards.
ACCGTCCGCCGACTTTCCGCGAAACCCGCGGCGATTTTCACGTGAACCTTCCAGGCGTGGACGTCGTAGTAATTGGTAGGGACCAGTCAAGCCGCAGCTAGAACAGCCGATTGCAAGGTCCAGGGGTTGCAATCGATTGTCTCAATGTCGGCGTGTCCCTTGCGGGACAGGCCGCAAAGGGGCAGAGTTGGTCTAGACCGATTGACAGGGGCCTGCAAGGGAAGCACGAGAGTCACAAGTTGTAGTCGAAAGTGTCACTGCGTAATCGGTGGAAAGCTACAAACGGGTGGCGGAAAAACGATCACGATGAACCATGGGAACAGCCGCGCGACATGCGGCACACTACAGTTGATAAAGAACACTAACTATGAACCCCTCAGGAGGCACTGAGATGTGCCCGCACACGCCGCCCTGTCCGGAGGCATCAGCCCCGGACCGCGAGGCGGCACACACGATAGTCAGTCACCCAGAGCAGGGCTGGAGCCTGCTCTGCAACGGCGTTGTCACGTTCGAGGACACGGGGGAACTGCTGCCGGACGGAGCGCTTATCGCACCACACCGTCCGACCGACCTGCTGATCGACCGGCACACCGGCCGGGCCCCGGCCGCCTGACCTACCGCCGTCCCGGTCGGCTAGCCCGCACGGCACGGCCCGCCAGTACCGCTGGCAGCCATTGCCCGACCGCACCGGCGATGACTGGGGAATGCCCCTTCAGGGCATGCGTCTCCCCCGGTACCACCACAAGCTTTCCGACGTCCCTTCTGGCCGGGACGCCGAAGGGATCCCGCTCGCCGTTCACGACCAGCACCGGGATTCCCGCCTTCCGCACTTCCCGCAGTTCCCCGGCCCGTGACTTGTCCGGCTGTCCCGGGGGGTGCAGCGGGAAAGCCAGCGCGATCACGCCGGCCGCCTCTGCCGCGACCGCGGTCCGGCAGGCCACCCGGGCCCCGTTGCTTCGGCCGCCCTGAACGAGCGGCACCCCCGGCACCAGCTCACGCAGCGCGCTGACGATCTCCAGCCACGCCGCGTCCTGCCTGTCCGCCGAGCCAGGGGCCCGCGCTCCGCGGACCCGGTACGGCTGCAGCACCCGTGCCACCAGTGCGCCGAGCCCGAGCGCCGCGTCCCGGGTGGCTCGCAGATCAGGGGCGGTGACCCCGCCCCCGGCTCCGTGCGTGAGCACGAGCAGGAACCGCGCCGCCGCCGCGTCGCCGTCCAGTTCGGCCGTCGCCGGCCCGCTCTCCGTCGCAATCTCCATGCTCGGCACCCCCGTCTGGGAGGCTATCGCCCTGGGCCGCGGTGCATGCTGGGAGGGTGGACGCGGAACTGGCTGGCGGGAGGTCGCCTACCTGACCGACCGGGTGCTGCTCGCCGAAGGGAAGCAGCAGGAGTACGGCACCCAAGCCACCGGACGCGACGGCGGGTTTGTCGCGCGCGACCTCCGCGATCCGGCAGGTGTCAACGAGCGCCGGGCGCGGATGGGACTCGGCCCGCTGGCCGCCTACCTCGAGCAGCTGGCCACGTCATACGGGCCGCCGGAACCGGCCACGCTGACCTGCCGCGCGTGCGGCACCGCCGTCGAGTTCTGGCTTCCCGAGGACACGGAGCCGCGCACGCTCGACTGCCCTGGCTGCGGCGAGCGGATAACCGTGCGGGTCACGCGTTGAGCATCTGCTTCAGGAACTGCCCGGTGTAGCTCTCGCGCGTCTGCGCAACCTGCTCCGGCGGGCCCGCCGCGACGATCGTGCCGCCCCCGGCACCGCCCTCGGGACCGAGGTCGATGATCCAGTCGGCGGTCTTGATGACGTCGAGGTTGTGCTCGATCACGATGACCGTGTTGCCGGACTCGACCAGCCGGGTCAGCACGCCGAGCAACTTGCGGATGTCCTCGAAGTGCAGGCCCGTGGTCGGCTCGTCTAGCACGTAGATCGTCCGGCCGGTCGCCCGCTTCTGCAGCTCGGTGGCCAGCTTCACCCGCTGCGCTTCGCCGCCGGACAGTGTCGGCGCAGGCTGGCCCAGCCGCACGTAGCCAAGCCCGACGTCGACCAGCGTCTTCAGGTGCCGGTGGATGGCGGGCACCGGCTCGAAGAATCCCGACGCCTCCTCGATCGGCATATCCAGGATCTCGGCGATCGTCTTGCCCTTGTAGTGCACCTGGAGCGTGTCGGTGTTGTACCTGGCCCCGTGGCACACCTCGCACGGCACGTACACGTCGGGCAGGAACTGCATCTCGATCTTGATCGTGCCATCGCCGGAGCACGCCTCGCAACGTCCGCCCTTGACGTTGAACGAGAACCGACCCTGCTGGTAGCCACGGATCTTCGCCTCGGTCGTGGCCGCGAACAGCTTGCGGATGTGGTCGAACACGCCGGTGTACGTGGCCGGGTTGGATCGCGGCGTCCGCCCGATCGGCCCCTGGTCGACGTGGACGACCTTGTCGAGCTGGTCGATGCCGGTGATCCTGACGTGTTTGCCCGGTACCGTGCGCGATCCGTTCAGCTCCCGCGCCAGCGCCTTGTAGAGGATGTCGTTGACCAGCGTGGACTTGCCCGAGCCCGACACTCCCGTGACCGCGACCAGGCAGCCGAGCGGGAAGGCCACATCTACCCCGCGCAGGTTGTGCTCGGCCGCGCCCTTGACGATGATCTCGCGCTTGCGGTCCCGTTTGCGCCTGATGGCCGGCACCGGGATCGACCTGCGGCCAGCCAGGTACGCACCGGTGATCGAGTCGGGGCTGGCCAGCAGGTCCGCGACCGTGCCGGACACCACGACGGCGCCGCCGTGCTCCCCGGCCCGCGGGCCGATGTCCACGACCCAGTCCGCCGCGCGGATGGTGTCCTCGTCGTGCTCCACGACGATCAGCGTGTTGCCCAGGTCCCGCAGCCGCAGCAACGTCTCCAGCAGCCGGTGGTTGTCGCGCTGGTGCAGGCCGATGGACGGCTCGTCCAGCACGTACAGCACGCCGACCAGGCCCGAGCCGATCTGGGTGGCCAGCCGGATCCGCTGCGCCTCACCGCCGGCCAGCGTGGCCGAGGCCCGGTCCAGGGTCAGGTAGTCGAGCCCCACGTCGAGCAGGAAGCCCATCCTGGCGTTGACTTCCTTCACGATCCGCTGCGCGATCTGCTGGTCCCGGTCGGACAGCTCCAGCGTCAGCAGGGTCTTGGCCAGGTCCCCGATCGGCTGACGGCACATGTCCGCGATCGACAAGTCGTTGATCGTGACGGCGAGCGAGACCGGCTTCAGCCGGGCGCCTGTGCAGGTCGGGCACGGCACCTCGCGCATGTAGCCCGCCATCTGGTCCCGGCTGTAGTCCGACTCCGCGTCGGAGTGCCGCCGCTCCACCCAGCGGGCCACGCCCTCGAAGTTCGTGTAGTAGGACCGCTCCCGGCCGTACCGGTTCCGGTTCCGCACGTGTATCTGCTTGTCGTAGCCGTACAGCAGCGCGTCCCTGGCCTTGGCCGGCAGCTTGGCCCACGGCGTGTCCATCCGGAACCCGATCGCTTCGCCCAGCGCCTTGATCAACTGGCCGAAGTAGTCGGCGCTGTGCCCGCTGCTCCACGGCGCGAGGGCGCCGTCCGCCAGCGTCCTTGCCTCGTCGGGGACGATCAGCTCCGGGTCCACCTCAAGCTTGGTGCCCAGTCCCGTGCAGTCCGGGCAGGCGCCCCACGGGGAGTTGAACGAGAACGAGCGCGGCTCCAGCTCATCGAACGACAGGTCGTCGTAGAGGCAGGCCAGATGCTCGGAGTACATCCGCTCGCGGTGCGGGTCGTTCTCCGGCAGGTCGATGAAGTCCAGCACGACGACACCGCCGGACAGCCCGAGCGCGGTCTCCACCGAATCGGTCAGCCGCCGCCGCGCGTTGTCCTTCACCGCGAGCCGGTCGACGATCACCTCGATGTCGTGCTTTTCGGCCTTCTTCAGCGAGGGCAGCTGACCACCCACCAGTTCGTCCAGCCGCACGACCGTGCCGTCCACCCGGGCCCGCGAATAGCCCTTGGTCACCAGTTCGCGGAGCAGCTCGCCGTACTCTCCCTTGCGCCCGCGCACGACCGGGGCCAGCACCTGGAATCTGGTGCCGTCCGCCAGCTCAAGCACCCGGTCCACGATCTGCTGCGGGGTCTGCCTGGCGATCGGGCGCCCGCAGAGCGGGCAGTGCGGCTTGCCGATCCTGGCGTAGAGCAACCGGAGGTAGTCGTAGACCTCGGTGATCGTTCCCACGGTCGACCGCGGGTTCCGGCTCGCCGACTTCTGGTCGATCGACACCGCCGGCGACAGACCGTCGATGAAGTCCACGTCCGGCTTGTCCATCTGACCGAGGAACTGCCGGGCGTACGCGGATAGCGACTCCACGTAGCGTCGCTGGCCCTCGGCGAAGATCGTGTCGAAAGCAAGGCTGGACTTGCCGGAGCCGGACAACCCGGTGAAGACGATCATCGCGTCCCGCGGCAGGTCCAGCGACACATCCTTGAGGTTGTGCTCGCGGGCGCCACGAACCACGAGTCGGTCTGCCACTGCGCCCACTCCTCCTGACAAACAGGGTGCTTCCTGGATCACGGGTCGGATCGTAGCCGGGGGGTCTGACATTTACCCGCGGCTCGGTAAAAACACCGGAGCTGACCCCGTTATGCCCACCCCTCCAGGCTCCAGGGTAGCGCTAACGTCGGAACGGCTGCTGGCTGTATTCTTCGGATCCGCACCC
>DASRFJ010000096.1:0-22579 GCA_035651595.1 Streptosporangiaceae bacterium | reverse complement strand
TCTTCTACCGGGTCCCGGTCGAGCTCAAGCCCACCGCCGCCGACTTCCGCAGCCTGGTGCTGGTCAACCTGCTCGCCAAGCACATCCGCCAGACCCACGCCGCAGGGCACGCCGAATACACGGTCACCGAGATGCTCCCCGCCCCGGACCAGCTCTGGCTCACCGACCGCCACGGCCACCGCTACAGCTCCGAACTGCGGATCGTCACCTATGACACCCTCACCGACGATCAGCCACCTCGGTCGCATGCCTAGACTCACCGGGTATGGGAGACATCGATCTGATCCTGATCACCAGGGAACAGGCCAGCCGGATTGCCGCCGCCAAGCCCGGTGAGCAGGACAGTTGGGCCGAGGGCTTCCCGCGTGAGGACGACTCGGGTCCGGCCGCCCTGCTCGCGCGGGCGGCCGCCGACCCCGGCCCGTTCGGGGTGTACCTGATCGTGCCGCGGACCCACGGCCGGGTCATCGGATCGGCCGGGTTCTTCGGGCCGCCGGACGCGTCGGGCGAGGTCACCATCGGCTACGGCATGGTCGAGCCGGAGTGGGGCAACGGTTACGGCACCGCCTCGGTCGCGGGCTTGATCAAGGTCTGCCGCGACACTGGCCGGGTGACCGCGATCAACGCCGACACCGACCCGGACAACATCGCGTCCCAGCGGGTTCTCGAGAAGAACGGCTTCGCGCGCGTGCGCACCACCGGCGACAAGCACTACTTTCGCCTGCCCATCAACGAGCACCAACGCTGACACCAGGCGCTGACACCAGGCGCTGACAGCAGGTGCTGACAGCAGGTGCGGCCGGTGTGGTTTTCGGCTCGATGTGACGATTAGGTTACGGGGTCCGATTCGTTGATCCGCGATGAACCGGGTTCCGTATCCCAAGTAGAGGTCGCACGGCCACGCGACCCATTGGGTGCCCGGCGGAAAACCCTGCGCCGCCGGGCACCATCTTTATGTCCGGCTTATGTCCGGCAGCTCGGGTTGTGCCCGGACCTCGCGGCGCGCGTCGTGGCGCGCGTCGTGGCACGCGCTGCGGATGGCAGGCTGGCGTGCTGGCCGACGGGGCCCGGGGAGGCGACCGGCGCGGGTGCCGGAGTAGCGGTGCCAGCGGTGCCAGCGGGGCCGTACATCAGCACGCTGGTCTGCTGGATCGCACCGGGGCGCAACGCGATGCCGGTGAGCAGCGCACTGTGTCCCGCGGTGTCGCTCACCCCCACGGCGAACGGCCCGCCGCCGGCGCCCTGCCGGGTGATCCAGTAACCGTCCCCGCGCGGCACGAGCGGCCGCCCGTTGACCTGCACGCCGGACAACGGGTTGCCGTGGTTGAGGATCTGGATCGCCAGGGAGGTCGTGGTGCTGCCCGCGCCCACGCGGACCGCCAGCGGGCCGCGTAGCCGCGGGTCGAGCGCGAGCTGGTAGCTGACCGGCGCCGTGCCGCGCGATGTCGCCGCCACCATCGCGAACGCGCCGGCGCTCAGGTCCAGTTCGGTCGCGGCGCAGCCCGGGCACATGTCGACAATTTCCGCCTGCACCATGCCATGCGGCCCGGTGACGTCGAGATATGCGCCGCACACCGCGCCGTCCCGATACTGCGCGCGGGGCAGGCTGGCGTACCGGCCGTCGCGGGCGAGGGGCTCGATGGAGCAGCGGTCTTCGGCCTGCCCGGGGTCGTAGAAGACGGCGGTGCCCTGGGCGGGAGAGCCAGCGACGGCGGCGCAGGAAACCGGCGCGAAATGCACCACGCCGACGGCGAGCGCGATGACGGCGATGGCGGCGAGCGTGACGATCAGCCACGGCTTGCGGAACCGCGAGTGCGGTGGTGCGTGCATCGGTCCTCCCTGTTCCCGGGGTCGATCCAATCGCACGCAAGGATGGCTGCATAGAGGAGTCGTGCAATTACTAACCGTAAGGACAGGGCTTTGTACCGGGTGAACGCGGGCAATGCCGCGCACACCAGGGCGATCGCGCCGGTGCAGAGCAGCCCCCCGGACACCAGTGAGAACCGGGTGCCGCTCAGGCTGGCGACCAGGCCGGACCGGAACTGACCCACCGACGGGCCGACGCCGTAGCTGAGCAGCTCGACTCCGGCGAGCCGGCCGCGGAGCTCGTCGGGGATCGTCTGGTTCCACAGCGTGTCGCGGAAGATGCCGCTGATCATGTCCGCACCGCCGGCCGCGATCAGGCACGCGAGCGCCAGGTACACATCGGGGGAGAGGCCGAAGCCGGCGATCGCCAGCCCCCACGCCACCCCGGCGAGCGCGATCGCCAGGCCGTGCCGCCGCACCCGGCCCATCCAGCCGCTGAGCACCGTCACGCCGAGCGCGCCAGCCGACGGGGCGGCGAACATCAGCCCTGCCGACCAGGACGCGTGCAGGTCCGCGGCCATGAACGGGAACATCGCGTTCGGGTAAGCGAAGATCATTGCTGACAGGTCGGAGAGATAGGAGCCGACGAGGTCGCGGCGGGTGAGCGCGTAGCGCAGTCCGTCTTGCACGCCGGCCACCACGGCGGACGTCGCGCCCGGCAGTGACGGCAGCCGGGTGAGAAACGTGAACGAGGCCGCGAAGCCCGCCGTGTCGAATGCGTAGACCAGCCACGGGCCGGGCGTCACCGCGAGCACGCCGCCGAGCGACGAGCCGAGCAGGAAGTTGGCGTTCTGCGACATCGACATCACCGCGGAAGCGGCGGTGAGCTGGTGCTTCGGCACGAGGCGCGGCATCGACGCGTCGAGCGACGGCCGCTGGAGCGCGGTGAGCGCCATCAGCACCGCGGTCAGCGCGTAGAGCGGCCATACGGCCGGGCGCGGCAGCAGCGCGTTGGCCAGCAGCAGTGCGGCCGTGCCGCCGAGCGCGGCCTCGCACCAGCGCATCAGCGCGCGGCGGTCGAACCGGTCCGCCAGCACACCGCCGTGCAGGCCGAAGACGATCAGCGGCACGAGTTCGGCGACACCGAGCAGGCCGACCGCCAGCGGGGAGTGCGTCAGCTGGCGGGCCTGGACGAGGACCGCCACCTCGGTTGCCTGGGCACCGAAGGCGGTGATCGTGCGGCTGGCGAACAGCAGCCGGAAGCCGGGTGCAGTGCGGAGCGGAGTGAGATCCGGCCACAGCCTGGACCTGGGCTTGCCGGCCGGCACCCGCGCCACGCTAGCAGCGCCCCCGTCAACCGCCCTAACGGTTTTCCAGGCGCCGCACCCGCGCATTCCCCCGGCGGGCAGCGGACGGCCTCGAGAGGCGCGGCGACCGCCCGTTAACGTGGTGTTTTTGCCCTTCGTGGTAGCGCGGCCCCCGCGCACGGGGGTCGATCTACCACGATGGGCAAATCGACCACGTTGCTGACGGCCCTGCCGTGCGCCCGCGCCCCGGCAGCCACACAGTCCACTCCAGGCACAGGCCGCGCACCGCCGCGCCGCACCGGCCACGCGCCGCACACCGGGAGCAGGTCAACCCGGCGCGCAACCGGGCACCGCCGCGGCGGTCAGCCGAGGTTGAGCAGCACGATGCCTGCGGACACGACAACCGTGGCCGCGATCCGGGTGCGGCCAAACGGCTCGCGGAACGCCACCGTTCCGATGATCGCGCCGAAGATCACGCTGGTCTCCCGCAGCGCGGCGATCGGGGCGAGTGCGCCGCGCGTCTGCGCCCACAGCACCAGCCCGTAGGCGAGCACGGTCAGCGCGCCGGCCAGCAGCCCGGCGCCAAGCACCATGCGCGGCTGCCGTACCAGGACGTCGCGGCGGCGGATCAAAAAGTACAACGGCACGCACAGGCTTTCCAGCAGGATCAGCCACCCGATATACGCCACCGAACTGCCGGAGGCGCGCACGCCGACCCCGTCCACCGTGGTGTACGCCGCGATCGTCAGGCCGGTGCCGACCGCGGCGAGGAACGCGGCGCGGCCAGGGCGCCGGCCGCCGAGCACGAGAACGGCGAGCCCGGCCGAGATCACCAGCACACCACCGAGTTGCGCCGCCGAAGGCCGCTCATGCACGAACGCGGCCGCGAGAATGGTCACGACCAGCGGCGACGTGCCGCGAGCCAGCGGATAGACCTGGCCGAACTCGCCGTACTGGAAGGACCGCATCAGCAGCAGGTTGTAGAAGATGTGTATCGCGACGGAGCCCATCAGGTACGGCCAGGAGGCGGCGTGCGGCAGCGGTGCGACGATGACCAGCGGGATCGAGACGACCGCGCCACCCACCCCGATCAGGCCGAACGCCAGCAGCTTGTCCTTGATGCCATGCGCGATCGCGTTCCAGGTGGCGTGCGTGACCGCGGCGAGGAGAACGGCGAGGGTGACGGATGCGTTCATCTAACGAAGGCTCCCTTCAGGCGCACTGAACTGGAGCCCTCAGGGCTTTTATCCCGTCAGGTGTATTACGGCGCCGCTCGGTCCAGCCCCGGCCGCCCTCATTGTTCATGAACCCGTAGAAACGGACGGCCAGCGGAACCCTAGGCGCAACCACACGCTGAGATTCATGGTACGCGACGGACCGAATGACGCGTTGACATAGCACGCATGACCGACATAGCCTCAGGTAGAAGCGGATCGTATATGAGATACGGAGTGGCGGTGGCGCAGACGGCCTTCCTCACGGGAGCCATCGGGGCGTTGCCGTCTCGTACGGTCGTGGTGCTCGACGCGATCAAGCGCGCGATCCTCGCCGGTGAGCTCCGTCCCGGCCAGGCACTGGTAGAGACCGACCTGGCGGAGCGGCTCGGCGTGTCCAAGACGCCGGTCCGCGAAGCGCTCAAAACGCTGGCCGGCGCCGGCCTGGTCACGATGAGCCCGTACAAGGGCGCGACCGTCCGCGTCGTCGGCGACGACGAAGCCCGGCACCTGTACGACGTGCGCCTGCTGCTCGAGCCGGTGGCGCTACGCCGGTCCATCGAGGCCGGCCACGACTGGGAGCGCGCCGAGCGGGCGCTCGCCCGGGCCGACACGGACAACCTCGTCGAGCGCAACCTGGCCAACCGCGAGTTCCACAGCGAGCTGTACGCCGGCTGCGGCAACCCGTTGCTGGCAAGCATGCTCGGCGACCTGCGCGATCAGACCGCCCTGGTCAGCGCCGCTTCCTGGCGTCGGCACCCCACCTGGGAGTGCGAGGCCGCGGAACACATGGCCGTCCTGCGAGCCGCTCAGGCCGGCGACGCTGACCTGGCCGTCACCCTGCTGCACGCACACATCGAATCGTTCACGCAGCGCAACTTCCCGATTGACCCTATGGAGAACAGCACATGAGCCTTACCCCAGCCGCCGCGGAAACGCTGCGCGCCGCCCTCGCCTCCGTGGTCGTCGTCCCGGTCACGCCGTTCGCGGCCGACGGCACCGCCGACTTCGGGGCGTACACCGCGCTGACCGCCCGCCTGCTGGATGCCGGCATCAAGGTCGTGACGCCCAACGGCAACACCGGCGAGTTCTACGCGCTCAGCCCCGACGAGGCCCGGAAAGCCGCCGAGGCCGCGGTGGCCGCCGCGGAAAACCACGAGGGCGCCCAGGTCCTGGCGGGCGTCGGTCACGACATCGCCACCGCGACCGACGCCGCAAAGCATGCCCGCGACATCGGCGCGAACATGATCATGATCCACCAGCCGGTGCACCCGTACGTCGCGCGCGAGGGCTGGATCGACTACAACGCCGCGATCGCGAACGCGGTCCCGGAGCTCGGCGTCGTGCTCTACATCAGGTCGGAGCGGTTCACCGGCCAGCTGATCGCCAGGCTCGCCGACCGCGCGCCGAACGTGGTCGGGGTCAAGTTCGGCGTGCGGGACGCGACCGTGTTCGCCCGCGTGTCCCGCGACGCCGGCATCGACCGGTTCACCTGGCTGGCCGGCGCCGCGGAGCTGACCGCGCCGCAGTTCTGGGCGGCAGGCGCGCACGGCTTCACGTCCGGCCTGGCCAACGTCGCGCCGGGACTCGCCCTGTCGATGCTGGACGCGCTGCGCGCGAACGACTTCGGCGCCGCGATGAAGATCTGGGAGTCGGTCCGCCGGTTCGAGGAGCTGCGCTACGCCGACTCGTCCGCCGACAACGTGGCGGTGGTCAAGGAAGCGATGGCCCAGCTCGGTCTGTGCCGCCCCGACGTGCGACCGCCGAGCCGCACACTGCCCCAAGAAGAAAAGGACGAGATCGCCGGCATCCTGGCCTCGTGGGGCGCGCAATGACGAAGACTCCCGAAGAACTCCGTAGCTACCAGTGGTTCGGCGCTGGCCGGGCGTCGAGCCTGCGGTCGTTCGGTCACCGGTCCCGGATGCGCCAGCTGGGCGTGGACCCGGAGGAGCACCTCGGCAAGCCGGTCATCGCGATCCTCAACACGTGGTCGGAAATGAACCCCTGCCACATGCACCTGCGTCAGCGCGCCGAGCAGGTCAAGCGCGGGGTGCTGGAGGCCGGCGGCTTCCCGGTCGAGTTCCCGGTCGCGACGCTCAGCGAGACGTTCCAGAAGCCGACCCCGATGATGTACCGGAACCTGCTGTCGATGGACGCCGAGGAGGTGCTGCGTTCCTATCCGGCGGACGGCGCGGTGCTGATGGGCGGCTGTGACAAGACGACGCCCGCGCTGCTGATGGGCGCGGCCAGCGCCGGCATTCCGGCCATCTACGTCACGGCAGGCCCGATGCTGTCCGGGCACTACCGGGGCGAGCGGGTCGGCAGCGGCACCGCGCAGTGGAAGTTCTGGGACGACGCGCGCGCCGGGGTGATCGGCGAATGCGAGCTGGCCGACCTGGAGTGCGGCATCGCCAGGTCGCCCGGCCACTGCATGACGATGGGCACCGCCTCCACGATGACCTCGGTCGCCGAAGCCCTGGGCATGACCCTGCCCGGCATGGCCTCGATCCCCGCGGTCGACTCGGCGCACTACCGGATGGCAGCCGCCTCCGGCCGCCGGGTCGTGGACATGGTCTGGGCGGACCTGACCCCCGCGAAGGTCCTGATCCGGGAGGCGTTCGAGGACGCGATCGCGACCGTGCTCGCGCTCGGCGGGTCCACGAACGCGTTCATCCACCTGATCGCGATGGCTGGCCGGGCCGGGGTTGACCTGACGCTGGACGACTTCGACGCGATCTCGCGCCGCGTCCCGTGGCTGGCGAACATCCAGCCGAGCGGCAAGTACCTGATGGAGGACTTCTACTACGCCGGCGGCCTGCGCGCGCTGATGAGCCAGCTCGCCAAGGTTCCCGGCGCGCTGCACCTGGACCGGATCACGGTCAGCGGCAACCCGCTGGGCGAGCAGATCACCGACGTGGCGATCTACAACGAGGACGTGATCCGCACCCCGGAGACCGCGCTGTCCGCGGAGGGCGGCGTCGCGGTGCTGCGCGGCAACCTCGCGCCGGACGGCGCGGTGATCAAGCACATCGCCGCCGAACAGCGGCTGCTCAAGCACACCGGCCCCGCGGTGGTCTTCGACTCCTACAAGGACATGCAGGAGCGCGTCAACGACCCGGCGCTGGGCATCACCCCGGACTCGGTGCTGGTGCTGCGCAACGCCGGGCCGAAGGGCGGCCCCGGCATGCCGGAGTACGGCATGCTGCCGATCCCGTCGTACCTGCTCGAGCAAGGCGTCCGGGACATGGTGCGCATCTCCGACGCCCGGATGAGCGGCACCTCGTACGGCGCCTGCGTGCTGCACGTGGCGCCGGAGTCGTTCGTCGGAGGCCCGCTGGCGCTGATCAAGACCGGCGACATGATCACGCTTGATGTCGCCGCCCGCGAGCTCTCCGTGGATATATCAGAACGTACGGTGGCTGAACGCCAGGCAACCTGGCACGCGCCCGAGCCGAAGTTCCAGCGTGGCTACGGCGCCCTGTACAGCGAGCACATCACCCAGGCAAACGAAGGCTGTGACTTCGCCTTCCTGGCCCGCCGGGCCCCCACCCCAGACCCAGAGCCCAACCCCCAGTAACCCCCCACCCCCACCCCCAACCCCACCCGCGTCCACCCCCACCCGCCCCCACCGTGCCAATTGCGCAATCGAGCCCACTAGACCGTGTCAACGGGAGGATGCCGATGTCCGACCACCTCGATAGGCGTACCGTTCTCCGCCTCGGCGCGCTCGCCGGAGCCAGCGCGACCTTCACGGCCACCGCCGCCCGGTCCGCCACCGCACTCGCCTCCACCACACCGCAGTCCAGGCGCATTCCCGCGGACGCCGCCGCCGACCGGATCGTGGCCTCGATCCGGCGGCCGCGGTTCCGGCCCCGGCACTTCCCGATAACCGACTTCGGCGCGGTGGGCGACGGAGTCACCAAGAACACGGCCGCGTTCGCAGCCGCGATCAAGGCGTGCAACCGCGCAGGCGGCGGGCACGTGATCGTGCCGTCCGGCGGGACGTTCCTTACCGGCGCCATCCACCTGCTCAGCAACGTCGACCTGCACGTCGAGTCCGGCGCGACGATCCTGTTCAGCCAGGACCCCAACGACTTCCTGCCGGTGGTGTTCACCCGCTGGCAGGGCGTCGAGCTGATGAACTACTCACCGTTCATCTACTCCTACGGCCAGCGCAACATCGCGGTCACCGGCTCCGGCACGCTGAACGGGCAGGCCGACCCGAACCACTGGTGGAACTGGAAGAGCCTGGAGACCCCGGATTTCAACGCGCTCGAGGCCATGTCGGACGCCGGCGTGCCGGTGTCGCAGCGGGTGTTCGGCTCCGGGCACTTCCTGCCGCCGCAGATGATCCAGCCGTTCTTGACCGACACCGTCCTGCTGGCGGGCGTGACGGTCATCAACAGCCCGTTCTGGCACCTGAACCCGAACCTCTGCCGGAACGTGACGGTGGACGGCCTGACGATCAACTCCTCCGGGCCGAACACGGACGGCTGCGACCCCGAGTCCTGCGACGGCGTGGTCATCCGTAACGTCACGTTCAACTGCGGCGACGACTGCATCGCGATCAAGTCGGGTCGTGACTCCGACGGCCGCCGGGTCAACGTCCCGTCGCAGAACGTCGTGGTCGAGCACTGCGATTTCGCCAGCGGGCACGGCGGCATCACGATCGGCAGCGAGATGACCGGCGGCATCAAGAACGTGTACGCCCGTGACCTGACCATGAACAGCCCGATCCTCCAGTCGGGCCACCGGCTCAAGACCAACTCGCTGCGCGGCGGCTTCATCGAGAACAGCAACGTGTACCGCGTGACGGCCGCGACGATCGGCGGCCCGGTGCTGAAGATCGAGGGCCAGTACAACGGCCAGACCGGCGCCTTCAACCCGACCGTCACGGACATCACGCTCCGCGAGTGGACGGTTGACAGCTGCGCGGGCGTCTGGAACATCCAGGGCACGAGCGCCACCGACCCGGTCGGCACCGTGATGCTGGAGGACATCGCCGTCACCACGTCCACCGCCGCCAACTCCGCCCAGTTCATCTCAAACCTGGTCGTCAAGGACGTGACCGTAGGCGGCACCCCCGTGACCGCCTAGGCTCGTCGAAGAGGAGGAATCAACCGTGATCCAGGGATTCAACCCGCGCACCGGCGAGCCAGCCGGGGAGCCGGTCGCCGAAACGTCCGACGCCGCACTCGACGCGATCGTCGCCGACGCGGTGGCCGCGTTCCCCGCGTGGGCGGCGTCGACCCGCCGGGCCGAGGCCCTGGACGCGGTGGCGGATGCCCTCGATGCACGGGCGGCCGAGCTCGCGGAGCTCGCCGACCTCGAGACCGCCCTCGGCATGGACCGGCTCACCGGCGAGGTCGGCCGCACCACCGGCCAGCTCCGCATGTTCGCCGACGTGCTGCGCGACGGCGAGTACCAGGACGCCGTCGTCAGTCCGGCCGCGGGCCCGGCACCGGACCTGCGCCGGGTGGACCGCCCGGTCGGGCCGGTGGCCGTGTTCGCCGCGTCCAACTTCCCGTTCGCGTTCTCTGTGGCCGGCGGCGACACCGCGTCCGCCCTTGCGGCCGGCTGCCCGGTCGTGGTCAAGGCGCACGAGGGACACCCGCGCACCGCCGAGCTGACCGCGTCTATCGTGTCCGAGGCGCTCGCTTCGGCAGGGGCGCCAGCAGGCACGTTCGCGCTGGTGCACGGCGTCGAGGCCGGCCTGCGGCTGCTCCGCCACCCATCGATCACGGCGGCCGGCTTCACCGGCTCGACGGCCGGCGGCCTGGCGCTGGCCAAGGTGTGCGCGGAGCGCCCGGTGCCGATCCCGTTCTTCGGCGAGCTGGGCTCGGTGAACCCGGTGATCGTGCTGCCCGGTGCCGCCGCGTCCCGCGCCGCCGAGGTCGCGGCCGGCTACGCCGGCTCGCTGACCCAGGGCGTCGGGCAGTTCTGCACCAACCCCGGGCTGCTGTTCGTACCCGACGACCCGGCGCTGCTCGACGCGATCGCCTCGGCCATCGGCGGCACGTCCGGCGGGCCGATGCTGTCCGCACGGATCTTCACCGCGTTTGACGCCGCCGTCGCTGAGGCAGCCGCGCACCAGGCGGTCACCGAGTTGGCGGCCGGCCAGCCGGGGGAGGGGCCGTGGGCCGCCACCCCGCGGGTGTTCACCACCACGCTGAAGGAGTTCGCCGCGGATTCGGCGACGCTGTCCCGGGAGCGCTTCGGCCCGGCGGGCCTGGTGATCACCTACTCCTCGGTGGACGAGCTGCTGCCGGTGCTCAGCGCGCTGGCCGGCAACCTCTCCGCCACCGTGCACCTGGACTCCGCCGCCGCGGCCGACATCGAGGCCGCGCGTCAGCTGCTGCCGGTGCTGGAGCGCATCGCCGGCCGGATCATCCGCGACGGCTGGCCGACCGGCGTCGCGGTCGTGCCCGCCCAGCACCACGGCGGCCCGTACCCGGCGACCACCGCGCCGGGCACCACCTCGGTCGGCACCGCCGCGATCCGCCGCTGGCTGGTGCCCGTCGCGTACCAGAACTTCCCGCCCGAACTGCTGCCAGCCACGCTCCGCTAGCGGTGTTACGCTCGCGTATATAACCCAGGGGCCAGTACAGCGCTGAGGAGGCTCACATGGGGCGCATGCGCGGTTTCCCGCACGGCGTGGTTCCGGCGACAACGGCGATCATCTTTCTTGCCGTCGCTCTGATCGTCGCGTTGACCCTGATCAAGATGGTCAAGAAGCCCTGACCGCCGTTAGGGCAATCTTTGCCGGCTGTATACCGGGCGGCGGATCAAGCGGATCTACTACGTACGGTAGCGTGCATTCGTGGCCGACGCGGACATCTGGGACCCGGGCGCATATCTGCGTTGGGCCTATCCGCGCACCCGGGCGGTACTTGATCTGCTCAGCCACATTGATCAACCCGCACCGCGCGTAATTGTCGACTTGGGCTGCGGGCCGGGCAACACCACCGAGCTGATGTCGGACCGCTGGGCGGATGCGCTGGTGACCGGCATCGACAACTCGCCGAGCATGATCGAGGCCGCGCACCCGCGCCAGCGGCCAGGGCGGCTTGAGTTCCGCGCCGGGGATCTGCGGGACTGGGACCCCGACGGACCGGTCAACGTGATCTTGGCGAACGCGGTGCTCCAGTTCCACCCCGCGCACCTGGACTACCTGCCGAAATGGGCCCGGTACCTCGCTCCGGGCGGCGAGCTGGGCATCCAGATGCCGGGTGCGCCGCCGCACCCGGCGGGCGACTCGCTGATGGACCTCGCGCTGGAGCTGATCGAGGCGCCGCAGTGGCGCGGCAAGCTAAGCGGCAGCCTGCAGAACACGTATGTGTACCCGGTGGAGGACTACCTGACCGCGCTCACCGGCGCCGGCCTGGTCGCGGAGGCGTGGGAGTCCGAGTACTCCTACCCGCTGGCGGGCCCGGGCAGCCTGGTGCAGTACGGGGCGGGCTCGGTGATCCGGCCGGCCCTGTCCCTGCTGACCGCCGAGGAATCCGAGCAGTTCCTGGCCGAGTACGCCGAAACCCTGCGCGCCCACCACCCGCCGCGCATCATCGGCGGCCAGCCGGTCGAGTTCCTCCGCCAGCACCGCGTCTTCGCCGTAGGCCGCCGCCCGCGGTAATCGATTCGGGGCACGGCAGGGGTGGCGCGAGGCGGGCCGTGACGTGGCACTATGTGCTGCATGGATGGCGAGCGGGAGAATCTCACCTGGCAGGGCTTCGGGGAGGCGTCGCGGGACCTGGCGCGGGCGATCGCCGGGGACGGCTTCGAGCCCGACCTGATCCTGTCGATCGCGCGGGGCGGGCTGTTCGTGGCGGGCTCGCTCGGCTACGCGCTGTCGGTGAAGAACCTGCACGTGATGAACGTCGAGTTCTACGACGGTGTCGGGAGCACCCTGGACATGCCCGTGGTTCTGCCGCCGGTGCCGAGCGCGGTCGACTTCTCCGCCAAGAAGGTGCTGATCGCCGACGATGTCGCGGACTCGGGCAAGACCCTTGAGCTGGTGTACACGTTCGTCAAGGACCAGGTGGCGGACGTCCGCTCCGCGGTCATCTACGAGAAGCCGCGATCGGTGATCAAGTGCGACTACGTGTGGCGGCGCACCGATCTGTGGATCAACTTCCCGTGGAGCAGCGAGCCGCCGGTGGTCCAGCGCGACGGGCAGGTACTCGATGCTTAGAGCGGGAACTGAATGTATCCGTCGTCCGGCAGGTCCTGCAGGCCGGCTACCTCATGGCCTGCTTTGTCGATCGCGTTGATCCACATCAGGTGCGCCGGTTCGGGGACGAAGAACGCCGCGTACCTCCGCCCGTGGACCATCACCGGTGTCACCGTGAAGTCCTGGCCGGAGGTCAGCTCGAAGATGAGCTTCGCCGTGCCGGGGCTGAGCGAGACCGCGTAGCCGATGCCGAGGCCGGCCGAGGCCGGCGCGCCGAGCGCCATCGCGACGATCGTGCCCGGTCCCTGCGGGGCGCTGACCGGACCGCAGACCGGGGAGACTGACGGCTGGGCGTTGGCGCTGTCGTCGATGTACGACGTGGTGAGCAGGTAGCAGTCCCCGCTGGTGCCGAACGCGAGCCGGATCGACCACTGCTGCCCGTAGGCGGTGCCGGCGGCGAGCACCGCGGTCGCCGCGGTCGCCCGCGCCGAGTCCACGTCCTGCCAGATGCCGTCTACCTGCGGGTCGTTAAGCGACGGCCGCGGGTCGGACATCGCCCGCGGCACCGTGTAGACGCCGTTGAAGCTGTCGGACGTCTCGTGAATCACGAGCGTGGCGGTCAGCGGATACGCGAAGCCGATGAGGTGAAAGGTCTCCCCGCAGGCGTGGATGGTGACCGGCGGCAGCCCGAGCATGAGGTCGCCGACGCCGCCCGGTCCTGGCTGCGCCCACGCCCACACGACGCCGGGCGGCACCTGGACGAACCCGAAGCCCACCCCGGGCATCGCGGCGCCCAGCGTCATGAACGCCGGGTTGCCGATCGGGGTCAGCCGTGGCGGATCGGGGAACAGCGGGTCCGCGTCGTTGCCGTTCACGGTGACCGCCGGCTGGCATGCGGCGCCTGGATCGGCGATATTCCGCACGGCCATCTGCCAGGGGCGGCCGTCTGCCCCGCCCACGGCGAACGAGCCGTCGCGCATGACCTTGCCGGTCATCAGTGAGACGACGTTCAGCGACGTCGCGGACGCGGATC
Source organism: Streptosporangiaceae bacterium (assembly GCA_035651595.1). Lineage (GTDB taxonomy): Bacteria > Actinomycetota > Actinomycetes > Streptosporangiales > Streptosporangiaceae > JAFARZ01. The sequence goes on along the minus strand of DASRFJ010000096.1, from coordinate 9,052 downwards.
CCATGGGCCGCGGCCGATTCGCCGCCGCGACGGTGCCCGGGTGCGCGAGAGGGAGCACGGTCACCGCGAGGACCGCCACAACCGCCCCCGCGAGCAAAGCGACGATCCAGCGACCCTGGCGCCCTTGCGGGAGCCGCGGGCGGGGAAGGCGGCCGGATAGCTGCCTGGCCAGAGCGAAAAGGCCGGAATCCTCGCCGCTCCCGATCTCATCGGAGGCGTGATCATCGCGAGGATCCGGCCATTCCATCTATGTCACGATAAGCGGAGCGGGGCTCAGCTGGAAGCGGCTGCCCGCCCCGGACGGAGCATGATCGCGGCCACCGCGATCGCCGCCGCGGCAAGCGCCGCCGCGATCAGGAACGCCAGGTGGTACCCGTCGGTCAGCGCGGTCAGCTGGCTCGTGCCGTGCGCCGCCAGCGTCGAACTCCGCCCGGACGACACGGTGTCCAGCACCGCGAGCCCGAGCGCGCCGCCGACCTGAGCGGTGGTGTTCACCAGCCCGGACGCGAGCCCCGCCTCGGCCTGGCTCACGCCCGACATCGCGGACGTCATCAGGGCGGGGAAGGCCAGTCCGGCGCCTGCCCCCATGAGCAGCGTCACCGGGAACACGTAGACCAGGTAGCTCGCGTGCACCGGGGCCTGGCTGAACAGCAGGAGCGACGCGGTGATCAGCGTGAGTCCGGCGATCATCGTGCTCCGCGCGCCGAACCGTGCGGCCAGCTTCTCGGTGTACCGCACCGACAGCACCGCCATGGCGACGGCGACCGGCAGGAACGCCAGGCCGATCCGCAGCGGGCCGTAGCCCAGCACCAGCCGCAGGTACAGCGCGCCGAGGAAGAACATCCCGAACATGCCCGCCACGCTGAGCACCTGGATCAGGTTCGCGGCGACGAGGCTGCGCGAGGACAGGATGCGCAGCGGCATCAGCGGGTTCTTCGCGGTGCGCTGCCGGACGACGAAGCCCGCCAGCAGCGCCAGCGACACCGCGCCGAAGGTGAGGGTCCGGCCCGCGAGCCAGCCGTCAGACGCGGCCGGCTGGACGATCGTGAAGACGCTCAGCATCATCGCGGCGATGATCAGCACGGCACCCGGCACGTCGGCGCCGCCGCGCAGTCCTTGACCCTGGTCGCGGGGGATCACCCGGATCGCGGCGATGACCGTGGCGATGCCGATCGGGATGTTCACGAAGAAGATCCAGTGCCAGTTGATGGCCTGGGTGAGGACGCCGCCGGCCAGCAGGCCCACTGCGCCGCCGGCCGAGGCGACGAACGCGTACACACCGATCGCCTTGGCCATCTCCCGCGGCGACGGGAACAGCGTCACGATCATGCCGAGGATCACCGCGGAGGTCATCGCGCCGCCGATCCCCTGCACGAACCGGGCGCCGATCAGCATCGACTGGCTGACGGACAACCCGCACACCGCCGAGGCCACGGTGAACACCGCCAGCCCGGCAAGGAAGACGGTCCGTCGGCCGGCCAGGTCACCGAGCCGGCCAGCGAGCAGCAGCAGGCCGCCGAACGCGATCAGGTAGGCGTTCACCACCCAAGCGAGGCCAGACTGGGAAAACTTGAGCTGGGTCTGGATGTTCGGCAGCGCCACGTTCACGATCGTGACGTCCAGGACGATCATCAGCATGCCCAGGCACAGCACCACCAGAGCCAGCCACCGCGACCGGTCGACGGCGCGCGCGGCGGTTGAGAGGTCGAGGTCCAGGTCGAGCTCGGTCGTGTCTTGCATTGCGTTCCTCCTTCAGTCGTCTGTAATGACGTCGGAGCCAACGCAAACTAATCGACATGCGGGCTACGGCTTGAATTGGGTGACGCCGTACTGGGCGACCGAGGTGGTGCTGGCGATCGTCGCACCCGCGGCGTTCAGCCAGGACAGGCGCGTGATCCGCGCCGATCCGGTGACGAACAGCGCGGCGTATTTGCGCCCGTCCACCACATGGGGCACCGCCGAGGTCGTCGAGCCATCGGACAGCCTGGCCACGACGCTCGCGGTGGCCGGGCTCACCTCGCTGGCGTATCCCACGCCCCCGCCGTTGCCGAACCCGAGCGGCAGCGCCATGATCGTGGCCAGCCCGGACGGGGTGCTGACTGGCCCGCAGTCGCCCATCGATGAGCTGCCCGCGGCGATCTGGTAGCAGTCACCCGTGGCGCCGAACGTGACCTGGATCGACCAGCGCTGGCCGTACGCCTCACCGGTGGCCAGGGTGCCCGACGCGATCTGCCCATAGGTGACGCCCTCGTTCCGCCAGACACCCGTTGCCTGTGCATAGGCATCGGAGTTCTGCGGGTTGGACAGCATACTCGGCACCGCGACGCTAGCGGTACCGACGTCGATCCGCAGCCGGGCGGTCAGTGGATAGTCGAAGCCAACCAGCCGGAACTGCTGGCCGCACGCCGTCACCGTCGTGGTGGGCAGCTCGCGCCAGCCGCCGCCTGGTCCGTCAGCCAGCAGCGTCAGCTCGCGAACGTCCGGTGGGACCTGCGCGAATCCGATGCCGATCCCGGGCAGCGCCACGCCGAGCGAGATGAACGCAGCGGTCGTCCGGCCCGGCATCGGCACGGGCGCGATCGGATCGGCGTCGCTGCCGTTGACGGTGACGCCGGGCACGCACCGGTAGCCGGGACCGGCGATGTCCTGCACCGCGAGCTGCCACGGCCGGCCGTGGGCGACCCCGTGCGCGAACGGCCTGCCCGGCTGGGTCGTCGCGCCCACCGTCGGCGCGGGCGCCGAGACCGGAGCGGGATACCCGGTCAGCAGTGCCGCAGCCACCCCGGCGGCGGCCAGCACGCTTGCGACGGCCCCGGTTCGCCGCAGGCGGATGCCCAGCGCCCGCCGCCTGATCCGCTCCAGCGGCACCGGTGCGGGCTCGACGGCTCCGAGCAGCTCGTCCAGCTGCTCCCGCAGGGTCCCGTTCACCAGTACTCACCTTCCCCGAGGATGTCCCGCAGCCTGGCCAGCGCGCGCGAGAGCTGGCTGCGTACCGTGGCCGGCGAGCAGCCGAGCGCGGCAGCGGCCTGGCTGTCGGTGAGATCCGCCCAGTACCGCAGCACGACGACCGCGCGCTGCCGTGGCGGCAGCACGCGCAGCGCGGCCAGCAGCGTGGCACGGTCGCCGACCAGGTCGGCGGGACCGTCCGCCGCGGCCTCGGGAATCGCGCCCGGCTGCTCGATCACCCGGTGCTTGCGGAACCTGCGGTTGCTCGTGTTGATCAGGATGCGGCGCACATACGCGTCCGGGTCGTCCGCCCGGCTGACCCGGCGCCACGCCACGTACGCCCTGGCCAGCGTCGTCTGCGCGACGTCTTCCGCGGTCCAGCGGTCACCGGTCAGGCCGTACGCCAGCCGGACGAGCGCCGGCCACCGGGACGCCGCGAACGCGCTGAAGTCCTCGCCGCCACCGCTGATGATGTCCGGTGCCTCGGCGAGCTCGTCGCGACGATCTGACAGCGTCACAGTACCTAAGAGCACCGTAAGCCGCCGGATCGCTGCATGCCAGCCTGATGCGCCAGCAACGCGACGTGCAGCGAGGTCCGCGTCTCCGCCGAGTCCAGGGATACGCCGAGCACCCGCTCGATCCGGTTCAGCCGGTCGTAGCAGGTCGGCCGCGCCAGGTGCGAGTTCCGCGCCGCCGCCACCTTGTTGCCGCCCGCGTCCAGGTACGCGGCCAGCACGGTCAGCAGTTCCGCGCCGCGCTCGTGGGCGAGCAGCGCGCCCAGCTCGCGCGCGGTGAACGTCTGGAGCCGCGGGTCGTCCCGCAGCAGGTGCAGCAGCCCGCGCAGATGCAGGTCCGTGAGCCCGTAGTACGGCAGGTCACCTGCGCGCTCGGACGCGACGTCCGCGACCTGGCTGGCCTCGAGGAACGAGCGGCGGACCTCGCGGATCCCCGGCACCGCGGCGCCCGTGCCGATCACCAGCCCGTCGTGGCCGGCACCGAGCCGCTCCCGGATCCTGGTCGCGAAGCTCGTGAGCACCCGGTCCAGCTCGGCCCGCGGGCTGAGCGAGAGCAGCACGCCCACCTCACCCGTGTTTCCAGAGGGCACAGTGTCCAGCGTGCCGACCAGCGCCGGGACCTGTTCGCTCCGGCACACCGCGGCGGCCGCGTCCGCGACCTCCAGCATCCGCGCGTGCGAGGAGATGCCCGGCCCGTCGCTGCTGCGCCGTAGCACCACGGCGACGAGCTGCCTGCCGTCCACCGGCACGCCCAGCGCCCGGGCCCGCACCGCCGCCTCGCCAGGGTCGGCATGCGCCTGCGCGATGATGCCGCTGATCAGCGTGCGGTGCGCCTGCCGTTCCACGCTTTCCGCCTGCCGGGTCAGCAGCCGGCCAAGCGCCAGCGTGGTGGCGGTCCGCTCGATCAGCACGGTGTCGGTGCCGCGCGGCGGCCCGTCGCAGACCAGGATCACCCGGCCCCAGTCCTCGCCACGCGCGCCCACCGGCGTGACCAGCCAGCCGGACGCCTCGTCGTAGCTGGTCCGGCCCCTGGTCAGCACGGAGCGGCTGCGGGCGGCGAACCCGGCCAGCAACCGGCCGGGGTCGGCGCTGCCCGGTGCCACGGCGAGCACCCGGTGGGAGAGGTCGGCCAGGACGACGGGCTTGCCGGCCAGCGTCGCGGCCTGGTGCACGATCTCGTCCGTCGAGGCGCCCGCCACCGACAGCTCGGTGAACACCTCGTGCAGTCGTTCGGAGGCACGCAGCTCCTCCAGCTGGGTGTCGATAATGCGGGCGTGCACCGCCTCGGTGATCTCGACAAACGGGATCTCCCGCTCGAACGCGATCAGCGCCAGTCCGGCCTCTTCGGCGGCCCGGACCAGGGCGGCCGGCAGCGCACCGGTGAACCGGCGGCCCAGTTCGACCGCGAGCGCGCTGACCCCCGCACTGGCCAGCTCGCCGGCGAACCTGGCCAGCAGCGCCGGTTCGGCCGGCAACGCGATGCCGGTGGTAAGCAGGAACTCGCCGCCGTGGAGCAGGTGCGCCGCGTCGGCCAGCTCAAGCACGTGCACCCAGCGCACCGGCGCGCCGAGCCGGTCGGCGCCCGCTACCACGTTCGGGCTGCCCCGCCGGATGACGTCGAGGCCGAGCAGGTCCGCGACTGTTGGCAACATGTCAACCAACGATACAAGAAACTTGCACTATGTCGGCTGATGCCGCCCGCCCGAGAGAGCAGACTCGAAGACATGTCCGATCTGCTCGCGCGGCATCGCGCCGTCATCCCGCGCTGGGCGGGCCTGTACTACGACGAACCGATAGAGATCGTCAGCGGCAAGGGCTGCCGGGTCACCGACAGCCAAGGCCGGAGTTACCTAGACTTCTTCGCCGGAATCCTGACCAACATGCTCGGCTACGACGTACCCGAGGTGCGCGAGGCGGTCGAGCGTCAGCTGGCCACCGGGGTGGTGCACACGTCCACGCTGTACCTGATCAGGAACCAGGTACTGCTTGCCGAAAAGATCTCAAAGCTTTCCGGCATTCCGAACGGCAAGGTGTACTTCACCAATTCAGGCTCCGAGGCCAACGAGGTGGCCCTGCTCGCGGCGCTCAGCGCACGGGGCGCCGACCAGGTGCTCGCCATGCGGGGCAGCTACCACGGACGTACGTTCGGCACCGTCGCCGCGACGGGTAACGCGGCCTGGAAAATGTCGAGCCACAGCCCGTTCGGTACCCACTATCTGCATGGCACGGACGGATACTCGCCGGAAGCCTGCGTTGACGACCTGCGCGCGCTGCTTTCCGGCGGCGTGCACCCGGCGGACGTCGGGTGCCTGATCGCCGAGCCGGTGCAGGGCGTCGGCGGGTTCACGATGGCGCCGGACGGCCTGTTCGCCTTGTATAAACAAGTGCTGGACGAGCACGGCATCTTGTTCATCTCCGACGAGGTGCAGACCGGATGGGGGCGGACCGGCGAGCACTTCTGGGGGATCGGCGCGCATGGCGTCGTGCCGGACGCGATGACGTTCGCGAAGGGGCTCGGCAACGGGTTCGCGATCGGCGGCGTGGTGGCGCGCGCCGACCTGCTCGACGGGATCCGCGGCAACGGGATCTCCACGTTCGGCGGTAACCCGCTGGCCACGGCCGCGGCCAACGCGACGCTCGACTACCTGCTGTCGCATGACCTCCAGCGGTGCGCCGCTTCGAACGGCGCGCTGATCCTCGGCGGGCTGCGGTCTGCGTCGGCCTCGCTGGCCGTGGTCGGTGACGTGCGCGGCAAGGGGCTGATGTTCGCGGTTGACCTGGTGGAGCCGCGGACCGGCGGGCCTTCTCCGGCGCTGGCGGGAAAGGTGCTCGAGGCGGCGCGCGAGCGGGGACTGCTGATCGGCAAGGGCGGCCTGCACGGGCACACGCTGCGGATGGCGCCGCCGATGACACTGACCGAAGCCGAGGCCACCGAAGGCCTCGCGATTTTGATCGACGCGCTGCGCGTCGTGAACGAGGAGGCCTTGTGAAGCGGGTAACCCACTGGATCGGCGGAAAGGCGTGGGACGGCGTCGCGGAGCGCCATGGTGACATCTACGACCCGGCGACCGGGCAGGTGACTGGCAGCGTCGACTTCGGCACCCCGGCCGAAGTGGATGCCGCGGTCGCGGCGGCGTCGGACGCGTTCCGGGAGTGGGGGCGGATCTCGCTCGCCAAGCGTGCCACGGTCATGTTCGCGTTCCGCGAGCTGGTCAAGCAGCACGCGGACGAACTCGCCGCGCTGATCACCGCCGAACACGGCAAGGTCGCTTCCGACGCGGCCGGCGAGGTGGCCCGCGGCCTGGAGGTCGTCGAGTTCGCGTGCGGCATCCCGCACCTGCTCAAGGGCGGCTACTCGGAGAACGTGTCCACCAACGTCGACGTGTACTCGATCCGGCAGCCGGTCGGTGTGGTGGCCGGCATCACGCCGTTCAACTTCCCGGCCATGGTGCCGATGTGGATGTTCCCGGTCGCGATCGCGTGCGGCAACACGTTCGTGCTCAAGCCTTCGGAGAAGGACCCGTCGGCGTCCTTGCTGATCGCGCAGCTGCTTGCCGAGGCCGGCCTGCCGGACGGCGTGTTCAACGTGGTGCAGGGCGACAAGGCCGCGGTGGACGCGCTGCTGACCCACCCGGGCATCGGCGCGGTGAGCTTCGTCGGGTCGACGCCGATCGCGCGGTACGTGTACGAGACCGGCACCGCCTCGGGCAAGCGCGCGCAGGCGCTCGGCGGCGCGAAGAACCACATGGTCGTGCTGCCCGACGCGGACCTCGACCTGGCCGCGGATATGGCCGTTTCCGCCGGGTTCGGTTCGGCGGGGGAGCGGTGCATGGCGATCTCCGCGCTGGTCGCCGTCGATCCGATCGGCGACGACCTGGTGGCGCGGATCAAGTCGCGCGTTGCCGGGTTGCGGGTCGGGCCTGGTACCGATTCGCGCGCCGAGATGGGGCCGCTGGTGACCGGGCCGCACCGCGACAAGGTGGCGTCCTACCTGGACTCCGGCGTCCGCGAGGGCGCGACGCTTGCCGTCGACGGGCGGGCGCACCCGATCCTGGGTGGCGAGGGCGACGGGTTCTGGCTCGGGCCGTCGGTGCTCGACCACGTCACACCGGCGATGGGGTGCTACACCGATGAGATCTTCGGCCCGGTGCTGAGCGTGCTGCGGGCCCCGTCGTATTCGGCCGCGGTGTCGCTCGTGAATTCGTCGCCGTACGGGAACGGCGTGGCGATCTTCACGTGCGACGGCGGCGCCGCGCGGCGGTTCGTGTCCGAGATCCAGGTCGGCATGGTAGGCGTCAACGTGCCGATCCCCGTGCCGATGTCGTACTACTCGTTCGGCGGCTGGAAGGGATCGCTGTTCGGCGACACCCACGTCCACGGCACCGAAGGCGTGCACTTCTACACCCGCGGCAAAGTAGTAACGTCCCGCTGGCTCGACCCCAGCCACGGCGGCGTCAACCTAGGCTTCCCCGTCAACAGCTGAGCCCGCCGCCGCCGGGCTCCGCTCGCTCGGGCTGGCGACCCGCGTCTGCCTGTCCCGGGGCCTGACCGTGACACGCCTGCTCCGCGCCCCATACCTAGACATTTCGCACCGTTCCGGGCGCCCTGTCGGGCGGGCCAGATTATTGCGGACACTTACCCCCCCGATCTGGGAGGGTAAGTGTCCGCAATAATTTCGGACCACCTATCGACCCCGGGCCATCATCGAACGTGCCGGTACAGAGGTGGGCAATACGGGCAACCTGCATGGCAAGCGCCGGCGACACGCGGCATCGTAGATTTGTTGCGCCGCGGGTTCGCCGTGAGCGGACTGCTCCGCAGAATGTCAGAGGTGGCGCGTATGTTCCGGGCTAGGATCGACGAGCACCTACTGGAGGGGGAGCCATGTGCGACAACGGTCGGCTTGCCGCGCTGGAGAAGAAGGTGGGAGAGGAGGCACGGCTGCGAGCCATGATGGACAAGGACCTGGCGGAGCTGAACCTCAAGGTCGACGCCAATACCAGCCTGCTTCAGGCGCTGGCCACCACCCAAGGTGAGCACACTCGCATGCTCACCCGCCTCGAGAGTGACGTGCACGTGCTGAAGACTGATGTGCACGTACTGAAGACTGATGTGCACGTACTGAAGAGTGACATGCAGGAAGTAAAGACCGGCATCCAAGTGATAGTCGCGAAGATCGACGAGGCGCTGGGCAACTAGCTGATCGTGTGCAGAAAGGGCCGGATTCCCGGCCCTTTTCGCACACAATGATGTGCGAGTCCTTGTTACTGGGGGGTAGTCAGCGGGGCGGATCGCTGGGATGATGCCCGGATCACCTGGTCCGCAACCCGCTGGCCGGCACGCCGGTCAAGCACGTGCTGATCCAGGAGGTGCTCGGCGACGACCAGGTGGCGAACATCGCGACCGAGACGGGGCTCCGTGCACGACGCCGCCGAATGGCTGACCGAAGGGTGAGCGGTTGAGTCCTTTTTGTAACCAAACCTGATCATTATTGCCCTGTGAGCACTGCGCGTCGTCGGTGGTGGCTTTACGTGCTGCTCTTCGTCGGGCTGGCGATGGGTGCGGCGGCGTGGCTGACCACGTTCCTGGCC
>DASRFJ010000095.1:0-1655 GCA_035651595.1 Streptosporangiaceae bacterium | reverse complement strand
CACCAGCCGGTGATGCACAGGACCTTGAGCGGTGGTTCTGTCATGGCGACGGGCCAAGCACCTCCCTTACCGGCAGTCCCGCCCGCAGCCTAAGAAGTAGTCCTGTCCAGCGGACATGCCCCGCGGCTAGTGAAAATGCCGAAACGGAGGCGCGCTTTGCCGCGAATGTCGCAAGTGGTTCGAATTAGAAATCGATCTCATATACCCCCCTCAGGTATATGGTTCATGATCACGAAGGGTTTTGCGGCCTATAGCACGTACAACCCTTCGTGATCATGAAACGAGCGACGCGAACCAGCGGAACGCAGCCCCGCATAGCAGGACAAATCAGACCGCATACCCCCCTGTATCGATGGCCGCCCAGTCGCGGCGGCCTCGAGAGCGGCGAGCCGCGTCCGGAGCTGGTCGGCGCCGTTGCTACGGAGCGGTCAGGGCGGCGGTCAGCGTCGCGGCGTGCTGGCCCAGCCACACCTCCCGGCGCTTGATGACGTCGCCCACGCCCTCGTCCCACATCCGCTGCCAGCCGCCGCCGCGGACCTGCGCCCAGTGTTTCATCAGGTGCCAGCCCCGCCGGGTGCGCAGGATGCCCACCTCGATGACGCGTTCCCGGTCCGTGCCGGACAGGCCGTACGCGTCGGCGAGGATACGGGCCCGCCGGGGCACGTCGACCTCTCGCAGTGGCGGATCGGCGTCGCGCGGATCGAACAGCGACGCCCACCACATCATCGCGTTGAACATCTCCTCGGCCCTGGTGGCCGGCTTGGCCAGGTCGAAGTCGATCAGCGCGACCGCCTGGCCGTCGCGGAACACCACGTTCTCCGGCGTGATGTCGGTGTGCCCGATCAGCTCCGGCGGATAGGCCGGAGCGGGCGGAAGTCCCGCGAGCTCGGGCGGCATGTCCGGCAGCACACCCGGCGGCGGAGTGAACGACGCCGCCGCGTCGTCGTAGGCGCGTACCAGCCGCCCGACCGACGCCAGCCGCCCCTCGTCGGTGATCCACGGCGGGCGTGGCCGGCCCGCCACCTCGCCGTCGATGTAGCTGAGCACCTCACGTCCTGACCCGTCGATGCCGAGGAACCGCGGCGCCCCGGCGAAGCCGGCCGATTCGAGGTGCGTCAGCAGCGCGTGCACCAGCGGCGAGTGCGGCCCGACCGGCCGCCGCACCGTGTCACCGACCCGGACCACACCCTCGGTGACATCACCCCCGGCCAGCGGAATCTCGACCCGGCCCGCCTCATCCACCCAGCCTTCGCACACGGAGCCCTCGTCCACCGAGCCTACGCCCACGGAGCCCTCGCCCACCCGGCCCTCGCCCACCACGCAATCCTAAGCGCGCTCCATATCCCGACATTTCGCTTTTTTCGGGCGCGCCGTCCAGCGCGCCAGATTACTGCGGCCAGTTACCCCCCGATCTGGACTCTGTTGGCGAATTGCGCGCGCATGGCCCGTGCCGGCCGCTGGGCCTGGCCGCCGGGTCTGGCCGGGTGCGCGCAGCCTGTGCCTGGAGTGCAGCGTGCGGCTACCGGGACAGGAGCGCACCCGCAGTCCGCCATCAACGTGGAAGATTTCCCCTGACCCGAAAATAAGACGTAGCGGGGGCATGCGGCAGCACCCGGCGGAGCTTGCGGAGCCGGGTTCGGGGGCGGGCGGGTCAG
>DASRFJ010000094.1:0-54156 GCA_035651595.1 Streptosporangiaceae bacterium | reverse complement strand
GAGACGCCGCTGTTCGCCGAGATCGTCAGCAAGCGAGCCGTGGCGAAGATCCCGGTGGCCGAGGTGGCCCGGCGGTATCCCAAGGAAGTCGTGCTCAGCGCGCTGCTGCGGATGTCGGAGCAGGCGCCGTTCTACATCTACACCACGTTCGCGCTGGCCTACATCAAGGAGCACCTGCACAAGACCGAAGGCGTGGGCCTCACGGCGGTGACCGTGGCGGCGGCGATCGAGCTGGTCCTGATACCGACCTGCGGCCACCTCAGCGACCAGCTCGGCAGGAAACGCGTCTACGCCACCGGGACGGTGCTCATGGCGGTGGTCGCGTTCCCGTTCTTCCTGCTGCTCAACACCGGCACGATGGGCTTGATCGTGCTCGGCGTGGCGATCATCGCCGTCCCGCACGCGATGCAATACGGACCGCAGGCCTCCTACATCGCGGAGAACTTCCCGACCGGCCTCGCCTACGGCGGCAGCGGCCTCGGTTACCAGGCGGCCTCGCTGATCGCCGGCGGTCCGGCACCGCTGCTCGCCACCTGGATGCTGCCGAACTTCGGCTGGCAGGCCATCTCCGTCTACATCATCGCCTGCGCGTTCCTCACCGGGGCCGCCGTGGTCCTGCTGCCGGACCGCAGCCGGGAAAGCGTCCCCGCCTCGCCGGCGCTCGTTCAGGCGCGGCAGATGTAAGTGGTTCGGCGGGCCCGCCCGCTCGCTACCCGGTCGTCCGCAATATCCCGATTTATCGGAATATCGCGGTGTGCGCCGCTGGGCTCGTAAAAGATTGCGGACAGTTACCCCCCCAGTTCGGGGGGGTAACTGTCCGCAATGATCTGGCCCGCCGGCCGTCGTGCCCGGAATGGGCGGGATGTCGGATGGGGCCGAGGCGGCTGAGCGGTCAAGGGTTACGCTCGGACACGGAAGGGGAGGCGGTCGCATGCGGTATGTGCTGGCGCTGTCGCGCTCGGCGTTCGTGATCCGGCACTGGTTCGAGATCAACCTCGATGACGCGCACATGGAGCACGGCGCCCGGGTCGAGCTGCGCGAGCTGCCGGTCCAGCCGCATCGCGGCACCGAGTCGGCGGCGCAGCTCGTGACCCTGGATCGCCCGCTGTGGCGCGCCGACCTGTTCGACCGGCTGGCCGACGCGCCGGGCAGCTTCGGAGCCGCGCACTACCATCCGGACTTCGACGGGAACGAGCCATGCGGCCGGGCGTGGGACGCCAGGCTGAGCGCTGACCCCTGGGGCTGGCTCGGCGACCAGGTCGCGAGCCTGGGCGCGGCTTCGGGCCACGGCGAGTGGCCGGTCGATCCGGAGGACGCCGCCGAGATCCGCGGTCTGGCCGGCCGGGTCGTGAGCACGGCGCGCCAGTTCGAGGCCAGCGGCTGCACGTCGGCGAGGGACTGCTACCGGTCGACCAGGGATGTGCGCGACACGGTCCGGCTGATGATCGCCACCCTGCGGAATCCCGGCCTGCTCGACACCACCTGGGTGTCGCCGTGGACGACCTGAGATCGGCCACTGCGCTTCCTTCGAAATATTTCGGCGTGAATATTTCACCTTTTTGCCTGCTATTTCACCCGCAGTACTTCCGTCGTGAACAGCGTTTTAGGCGCGCTAGCTTCGAAAGTTTTCCGAAAATAGTTGACCGCCAGAACCGCCGAATTCACACTGACGCCATGATTCCCGGTCGTCGCACCTGACGACCCTGTCCATCGAGGAGGCACCAGCGTGAACGCGCTCCCGCATGTTCCCAGAGCTCCCGGCGGCGGTCGGCTCCGGCTGTTGCCAGGCGTCTTGTTCGCCGTGATCTTGGCCGCGGCAATGGCGGCGATGGCGGCGCTGCCGGGTACCGCGAAGGCGGCGACGCAGATCTGCTCGAACCAGACCGGCACGAACGGCGGCTTCTACTACCAGATGTGGAGCGCCGGCCAAGGCTCGGCCTGCATCACGCTGAATTCGGGCAACAGCTACTCCGCCTCATGGAGCGGTATCGGCGACTTCGTCGCCGGCGTGGGCTGGAACCCGGGCAGCAACCACACGGTGAGCTTCTCCAGCAACCTCAGCGCGTCCGGCGGCACCACGCTCGTCTCGCTCTACGGCTGGTCGACCAACCCGCTCGTCGAGTACTACGTGATGGAGAACTACAACGGCGCGCCGCCGACGGCCGGCACGTTCATGGGGCAGGTCACCAGCGACGGCGGCACGTACAACATCTACGAGCATCAGCAGGTCAACCAGCCCTCCATCCAGGGCACCGCGACCTTCGAGCAGTACCTGGCGATCCGCACGTCGCCCACCAGCAGCGGGACCATCACCACGCAGAACTTCTTCAACGCGTGGGCCAGCCACGGGATGAACCTCGGCACGCTCAACTATCAGATCCTCGCGACCGAGTCCTTCGGCGGCGGCAGCGGCAACTCCAGCGTCACCGTGAACTCCGGGAGCAGCGGCGGTGGGGGCGGTGGCGGTGGCGGCTGCACCGCGACGCTGTCGGCCGGCTCGAAGGGCAGCAACTGGTACAACCTCAACGTCTCGGTTTCCGGGTCCAGCAACTGGACGGTGACGATGAACCTCGTGGCCCCCGCGGTCGTGTATTCCACCTGGAACGTCAGCGCCACCTGGCCGAGCCAGTACGTGATGGTCGCCAAACCCAACGGCAACGGCAACAACTGGGGAGTCACGATCTCGCCCAACGGCCAATGGACCTGGCCGTCGGTCTCCTGTAGCACCGGCTAGGCGCCGCGCGAAACAACGCGGAAGATCGGGGCTGCGCGGCAATTTACCGCGCAGCCCCGTGCGTTCCGCGGACCATCCGGAGCGAGGCGTCGAGGGGACGGCCATCGATACAGGGGGTATGCGGTCTGGTTTGTCCTGCTACGTGGGGATACGTTCCCTCGGTTCGCGCGGCTCGTTTCATGATCACGAAGGGTTATACGTGCTAGAGGACGTAAAACCATTCGTGATCATGGACTACATACCTGGCAGGGGTATAAGAGAGCGTATATTAGTTCGAATAGTTTACTCCAACCGGGACGGAACGGATCCGACAACGCTCGCGTGGCTCGTCGTCCTGATCGCGCGGCCGGCCCGCCGTCTGGCTGTGGCTGGGCATCATCGGAAACGTCAGCGTCGGAGACCAAGCCAGGCCGGCTTGCCCCGTAACGAACTCTGGGTCGCGGCCGGGGTCCCGGTTGACGAGGTTGGCGAGGATGACGAGGTTGGCGAAGGGCTGGAGCTGGGTGTGGCGGTCGGCGACGGACTGCTGGTGGGCGCCGGCGCGGTGTTCCGAGGAGCGGTGGGCCGGGGCGTCGGCGCGTGGTGTGCGCGATGACCGCTGGCCGGCCGGCTGCTCAGGGATGGAGCGCTCGGCGTGTAACTGGGCGTCGGCCTGAGGGCTCCCGTCACTGTCACCAAAGTCCCGGCCGGCACGCGCCCGGCTGGCGCGACGGAGATGACCCGGCCGGCCGGCACCCGGGAGCTGGGCAGCCACCGGACACTGACCGCCAGCCCTTCCCGCCGCAGCAGCGCGCGCACCGCGCCGACCGGCCGGCCAGCCAGCGCGGTGCCATTGACCTGCACCATCGTCACCGCCGCGGGCGCCGGGTGATGGGGCACGTGACGCCACCCACTAAGGAACAGGCCGGCTATCACCACGACCGGGATGGCCAGGGACGGAAGCAGCGCACGCCGCCACGTCCACTTCCGGCCGTTCGGCCGCACTGGCTGCGGAAGCGTCGCTGGCTGTACGGGCAGCATGCGGTCACGCAGCCGAGCGGCGCGGAAGGCCACCTCGCCCGCGCTCGGACGGCGCGCCGGATCCGCGGCGGTGACGTCGTCGATCAGCGCGCTCACCTCGGCCGGCCTGGCCGGATCCGGCGGCCGCCCGGTCAGGCACTCGCGGGCGACGACGCCAAGCGCGTACAGATCGCTGGCGGCGCTGGCCGGCTGGCCTGTCAGGCCGGTGAGCTTGACCTGGCCGTCGCGGGTGGTGAGGATGTTTTCCGGCCGGACTGCGCCGTGCACCAGCCCCGCGCCGTGCACGACGCACAACGCGGCCGCGACCTGGGCCACGATGTCCATGGCGCGCCACGGCTCCAGCGGAGCGGAGCGGGCGATGACCTCGGCAAGCGACGGGCCGTCGGTAAGTTCGGTCACCAGGAACGGCGGGTGCGGAGCACACGCCTCGTCATAGTCGTAGACGCGGGCAATGCCCGCGTGAGCCACCGATCCCGCCTGCCGTGCCCGCTCGCGGAACCGCGCGAGCCGCTCGCCCCGGTCAGGGAACTCGATCCGCAGCAGTTCGACCGCCACCGGCCGTCCGAGCACCACATCGGTGCCGCGCCATACATCGGTGCCTATCCGCTCGATCAGCCGGTACCGGCCGGCCAGCAGCGCGCTGCTGCTGCTGGCAAGCGGCGGAGCAGGCTGCATGCGAGGCGGTTACCCGGACAAACGTGTCTTATTCCTCAGGACGGGGCATTTCGCGGACCACGAGGTGAGCGATCCCGGCCGTCGCGACGACGTCGTAGCGGTGCGCCGCCGTCGCCCAGCCCGGGGGAGTGATGACCGTCCCGCCGGCGACACCGGTGCGGCTGACCGCGTCCAGCGTCACGTCGGCCGCGCCGCCGCCGGCCAGCACCCGGACCGGCACGCCGTGCGGCACGCTCATCAAAAGCTGGCTCGCGCCGCCAGTCACCCGCACCGCGGTGGTAGCTGTTGGTTCTGGCAGAACGACACTGATGACGTCTGACCCGGCCGTTACCTCGATTCCGTTAACTGTGCCGCCACGCAGGTCAGCGACGGTCCTGCTGGTGCCTCCGGCCAGGTCAAGCCGCCACGCGACCGCCGAATTGAGCACGACGCTGACCGTGTAGCCGGCGTGCGCGCCGGCCCGGTCGGCGGCCAGCGAAAGCCGGACGGTCGTCGTCGTCCCGTCGAGCACCGGCCGGACCGGAGCATCGTCCGCGGTGGCGACGCGCAGCAGCGTGCCGCCCAGCTTGGCCATGCGAATGCTCAGTACCGGCATCCCGCTCGTGACGTCCAGCGTGGCACTGCCACGGCCGGACACCGGCTGGGTGGCGAGATGGGACGGCGTCGGCTCCGGCCTCGAGGTTGCCCGGACGACCCCGTACGCCACGCCGATGATGACGAGCAGAACGATGGCGAGCGTGGCGGCGAAGACCCGAGACGACGGCAGCGACCTGGTCATTGGTTACGCCTTCCCATCGTGCGCGGGTTCATCCTCGGGTCAGCGTCCGCACCGTGTCGCCGAGGCGGTCGTAGTCGTCCGGGGTGTTGTACGGCGCCGCGGCTATGCGCAGGTAGCCCGTGCCGTCGAACCAGACGGGCGCGACTTCGACACGCTGGCCGGACAGCTCCTCGTAGAGCGCTTCGGCCTGGCTCGGGCCGGTGAGGACGCCGTCCGGCAGCGGCACCAGCCGCATCGCCGGCGCGGGTACTGCCGGGAGCCGCTCGAGCGGGACCCCGAGCGCGTCCGCCACCTGCTTCTGGCCGTCGGTCACCAGCGCGGCGAGCCGCGCCACGGCTGCCCAGCCGCCCAGCGCGGCCCAGTACCCCAGGCCGTCCGGGGCCGCCAGCCAGCCGGCGTAATCCCACGTGCCGGGGTAGTCGAATGACGCGGCGTACCCGTCCTCGAGCTGCCAGCTGAGCACGCCGGGCGTCACGGCGGCACCGGGCCGGCTCCACAGGATCGCGCTGCCGCGCGGGGTGTACGCCCACTTGTGCAGGTTGCCGATCCAGTGGTCGGCGCCGAACGCCGCGATGTCGTCGGGCAACTGGCCCGGCGCGTGTGCCGCGTCGACCAGCACCGACCGGCCGGCGCCCGCGACGGCCGCCGCGGCCGCCGCGACGGGGATGACGGTGGCGGTCGGTGAGGTGATCCGGTCGATCACGATCAGCCGCGTGCGCGCCGAGCAGGCGGCGGCGTACGCCGACACGATCGTGTCCTCGTCCGCGCCGACCGGATAGGCGGCCGTCACGACCTTTGCTCCCGTGCGCACGACCTGATGGCGGAGCGCCATGGCGACCGCGCCATAGCCATGCGTGCCGATCACCAGCTCGTCGCCAGGGCCCGGCCGAACCGAGCCGAGTACCGCGGACACGCCCTCGGATACGTTGCGAACCCACGCCGCCCGGGCCGGGTCGATGCCCAGGAATCCGGCGGCGTGTTCGCGTGCCGCCGCTATCAGCGGCGGGAGATCGACGCGGTTGAAGCGGTGCGGATTGCGCTCGGCGCGGTCCCGCCAGGCCGCGGCCGCCTTGCGGACGACGACCGGTGCGACACCGAACGCGCCATGGTTGAGGTGAAGGACCTCCGGGTCAAGGCCGAAGGCCTCCAGCAGGGCAGCATCCACAAGCGCCATTCTCCCGTGAACCGATCCGGGCCGCTTCACGTGTAACAGGGTGGAGGAGCGGGAGGCCAGGGATGAAACGCGCTCTGCGAATTGGCGTGCCAGTCGGAGTTGTCGCCGGCGCCATCATGGCGGCGTTCTCGATGGTCGCCATGTGGCTGACGGGAGCGGGGTTCTGGATCCCGCTGAACCTGGTCGCGCACACGTTCTACCGGTCCGCGCCGCTCGATGCCACGTTCAGCGCGCCGGCGCTGGCGGTCGGCCTGGCCGTGCACATGACCGTGGCGATCGTCTTCGGCACCGCGATCACGGCGGTCGTTCAGCGGCTGCCCGGACAGCGATCGCTGGTCATCGCGGGCGGGATCTTGTTCATCGCGCTGGTGTGGCCGGTGATGCAGTACGGCGTGTGGTACTCGATCGACGAGCCTGCCGCCGAGGGCTTCACCGACTGGGTCTTCGCGGTCGCCCACCTGCTCTTCGGCATAGTCGCGGCCGGCGTCGCCGCGGTTGCCGTCGCCGACGACGAGCCCGTCACCCGCGGGCGGCATGCCGCCGTACCCGCGGCCCAGCCCGGCAGCCTCTTCCAGCCGCATCGCCGGCAGTAACCGCGCAGCTGGCTGCCCAGCAGGGCCGGCCACGCGTACAAATCACGACTTATCCGCTTATGTCGGGCGCATCGCCTGGCGGGCCAGATGATTGCGGACACTTACCCCCCCGGATTGGGGGGGTAAGTGTCCGCAATAAATTTTCGAGCGCCGCGCCGAGCCCGCGCAGGCCGCCGAACGTCGGGGCAAACCAGGGCAAAAAGGGTAGTGCCGGGCGGCAAGCACACGCGGGCGTGCCCTCGAACCGTCGGCGGGCGTGCCCTCGAACCGTCGGCGGGTGTGCTCCGGCGCGCCGCGCGGTCCCGGTGACCGCGCGCCGGCCGCCCGCCTGCGAGTATCACTCTCTGCTAACGATGTTGGCCGCCGATTAGTCCTGGACGCCAGGAACGTCGTAATGTCATACCTAACGGGAGGAAATCTGACATGTCTAAACTACGCGGGGTTGCTGCTATGCCCGCACACCGCAGAGCCAAGTGGCTCGTGCTGGTGTTCTGGTTGATCCTGGCCGCGGTGCTGGGATCACTGTCCGGAAAACTGACGGGGGCCGAAAAGAACGACGCCTCATCCTGGCTGCCGCCGGCGGCCGAATCAACGCAGGTGCTGAACCTGCGCTCACACTTCGTCTCGCCTAACGTCTACCCGGCTGTCGTGGTGCTGTACCGCCAGTCCGGCCTGACCAGCGACGACAAGGCCAAGGCCGCGTCTGACGCGACGGCTTACCGGTCGGTACCGGGCGTCCAGGCCGGCGAGATAAAGGGCCCCTTCTTCTCCAGCGACGGCAAGGCGGCCGAGACGATCGTCCCGGTCAACCTGGGCAGCAAGGGCTGGAACGGCGCCTCGGACGCTGCCGACAAGATGCGCGCCATCGGCAATTCCGGCGCGCACGGCATGAACTTCTACATCGCCGGACCGCTGGGCAACGCGGCGGACTCGGCGAATTCGTTCAAGGGCATCAGCGGCGCGTTGCTGTTCGGCGCGCTGATAGTGGTCATCGTCCTGCTCCTGGTCACCTACCGGAGTCCCGTCTTGTGGGTCCTGCCGGTGATCTCCGCGGTCATCGCGCTGGCCACGTCCCAGGGCCTGATCTACCTGCTAGCCAAGCACGGCCTGACCGTGAACGCGCAGAGCGCGGGCATCCTCGACGTGCTGGTGTTCGGCGCGGGAACGGACTACGCGCTGCTGCTGACCGCCAGATACCGCGAGGAACTGCGTCGTCACGAGGACCGGCACGAGGCGATGCGGGTCGCGATCCGCCGCGCCGGCCCGGCCGTCGTGGCCAGCGCGGCGACGGTGATCGTCAGCCTGCTCACGCTCAGCGTCGCGGAGTTGAACTCCACAAAGGGCCTGGGGCCGGTCCTCGCGATCGGCGTCGCCGTCGCCCTGGTGGCGATGATGACCCTGCTCCCGGCGCTGCTGGTGATCTTCGGCCGCTGGGTCTTCTGGCCAGTCAAGCCGAAGTTCGGCTCGGCCGAGCCGACCGCCCGTGGCTTCTGGTCGCGGGTCGGCCGCTCGATCGGCCGCCGGCCGCGCACGGTCTGGATCGTCACCGCTCTCGTGCTGGGCGCGATGGCGATCGGCCTCACCGGTCTGAAGTCCAGCGGTTTGACCACCGCCGAGTCGTTCCGCGGCACCACGCCGGGCTCGGTTACCGGCCAGTCCATCGTGGACAAGCACTTCGCCGCCGGCTCCGGCCAGCCGGTCCAGGTGTTCGCCAACGCGGGCTCGGGCGCACAGGTGGCCGCGGCGCTGAAGACGGTGCCGGGCATCACCGACGTGACCGCGCCATCGACCCAGGACGGGCACGCCTACCTGGAGGCGACGCTGACCTCGGCGCCGGACAGCCCGACGGCGTATCAGACGATCAGCAAGATCCGCGATGCGGCGCACGCGGTGCCTGGCGCGAACGCGATCGTCGGGGGCAACACGGCGATCAACCTGGACGTCCAGCGGGCGTCGGCACACGACAGGAACCTGATCATCCCGATCGTCCTGGCCGTGGTGTTCGTCATCCTCGCGCTGCTGCTGCGGGCGCTCGTCGCCCCGATCATGCTGATGGCGACCGTGGTGCTGTCGTTCGCCGCCTCGCTCGGGGTGAGCGCGCTGTTCTTCGACCATGTGTTCAACTTCGGCAACTCCGATAGCGGCTTCCCGCTGTTCGTCTTCGTGTTCCTCGTCGCACTGGGCATCGACTACAACATTTTCCTGATGACCAGGGTGCGCGAAGAAACCCAGCGGCACGGGCCCAGGGTTGGTGCGCTCACCGGCCTAGCCGCCACCGGCGGCGTGATCACTTCGGCCGGCGCGGTGCTGGCCGGCACGTTCGCGGTGCTCGGCACGCTGCCGGTCACGTTCCTCACCGAACTCGGCTTCGCCGTCGCGTTCGGCGTCCTGCTGGACACGTTGGTGGTCCGTTCGGTCCTGGTCACCGCGCTGAACCTGGACCTCGGCCGGCACGTCTGGTGGCCGAGCAAGCTGGCTCGCCAGCCCGAACCGTACATCGACCCGACCGACGAACCACTCTCGGTCTAGCGCTTCATGATTGTGTGCGAAAAGGGCCGGGTAGCCGGTCCTTTTCGCACACGATCGCGATGAGGGTGCAATGCGGATCCGTCACGGTGGACCTGATGACATCGGCGCGGTGCTGGCGCTCGGCGACGAGGCCGTGCGGTGGATGAACCTGCGGGGGAACACCCAGCAGTGGGGTACCGGGTCGTGGACGGGCAATGACCAGCGTGAGGCGTTCGTCCGCGGCCACGCGCACGGCGGCGCGATGCGGATCGCGGAGGGTCAGGACGGCACCGTGCTCGGCGCCATGGTGATCACCGAGACGCGGCAGGCATATGTTCCCGAGGCCGGCGAACCGGAACTGTACGTCAATCTCCTGCTTGTCTCGCGCCGGCACAGCGGGCAGGGCATCGGCGCCGCGCTGATCGAGCAGGCCAGGCACGAGGCCGCCGCGCGCGGCATCGGTCTGATCCGGGTCGACTGCTGGGCGGGCGAGGGTGGTTCGCTGGTGCGCGTGTACGAGAAATACGGCTTCTCGCTAGTCCAGGAGTTCACCGTCCCGCTGCCGGGCGGGGATTGGCCGGGGATGCTGCTTGCCATGCGCTTGGGCGGGCAGTGACCCCGACGTTACCCGGTGCGTGCCTCGATCGTCGCCCGCAGCGCGCGGGAGAACCGCCGTATGCCCGGCCCGTCGGCCCGGTAGGCGAGGACCTCGTATCCGTCTATGTCGGGCGCCATCGGCGAGACGACAACCGTCTGGCCGGCCGGATCTTGCCTGGTGAGCAGGTCCAGGCGGCCCACCAGGACGCACCGCTGGCCCATGACCGGCAGCAGCGTGCGGATCTCCCATCGCAGGTTCTCGGAGGGGATCGAGATATCGATGATCACCGCAGCCGAGTCCCGGGCGAGGGCGGAGACGGCCTGCTGCCAGGCTTCGTTCGCCACCGTGACCACGAGGAGCCGGGGCGCGAAGATGCGGCTCCCCCGCTTGGCGATGAGGCGGGAACGCCGCCGCACGTCCTGCACCGAGTTGATCTCCAGCCGCTTGGCGCGCTCGGCGCGCCGGGCGGAGCGGTAGCTGAACGCCGAGAACAAGCTGGCAGACACGACCAACGACGTCGCCAGAACCGAGATGATGAGCACGATCACCACGGCAGCCACGGCCAAGACGATCGGCAAGAAGATCGCCTTGGCGAGATCGCTGGTGGGGGTGCTGGAGGTGCTCGTCAAGTGGCTGTCGATGAGGTCGAAACCCTTGGCCCACAGCCACCAGACGAAACCGGCTCCCGCGGCGATCGCGGTCACTATCACCAGCCCCGCGAGCCGCCGTGGTGCGGCGGGGCCGCCCACCGCCTTCACGTGCGCGTCGTCGAGGGTTACCAGCCGCGCCGACCTGCCGATGACCGCGCTGGCGGCGTAGCTCAGCGCCTTTGTCGCGTCGGCGAAGCCGAACCGGCGCAAGAACAGGACGATCCGGCGCTTACCACGCAGCAGCCGGATGCCCAGCGGCAGCCCGATCAGTGCGGCCACCGGGAACACGGCCGCCGCCGGCAACGAATCGCGCAGGTTAGCGGCGGGAGACGATGACCCGGCGAGCACCACGGCGACGGCGGCGAACCCCGCCCAGCCGACGACGCCCGCCAGGATCAGCGGCAGCCCGATCACCAAGGCGAGGGTCCGGGCCAGCCGCGGCCCGGCCGGACGGCGCGGGCCGTCAAGCAGGATCCGTACGGCCACCGCACCCCCCAGGAAGGTTCTCTACCGTTCTCTTGGTAGAGGCGCCCGCGGCCGCCCAGATACATCTGGCGGCCGGGTCACCGTCAGTTCGGGCGGAATCCCGCGGTACGCCGCGACATCGACGAGCGTCAGCTGTCCCGCACACCCTTGGCTGAGGGTCGAGGACGGCACGTCGGCGGTAAGCACGTTGGGATTCCCGTGCCGGCAGTAACTCGGGTCGGCCGGGTCAGGGTCGTACCAGGCCCCGGTGGACAGCTGGATCACCCCAGGACGCGCCGCGTCGTCCACGCGAAGACCGGCCAGGCACGCACCCCGGTCGTTGAAGATCCGCACGAGGTCACCGTCGCGCAGCCCGCGGGCCGCCGCGTCCGACGGGTGCATCCGCACCGGCTCGCGCCCGGCGACCTTGACCGACTGGCTGTGCGCGCCGACATCCAGCTGGCTGTGCAGTCGCGACCGAGGCTGGTTGGCGACCAGCTGCAGGCCAAAGCGTCCCGCGGAGGCGGATCCGAGCCACTCCTCCGGCTCGAGCCAGACCGGATGCCCCGGGCAGTCCGCATAGCCATATCCGTCGATGGTCGCGGAGAAGATCTCGATCTTCCCGGTCGGCGTGCCGAGCGGATGCTTGTCCGGGTCACGCCGGAACTCGGCGAACGCCACCTGCGGCTCGTCGGCCAGCGGCAACTCGATGCCATCGCCGGCCCAGAACTCGTCAAAGCCCGGGACGGGAACACCCAGCGAATCCCGCCATTCGTCATACAGGTGCCGCAGCCATTCCATCGCGTCGCGGCCCTCGGTGAACTCCTTGCCCGTACCGAGCCGGTCCGCCAGCTCGGAAAAGATCGAGTAGTCGTCCCACGCCTCACCGTGCGGGCGGGTGAGCGCGGGCATCGGGAAGAACATCTGGTCGTTCTGCCCAGACCCGAAGTCGTCGCGCTCGATGCTCATCGTGACGGGCAGCACGATGTCGGCATGCCGGGCCGTCGCCGTCCAGAACGGATCGTGCACCACGACCGTCTCCGGCCGGGTAAAGGCCTCGTGCAGCCGGGCGAGGTTCTGGTGGTGATGGAACGGGTTGCCGCCGCACCAGTACACGAGCCGGATGTCCGGGTAGGTCAGCCGCTGCCCGTTGTAGTCATAGCCGGCACCGGGATTCAGCAGCATGTCGGCTATCCGGGCCACCGGGATGAACGTGGTGACGGGGTTGCGGCCCTGGCTCAGGTGCGGCGCCCGCAGCCGCGGCGCGGGCTCACCGACGAGGGCGGTGGACCCGTATCCATGGCCGAAGCCGCCGCCCGCCAGCCCGATCTGCCCGAGCATGGCCGCGAGCACCACGCCGAGCCACAACGGCTGCTCCCCGTGCCGGGCGCGCTGGAGCGACCAGCTGACGGTCACCAGGGTGCGGGCGGCGGCCATCTCGTGGGCGAGCTCCCTGATGCGTTCCGCCGGTATCCCGGTGATCGCCGACGCCCAGGACGGATCCTTGACGACCCCGTCGGCCTCGCCGCGCAGGTACCGGGCGAACCGGCCGAACCCGACGGTGTAGCGCTCGAGAAAGTCCGTGTCGGCCAGGCCGTCGGCGTCGAGGACCTGGGCAAGCGCGAGCATCATCGCGGCGTCGGTCCCGGGCCGCGGTGCGATCCACTCGGCCCGCGCTTCGGCGGGCGTGTCGTCGCGCAGCGGGCTCACGGACACGAACCGGCAGCCCCGGGCCTGTGCGGCGCTCATCCAGCCGCGGACATGATGGCGAGACACCCCGCCTGGCGACACCGCCGCGTTCTTCGGCGACAGCCCGCCGAAGGCGACCACAAGCTCGCTGTGCTCCGCGATCACGGACTTCGCCGTGGCGTAGTTGAGCACGACGTTGACGTCGGCGATCACGTAGGGCAGCAGCACGGTGGAGGTGCCGAGGCTGTAGCTGTTGACGTGCCGCACGTAGCCGCCGAGGCAGTTCAGGAACCGGTGCACCTGGCTCTGCGCGTGGTGGAACCGGCCCGCGCTGGCCCAGCCGTACGAGCCGCCGTACACCGCTTCGGCCCCGTGGTCGCGGTAGACGCGGCGCAGTTCCCCGGACAGCAGGTCGAGCGCGGTATCCCACGACACCGGCACGAACGGCTCGCCACCGCGGCCCTTCGCGGCCCCCGGCCCGTCGTCCAGCCAGCCCTTGCGCACGTGCGGCCGGGTGATGCGGGCGGGGTGGTGCTGCGCGGAGGCGACGTTGCGGATCAGCGGCATCGGCTCAGGGTCCCCGCGCCACGGCCGCACCTCGGTCAGCCGCTCACCGTCGCTGACCGCCTCGAATGCCCCCCAGTGCGTCAAATGCACGGTCATACGTCCAGCCTCTCCCGGCACAGCAGTCATTTCAAGAGATTTTCGGAAAGCCCCGGCCGCCTGGGAGCTGGCGGCCGGGGCTTTGGCTCATCGGGTCAGCGGACCAGCCCCGGCGGGCTGGGCAGCGGCGGGCTGATGAGACCCACCGTGAGGTGCGCGGGCTCGTTCCGGTAAGCGCGGGCCGCTGCCCGGTTTCGGAGCATTACCACGTCGACGGTGCAGGCGTCGAGCAGCGGGGCCGCTGCCACTTTGAAGTCGCGGCAGATGGCCCGGCCCGCCTTGGCGAGTTCGGGCGGGAGGTTGCTCGAATAGAACAGCGTCCGCGGGTTGCCGCTGATGACCCTGCGGCCGCAGGCATTCAGCAGCGACTGGCTGGCGGGAACGCGCCAGCTGTTCCCGTAGACGCCATAGAGCTCGGCGAACGGGAACGGCGCGGTCAGCACCACCCCGCCACGCGATTCGAGCGCGCTGGAGCTGGTCCCGGCGTTCGCCAGCAGGCCGGCCTCCGCCATGGGCCAGCGGTGCAGGCCGGCCGTCAGGTCGATCCAGTTCGGGCTGCCCGGGTTGACCTGAGCGCGCACGGAGTCTCCGTTCGCCGCCCGGATCAGGTACGTGTTCCCGCTCAGCGACACGGCACCGCCGCCCGGCAGGTTGACCTGGGCGCCGTTGGCCAGGCTCCTGACCTGGTTGTTGATGACCAGCCGGGTGGGCGCGGTGCAGACCGCGACGGTGGCTGGGCCGATGCGGGCCGCGATCGCCTGGTTGACGGCGGCGCTGGGCCAGACCGGGGCGCCGGACACCTGCCGAGTCTGGACGACAAAGCCAGGACCGGTTGAGGCGAGCTGGAAGTCGCCGGAAGCCTGGAAATCATAAAGCATATGGCGGAACGTCGTCAGGTGCGTGTCGCCGAGACCGTTCGCCGTGGCGCATCCAGGCGTCCCGGAGGCGGTGGACTGCTCGCTCACCATCGCCGGAGCCGGGGCCGGGTTCACGATCGTCGGAGCGCCCTGGAGGTTGAGGCTGTTCGTCTCGCCGGTGAAGCTCTCCATGACACACGACGGTGCGGTCTTGACGCCGCTGTGCGTGGTCACCCTGACCCTGACGTCAGCGCCGTTGCTGAAGCTCGCCTGTGAGCCCCAGCCGTCACCGTAGACGCCGAACTCGGCGGTGTTCCAGCTGCTGGCCAGTTTGAGCATGCTGTCCGGGTCGGTGCTGGTGCCGACGGCGGTCCCGCCGACGGTCATCACCACGGCATCGTTGCCGCCCGACGGAGCCTTACCGGTCAGCGTCACGTTGCTCAGGCTGCCGGCCGCCGGGGTACTGACCGTCAGCCCGGTGCCCGCGCTGCTCGTGTAGCAGTAGATGTCCGTGGGCGCGTTGGCGAACGTGAACTTTGTCCACCCGCTCGGGCAGGTCGCGTCGTAGTGCTCCAGCCAGTACTGGATATAGACGTCGTTGTTGGCCGAGTCGTAGACGAACTGCTCCCAGCCCACGCACGTCGCCGATGACGAGCACGACGAGGTCTTGAACGTCTCGGTGTTGAGCTGAAGCGAGTAGGTGTTCGCGGCCGGTGCTCCCGGACCCGTCGCGGTGGGCACGGGGCCGGTCTCGGTCACCCCGGCGCTTTCGCTGTCGAACGAGCCGGTCGCGCTGCTCAGCACTCCCGAGACCACGGCCGAGTAGTCGGTGGCGCCGATCCCTCCGCCGACGGCCTGCGGCACGGGGCCCGCGCCCGGCGGCCGCGGCGGCGCCGGCTCGAACGGAACGTGCAGGGCGGGCCTGCACCTCGTCGGCCGCCACCGGATCGTCGGATAGGCGGCGGTGAAGCAGCCCTTGCCCGGCAGCCGGAGCTGCTGCATGGCCTGCTGCCACTTCCCGGTGCCCTGTGATCCTGGCGCGGCCGCGCTGGCCGCCGGCCCGGCAGCCGACACCAGTCCTGCGAGCAGGCCGGTCATGACCAGCCCCAGCAGACCTCTTCGTGCACTCTCTCGTGAAAGACGCATACCGTCCCCCTCTGCTCGGTTTCCCTGCCATGCAGAGTGCGACGGGCACGATCAGATACAGCCGTCGGCCGGCGGAAACCCGGTCGCGGTGATATCGGGCACCGCCGGGGTGGGCAAGACCGTACTCGCCGTGCACTGGGCGCGGCAGGTAGCCGAGCGGTTTCCCGACGGGCAGCTCTATGTCAACTTGCGCGGATTCGACCCGGATGACCGGGCGCTGGATCCCGACGATGTGCTGTGCGGATTCCTGGCCGCGTTCGGCATGTCGCGGTATCCGGGCGATCTGGCCGGGCATTACCGCAGGTCTGCTGGCTGGCAAGCCCGCACAAATCGCGCATTCCGCCCCCGGCTGCGGCGGGTCCAGATTATTGCGGACAGTTACCCCCCCAAACTGGGTGGGTAACTGTCCGCAATCTTTACGCGCCCCGGCACCGGCGGTGCACGAAACGGACATTGCTGGCCATTCCGCGTGCGCGCGGCCGGGGCGCGCATCGCATTACAGTTAACGAGTGGCGGGTGATCAGGCTGGGCGGGTGGACAGCTGGATCTGGTCGGTGCGGCTGGCCAAGACCCGTTCGAGTGCGTCCGTTGCGTGCCGCGCCGGGCACGTCAGGGTCAACGGGGTCCGGGTCAAGCCCGCGCATGCCGTACGGGCCGGCGATGAGGTGCGGCTGCGCGGCGAGGGACATGAACGGGTCGTGGTCGTCCAGCAGGTTATCTCCAAGCGTGTCAGCGCGTCGGTAGCCGCTGCGTGTTATATCGACAACAGCCCTCCTCCGCCGCCTCGCGAGGAGGCGGCTCCGGTGGCCGCGCGGGACCGCGGCGCGGGCCGTCCGACCAAGCGGGAGCGCCGCAGTATCGAGAAGTTTCTCGGACGTTCGGCCCGCTGAGCCGGCCCCGCGGGCCTGACCGTGAGTGGGGTGCCCTGAGGCAAGCCGCTCGATAACGCCGGACGAAGCGCATTGCCCGGGGTCGAGCACAACCGGGATCACCCCTGCGCCGGCCGGTTTGCGGCGTAGGACGACGGAGAGCAGGACAGACGGCACGAGGGCCAGCGCGGTGATCGCGGAAAGCCCCCAGAACGCCCAGGCCGCGCATGGTGAAGATGGTTTCCACGAGCAGGAATGAGGGGTGCGCGCCCAACGCCACCAGCGGCAGCGTGGCCGCGAGGGTGACCAGCAGCCCGGCGACGCTGACCACGCCGCCGCCGAGGCGGTCGGTGAGCCGACCCGACAGCGGCATGGTCAAGGCCGCGCCGGCACCCTGGCCGATCAGCAGCAGGCCGGTGTAGACGGTGCTTTGACCGAGCTGGATCTCAAAGTACAGCGGGACGAGGACTAGGCCGCCGAACAGTGCGCCGCCGCCGAGGAAGCTGACGCTCAGCGCGGTGCTGAACGCCCGGTTAGCCCAGAGCCCGAGGTTCAGCAACGGTTGTGACGACCGCAGCGCCTTGAAGAGGCTGGGTCACTGGTACGCGAGCGTGACAGCGCCGACCGGCGTCGCTATTCCTTGCGCATCACGTCCGCGGGACGGGCGCAGCTCCGCCGGGCAGACCGCGTCATCGCCTCCAGCACCGACGAATTCTTGTCGGCTCTGAGCCCGGCGGAGGTCGAAACGCTCCGGACGCTCGCGCTGCGAGTCCTAGGCGGGCATCCGGTCCACACGGCTTGACGACCCCGGCAGCGCCGGGTGGCGCGCAGCTGGATCGCTGACAAAACCATTCCGCGCGATGCGGTGCCCGGGGCTAAGTTGCATAAATGCCTTCGATCGACGACATCGCGGCGGAGTACGTGGAGCGGGCCGCCGCCCTGGACCCGTGCTACGCCACCTACGCCGGGATCGCGGGGCACGACGACGAGCTCACGGATCTGAGTGCCGACGGGTTCGCCGAACGGGCAGGACTGGATCGCTCAACCCTCGCGGCTCTCGACGCGGCGCAGGCCCGGGAGCCGCGCGAGCGGGTCGCGCGGGATGCGATGCGGGAACGGCTGGCGCTGGCGGTGGAGTGCTACGACGCCGGGGGCACCACCAGCGAACTCAGCACCATCGACAGCTGGGTGCAGCGGGTGCGCGAGGTATTCGACCTGATGCCCACCGGCGGTGCGGAGGCCGCCGCCAGCATCGCCAAGCGGATGGCCGCGGTGCCGCGGGCGTACCGTCAGTTGTCCGCAACCTTGCTCGACGCGGCCAGGGATGGCCGCTGCGCGGCCAGGCGGCAGGTCGAGGAGGCCGCCAGGCAGTGCGCGGCTTGGGCTAAGCCGGGGGATTCCTTCTACAACGAACTGGCCGGCCGGTTGACCGGGATCCCGGACTCGCTGCGGGGGGAGCTGAGCGAGGCCGCGCGCGCGGCCACCGCCGCCACGGCCGAGCTAGCCGCCTTCCTCGAACGCGAGCTGATGCCGCTGGCCAGGGAGAAGGATGCCTGCGGGCCGGAGATCTACGCCCGGGCCTCGCGGTATTACCTCGGTGCCGACGTGGATCTGCGCGAGGCCTACGCCTGGAGCTGGGCGGAGATGGCCCGGCTGCGGGCCGAGATGGCGCGCGTCAGCAACCTGGTCCGGCCCGGGGCCACCGTCCGGGAGGCCGTCGCGATCCTGGACGAAGACCCGGCCCGGCGCGTCGACGGGACCGAGAACTTCCGTGCCTGGATGCAGGAACTGGCCGAGCGCACCATCGCGGAGCTGCACGGGACGCACTTCGACATCCCGCGGCCCGCGCACCGGATCGAGGCCGTGATCGCACCCACCAACGACGGAGGGATGTACTACACCGGGCCCTCCGATGACTGGTCCCGGCCCGGGCGGATGTGCTGGTCGGTGCCGGACGGCGTCGAGACGTTCGCCACCTGGAAGGAAGTCACGGTCGTCTACCACGAGGGCGTTCCCGGCCATCACCTGCAGATATCGCACGCCATGGCGGACAGGGAGAACCTGAACCGCTGGCAGCGCATGTCCTGGGTTTCCGGCCACGGCGAGGGCTGGGCGCTCTATGCCGAACGGCTCATGGGAGAGCTGGGATACCTCGACGACCCGGGAGCATATCTGGGGATGCTCGACAGCCAGCAACTGCTCACCGCCCAAGTCGCCCTGGACATCGGAGTGCATCTGGAACTGGATGTGCCAAGGGGCGCCGGCTGGCACGAGGGCGAACGCTGGAACGCCGGGATCGCCTGGGAGCTCCTGCGCGCCCACTCCAGCTGGGATGAACGGCAACTGCGTTCGGAGCTACGCCGCTGCCTCGGCCTGCCGGGTCAGGCCCCCTCTTACAAGCTTGGCGAACGGATCTGGCTACAGGCCAGGGAGGATGCCAGGGCGCGGGCCGGCGGAGCGTTCAGCCTCAAGGACTTTCACGCCAAGGCGCTCAGCCTGGGCGCTATGGGTCTTGACCCGTTGCGCGAGGCACTTGCCCGCGTCTGAGGACGTCAGTCTGCTTCGGGGAGGGTTCGGGGTAGTCCGAAGCGCGTCATGACGTTGGCAGTGAAGAAGGTGAGGACGGAGATGCGGTCGCCGGCGGTCGTGATGACCAGAAGGGCGTAGGCGCGGTAGACACTCGCGTGGGGGTCTGCCAGGTACAAGCCGAAGGCGGGCTGGCCGTTGGCGCCGGTGGGGACCACGCGGTAGGAGCGGCCGGGGGAGAAGGTAGCGCTGGCGAAGACGCGCTGCGCTGATTCGATGCCGCGGTATTCCAGCATGGCCGGGGGCATGGCGAGCCTCACGTCGGTGACGAGCAGTTCGATCAGCGCGTCCAGGTCGGCGCGTTCCAGAGCGTCGGTGAACCGGGCGACGAGCCGGTGTTCGGCGGCGGTGTCGGGCTGGCGTGCAGGTAGCCGGCTCCCGCCGCTGGCGGCGCCGCTGCCGACGCTGCTGGAGTCGGCGAGGTGGTTGTCGACGGTGGCCCGGGCGCGTTTGAGGGCGCTTTGTACCGACTCCTGGGTGGCATCGAGCATCTGGGCGACCTCGGCGGCGTGGTAGCCCAGGACGTCGCGAAGGACAAGCGCGGCGCGCTGGCGTGGCGGCAGCAGTTGCAGGGCGGTGATGAAGGCCAGCGAAATGGCCTCGGTGGTCTCGTAGCGCGCCTCCGGTCCGGGGCGCTGGTCGACGAGATGGTCGAGCAGGACGTCGGGGTAGGGTTCCAGCCAGGGCGGGCCGTCGCCGGCGCTGACGGGTTCGGGCAGAGTGACGCCGGTGGGCGGCGGGGCGATGGGGGAGCGTCGCCGGCCGGCGCGGAGCATGTCCAGGCACCGGTTGGTCGCGATCTTGTAGAGCCACGTCCGCAGCGAGGACCGCTGGCCGAACTCGCCCAGGTTACGCCAGGCGGACACGAGCGTCTCCTGGAGCGCGTCCTCGGCGTCCTCCAGTGACCCGAGGATGCGGTAGCAGTGCACCTGCAACTCGTGGGAGTGACCCTGGACCAGGTCGCGGAACGCGTTGTGGTCGCCGGCCCGAGCCCGGTCGATCAGGTCCGTCGTGTCCATCTCCATCGGCATTCATCCCCGCTTCTCTTCTTTCCGCCGGGCGCGTCCGGCTCCTCTGAAAGTACCGACGCCGCCAGGCCCGCGAATTGGGCGGTGTCCGCCCGCCCAATTCATCGGCGGTGCTGGCGTCTACCCGGTTGGCGGCCGCCCCAGTCCGGGGGCGCCCCGGATACAGAACAGGACCACAGATCAATGGCTAAGTATGTTTTCTCTTACCGTGTGCCCTCCGGCTACCAGCCCAACGCCGAGACGCCGGCCGAGTGGCGGGCCTGGTTCGCCGGAATGGGCCCGGCCCTGGTGGACGTCGGCCACGCGGTGACCGATTACGCCTCGCTCGGTGAGGTCGGGGGCAGCGGCTCCCGGATGGTCGGCCACTCGGTGGTGTCCGCCGAGGACATGGACTCCGCCCTGGCGCTGGCCAAGGACTGCCCGGCCCTGCGGGTCGGCGGCGGGGTCGAGGTCGGACCCGCGATGGAAACAGCGTGAGCGACGCCATGACCCCTGCGGCTGCGCCGCCGCAGGGGTCGTTCCTGGCGACCGGTCGCGGCCGGATCACGCTGGCGCTGCTGTGCCTGGCGACGTTCCTGGATGTCATGGACGGCGCGATCGTGAACGTCGCGCTGCCGACCATCCGGACACATCTGGGATTCTCGGTGCAGAACCTCCAGTGGGTGGTCAGCGGCTACCTGATCACCTATGGCGGGTTCCTGCTGCTGGGCGGCCGGGCCGCGGACCTGCTGGGGCGGCGGCGGCTGCTGATCGCCGGGACCGCGCTGTTCGCGGCCTCCTCGCTGGCCTGCGGGCTGGCCGTCAACCAGGGGCTGCTGGTCGGCGGCCGGCTCGCCCAGGGCTTCGGCGCGGCGATGATGTCCCCGGCCGCGCTGTCCATCCTGACCACCACCTTCCAGGGCTCCGACCGGCACAAGGCACTGGGCGCGTGGGCCGGGATCAGCGGGCTGGCCTCGGCGGTCGGGTTGCTCTTCGGCGGGCTGCTCACCCAGGGCTTCGGCTGGCGGTGGGTGTTCTTCGTGAACCTCCCGATGAGTGCGCTGGTGCTGTTCGGGGCGTTCCGGATCCTGAAGGCCGACCGCGGCCGGTCGGCGCCGGGCGGGTTCGACGCGGTCGGCGCGGTGCTGGTCACCGCCAGCATGCTGCTGCTGATCTTCACGTTGGTGAAGGCGCCGGACGAGGGCTGGGGTGCGGGCCGCACCATCGGCGGGCTGGCCGCCTCGGTGGTGCTGATGGCCGCGTTCGTGATCAATGAGCAGCGGCGCGCCCATCCCCTGGTCCCGTTGTCGATCTTCCGGATCAAGGGCCTGGCCGCGGCCGATGCGACCCAGGTCATCGCCTGGGCCGGGTTCTACTCGATGTTCTTCTTCGTGACTCTTTACATGCAGAACGTCCTGGGGTTTTCCCAGTTGCAATCCGGTCTCTCGTACGTGCCGGTGAGCGTCGGCATCGGCTTCGGCTCAACCGTGGCGACGAAGATGTTCATCAGGACCGGCACCCGTCCCATCATCGTCTCCGGTGCGCTGCTCGCCGCCGGCGGCATCTTGTGGCTGTCCCGCATCCCGGTGGAGGGCACCTATCTCGGCAACCTGCTCGCCCCGCTGGTGATCATGGGGGTCGGGTTGGGGCTGCTGTACGCCGGTGTGCAGACGGCCGCGAACGCGGGCGTACCGGAGGATCAGGCCGGATTGGCCGCGGCCCTGATCACCGCCTCTTTCCAGCTCGGGTCGGCGCTCGGCCTCGCGGTGTTCAGCGGGATCGCGGCCAGCCGTACCAACCACCTGCTGGCCGCCCGCACCCCGCCCCCGGAGGCACTCACCGCCGGATTCCAGCGGGCCCTGCTCGTCAGTGCCCTCTGCCTCGTGGCAGCCGGAGCCATCGCGCTGCGCGCAGCCAACACCCGCGGCGAACCCGCCGCCACACCAGAAGTCCAGCAAAACCTGGAACCCTCCTACGACCCCGCATGACACAACACGACCAATCCCGGGATGGCGGTCAACGCCATCCCGGGATTCAAGAACCGACATCTGGCCATATTTCGGGTGCGGCCGCGGGTCCGCCGGGCTATTGCGGACAGTAACGCATGGTCCTGTGCCGGCCGCCGGGTCTGGCCGCGCGCCGCCTGTGCCTGGAGTGCAGTGTGCGACTACCGGGACAGGAGCGCACCGGCAGTCCCGTCAGCAACGTGGACGTTTACCCCTTCGTGGAGGATCGACCCCCGCACGCGAGGGCCGCGCTACCACAAAGGGGAAAACCACCACGCTATCGAGGCCCATCGAGCCAGCCGCTGACCCGCCGGGCAGCCAGTGAGCCGGGCAAGCCCCGCCCGCAATGATTTTCAATCGGCTCCGGAGTCCGGGCCGAGGTAGGTCCACTGCCTGTCCTGCCGGACGAACATGCTCGTCTCCGCGAGGACACCGCGCCGCTCGTGCCGGACATACATGGCGCGGAACCGCACCGTGCCGGTGGCGTCGAACAGGCCGCCGTCGCGCGTTTCCAGGATGGCGAGCCGGACCCACCGCAGTGCCGGGTCGAGGCTGAGCGTCCGGGGACGGCCAGACGAGTGCCAGGTGCGCAGGAGGTAGCGGGTGTCCCCCACGGCGAATGCGCTGTAGCGAGCGCGCATCAGCGACTCAGCGGTTGGCGCCGGCGCGCCTGCGTGGATCCGCCCGCAGCACGACTCGAAGTCGTCTCCGAGTCCGCAGGGGCAGGCGAGTCCTTCCACGCCGGCATTCTCGCAAAGGACACCGCGGTTCGCAGGAGCCCGGGGCGCGCAGCCGATCTCAAATTAACTAGTAAGAATCTTTACAGAAAGCCTTGACTTTTCCGGCGCTACAGGCATAAAAAAGTGACACAAATCACCGGTTTAGCTCATGCGAGGCCGCAGAACGCATCAGCTCCTCTTACCCCAGGAGGAACCTTGCAGGTCGGAAGACGGATTCTGCGCACCTCTCTCATCGCCGGCTCCGCGCTCGGGCTGACAGCCGGCGGCTCGGTCCTCGCGCTGGCCGCCGGGCCCGCCGCGCAGGCAGCCACCACGTGCGCGGCGGCGTGGAGTTCCAGTGCTGTCTACACCGCCGGCAACCAAGCCAGCGAGAACGGCATCAATTACACCGCCAACTGGTGGACTCAGGGCAACGACCCGGCCACCAACAACGGCGGGCCCGGCTCGGGACAGCCGTGGACGTCCAACGGCTCCTGCACGGGCGGCGGCGGCGGTGGCGGTGGCGGCGGAGGAGGCGGCGGGGGTGGTGGCGGAGGCGGCACGGGCGGGCCGAGCGGCCTGCTCTTCAGCCCCTATAAGGACGTCACCATCAACATGAACTGGAACACCTACCAGATGCAGTCGGCCGTGGAAGGGTCCGCCATCCCGGTAGTCGGCTCGGGCAGCCTGATGTCGCAGTACGTGCCGAAGCTGCCCGCGATCACGCTCGCGTTCGCCACCGGATCCTGCGGCAGCGAGAACTGGGGCGGTGCCCCGGCTGCCAACTGGGCCGCCGAGAACGTGCCGCAACTCCAGGCCGCGGGCCTGAATTACGTCGTCTCGACCGGCGGCGAGGCGGGGACCTTCACCTGCGGCTCGGCGTCCGGCATGGAATCGTTCATCGCTCGCTATGCCAGCCCGCACATGGTCGGCGTCGACTTCGACATCGAGGGCGGGCAGAGCCAGTCCGACATCCAGAATCTGGTCAACTCGGCGGCGGGAGCGCAGTCGCAGTATCCGAACCTCCAGTTCTCGTTCACGCTCGCCACGCTGGGCGCATCCGATGGCAGCTTCGGCGGCGTGAACTCGCTCGGCAACGAGGTCGTCCGGGCGGTGCTCGGCTCCAGCCTGAAGAACTACGTCATCAACCTGATGACGATGGACTTCGGCAGCGCGTCCAGCAGCGTCTGCGTCGTTGTCTCCGGCAGCTGCGAGATGGCGCAGTCGGCGATCCAGGCGGTGAAGAACCTCGAGCACACCTACGGAATCGCGGCGAGCAAGATCGCCGTCACCCCGATGATCGGCATGAACGACAACACCAGCGAGACCTTCACGATCGCTGACGTGGACACGCTGACGTCATACGTGAAGAGCAACGGCCTGGCCGGGGTGCACTTCTGGTCGCTGGACCGGGACACCCCCTGCTCCGACACGTTTGCGTCGCCCACCTGCAACTCGCTTTCCAGCACGACACCACTGGAGTACACCGACAGGTTCCTGAGCGACGGAGCCTGACGAACATCCCAGGGCGGGCCGCGCAGGGGTTACCTTGCGCGGCCCGCCTGCGGACGGGTGTAGGTTCTGTGACGGGGTGATGCAGCATGACCGGCTTTCAGGTGGTGCCCATCGGGTGGGTGGAGTCAACGCTGACCGACCGGGCGCAGGCACCGCGGCAAGGGGACGAGGGCGCGCCCGCCGCCTGGCTGATCTTCGAGCCCGAAGTCGCCTACGGGCTGCGCGACCTCGCACCGGGCGCCGAGGTCATCGTGCTGACCTGGCTGGACCGGGCGGACCGTGGCGTGCTGGTCACCCGGCCGCGTAATGATCCCGCGCGCCCGCCCACCGGAGTCTTCAGCACCCGGTCCCCGGACCGGCCAAACCCGATCGGGCTGCACCGGGTGCGGATCCTCGAGGCGGAGGGATTGCGGATCCTGGTCCGGCCCCTTGAGGCACTGGATAAGACACCGGTCATCGACGTGAAGCCGGTTCTGGACTCAGCCGCCGAACGGTAACCGGCTGTTGCGCGTGCCACTGTTCAACCGGCGGGCATCTTCTATGTGACCTGCGGGGTCCACCCCATGATGAACCTCACGGTCGCTCAGCGCTGTGATGTAGCGGCCGATCGGCAGGAAATCGCGAACCGCAGCCTGCTCTGCGGGAACAAGCACCACAGGACGTTCGGTGTAAAAATGGTTTCCAGGCGCAGGCGAGCAACCTGACGGCACAGGTGCGCATTCAGTAAACATGACGTTCAGCAGTGAGACCTTCGAGGTCACCAGAAGCGTCGGCGCGGCCGCGGATGTGGGCGGTGAACTCACGGCGCTGTTCCACGGGCATCACCTCGATCTGGTCCGGCTGGCCACCATGCTCACCGGGGACCGGACCACGGCGGAGGACGTGGTTCAGGACGCCTTCGAGCGGGTGCACGTGGCCAGGCACCGACTCGCCGACCGCGGCGGCGTCGGCGTGTCTTACCTCAGGACCGTGGTGATCAACGGCTGCCGCGCCGTGCACCGAAGAAGGAAGGTCGCCCGCCGGCATGAGGCGGAGGCGCACCTCGATGCCGGGCAGTTGTCCGCCGAGCAGGAAGTCATCTGCGCCGAGCGGCACCGGGAGGTAGCCGCCGCGCTCGCCAGGCTGCCGCGCCGGCGGCGCGAGGTACTGGTGCTCCGCTACTACCTGGAGCTGTCCGAGGCGGAGATCGCCGAAACGCTGAACATCAGTACCGGCACCGTCAAGTCCAGCGCGGCCCGCGGTCTGGCCGCGCTGGCGAAGACCCTCAGGGAGGGGCAATGACCAGGACAGAAGAGCGACTGAGGGACTATTTCAGCGCAACGGCGGACTCGGTGCGCGCTGATAACACCGCACCGCTGGCGCCGCCGCGGCCTGCCAAGCGCCAGCGGCGCGGTTACCGGCACCGAGGCTTGTCCGGGAACCGGGGATGGCACGCGTGGGGCGCGCCGCTCGTCGCGGGGGTCAGCGTGCTGGCCGTGGTGGCGCTAGCCGTGACGCTGGCCGGGCTGACCGCCGGGCACAGGTCCACCATGGCGCCGGCCAGCGGAGCGACGACGGGCCAGCCGCAGTACTACGCGGAGATCGACGGGAGCGACACCGGCGGGTCGGTGGTGATCCTGTCCACGTCCTCCGGCGCGGTGATCGCCAACGTGGACAAGTCAACGTTGCTGGAGAACGCGGCTCTTCCGGCTCAGCCCATCGGAATGCTTTCCGCGGTGGCGGCGGCGCCCGACGACCGCACGTTCTACGCCGAGATGTTCGTGGCGCACAACCAAGCCTGGATCTTCAAGTTCAGCGTCAGCGGCGCGGGTTCGGTAACGGGGATAACCAGGATCCCGGGCGGTATCGTGCAGGGCGCGTATAGCAGCGGGGTTCCCCGCCTGGTGGTCTCGCCAGATGGCGAAAGGCTCGCGCTCACCACCACCAGCCCCACCGCACTCAGTGCCATTCTCAGCGGTAAGGGCCACATCGATGCTGTTCAGGACGAGATCGTCGTCATCGACCTGCGGGCCGGCACTCAGCGCACCTGGGCGGACGGGCTATACGCGACCGACAGCTTTTTCACCATACAAAGCTTGTCGTGGAACGATAGCGGCCGGTCGCTGCTCTTCGTTCCGGGCTGGTATTCGGTCACCGGCGGTTCTCCGTACCGGCCGTTTTTCATCGGCAACAACGGCTCCTCGCAGGTGCGCCTGCTCGATATCAGCAGTGGCAGTGGCACGAGCCTGGCTGACAGCAAGGTGCTGCTCAGCGCCCAGGACCCCATGCAGCAGGTCGTCTCGGACCAGGACGGGAACCTTGACGTTCTGAAAGTGTCTGGCCCCGGGGCCAGCCAGGCGCAGCCGGTAACCGTGACCGTCGAGCAGTTCTCGGCCACCACCGGCGCGCCGGAGCGGGTGCTGTACCAGCATGCTTACCGGGGCACCCGTTACAGCGACCATCTCGTAGGCGTTTACCTCGAGGCGGACCCGTCCGGGAGCTACCTGCTCTTCGGCCTGGAATTCAATGTCAGCACCGTCGCCAATGAGGTCTGGTGGCTTGACCAGGGTTCCTTGCGTCCGCTGACGGTCGGTAAAGACGACGCGGTGATCCTGCCCGACGCCTGGTGAGGTCCAGCGCGTTACCCGCATGGGGCATGCCCCGCTCGCTCTCACCGGTGTTCTTCGGCGCCCCCGCCTGTTCGATGGAGTGGACGCGTCCAGGGTCGCGCTGGAGCCGGTCCGGTCGGAGCCGTCGTCGCGGGTGACGCACCTGACCTTCGCCGTGCACCCGCGGTAGCCACGCGCGGCGCTGTCGCGGTAGGCGGCGCTGTCGCGGTAGCGGCGCTGTCGCGGTGGGGGGCGAGCCGGCCGGTAGTGTCGTCCGCGTGGATCTGGACGACATCGCCGCTCGGCTCGGGGTCCCCGTGACGGACATCGAGCGCGTCCACCGGCTTGCCGGTGACTGGCCGTCGGCTCCACTGCCCGCCAAGGCCGACGCGCCCGCGATCCTCGGCCGGCTCGCGGTACGGCCGGACGACGCCGCCGAGATCATGGCGGGCTGGCCAGATCCCGGCTCTCCGGCATGGATCCCCGAGCTGCGCTGGCTGCTCGACCGCGCGATCGCCTTGGTCCGCGCCGATCTCGGGGGCCACGACTGGCTCTCGCCCGGTCCGGAGCTACCACGCGAACGAGGCCCCGCCTGGCGCCATCTGTATGTCTACGCGTACCTGGCCCTGACCGGCGTCGTCACCGGATACCACCGCGACCACGGCATCACCGACGCCGTATCGTGGCGGACACTCGCGGACCTGGGCCGCAACCTCGCAATCGACAGGCGGATGCACCGCCAGGGCTGGCCGGTCATGCAGAGCTGGCTGACGCTGCACGCCCGTGGCGGCATCTACGAGCTCGGCCGTCTGCAGCATCAGCGCGGCGCCACTGCCATCAGCCTGCACATCCCCGAGTCGGGCCCGCTGACCCCAGAAGCGGTCGCGGCTTCGCTCGACGAGGCCCGCGCGTTCTTCCCGCACCACTTTCCCGGCGAGCACTACACAGCGTTCTCCTGCGGCTCGTGGCTGCTCGACCCTCAGCTGCTGGAATACCTGCCCGAGGACTCCAACATCGTCCGGTTCCAGCAAAGATTCGAGCTGGAGCCCTACGCGGAGCCGGAAGGGCTGAACGCCGACGTCGAGGTGCAGCGGTTCGTGTTCCGTACCCTGAGCACGCCGCTCGACCAGCTGCCGCGCCGCACCGTGCTGCAACGCGCGGTCGTCGACCACCTGATGGCCGGCCGCCACTGGTACTGGCGCCGCGGCCGCATTCCTCTCAGCTAGCACCCTTTGGCGCGCAGATCGAACACGACAAGCCAGGTACGCGCTGGTCAGCACTATGATCTCGATCCGAGTCAGCCTCGACCCTGCCTGGAACCCGGTGCTGAAGTTCCACCTAAGCGGGCTCGTACCGCTCGCCGAGGGACCTGGCGACCTCAGCCATGAATGGCGGTGAACACGAGCCCATCTCTTTGACCATGGCAAAGTTGTCAAAGAGCCATAGCGGACCCGCTTCCGCCGTCTCGCCGGGAGACAGCGGCTCGCCGAAGACGGCTATGGCTCCGGCGTCGCTGATCCAGGCAGTCTGACCGCGGTCGTCGGCAACCTGCCAGCCCTCAAAGATCAGCCGGCTCCCGCCGCCGTAGATGCGAATCTCCCGGGCCGTTGTCCCTTCACGGCTGACCACGACGCGCTCGTACTCGTGGTGGACCTTGCTGTCGTCGCCCATCCTGGGAACTCCCTTCCCTTGCGGCCGTCATCTCGCAGATAGATGGGCTGACACATCCGGCCGCAAGCCGGACGCGGAGCCACTCCAGGCATCCTGCCCGGCCCGCCGCGGTCAATAACCCCGATCGGCTTGCGCGGCCAGCACGGCGGTCCGCGGCATCAGCTCGCCGCAGCGATTCCCCGATGCTGGTCTCGGCGAACACGCGGTGCACTGCCGCCTCGGCCCAGCCCTCGGCACCTCAGACCCAGCCCGCCACGCGCACTGATCTCACTCGACCCGGCGTACCTGTTAACCAAGCGTAGAGATGGAATATTCGAATGAGTGAGCGATCTATGTGCCCTATGAGGTATATAGTTCATGATCACGAAGGGTTTTGTGGCCTAGAGGATGCTGGTGGCTTATTCTCCTGGGCTTCGGATGTGCCGGCCCGGCCATCTGCCGGCAGCCGCCTGATGGCGACTGGAGCTGGCGTGCGGCATGGGGCTGACGATGCGCCAGCGCGCCGCCTGGCTCTGCATCAATGTGGTGGATTTCCCTATCGTGGTGGACTGGCCTTTGAAAACGAGGGTCAGCCCGCCACAAAGGGGTAATCCGCCACGTTGTTCGAGATTTTCGCCGCCAGCGGGCCGCCCTGAGCCGATTGTAGTGTGACCCTGAGCGGCAGCGCCGCTTCTCGCGGGTTCCCGCCCGGCCACAGCCCGGCGCGCTCGGGCCCCTCATCTGTTTGACGGCGGAATCAGGGGTCGGGGTCCTCAGTCTGGGCATGCTGTGGTCGCTCCGCCGGGTTCCGGGGAAGCAGGCCCGGTTCTGCGCGCCCCAGGTCACCCCGAGCGGCACCCTCTGGCGGGTCGGGATGGCCGAGCCGGCGGGTGAGCAGGTCCAGCGGCCCGCCGCCTTGCAAGCCGAGCAGTTCCCAGGACCGCCCGATGCCTACCGCGAACATGCCGAGGATGAATCCCACGCTGGCGGAATCTGAACCGGCGGCGGAACGGTCGGCTAGCGCGAGGATGATCTGAGCGAGGTACATCGCCAGAATCAGTGCCAGCAAGTAGGGCCAGCGCTGGCTGAGCACCTCAGCGCCGCGCGCCCGCCACAGCCGGGCCGCGAGCCCGGCGCTGCTGGTCAGCCCGATCAGTCCCATGATCAGTGATGTGAGCATCGTGCCGCCGCCTGGAGTCAGCCCGGCAAGTGACACGAACAGCGCGTCGATCAGCGCCGTGAAAGCGGTGGCGGCGATCGCCTGGTGTTCCAGCGAACTCTCGCCGCCGCCGCGCAGGCGCTGCGGCCTGATAGACAGGGCCACGAACAGCAGACCGGTCAGCGCGCCCGCCACGCTCGCGGCCGCGGTGAAGAAGCTCGCATAAGACGTCACGCCGGACAGCGTATTGACCTCGCGGCGGATCGGCATGCCGCGCAGGCTGAACCACAGCGCTCCAGCCAGCCATGGAATGGCTCCGGGGAGGTCGAGCTTGCTGTAGCGACCCAGGGTGTTCGCCTCCGGCGGGTGAGCCCGGGCCCGCCGCGGGATCCTGAAATAACCTGTTGCTTGCGATGGCCGGGCCTGCTGGACTGGCCGCCGTGGGCAACGCCGTAATCACCGCTGCGGACCGGCGGACCTTCCGGGAACAGGGGTATGTGGTGATCCCCGGGGTGCTCTGCGCAGCACAGCTCGATCGCGGCCGGGCCCTGGCCGCGGACCTGCTCGCCGCCGAGCCGGTCCCGCCCGGCTATGCAGGGCAGCTGGCCAGATGGCCGCGCTTCAGCCCCGAAGGGCATCCGCTGCTCGGCTTCTACCGCGACATCGGCCTGGCCGGCCTGTCCGCCGCGCTGGTGCGCGAGGACCTGCCGCTGCGCGAACCCGATGCCGCCCAGCTCGCGGTGACCGTCCCGACCTGGCGGCACCGGCCCGGCGGACCGCACCTGGACGGGATCACCCCGCTGCCGCCCGACGGCACGCCGGGCACTTTCACGCTGCTCGCCGGGGTGTGGCTGACCGACCAGTCCGAGCCGGACCACGGGAACCTCTACCTATGGCCCGGCACCCACCTGCGCGCCGGGGCATTCTTCGCCGAGCACGGCGCCGGGCTGCTCACCCGCCCCGGCGAACTCGGGCCAGGACCCTACCCGCCGGTCGAGCTCGGCCACGCCACACAGGCCACCGGCCCCGCCGGCAGCATCCTGCTCGCGCACTACCTGCTCGCGCACAACATCGGCGGCCACTTCGGCCCGCCCGAGGCCGAATGGCGGCGCACGATCTACTACCGGATCATGACCGCCGGCCACAAGCAGCGCTGGCAAACGATCGTGACCGACCCGCTGCACGAGTTCCGCTGACACCGAACCGCGAGCCGCGAGTCCTCAAACGCGGCCTGCACTCACCGCAGCGCCTGCCGGATGAACGTGGCCACGGCGGCCGGCTTCGCGATGAACGCGGTGTGCGAGCCGCGCGATCGCGTTGTCGTGCTCGGAGACCAGGAAGGCGCGAGCGCCCAGGTGCTAGCGGGCGAAGCGGCAGGCGTGATCGAGGCTGTGGATACGCGCGGACAGGTCCGTCGCATCGCGGACGGCGGCCGGCGTCGCGGCACGGTGAGATCTTCAGCCGCCGGTCACCAGTGAGCCGGCAGCCACCGGCCGCCGCCTCGCCCGCTGAGCAGCGGCTGGCCAGCACCCAGTACGGTGGTGTCCGGGGCGTGACCCATCGGGGGCAGGAGTACAAGGTGCGGAGGCCGGAGCCGTGCGAGTAGCGCTGGCGCAGCAACTGGGCGGGGTCGGCAGTGTAGAGCTGGGTGAGCTGCCCGACCCGGTACCCGCGGCGGGACAGGTGCTGGTCCGGGTCCATGCCGCGGGTGCCGGCCCGTGGGACGTCGGGTTCCTCGGCGGCGGTTTCCCGGGAATTGCCTTGCCGTTCGTCCCGGGCCAGGAAGTCGCCGGCGTGGTTGAGGCAGCCGGTGACGGTGCCGGTGCCCAGCCGGGCGAGCGGGTGTATGCGAGCCTGTTCCCGGCGGGGGGCGGGTTCGCCGAGCTGGTGCTGGCGTCGGCGGACCGGCTGGCCCCGATGCCCGGCCGGGCGAGCTTCGCCGAGGCGGCCGGGCTGGTGATCGGCGGCGGGACCGCCTATGAGGGCCTGGTGGACCGGGGGCGGCTGCAGGCCGGCCAGACCGTGCTCATCACCGCCGCCGCCGGAGGGGTGGGTACCGCCGCCGTGCAGATCGCGGCGGCCCTGGGCGCCCGTCCGCTAGGCGTGGCCAGCCCGGGCAACCATGAGTACCTGCGGGGCCTGGGCGCCAGCGCGGTGTTCGATTACCACGCCGCGGACTGGGCCCGGCAGGTGCGGGCCGTGGTTCCCGGCGGCGTCGATTTGCTGCTGGACTGCGCCGGGGCCCAGACCCGCGACCAGGCCATCGGCGCGGTCCGCGACGGCGGCCGGGTGATCTCGATTGTCCTGCAAGGTCCGCCCGCTCAGCTGGAGCGGGGCATCACCGGCGAGTCGTTCGCCGCCCACGGCGGCCGGGCGCGGCTGGAGGCACTCAGCCGCCTGGTCGACGCCGGCACGCTGCGTCCCCAAGTCGAGGCGGTGCTGCCGCTGGACCAGGCCCGCGAGGCGCTGACCCGGGTCGCGGGCCGGCACACCCGCGGCAAGATCGTGCTGCAGATCGGGCAGTAACGGCGCCGCCTGTACGCCAAGCCTCCCGGCGCAGCACGTACCGCCCTGCGCCAGAAACCCATTTCGGGCGCGCTTCCAGCGGCCGGCCCGCATCTGCGGGGTGGACCAGCCGTTCATCTGCATCAGGTCCCTCCGGACCCTCCTTTGACGGCCGAATCGTGATGCGGCCTGGGCGGCTGCGGCGATGGCCGGACTGGCGGGCATGCTGCGCCGGGATGACCCCGAAGGCGCGGAGGCGCTTTACCGGGAAGCGATCGAGGCAGGCGACGCGGACTGGTCTGCTCATGCGTCGTGGCTCCTGGGAAATCTGTCGGATTGCCGGTGACTCTTCAGGTCAGACTGCCGGTGACTCCTCATGGTCCAGACGCCCCGGAGCGACAAGACTGTGCGGCACAGCCTGTCCGAGGAGGGCTGGGATGATCGTCTCGCGGTTTCCCGAAAGGAGTTTGTGACGTGTTCAGCCACGGAGCGCGGCCCGGATTCATCATAGGCGCGATGGTCCTGGCAGCCGGCTTCTCCGTATTTCCGGCACACCAGGCGCTGGCGTCCGCCAGGAGCTGCGCAGGAATCAGCCGCCCATTCGACGTCTGCGTCAGCGTAAACGGCTCCGGCCGCCACATAAATTCTATTCAAGGGTCGCTCCACAACGCGGGCACCGGCACCCAGCGCCATGTGCACATCGAGCTCAGTGGCCCGCACGGCGTAATCAAGAACTGTGCGGCCACCACGATCGGTCCTTTGCAGACGATCTACTGCACGTGGTCGCCGCACGCGAACGAGCCAGCGGGTAAATACTGCGCCACTGGCTGGCAGTTCGCGAGCGGGCAATACCACAACGTCGGCGAGCCATGTGTGGACGTGCACAACTAGCCGTTATGCTCGCCTGCCAGCGGGCGCCGCAATTCTGCGCCGCAACTGGCATGTGCCGAGATGGTGCAGAACCTCTAAAGGACATGTCCGGGCACGCCGAATGGCCCATCACCTGAATTATAGTGTCTATCAATCGTAAACCTCTGCCGCCCCGCGTCAGCTTCCGCTCATGCCGGGGGATGCTTCGGTGATGACGGCGATCATCGTTGACACCAGCGCCGTCCTGGCGAGCCTCAACGAGGCTTACGCCGAGCATCAGGCTGCCGCCGAGGTGATCGCGGCGGTCGGCTGCACGCCGGTTCGCGGCCGACCATGCCGCGGCGCTTGAGGTCATGAACGGGAACTCAGATGACAGCAATTACATCGGGATCGCGGACGCGGCTAACGTCGTGCTACGAGTGTGCCGCACCCCTGCGGTCGGGCAAGCCAGGCAGGTGAGCAGCCGATGCCCGATAGGGTGATGTCGCGTGGGCCACTATGAGAGCTTCTTCATCACGAGTGCGGGTGCGTCCGCTGCCATCCTGGGGTTGCTGGTCGTCGCCGTGTCGGTCGTCAACGCGGATGACGCGAACCCGACAACCCGGGAGTTGCGAACCGTGCTGGCAGGGAGCGCGTTTGTTGCCCTGGTCGACATCTTCATGGTCTCGATGGTGGCTTTGACCGGAGGCTCAGTAGTCCTCGGGGTATCAAGCCTTGCCATGGCGGTGGTTGGCCTCCTGGCCACCAAACGTTTGATACCGAGGGCAAAGCGAGCTGGAAATTTCTCCTCCAGCTCTCAGACTAGAGAGCTGAATATCGCCTTCGCGTCAATTTCGATAGGGG
Source organism: Streptosporangiaceae bacterium (assembly GCA_035651595.1). Taxonomy (GTDB): domain Bacteria; phylum Actinomycetota; class Actinomycetes; order Streptosporangiales; family Streptosporangiaceae; genus JAFARZ01. The sequence goes on along the minus strand of DASRFJ010000094.1, from coordinate 20,289 downwards.
CCTACTCGGTGCAGCTCGGCCTCGCCGTAGCGCTCCTGGCGGACGCCCGGAGTGCCACGTTGCAACATGCTTTGGTCCTCGTCATCGTCGCTTTGTATTGCAGTGCACTTGGCCGGGCATGGGTAGTTACCGGGATAACCCGGCGGGGATAAGAAGCCGACTTGTGCCCGTGCGGCTCAGGCCGTCGCTTTCCGCCGCTGCTGCCGCAAGACTGGCCGTTTCGATGGCATGCTAGCCAACTACTAGCCTGGTCCCGACCGACCAGATGCCGTGGCTGATGCCATGGCTGATCCACAGCGGCACGCGCAGGGGTGAGGTGCCCCGCGCCTCAGCCGGCGGACGGGTCCGGGCCAACCCCTAGAAGTGCCGATCCGGTCTCCGCTGCCTCCGCCGCATCGCAGCCCGGAGGATGCCGGCGATCTGGCGGGAAAGGTTGGCGTCCCGGGTCCTATCTGCCGGTTTCCCGCGCCTGCTAGGTTTCCCTCGAGTTTCGGCATGTGCCGTGATCGGAGGTAGCGACTGTGCGTACTCGTTGGCAGAGCAGACTCCTGCTGTCAGGCATCGCAGTTCTGGTGGCCATCCTCGGCGTCAGCATTGCTCCGGCCGCCCACGCGAGTTCCGGCAAAACGTCCATCTTCAGCTGGGCGGATGCCGCGACTAACCGCTGCTTGGACAGCAACTACCAGCAGGACATCTACACCCTTCCCTGTAACGGCGGGAACTACCAGAACTGGAACGAGATCTACGTCGGCAATGGTCAATGGAGGTTGCAGGACAAGCAGACCGGGCTCTGCCTGACTGAATACGTCGCGGTCTACACCGATAGCTGTGACAACATCTACGGTTGGGATCTCTGGTATGAGCTCGGCGGAGACTACGGCACGATGTTCGAAAGCGTCAGCGGCGGCTGCGTTCTCGACAGCAACGCCAACGGAGATGTCTACTGCAGCGATCCCTGGGCAAGAGGCAACATGTACCAGAACTGGTACTAGCGACGAAAACCGGTACGGCTAGCAGAGCACCTGAGGCCGGGCTGCGGCACGGGCTACGGTCCTGGTGACAAACCGCGCCCGAGTCCGCTCTGCCCGCCCGGCCCCGACCCGCCCCCGCACGACCGTCGGATCACCGCTAGCTGTCGGATGCCGCCTTGAACTTGACCACGAGTTCCGCCGGTATCCGCCCGCGGTCCTTGACGTCCATGCCTTGCGACCTTGCCCAGGCACGGACTTCGGTGTTGTCCACCCCGCTCGCGGGGGACCGCCGCCGCGGGCGGGCAGGCCGCAGCGTACTTGAGTTCCGGCGAGCCGCTGCCACGTACGGCGCCAGTGACTTGCGCAGCGCATCGGCATGCTCTGTGGTGAGGTCGATCTCGTACTCAGTACCATCCAGCCCGAACCGGACCGTACCGGCAGCCTCGCTGCCGTCCAGGTCGTCGATGAACAACGTCTGTATCTTCTGAGCCACTGGCCTGCTCCGCTCTTCTCGGGATTGGTGCACAGCGTAGATGATCAGCGCATCTGCGATGTGCAGATACCCCGTTAGCTGCTCCGGAATCGGGTCATGCCTGATCAGCGGCCAGGCAGGCCCGGCCAGCCCGGCCAGCCCGGCAGGCCCGGCCAGGCCCGCCCGGGCTGGACCCCCCGGCCAGGCAGCCACGCCAACCTCGGCCCTGCGCGACACCCAGCGCGACACCCAGCGCGACACCCGGCACCGCACCCACGGCGGACGCCCCCCGCAGCGAAACACACGACGGTTGTTCACCGCACCCCCGGCACCAGCCGACGACGATTTAAAGGTATCCGTTCTACTTTCTGGACTTACGTCCCTAAGGTCATAATTTGTGATCCCAATGCGAGAAAGTTGCTCAACGTAGCACGCCTCCGCGGGAATGCCAAGGGCACAATTTTCTAGCAAGCCCGGGTATAGGCGGGAATGCGGATAAGGGGCAGCATTCCGAGCAGGATCACCAGAGGGGGAGTAGCCGTATGTCTGGTTAATTCATCCTATGCCGCCTTTGTCGAGCAGTTGCCGGGAATTACCCCCCCGGTGGCTGCTGTGAAATGTCCCCTCAAATCGGACAAGCAATAAGTCGAACACGTGATAAGGAGGTAGTCCAGAAAGATGACCAGTAGCTTCGAACAGACTCTGCTCACCTGCCCATGCCAGGCCGCGGCGGTGCAGTTGGCGGTCGCCGGCCGGCAGTACGTTGCGGATTTCACCGGTCACCTGACCGTAGGCCTAGACCCCAACGTGGTCGCCCAGTACCTGCAGGGCGCCGTCAACCTCGTGGAGCTCCTCGTCCAGGAGCACGTCTCGAACGGAGTGGGCGCCACAATCGGCGCGATCTCCGTCATCAAGCACCCCACTCGCCAGCCACCACCGAGCACTCTCCGGCCGATCACCCCCGGCGTGCCCTTCCCCGCCATCCAGGACATGATCGTCGACATCGTCGTGGAGATCCCCAACCTGCTGCCGAACGTCAGGCTCCAGCCCGTGATCCCGCCGAACCCTGGTCCGCCGATCCTGCGCAACCCCAACGTGACCAGCTTCCCGCCGCAGAACGACGTCTACCAGCTCGTCGAGCCGATCGAGCTTGAGGACATCAACAACCCCGGCCCGGTCCTGGCGACAATCAGTACCTTCCCGGTCACGGTCAATCCGCCCACTGCCTGACTTTCGCGGGATGGCGGCCCGCCAGCCTTAGCTGGCAGGGCCGCTATCACCGCCGCCTTGGGGGCCGATAATGCCGATTTCCCGAGCCAGCCTGCGCCGCCTCGTTCCCGCAATTTCCGCCTTGATGATATTCGCCGCGTTGTTTTTCGCGGCGCAGATCTCACAGGTTTCCGGCGCCGCGGCAGAACGGATCGCGGCGGACTACAAGTTCACCGCGATGCCGATCGCGATGCCGCCTGGCTATCGCCCCGCCCAGACGACCCGCGAGGTAAACCCCGCATATCGCCACGTGCAGGCGTGGATATCGTCGATGGGCGCCAGCATCGCACTGGCCGATGTCACGGGCCACGGCAAAGACGACGGAATGTGCGTCGTGGACACCCGGACAAACGACATCGTGGTGACGTACGCCCCGACCGCGCCGGCCGCCGACCGCTTCACCCCGTTTGTGCTGGACGCCGTGCCGCTGCCGGTGAACGATTCGATGGCGCCGATGGGATGTGTCCCCGGCGACTTCAACGGCGACGGCAGGACCGACTTCCTCGTCTTTTACTGGGGCAGGTCCCCGATCTTCTTCCTGGCCCGGTCGACGGCGGCGCGGCCGTCAGCGGCCGCCTACCGGCCGGTCGAACTGCTGCCGGAAGCCTCGGCGAACGGGACGTATTCCGGACCGGACTGGAATACCAACGCGGTCGCCGTCGCGGGCTTCGACGGCACCGGGCACCCGGACCTGTTCATCGGGAACTACTTCCCGGATTCGGCGGTGCTCGATCCCGGCGGCATCAATAACGTGCAGATGACCTCGTCGCTGTCCAACGCGCAGAACGGCGGTGGTGACTACATATTCCGCCGCACGGGCGGCACGGCCGGGCCCGATCCAACGGTCACTTATCAGGAAGTGCCCGGAGCCATTCCGTACGCCGATGCGACCGGCTGGACCCTGGCCGCGGCAACGGCGGACCTGACCGGTAACGGGCTCCCCGATCTCTACATAGCCAATGACTTCGGACCCGATCATCTGCTCTACAACGAATCGACGCCCGGGCACATCAAGTTCGCGGTCGCGGTTGGCAGCCGGACCCCGACCACCCCGAAGTCATTCGTTCTCGGCAAGGACTCGTTCAAAGGGATGGGTGTCGATTTCGGCGACCTGAGCGACACCGGGATGTTCGACATGACGGTGAGCAACATCACGACCGCCTGGGGCCTCCAGGAGAGCAATTTCGTCTTCATGAATACCGCGGCGAGCGACGCGCAAATGCGGCGGGATCTCGCCCGCGGATACGCGCCGTTCGCTCAGGACGCGGAGCAACTGGGGCTGGCCTGGACCGGCTGGGGCTGGGATATCAAGATGGGCGACTTCCGCAACAGCGGGGATCTCGGCATCGTCCAGACCGACGGCTTCGTACTGGGAAAGATCAATCGCTGGGCCTGGCTGCAAGAGCTGGCGATGAGCAACGATGATCTGCTCACCAACCCCGCGGACTGGCCTCTCGTGGAACCGGGGGACGATATCGCCGGGCATCAGTGCCTCGCGTTCTACGCGAAGGCGTACGGAGCCGGCTATGTCAACATCAGCAGGCAACTAGGCCTGTGCGTGCCGGTACCGACCAGGGGCATCGCCACGGCGGATACCCGCGCCGGCGGCCGGCTGGATTTCGCGCTCGCACGGCAGTGGGGACCGCCCGCCTTCTACGCCAACGCGTCACCAGACCTCGGCAACTACCTGGGCCTGGAGCTGTACCGGCCGGCCGCCGGTACGCCCGGCACCGGCCTGGCCGGACCCGGCACTCCGGCATACGGGACGAGCGTGCAGCTCTCCTTTCCCGGGCACGAGCAGATCTCACAGCTAGACGGCGGCAGCGGGAGCGGCGGTAAGCGGAGTTTCGAGGTGTACTTCGGCCTCGGTTCTTACCATGGCCCGGTGACGGTGCGGCTGCGCTGGCGCGACAGCGCCGGCCAGCTGATCAACCAGGTGATCCGGCTCGACCCCGGCACCCACGACCTCCTGCTCTACCCCCACACGGTCAAGGAGGTGCCACCGTCATGACCACGACCGCTCCAGCCGACGGCCGTTCGGCACCGCTGGCCCAGCCGCCGGCTGAGCCAGCGAAGATCAGACGACCGAACGACCCTCGCTATCTCGCATTGCGTAACTTTGCGGTCTCTATCAGCGCGTTCAACGTACTCGGCTACTCCGTTCTCGGCTTCGAGCAGCCGTGGCTGTGGCCAATCCTGGCGGTGCTCGCCGGGTACCTAACGGAGATCGGTTTCGAGGTAATAAGCGCCTGGGCGCAGCAGCGTTCCCCGCGGTTCACCGGCCGCGGTCCCCGCGGCTTCATGGAGTTCCTGCTCCCGGCTCACATCACCGGGCTGGTCGTCAACATGTTGCTGTACGCCAACAATCAGTTCTGGCCGGTCCTGTTCGGCGTTGTCGTGGCGGTCGCGCAGAAACACGTGCTCCAGGCCCCGATCGCCGGGCGGATGCGGCACTTCATGAACCCATCCAACTTCGGCATCGTGATCGTGCTGCTGCTATTCAGCAGGTGGGTTGCCATATCGCCGCCGTACATGTTCACCGAATGGGCGAACACCTTCTTCAAGTTGCTGATCCCGCTGGTCATCCTCGGCGCCGGAACCCTGATCAATGCCACGCTCACCAAGCGGATCCCGCTGATCGTCGGCTGGGCCGGCGGCTTCGTCATCCAGGCACTTGTGCGGCACTGGATCTGGGACGTGCAGCTCAACACCGCACTGGGCGTGCTGAGCGGAGTCGCGTTCGTGCTGTTCACCAACTACATGATCACCGATCCCGGCACGACGCCGACCAAGCCGCGTCCGCAGTTCATCTTCGGCGGCGCGGTCGCGGCCGTCTACGGGCTCCTGATGGCCATGAACATCGTGTATACGCTCTTCCTCGCCACGGTGATCGTCTGCGCCTGCCGCGGCCTCGGCTGGTGGACCGCTTATCTGTGGCAGCAGGAAAAGAAGCGCCGCGCGACGCGGCTTGTATCGGGGACGGCATCTCCCGGGTCTTGTTTATACGCACGCCAGCAAACCCCGGGAGCGGATGGCATGACGATCGACGTTGATCCGGACGTACATGCCCGGCTGGCGGCCGCGGCCGCCGCGGCGGCAACCGCGGCAGGCCGCCCTGTCTCCTACTGCGACGTCATCCGCGAGCTGCTCAAGGAGGCCGGCGGCCCACGCGACCTCGGCGCGGCGCTCGAAAAGATTGCGGACACTTACCCCCCCGGATCGGGGGGGTAACTGTCCGCAATAATCTGGCGCGCCGGACGATGCGCCAGAAATATGCAGATAAAGCGTGATTTGCGCGCCTGGAGAAGCCCGCTTCACGCCTGCCCCCGCACCGCCTGCGCCGGGAGGGATCAGTAGCCGGGGAAGACCTGGCGGAGGAGACCTAGGTCGGCGGCGCCGGCGGCGGCGACGCTGGCGGGGGTGTGCCGGGGCGCCAGCCGTCCGGCCACGAGCCGCAGCCAGGCCTCGGCGGGCAGGGTGAGCGTGCCGTCCGGTTCATCTGGGATGTCGAAGTCCACGCTGATCGGTGCCCGCAGGCGCAGTGCGAAGACGGATGCGGGCTCGGTCGTGGAGACCGCGACCGCGGCTTCCCGGCCGTTCAGCGGATCCGCCTTGCCGATCCAGCCGATCAGGTTGGGCTCCCCGTGCAGCAGCTCGGCGGTGGCATCGGCGGGCAGCGTGGCATCCGGATCGGAAACGACCCGGATATCCCATGAGTGCAGCGTGAATTCGTTCAGGCGCAGCCGGGCCACGGTCGCCACGTCAACCGGCGCGGGCAGGAACGACATGTCGACGCGGAGCGTATCGCGGGTGCTGGCGTCCAGCGATTCGAGCAGCCCGAGCAGGACCTGGTTCGCGCTGAGGAAACCGCTGGCTTGCTCGCGCCTGGTCATGGCGTTCCATTTGTCCCAGACCGCATGGTTGAAATCGGCGCCAGGGTTCGGCTCGCCGTCCAGGGCGGCCTGGACGGTGGCCCGGCTGATCTCCGCGCCGCTCCCGAGGTGGCTGAGCACTTGGGCGACGTCCCACTCTGCCGCGCCTGACGGCCTGGCCAGGTCGTCGTCGCCGAACTCGGAGACCCGGCTGGCGAGGCTGTCATACCCCGACCGCAGCGCGGCGATGACCGCGTCCGCGTTACTCATCGCGTGTGTCCCTTCAGCGGAAGGCCGGCTCGCGGGAGAAGACCTCTTCGACCGCGGGGGCGAAGTGCTCGAGCGGAAGCCAGTCGTAACCGGGGTCAAAACAGTTCTCGTCGTAGCGCTCGCAGAACTCGACGGTGGCATCGAACCAAGGGTGGCCTCGGTAGGCATCCCTGGCGTTGACGTCGTCGCCGGTATGGGCACCGTAGTAGTGCAGCTGGAACAGCGGGTGGTGGGAGACGATCCAGCACAGCTGTTCGGAGACGAACGGACGCAGCACCGCCGCCGCGTAGCTGCCGTGTGAGTACGGAGCCAGGCCGTCGCCGATGTCGTGGATCAGGGCGGCCACCACGTAGTCGGTGGTCCGGCCGTCCCGCTCGGCCCGGGTAGCGGACTGGAGGCTGTGCGCGAGCCGGCTGACCGCATACCCAGGGTCCGGGTCGGCCGCGCCCAGGGCCCGCACCGCGTCAAGCACCCGCAGGTGCAGGGTGCGGTTGTACGCCGCCTCGCGCGCGTGGATGAGGGCGTACTCCTCAGCCGTGCCATCCCGCATCCGGGTAAAGGTGGCTCTGCTCATAGCATCACGGCTCATAGCATCACGTTACTCAGCATTCCAGAAGTTCCGGGCGCCGCGATAGCCGGGATACGTTGTGGAAGTGGCGAGCACTTCCGGCAGCGGCAGGTGGGTCCGCGGCTACCGCCGGGCGCCGGGCGGCATGCCACTGTTCTGTTTCCCGCACGCGGGCGGTGCGGCCAGCTATTTCCATCCGTGGGCGGCGTCGCTTGCACCGGGCATCGACGTGCTGGCCGTGCAGTACCCGGGCCGTGAGGACCGCGCCGCGGAGCCGTGCGTCACGACCATCCCGGAACTCGCGGACCAGATCCATGCGGCGCTGCGCTCGTCGCTGCCCGAGACGTTCGCGTTCTTCGGCCACAGCATGGGTGCGGTGCTTGCCTTCGAGGTGACGCGCCGGATCGCCTGGGCCGGCGACCGCGAGCCGGCCCGCCTGTTCGTGTCTGGCCGTGCGGCTCCGCCGCGGAAACATCACCAGAATCTCCATCGGGCCGGCGACCCCGCGCTCATCGCCGAACTCCGCTCGCTCGGCGGCACCGACCCGCGGATACTCCAGGACAATGCGGTGCTGGAGCTGATCTTGCCGGTGATGCGCGCCGACTATACGGCCAGCGAGACGTACGAGTTCGCGCCGGGGGCCCCACTGTCCTGCGACATCACCGCGCTGACCGGTGATCGCGACGTGCACAACACCGCCGCGGACGCCGCCGCGTGGTCCGGGCACACTACCGGCGCGTTCGATCTGCGGGTCTATCCGGGCGCTCACTTCTATCTCGACGACTGCCGGGCCCAAGTGCTCGAGGTGATCTCGTCATCGCTCGCGGCCCCGGGACGCGTGGGCTCCTGCTAATCCGGGAGCGGGACGGTAAGCCGCCAGCAGCATCAGCGCTCCGTCCACGGTGGCGGCCAGCGGGATCCGGCGGTCCACTCCAGTCAGCCACAACAGCCTGCGGGTTTGCGGTCTGGCGCACACCGCGTGCACGCTGCCGCCCCGCTCAATGGCCTGACGGTAGGCGCCGACCAGTACTCCGAGACCGGCCGAATCGATGAACGTGACCCGGTTCAGGTCCACGATCAGGGTCCGGCCGGTGTCCGCCAGCTCGAACAGGCACTCCCGCAGCTCGCTCACGGTGGAAATGTCAATGTCCCCGGCGAGCGCCGCGATCACGACGCCGCGTTCGTGGCGGATCGCGATGTCCAGCGCATCGCCCACGGCCAGCCTCCCGTCTCAGCCTGACTTCCGACGGACCCTGCCAGAGTCCCGCAGGACCCTACTGCCCGGCTGACCGGCGTCTATGCTCCGCTTTTTAGAAATTATCCGAACGTACGACCGCAGAGCGGCTGCCACTCCCGGGTACCACCCCCGGGAACTCGCCCCGGGGGTGGTTTTACCGGTATCCGGCTATGCGCCGTGCGAGACGGCGAACATGACGGTCTGCGTCAGCGCGCGGCCGTTGACCGTCACCTGGTACGCGCCCGGCGCCATGCCGGCCGTGTCGATGGTGATCGTGACGGTGCCGTTGCCGTCGGGTCCGTTCACGGTGAGCGGTTGCGCCGCCGAGGCCTTACCGACCGGGGCGATCGTGGCCGTCACCGCGTCCCAGGTCTGCCCGGGCACCGTCGAGTTCGGGTCGGCGAACGGGCCGCTGGTCACGTCGAACTGTCCGGGAAGCGGCGGGAACACGCCGAATCCGTCCTCGATCGTCGTGCCGTTCGGCGACCTGCCCGGGATGTACCCGTTCCCGGTGATCGTGATGGAGTTGCCGCTGGCCACCACCGGCGCGGATGCCTTGATGTTGGCTTGCAGCTTCGCCAGTTCGAGGCGTGCGTCCACACTGGGCGGGACAAGCTGGCGGCCGGCCAGGTTGGCCAGCGCCGGCACGAAGGCCGGCGCGTAGATCGTGCCCCAGCCGGACGCGATGTCGTAGCCGGTGGCGGTCGCGAAGCCGGTGACGTCATACGCGGTGTTGGTGTAGCCGGCCGGGACGTCGACGATGCCCGCCGCGGTGCCGCGCGGCCCGAGCACCGCCAGCGCCGGGTTCACCGTGCCCAGATCGGCGCCGCGTACCTGCGTGGCCAGGGCGAGGATGCCGGCGAAGGTGGGTGATGCCTGCGAGGTGCCGTTGTCGGCATCCATCGAGATGTCGGGGAAGGCGCGGCCGGTGACATCGCGCAGCGCCGGGATGGCCTGCTGCCAGGAAGGCTTCGCGTAGACGGTGGAGACACCGGCGCCTTCGGCGTCGGAGTGGTCGTTCCGCGCGATCCACAACGCGTCGGGCGCGGTACGCCCGGCGGTCGTGGCCAGGCCGGCGTTGGGGATGGTGCCGCCGACGGCGGTGATCCACGGGCTGTCGACCGGATGTCCCGAGGTGACGCCGATCGTCGGGGTGCACTGGCCGGTGTCGTTGAGAACGGTCGGATCGGTCGGACCGCAGTCACCGGACGAGAACAACACCGGGACATTCTGCGCGGCGGCGTCGAGGAACGCGGGATCGAGCGAGTGGATGGCCGCCTGCTGCGAAGCCGTCGGGTTCGTCGGGTCGCTGATGAAGTCGTTCTCGCCGTCGCCCAGGCTCACCGTGATGACGTCGGCCAGGTGCTGGTCCGCGATCATCTTGATGGCCTGCGCCACCTCCGGCCAGCCTTGCATACCGATGGTCTCCGGCACGGGCGGGTGGACGAACAGGATTTTCGCGAACGGCGCCATCGAGTGGATCGCCTCGGCGTCGAGCCGGTCCTCGCCGGTGCTGCACTCGATCTGGCAGACCGCGGACGGGTCAGTCGGCGCCGGGAGCGCCATGTCGGTAATGTCCGCCGCCGGCAGGTCCATCGCCGTGTCGTACGTGGCTATCGACGCGGCGAGGCCCGGGTCGGGATTGGTCACCACGTAGGCCACGGTTACCCCTGCCCCGTCGATGGCGTTCTTCCACAGGTCGTGGAGGCCGTAGTCGATGATGTCTTCGGCCGCGGTCGGATCGGGGAAGCGCAGCCGCAGTGACTGCCCGGCGGCGATCTTCGCTTCGATCGCGTCGAACGTAGCGTTGGTAGCCGCGATCCGGTCTTGCGGCGGCGGGACATCCTGGGTCTGGCCGGACGATGCGGCCTGGGTCTGGCCGGACGGTGCGGCGGCGCTGGCCAGGACGGGGCTCGCGAGCGCGGGGCTGGCGAGCAGCAGGCTGGCGATGCCAGCCGCGAGCAGGGGTCTAGCGACCATGTAACGGCCTCCATGAGAAGAGTGGCCTGCAAGCCACGGAAGTACGCTAAAGCGAACATTTGACGCCGACAAGCCCTCTCTCACCCGGTGAAGAAAGGGATATGAAAGTGCGTCTTGGCAGGGTGGCTTCATGCAAGGACGACTCTCGAACAAGCTCGCGCAGGCCACCGTGGGCATCACGTTTCTCGCCGCGTTCGCGACCGCCAGCCCGGCCGCCTGGGCGAGTTCGGCAATGCCGCCGGCAGGCGGCCACCGGGTTACCGCCGGGCCAGCCGGGATAGGGTTCGGCAACGGCGTCTCAAGCCCGCATGCAGTGGTCGCCGCGCCCGTGGCCAGCGCGCCTTATGTCGGGACCGCGCAGCCTGGCGACGACCTGGCCGACGCGTGCTATGTCATGTCCGGCGGCCAGAAATGGCAGCTCGTCCTTGACCGCAACGGCGAGGCGGGCGATCACTATCCCGCTACGGCCGGGTTTCTCCCGCAGGCGGTGCTCACTTCCGACCCGGTTGAGGGCGTGGCCTGCCCGCCGAGCTTCAACACTCGCGATAGCACTGGTCAGGGGAGCAGCACGATGTATTCGGCACCGCATTTCGGTACCTATGCGGTCGCCGTCGTACCGGGACGTGACGTCCTGTTTGACCTGTGCGCCGTCACGGTTGGCGGCATGCCGTGGATCTGGGTGCTGGACACCAGCGGCGAGGCCGGTGATCACTGGGCGGACACCACCGGTTTCCTGCCTTACTCGGAGCTGGTCAACCCGGTCAGCGTGATCAACACCGCCTGCTAGCGCCAGGAAACGGCGTCGGCCCGTGCTCGCCGCCCGGCACTACCCTGTTTGTCCCGTTCCGGCCCTGCCGTTCGGCGATCTGCGCGGCCGCGGCTCGGCACTCGAAATTATTGCGGACACTTACCCCCCCGGATTGGGGGGGTAAGTGTCCGCAATGATCTGAGGGGCCTGGCGATGCGCCCGAAATGAGCAGGTAAGCGCCGATTTCCAGACACGTCGGTGAGGAGCGTCGGCTCCTGCACAAAATCGGACATCGTTAGTTTGCTAAACGTTCAAGTCTGATCAAAGTGCAGGATATTCGCATCGCCCAAGGTTTCCCGTATGCGGATGGAAGACATCGCGGGCAACCACTTGGCGGTGCGAGCTCGCGGGATCACGAAGTGCTTCGATGATGTCGTCGCGCTCGACGCCGTCGACCTAGATGTGGTAGCCGGGCAGATTCACGGTCTTGTCGGGCCGAACGGCGCGGGGAAGACCACCTTGCTCGGCCTTCTGCTCGGTCTGGCCGTCCCCGATCGCGGCAGCCTCGAGATCCTGGGCATGCCGGCCGGACGCGCGCTGGCGGCCCCGGATGGTGTCACGGGCTTCGTCGACGGCCCCGGACTGTATCCCGCACTCACCGCCCGAGGGAACCTCGCGGCGCTGTCGGCGCTGCGCGGCCCGGGCGGACAGATCGCGGACATCGACGAGGTGCTGGCGCAGGTCGGGCTCAGCGATGTGGCCGGCGACCGGGTGCGCGGCTTCTCGCTCGGCATGCGGCAGCGGCTTGGGCTCGCCGCCGCCCTGCTCACCAAGCCTCGGCTGCTCGTGCTCGACGAGCCTTACAACGGCCTCGACCCCGCGGGCAAGAAGCACGTGCACGGCGTCCTCGCCCGGCTCGCGGCGGACGGGGCAACCGTGGTGCTGTCGAGTCACCGGATGGACGACCTTGAGGCGCTGTGCTCCGAGGTCACCATCGTCTCGACCGGGCGGGTCGTCTTCTCCGGCCCGCTGGGCAAGCTGGCCGACGAGGGCCGTGAAATCGACTACCGGCTGGTGACCTCTGACCAGCAGGCGGCGCGCCAGATAGCCGCCGCCACGCCTGGCATCGGGGTGATCGACGACGCCGGGAACGCGCCGCACGGGGAAGGCTTCGCGGTGCGCGCGCTGCTGCCCGCACTCGACGAACTGGTACCGCGGCTCGTTCAGGCGGGCATCGCGGTACGCGGGCTCACGCCCCTCGTCTCGCCGCTCGAGGCGGCGTTTCTGGCCCTCACCGAGCAGCAGGAGGAGGGGTCCAGCCGATGACCGCGACGCTAATCCCCAGCCAGACCGCGGCCGCGGCCCGTGTCCCGGTGGCGCGCGTCTACCGCTTCGAGCTGGTCAAGCTGCTGGCGCAGTGGCGGGTTCGGCTGCTGATCCTCGCATGCTGGATCGGGCCGGGGATCGCGGTCGCGGTGGTCAGCCAGCAGACGTCGCTTCCCGCGGACACGCTCTTCGGCCGCTGGATGCACGCGACGGGCTGGGCCGGAGCGCTGGTCGTGCTCGGCTTCGCTGGGAACTGGGTGCTCCCGCTGATCACCTCGGTGGTCGCCGGCGACGTGTTCTCGTCCGAAGACCGGCTCGGCACCTGGCGCCATCTGCTCGTGGCCGTGCGTTCGCCCCGGCGCATCTTCATCGCAAAGGCGTCGGCGAGCCTCAGTGTCCTGTTCGTGCTCGTGGCCGGGATGGCCGTCTCCGGCATAGCCGGCGGGATCGCGGCAATCGGCAGCCGGCCGCTGGTCGGTCTCGACGGGCACCTGCTGTCGCCGGGTGACGCCTTCGGGAACATCCTGCTCGCGTGGGCCTGCGTGCTCGCCCCGACGCTCGCACTCGCCGCGATCGGGCTGCTCGGGTCCGTCGTACTCGGCCGCTCACCGATCGGGCTGCTGCTGCCCGCCTTCGCGGGGATCGTGCTGCAGCTGGCCCAGGCGGTGCCGATGCCGGCCGCCGTGCGCCTGGCGCTGCCCAGCTATGCCTTCCTCTCCTGGAACGGCCTGTTCACCAGCCCGCGGCAACTCGGCCCGCTGCTGACCGGCAGCGCCGTGAGCCTGGCCTGGGCCGTCACCGCGACGGCGATGGCGTACCTGCTCTTCGTGCGGCGCGACTTCACCAGCACTGCCAACGATGGCTCGGTTCGGCGCGTGATCACCTTCGGCATCGCGCCGCTGGCCGGGGTGCTCGCCGTCTCGGCCGGGGTGCTGGCCGGCGTCACCGGGTCGACCGGCGCCGGGCTCGAACAAGACAAAGTGCAGGTGTCTCTCGCCACGGCGTTCGGCCATCTTTATCGCCTGCAGTCCAGCGAGCTGTACCACCTTAACGTCACAGAAGCCCAGCTGCGGGTGGCTGCGAGCTGCACCAAAGGCGGCGTCGCGTCTGCCGCCGGCGGGCCGGGAAACGACTGGCGCTGCGCCGTCTCCTGGCATCTCCCTGGCGTCAACGACGCGACCGGACAGGCCATCTACCAACTCGACGTCAACCCGAACGGCCGGTACGTCGCCGACGGAGACGGGCCGCAGGAGGTCAACGGCTACTTCATGTTGCACACCTCCGCCGGTGACACACCAAACCCGCTATGGCAGTTCGACGGCCTGGTCGATCTGCTCACCCCCACCTCGAAGGGATAAGCATGCAAGTCACGCGAAAACGCCGGGAAGTCCCGGGAGCCCGGCTCGGGCTCCCGGATTGGGCCGGCCGCCGGCTCCGCATCGTCGTAGCCGGTACAGCAGCGATTCTCGTCGTCGGCGGGGGCATGGCCGCCTTCGGGTCGACGGTGGGGTTCGGTGACAACCAGGTCGGCACCCAGTACCCCAACGGGATCCAGGTCTCCGACGACCAGATCATCAACCCGATCGGTGACCGCCTGCTCACCCAGCTCGGCAAGTTCATGGGCTCGACGGTCAGCCCGGACGGGCGCTTCCTGGCAGCGACCAGCGCCGACAAGTCGGTGGTCCTGCAGATCTTCGACCTGTCGAGCTACAAGCTCATCTGGACCGTCGGCACCGCGTCCGGGGTCAACCAGCCCCTGTCCGACGGCACTGTCGGGCAAGAGGGCCCGACGTATTCGCCGGACGGCAAGTTCCTCTGGCTTCCCGAGCAAGACGCCGTGAGCCGGTTCCCGGTCAACCCCGACGGCACGCTAGGTACGCCGGTCCGCTTCTCGCTCCCGAAGGTGGGCAGCCACCTTGCGGGTAACAGCCGGACTCCGACGCCCAACTCCGCGCTGGTGGGCCAGATGACCTACTCGCCCGACGGGTCGACGCTGTACGCCGCGCTCAACGGGCAGAACACCGTTGTGGCGCTCGACCCCAGCACCGGTGTGGTCGGGCAGACCTGGAATGTCGGCATCGCCCCTCGTGAGCTCGCCTTCGCGGGCGGCAAGCTCTACGTGAGCGACGAGGGCGGCCGCCAGGCCCGGGCCGGCGACACGACCATGGACTCGTACGGCACCCCGGTGCCCGCCAACGGGTACCTGGGCACGTCGGCGACCGGGACGGTCAGCGTCATCGACCCCGCGCACCCGTCCGCGGCGGTCGGCTCGATCACCGTCGGCCTGCACCCGACCGCGATGTATGTCAGCGGCAAGGCGTTGTTTGTCGCCAACACCAACAGTGACACCGTCTCGGTCATCGACACGTCGATCGACCGGGTCGTGCAGACCATCGAGACCAAGCCGTGGCCGGAGTCCTCGGTGGGGTACCAGCCCGACGGCATCGCGCTAACCAAGAACGGCCACCTGCTGGTCACCTTGGGCAGGGCGAACGCCGTCGCGGTCTACCAGTACGCAGGCTCGCCGAAGGAGCCGGTGAGCTACATCGGCCTGCTGCCGACGGACTACTACCCGGCGACCGTGGCGACCACCGGCGACCAGATCGTCGTCACCAACACCCGCGGCATCGACGCGCGCGGCCCCGGCCTCACGACCTGCAAGGGACAGGGAACCGTGTGCGTGACCGGCCACGACACGCACAGCACCACGGCGTCGCTGACGCGCTTCACCCTGCCGAGCGACCGGGACATCGCGCGTGACACGGTGACGGTCTTCCAGCAGAACGGCTGGGGCAGGAACGACGTCCGGGAGGCCGGGGGCTTCAAGGCCGCGGCGGTTCCGGTCCCGGCGCGCATCGGTGACCCGTCGGTGATCAAGCACGTCTTCTTGATCGTGAAGGAGAACCGCACCTACGACCAGCTGTTCGGCGACCTGGGCGAGGGCAATGGCGACGCGACGCTCACCCAGTTCGGCGAGAAGGCCACGCCGAACCAGCACGCGCTGGCCAAGCAGTTCGGTGACTACGACAACGTGTACGACGTCGGCACCAACTCTTCTGAGGGCCACAACTGGCTGATGCAAGGGGACAACCCCGAGTACTCCGAGTCGGACGCGGGCGAGTACCAGCGCACTTATGACACCGAGGAGGACGTGCTGGGCCACCAGCGCTCGGGCTTCCTGTGGACCGCCGTCGAGTCGGCCGGCGCGACGGCCAGGAACTACGGCGAGTTCGAGTACATGGAGGGCAAGCCGTCCGGTATCTGGCAGCAGTACTACTGCGCTGCCAAGAACGTCATGGCCGGTGATGACCCGGCCCAGCTGACCGCCACCGGCCTGAAGGGCAGCTACGGTTCGGCGATCCCGTCACTGAACGCGATCGCTGACCCGCTTTCCCCGCCGTTCGACCTCTCGATCCCGGACATCTACCGGTATGAGATCTGGAAGCAGGACTTCCAGAAGAACGGTCCCGCCAACTTCAACATGATCTGGCTCTCCAGCGACCACACCGGCGGCCCGACGGACTCCGAGGCCGGAGTCGCCGACAATGACCTCGCCACCGGTGACATCGTCGACACGATCTCGCACAGCCCGTACTGGAAGGACTCCGCCATCTTCGTCCTCGAGGACGACAGCCAGGACGGCGCCGACCACGTAGACGGTCACCGCGCCCCGGTCCAGGTCATCAGCCCCTGGTCCCAGCACGGCAAGGTCATCGACACCTATTACTCGCAAATCTCGGCGGTCCGGACGATCGAGCAGATCCTCGGTGCCCAGCCGCTGAACGAGAAGGTCGCCGCCGCCACGCCGATGTACGACGCCTTCACCAACCATCCCAACTTCGCCCCGTTCAACGCGGTGCCGAACCAGATCCCGCTCACCGAGGCCATCACCGTCGCGCCGTCCTGCGGCCTCGACACCCTGGGCCTCACCGGCGCCGCGGCGGCGGCACTGAACAAGGCGGAGGCCGTGAAGACCACGGTGCCCGCGAACGAGCAGGCCACCGCCGCTGCCTGGGCGTCCTGGCTGGCGGCCCAGCACACCACCGGCGACGGCGCGGTCCCCGACTACGCCAACCCGGAGCAGATGAACCGCTACACGTGGTACCAGGCCCACGACTGGACGGTGCCCTACCCCGGCGACACCAAGATCTACGCCCCGGACCAGGTGCCCGGAGCGCCCCTTCCGTCGTCGGATTCCCAGTGATGTAGCCGCGCCAACCTAGGATGGCCCCTGCCCGGCCGCACGGCCGGCCAGGGGCCTATCCTGCTGTCTTCCGCACGGACGCCTGCAAGCCGCATTCGCTGAGGAGGTTCGCGGTGCCGGACACCACCTGCCACATGTCGATCTCACTGGACGGCTTCGTCGCCGGGCCGGAGCAGAGCCGGGAGAACCCCCTCGGGAAACGGGGGCTGGAACTGCACGGCTGGCACATCGGCGACCCGAGGGCCAACGACGCTGACAAGGTCGCGACCGAATGGCTCATGCGCCCTCGGGGTGCGTATGTGATGGGACGGAACATGTTCGGGCCGGTCCGCGGGGACTGGGATGAGGACTGGTCGGGCTGGTGGGGTCCCGAACCGCCGTATCACGCGCCGGTTTTCGTGCTGACCCATCACCGCCACTATCCGATTCAGATGGACGGCGGGACGACGTTCTACTTCGTCACCGAGGGCTTCGACGCGGCCTACTCCGCGGCGTGTGAGGCTGCCGGGGACAACGGCGTGGACATCGCCGGCGGTGCCTCGACCGTGCGGCAGGCACTGGCCGCCGGTGTGATCGACGAGCTCACCCTCGACATCGCACCCGTCCTGCTCGGATCGGGTGAGCGCCTCTTCGACGGGGCTGAATCCTTCGGCTTCGAGCCCGTCGAGGTGCTTCACTCACCGCTCGCCACCCACATCCGCTATCGCCGCGTCAGCTGACGATGGCGTCGGTCGGGTCGTAGGCTCGCGGCCGTGAAGCGTGTGCTGCTGACTGGCATGTCGGGAACCGGGAAGTCGAGCGTGGTCCGGGAGCTGGCCGGTCTGGGGTACAAGGCGGTGGACGCTGACGACGGCTGGTGCGAGCCGTTGCCGGATGGGCGGCAGCGGTGGCGGGCGGACGCCATCGCGCGGCTGCTGGATACCGAAGATGCCGAGGTGCTGTTCATCGCGGGCTGCGAGGAGAACCAGGTACAGTTTCATCCGCGGTTTGATCTGATCATCTTGTTCAGCGCGCCGGTGGAGGTCATCCGGGAGCGGCTCCGCGCCAGGACCGCGAACCGCTACGGGAAGGCGCCGGACGAGCTCGGCCGCGTCCTGGACGATATCCGTCTTGTCGAGCCGCGGCTTCGCCGGGTGGCTGATCACGAGATAACGACCACGATGCCGCTGTGCGAGGTGGTCGCCACGGTCCTTCGGATGACAGGGCGCACGGCGCCGCAGCCGCGGTGACCGTCGCCTATCCGGCGGGCTCCTGGTGTGTGACGAGCGCGGTGAGGGGCAGCCTCCCGGCGGGGATCGCTGTGGGTGGCGGCTGTTGTGGGGTCGCCGGGTACCCGAGGGACATGGCATGGTGCGGCAGCCATCCCGGTTCGAGGCCGAGGACGCGGCTTGCTTCTGCCACGTTGCCGTCGGGGTAGAAGGTCGCCAGGCAGCTCCCGAGGCCGGCGGCGTGCGCTGCGAGAGAGATAGTCTGTGCGACCCGGCCGAGGTCGAACGAGGTGTCGGCGCGGCCGTCGTCAGCCGACAGCAAGACCACGGTCACCGGGGCTCCGGCGAGGTGCCCGGCATACTGGCCCAGGCGGCTCAGGCGCTGCTGGACCGCCTTGTCCATGACGACCCGGAAACGCCAAGGCTGGCGGTTGCGGGCCGATCCGGTCCAGCGGGCAACGTCGAGAATCTGGTCGATCCGCTCGCGCGGCACCGGCCGGCCGGTGAAGTGCCGGACCGAACGGACAGAAGCCAGGAACTCCAGCAGCAAGGTCATTCCCGCAGTCTGTGTCATCCGAGCGTGATGATCGCTGTGCTGCCGGCTGCGACTGTCACGGTCAGGCTGCTGCCGCTGACCGTGATGGGCGTCGTGGTCGGCGGCGCCAGCGTTCCGTTACCTTGCACAGTCTGGCCGCCAAGGGTGATGCCGCTCTTCGCGGTCAGCGACGTGGCGGTCAGGTTGAAGCGGCTCCCATGCGTGAATGACTGGCCGAAGCTGAGTTGCAGTGTGCTGCTGCTGTTGCTGGCTGGATCCTGGACGTCGTCGAGCACGACGGTGACCGTGCCGTCCTGATGCCGGATCGCGTACGCGCGGACGTTAGCCCAGTCGGGGTTGCTGAGGTTCAGGTACGCGCCGGTACCGACCGCATGCACGGCGGCGAGACCGTAGTACTCCGGCTGCGCGGCGAGGATGCCGTCAGCGGCGTCCGTGGCGGTGGGCGCGCACAGCGGCGTGTAGAACATGAACAGCGGCTTGGCCGTGTCGCACTGCACGATCGTGCCGTGCATGTAGTCGCCCTGCACGCCTTCGCGCGCGACGACAAGCTGGTCGTCCACCTCCCACAGCGCTGCCGCGTACACGTCGCTGACGCCCTGCTGGCCTTCGCAGACAACGGAGTTTCCTTCGTCGATCACCGCGGGTACCCGGAGCTTGGCCGCCGCCGCGGCCGCGGCCTGGGCGTTGTTGTTCTCCTGATCGCGCGCCGAGGTGCCGAGCAGCGCGGCGATCGTCGGACTGCCTCCGCAGGTGGTCGACACGAGCGGGTAATTGTGGCTGGTCAGCTCCACGATGTCTGGCTTGGCCAGGGCGGATTCGGCGGAAACGAAAGCGTTCTGGAATGAGTTGCTCGGGGAAGTGGCGTCGTCACCTTCGATCGGCAGCCCGGGCACGGCCTGCTCGATCGCCGACACGTACGCCTGAAAATCGGTGAAGAACTGGGCCGTGTTGCTCTTGTACTGCGAATAAAGATCGGGCTCGTTGCCGATCTCGATGGCCTGCAACGAGGAGCCCAGCGCGGAATGCGCGGACTTCGCCTCGTCGGCCGCGCTCGCCGGGTCGTAGTGCTTGAGATTGACGCCGAGTATGATCTTCCAGCCACTCGCTCGGGCCAGTCCTGCCAGGGCGGTGAGGTCAGCTGGCGTGATAGTGGCGATCGACCACGAGGGCGGCGGCGCGCCGGTGGAGGTCCAGAATGTCTCGTCGACGGTGTTCCCGCCGATCCGGATGACCGATTGCCCGAGCGTCTTGAGGTATGCGGCCAGGTTTCCGCCGGTAAAGCCGGGCAAGGCAAGGTCGGATGCCTCGAAGGAAAGGCCGAGGGAGCCGTTCGTCAGCGACGTTCCGGTGACCGAGCTCGAGATCGTGATCACAGGCGGGGCCGCCTCGGCGCCAGCCTGGGAAAAGCAGAATCCCGCGATGGTGAGCGCGGCCGCCAATGCGAGCGCGAGGCCGCCGGTGCGTCGGTGCATGGCATTCCTTCCTACAGCAACGTCAATGCGGACGCTAGAACCGGCGATTCCGGGTGTCAATCCAGTCTTTTCGGCAGAACGAAAGTAGTGCTTCGAACTGGTAACAGCGCTGCGTTCACCAGGGTCATCCTGTTGC
>DASRFJ010000093.1:0-40514 GCA_035651595.1 Streptosporangiaceae bacterium | reverse complement strand
CCGCCCCTCGCCCCCTCGCCCCCTCGCAACGCCCCGAAACGCCTCGCAACGGGAGCGTGGCCCCCAAAGCTCCCTAGAGGGGGGTTCGTGGGCCACGCACCCCCTTGGCCGACGGGCGCGAAGGGGGTGCCGCGCCGTGCGGGGGGTGCCTCGCGGGCGAGGAAGGGTCGCGGAGGGCGTACCTCGGTCGTTCAGAATAGATTGGGCTCTTTTGGGCTTGATCTTTGAACTGGCTTTGAGTTAGGTTGGGCTCTAATTGGTCTACAGGTGGGGAGGGGTTGGGTGCGCTTTATCGACGCGATCCGCGCTCAGGGGAAGGGACTGCGGACATCCCGGGCGGCGGTCGGCGAGCGGCTCCAGGAAATCGACCTGGCGCCGTGGCGCGGTCGGCGGCTCGCGCTGACCGGCATGGGTGCCAGCTCCAACGCGATCGCCGCGGCGCTGCCCGGATACTGGGCGGCGGGGATCCAGGCCACCGCGTGGGGCGGCGCTGACCTGGCGCTCGCTGGCCAAGCCGCGGGCGCACAGGCCGTTGTCGCGGTGTCCCAGACGGGCCGGAGCGCGGAAATCCACGCGGCGCTCAACGCGCTGCCCGGAACCTGCCCCCGGCTCGCGGTGACCGACGTGGCCGGCTCGCCGATCGGCGTCCTGGCGCACGAGGTGCTGCCGCTGGGGCTGCTGGAAGACAGCAACGTGCGCACGATCGGGTACACCGGCACGATCCAGGCGCTCCTGCTGCTCCGTGACGCGCTCGCGGACACGCAGAGCCCAGACTGGGACCAGATCGCAGATCAGGCCGAACGGCTGACCGCAGCGGCGGAAACACTGGCGAACCAGCTGCCAGAAAAACTCCGCGCGGCGGACGCGTTCGACGTGGTCGGGTCCGCGGCGCACGCGGGCACCGCCGCGCAGGGTGCCCTGCTGCTGCGCGAGGTCGCCAAGCTGCCCGCCGCGGCCTACGAGACCCACCAGTACCTGCACGGACCGGTCGAGGCGGCCGGTCCAGGGCGCGCGCTGATCGTGATCGGCGGCGCACGGGAGATCAGGCTGGCCGAGTCGCTGGCGGACGCGGGAGCCCACGTGCTGCTGGTGACCGACCAGGCCGTGAACTCAAAACGAGCGCTCGTTTTTCGCGTGCCGGACGGGCCCATCCACGCGGTGCTCCCGCTGCAGACGATCGCGTGGCGGCTCGCCGAGGACCGCGGGCTGCCGGACGGCGTGTTCCGGTACCACCAGGACGACACCAAGGTCGCCTGACATAAGGAGGAAGTGATCCGCAAGTGGCAGCTAGATCGATCTATCTGGGAATCGCGGCGGTCGCCGCCACCGCGCTGCTAGCGGCGTGCAGCTCATCGGGCTCGGCGCAGTCAACCGGCTCAAGCGCGGGCAAGCCGGCCATGCTGACGAAGAACGCCAGCGGCACGATACCTGAGTGGAACTGGGACATCCCGGGCGACGACCCGGGGGAGAGCGCCGTTCTGCCGCTGCTGATCAAGACCGTCGAGCAGCAGTACCCGGGGCTGAAGGTCGTCAACACGTCGATGAGCCTGTCGGATCAGAACGACAAGCTCCCGCTCGCCTTTGCCGCCGCGAACAGCGCGCCGGACGTGAGCCAGACCAACGAAGGGCTGCAGAACCAGGGACGGCTGGTTGCCGACTCCGAACTGCTGCCGCTGGCCCAGTACGACAAGCTGTACGGCTGGTTCGCCAAGGTAGGACCGCTGCCGCTCCAGTTCAACTCGCTGCCGGCGAACGGCAAGCGGTTCGGCACCGGGAACGTATACGGCGTACCGGAAACCGGCACGGTCGTGGGCATCTTCTACAACAAGGCGCTGCTGGCCGAAGTCGGCGGCACGCCGCCCACCACCTGGGATCAGTTCACCAACGACATGGCGCTGCTCGCGCAGCACGGCAAGACGGCGATGTCGTACGCGGCCGGGCAGCCGACCGCCTACCAGCCGGTGCACATGCTGTACACGATCGCCAACCACTACGTCTCGGCCGCGGCGCAGAACGCGTTCGTGTTCCACACCAGCTCTTCGGCCTCGATCGACACGCCAGGCTTCGTCCAGGCCGCGTCGGACATGCAGGCGTGGACCAAGGCCGGGTACTTCCCCAAGGGCTACCAGGGCCTTTCCGACACCCAGGCGCTGAACCTGTTCGACCAGGGCAAGGCCGGGTTCTTCCTGGAAGGCGACTGGTACTCGGGACAGGTGACACAGTCGCTCGGCGCCAACGCCGGGTTCTGGGTGCCGCCGGTGGTGACCGGCGGGCCGGGCGAGGGCTGGTCGATCCCGGCCAAGGCGGCGAACCCGGACGCGGGCGCGGAGATCATCAACGTGCTGCTCAGCCCCACCATCCAGAACGCGCTGCTGAAGAACGGCGACATCCCCGCCGTCACGCCCAGCGCCAGCGCGCTTGCCGCGGCCTCGCCGACGCTACGTGCGGCGGCCACCGGTTGGTCGACCGCGGTGCACAGCGGCAACCTGGTGCCCTACCTGGACTACGCGACGCCGGACTTCCTCAACCAGGAGATGGCAGGCATCCAGGAACTCCAAGGCGGCCAGACGACTCCCCAAGCGCTGATGCAGTCGCTTCAGTCGGACTACACCCACTACTGGTCGCAGCAGGGCTGATGGTCTCACCGCGAACCAAGTCGCGCCGCCGGCGCCAGGAGATAGTCTCCGGGTACCTGTACCTGACGCCGGCGGTGCTGTTCCTCGGCGCGCTGATCATCTACCCGCTCGTCAAGGCCGTGCAGTATTCGCTGCAGGACTGGGACGGCATCGGGGTCGCGCGCTGGGTGGGGCTGGCCAACTACACGCGGATCTTCACCAACTCGGTGGAGCGCGGGTCGCTGGTCAACCTCGCCATCCTGCTCGTGTTCTATTCGCTGATCCCGGTGGCGCTCAGCCTGGTGGCGGTGAACCTGATGCGCCGCTCCCGCCAGCGCGGCATGGGTTTCTTCCGGGTGGTGTACTTCCTGCCGCAGGTCGTGGTCACCGTGGTGGTGGCCATCGTGTGGACCTGGCTGCTGGCGCCGAGCGGCACCGGTACGGTCAACGCGCTGTTCGGCACCGGCACGCCGTGGCTGGGCAGCTTCAGCTGGGCGCTGCCGGCCGTGGGACTCGTGGCCTCCTGGCTGGACTTCGGGCTGGCGTTCGTGCTGCTGCTGCCCGGCATCCAGCGGATCCCGCCGGAGATCTACGACGCGGCGCGGGTGGACGGTGCCGGGCTGCTGCGCGAGTTCTGCCGGATCACCCTGCCGATGCTGCGCCGGGACATCGCCGCGGCGATCACGATCACCGCGGTCGCCGCGCTCCAGAGCTTCACGCTGATTTACCAGGCCACGAACGGCGGGCCCGGCTACACGACGATGGTGCCGGGGCTGCTCATCTACCGGGACGCGTTCCAGCTCGGCGACGTCGGTTCGGCCAGCGCGCTCGGCATCGTGATGACCGTGATCGTCTTTGTGATCACCTTCGGGGTGCGATCGCTGATCGAGAGGAATGCCACCTAGAGATGCTGTCCCGTACCGAGCGGACCGTGAGCCTGGCCGTGCTGCTGCTGGCCGCCGTGGTGACGCTGTATCCGCTCGTCGCTTTGGTCACCACGGCGCTGGCGCCGGCCGCTGGGAGCGGCGGGCTGAGCTTCGGCGGCCATCCGTCCGCCTCCGGCTTCACGTTCGCCTGGCGGGTCGGGGACTTCTCCCGGTACATGCTGAACACCGCGATCGTGACGGTCACCGTGGTGGTGGTCTCCGCGGTGTTCGCGATCATGGCGGGCTACGCGATCGCGCTGGCCAGGCCGCCGGGCGCGAAGTGGGTGCTGTACGCGGCGGTGTTCGGCTTCATGCTGCCGGTCGAGGCGCTGATCGTGCCGTGGTACTACCAGTTCCGCACGTTCAACGTGGTCAACACCTACTGGGCGATGATCCTGCCGCAGGTGGCGCAGTCGATTGCGTTCGGCACGTTCTGGATGTATGTCGCGTTCCGGTCGGTGCCGCCGTCGCTGGCCGAAAGCGCCCGGATGGACGGCGCCTCGCCGTTCGCGCTGCTGTGGCGGATCCTGGTGCCGAACGTGGCGCCCGCGGTGAAGACGATGGCCGCGCTGGTGTTCCTGTGGACCTGGAACGCGTTCCTTTTGCCATTGGTGATGATCTCGAACTCGTCGCTGTACACGGTGACCGTCGGGCTGTCGGTCTTCGAGGGGGCGCACTTCAACAACTACAGCGCGCTGGCGGCCGGGTCGGTGCTGGCGGCGCTGCCGGTGGTGATCGTCTACCTGTTCGCGCAGCGCAGCTTCATCAAGGGCATCTTCGCCGGATCGCTGGTTGAATGAGTCCCATGAGTTCCGGCCTGAGCGCTGCGCGTGACCTGCCAGCCTATGAGCAGGCGGCGGCCGTCCTGGAGGCCGAGATCCGGTCCGGAGAGCTGGGCGCCGACAAGCGGTTGCTGTCCGAACGCGCGCTGGCGCAGCGGCTCAACGTCAGCCGGATCACGATCCGGCGGGCACTGGCCCGGCTGGCCGAGAAGGACCTGGTACGCTCCGCCGAACGCAGCGGCTGGTTCACCAACCCGGTGAGCCAGGGCAGCGACGCCATGGTCAGCTTCACCCAGCAGGGGCGGCAGCGCGGGCTCGCGGTCACCTCCCGGGTGCTGCGCTGCGCGCCGCGGGAGGCCTCGCTGGCCGAGGCCGAGGAGCTGGGCGTGGCGCCGGGCAGCGAGGTCTGCGACCTGGCCAGGATCCGCTGTTTCGACGGGGTGCCGATCGCGGTCACCGAGGCGATCGTGCCGTCGTATCTGGCGCCGGGGCTCTACGAGCACGACTTCAGCACGCTGTCGCTGTACGACGTGCTGTTCTCGTTGTACGGAGTACTGCCGACCCGGGGCCGGTTCGCGATCCAGGCCCTGACCCCGGATCCGGCGACCGCCCGGCACCTGGAGATGTCCGCGGGCGATCCGGTGCTGATCTTCAGGCAGACCGGATACGACCAGCTTGGCCGCGCTTTCGAGCTGGCCAGGACCATCTACCGGTCGGACAGGTATGTGTTCCGCGGCACCCTGGTCGCGGCGGTCGCCGCCGGGGAGCGGGATGCCCCGGTCGTCCAGGAGACAGCCGGGGTGACCCCGGGTCCGCGGTTACTTCGGCCGCTGGACGACGTGCAACTGTCGTTGCGCCTCGGGATCGTAGAGGTTGATGACGGTGAGGCCCTGGCTCCGGTGTGTCGCCGCGTTCACCAGCAGCGGCGTCAGCCCGGAGTAGACGCCATACCCGCCCGGCTTGAGCATCTGGCCATACATCTGGTTGAAGTGGGACGGGGTCTGGTTGTCGTTTCCGATCTGGTTATTCAGCAGGCCGCCGGAGTTGATGATGATGTCCGCGCCATCCGCGATGCCGAAGTCTTTGAGGGCTCGGGCGGCGTCGTATTTATATTTGAGCATGTCACGGGTCAGCGCGAACGTTTTTACCTTGAATTCAGACGGCAGGCGCATGTTCTCGAACCGCCGCTTGGCGACGGCCACGTCGACCTCGCTATAGTCCACCAGGATGTAGATCAGCACACCGGGGAATTCCGCGGCCGCCATTTCCTTGATGATGCGTTCCGCCAGGTCGCCGTTGCCGCCGGCGATGTCGAGGATGGTGACGTTGTCCGGAGTGGGGGTAACGGGTAGCAGGCTGAGCACGTACTGGGCGATCTTCGGGTGCACCTGGCTGTAGTAGGTCTTGCGGTTCTCGCCGGTGCCCAGCCGCCAGTCGGCGGCCTTGTCCTGCCAGTGCGCGTCCCCGGCGAGGCTCGTCCCCATATTCGCTGTGTCGTACTCGCACTTATCCCCGTCAATGGCGTAGCTCAGGTTAACGACCAGCTGGATGAAAGTACCGGTTTTCTGCAGACGGCTGGTGCCGTCGCTGAGGATGACGCGGCCGCGCTGCGTCGTCTTCTGGATGAAATTCGGGTCGAGCAGCGCCTCGGCTTCCATCACCGCCTTGTGCTCGAGCCCCAGATCCTGGCCGGCGAGGTGAACTCGTAGCACGCGGTAGCTCGGCCCGCACAGGCTCAGCCACTCGGCATCGGTGATGTTCTGCCAGGTGGCGCCCTGCAGCCGATTATTCAGGTCGACCACGTCGTTGTGCGCCACCCCGATGGCCGGTCTGGCGACGCCCTTTATCACGGGGACCTTGAAACGCTCCTTGACCAGCTTGTCGGCCCCGGCGAACAGGACACCGGGATTGTCGTCGTTGAAGTACTGGATGCGCAGATAATCGCGTTTGGCCACCACGTCCTTGAGTGCCGCCTCGCGGGCCTGGGCGGCCAGTTCCTCCGGGGTGCCGGGCGCCTTCTTGCTGATCAAGTCGTCCAGCTTGGCCACGTAGGCGCTGGTGTAACTGAACGCCATCCAGGTGACGGTCAGCTCGTAGTACTTGTTGTCTTGCAGGTGGGAAAAGAGTTCCTTCAGCGCGCCCGGCTGATGCTTTTCGGTGGTAAGCAGCAGTTGCGTCGTCGCGTCGCACTCGGTGAGCAGCTGAATCAGAGCGCCGGTACGGAACACCCTGGTTACTATGTCGATGATCTTCGGGAGGCCGTTCCATGCGGTGGCGTCGGTGGATTCAATTCCGGATTCGGTGCTCATGCTGGTCCCCTCGCTCGATGCCACCGTGTTCTTCCGTTTCAGCCTCGCGCGATTAAGACGGCGGAACAAGACAAGGAAACACAACCATGGCGACATGGATACAGGACCATCTCGGCGTGCGTTGGCAGCGATCATAACGACGACGGCCAAGGCCGGTACTCCGCCGCAAACGGCCATGCACACGTTGACGCCGTGCCGCCGGCGACGAACGAGGTCTGCATGCTGGAGGGCAGCCGGCCAGCCGCCCGCGTCCCCTCGCCCCTCGCCCCCGTCCCTCGCCCCTCGCCGGCTCGTCCCTTCGCCCCGTCCCTTCGCCCCCTCGTCCGCTAGCCCCCTCGTCCGCTAGCCCCTCGCCGGCTCGCCCTCTCGCCGACCCGCCCCACGCCCGGCTCGCCCGCCCGGCAAACCGGACATCTGGCCCATTCCAGACGTGCCGTCAACCGTGCCAGATTATTGCGGACACTTACCCCCCCGGATTGGGGGGGTAAGTGTCCGCAATGATTTCGCCCTGCCCTCTGGGGCGTGCGACTTGTGCGATATGCACCCTCGCGGGGCATTTGTTCTCAGCGGTTGGCCCGCCATCTGGCCGGAGGCGTGGCTGCGGGGTGGCCGAGGCGTGGCTGCGGGGTGGCCGAGGCGTGGCTGCGGGGGCGGCCGAGGCGTGGCTGCGGGGTGGCCGAGGCGTGGCCGCGGGGGCGGCGCGCGGGTGCGGCCGCGGGGTGGCGGAGGAGCGAGGCCGCGGGGGCGGCGCGCGCGCAAAAAAAGCCGGCTGATTGCGGGAGACTGTCACGAATCACCCCCTTGGTTTCGTCATCTATAGAAGGGGCAAGGGCAGTACGGACGGACGGATACGGGCACCGACATCCTGGAGTGCGGATGAGCGAGGTGGAAGTACCGGGTGGCGTGAGCGGGATAGGCGGCTGGCTCGATGACCGGCTGCACGGTGCCGGCTACATGCGCACGCTCATGCGCAAGGTCTTCCCGGATCACTGGTCGTTCCTGCTCGGCGAGATCGCGCTCTGGTCGTTCGTCATCCTGCTGCTGACCGGAACGTTCCTCGCGTTCTTCTTCGTGCCGTCGATGACCGAGGTGACCTACCACGGGACGTACACGAAGCTGAACGGCATCTCGATGAGCGAGGCGTACAAGTCCACGCTGCGGATCTCGTTCGACGTGCGCGGCGGCATGCTCATGCGGCAGATCCACCACTGGGCCGCGGACCTGTTCGTGGCCTCGATCATCGCGCACATGCTGCGCCACTTCTTCACCGGCTCGTATCGCAAGCCTCGCGAGTTGAACTGGCTGATCGGGATCGTGATCTTCTCGCTGGCCATCGTCGAGGGCCTGTTCGGTTACTCGCTGCCGGACGACCAGCTCTCCGGCGCCGGAATCCGGATCTTCGAGGGCGTGCTGCTCGGCCTGCCGATCATCGGCACGTATGTCACATTCTTCCTGTTCGGGGGGCAGTTCCCGGGACACGACATCATCCCCAGGCTGTACATCATCCATGTGCTGCTCATCCCCGGGATCATCCTTGCCCTGGTGACGGCCCACCTGCTGCTCGTGTTCCACCAGAAGCACACCGCGTTCCCGGGTCTGCGCCAGACCGAGAAGCTGGAGACCGGCCAGCCGTTCTACCCGTACTTCATCGCCAAGGGCACGGCGTGGTTCTTCTTCATCTTCGGGATCCTTGCCGTGCTGGGTACGTTCGCGCAGATCAATCCGATCTGGCTGTACGGGCCGTACTCGCCGCTGGCGATCTCGTCGGGCTCCCAGCCGGACTGGTACATGGGCTTCCTGGAGGGCGCGCTGCGCATGATGCCTGCCTGGGAGATCAACTTCCTCGGGCATACCGTGACGTTCAGCGTGCTGATCCCGTTCGCCGTTCCGTTCGGCATCATCCTGGGCGGAGCGGCGCTGTGGCCATGGTTCGAGGCGTGGGCCACCGGTGACAAGGCCGCGCATCACATCCTCGACCGGCCGCGGAACGTCCCTGTCCGCTCCGGTGTCGGCATGGCCGCCGTTGTCTTCTATGGCCTGCTGTGGGCCGAGGGCGCCAACGACGTCATCTCCGACAAGCTGCAGATCCCGCTGTACACGGTCACCTGGATCTCCCGGGTGCTGGTGATAGTCGGACCGGTAATCGCGTTCTTCCTGACCCGGCGGATCTGCCTGGGGCTGCAGGCCAAGGACCGCGAGCAGCTGGAGCATGGCATCGAATCCGGGATCATCCGCCAGGCACCGAACGGCAAGTTCGAGGAGATCTCCGATCCGCTCTCGGAGGAAGAGCGGGCGGTTCTCGTGCCGCGCAACGGCCTTACGGTGGAGCGCCTCCCGGGCAAAGTCGACCGCGACGGCGTGCTCGTGCCGGGGGGCGGCAAGGCGCGAGCGACCCTGCGCGGCAGGGCCAACCGTGCGTTCATCGAGGCGCTCCCGCTACCGCCGGGGAATGGGCACGCGGACGAACCCGCCCATCGCGATGGGAACGGGCACACGGAGCCCGCCGAGCTGCCGGGGGCGGACGGCCACAACTAAACCGTCCCGGACGGTCACACGTGCCCCATACGGCCGCCGGATAATGCCACGCACCAGCCAGGAGTCCGTGATCCGCGGGCGGCGACGCGCCATTCAATGGCGGTTGCTATCTTCGCGAGATAAATAAAGTCCTACGCAATTGCGTGGAGCATCGGAAAGGTCGCTCACCGCGCCTGAGCTGCTGGTATGCCTGCAATTTGAAGAGAATTCATCGCCCCTTCGGTCAATCCTTTCGAGGGCGGCCGTCAAGCCGGGGTGGCAAACTCGCCATTGTTGCGCAGTATTTCAACTAACCAGACGTAGCAGCATGTTCACCCTCTGCTAAAATTGACTAACGGGCGGCTAGAGGTCTAATCTAATTAGACAAATGGCAGGTGGGACCGGCCGTTTCGGTGGACTACTCGATTGTTCTTTAACAGATAACTCAATCCGCTGATTGGATGGCCGGAACTGCTGCGCGTTGCGGCGAGGGCCTTGGTGGTTATGAAGTTCAGGCTGCTTGGTCCCCTGGAAGCCGTGATCGACGACCGACCAGTCGCTATCGCCGCTCCCCGGCAGCAGATCGCACTCGCGCTCCTGCTCCTCGACGCGGGACATGTCGTCTCCGTGTCCCGCATAGTGGACGCGCTCTGGGGCGACAATCCGCCGAGAACCGCGCGAAGCCAGGTACAGATCACGATATCGACGCTGCGGCGGCTCCTTGGCGAGACCGTCATCGCGACGCGGTTGCCCGGCTACCTGATCCAGGCGGCGCCTGACGACATCGATCTGGCGATCTTCGAGGAGCTGACCGCTCGCGGACGAGCCGCGACGGCCGACCAGCGCATCGACGAAGCACGCGGTGACCTGCGCGCGGCCCTGGCGCTGTGGCGCGGACCTGCCCTAGAAGGGGTGCAGAGCGAGGTTATCCAGAGCGCGGCTACCCGGCTCAACGAGCGCCGGATCCTGGCTTATCAAGATTGCCTGGAGATTGAGCTGCAACTCGGCATGCACGATGAGATCATCGGCGAGCTGACGGCGCTCGTCTCGAACCATCCGCTGAACGAGCGCTTCCGCGGCCAGCTGATGCTCGCGCTGTACCGCAGCGGCCGTCAGGCGGACGCGCTGGAGACGTTCCGCTCCGGACGCGAGGTCCTGCAAGAGGAGCTTGGCCTGGATCCCGGTGCCGAACTGTGCCGTATGGAGCATGCCATTCTCACCCGCGACAGCGAGCTCGACCTGCAGAGTCCGCGGCAGCCAGTCGGCTTGCCCGCGAAGATCCCGGTTACCCCGATCCCTCGCCAGCTACCGAGAACGACCGCCGACTTCACCGGGCGCGAGGAGATCATCCACGAGATATCCCTGATCCTCACGGGCAAGGATGCGCCGGAAGTACCGGTGGTAGTGCTCTCCGGCCGGGGCGGAGTAGGGAAGACCGCGATCGCGCTGCGCGCCGCGCACCTGCTCAGCTCGGAGTTCCCCGACGGTCAGCTGTTCTTGCAGCTTCGCCCGGACATGCCACACGGCGCGGCGTCGCTGGTGGAACACTTGCTGCGGTCACTCGGGGTGTCCTCCGGCACGATACCGCCCGATCTCCATGGTCGTACGGCGATGTACCGGAGCGTGCTCGCCGGGCTACGGGTGCTTGTCGTCATCGACGGCGCCCGCAGCGAGGAGGATGTCGCGCCATTCCTGCCCGGGACCCGCGGCTGCGCCGCGATCGTCACGTGCAGTCAGCACATCGCCGAGCTGGAAGGGGTCCATCACGTCCACGTAGGACCGCTGGACGACGCGTCCTCGAGCAGGCTGCTGATGACCCTGATCGGCGAGCGGCAGGTGAGCGCGGAGCCGGACGCCGCTCGGGAACTCGTCCAGCTGTGTGAGGGAATACCGCTGGCCATGCGCGTCGTGGCGGCCAAGCTCCGCGTCCGGCCGCACTGGCCGATCTCGCTCATGGTCACGCAGCTCCAGGACGAGGCCCGGCGACTGGACGAGCTTGACTTCAAGGGCGCGAGCCTGCGCGCCACGATCGCGGTGGCGTACGAATCGCTCGACAAGGCGGCGCAGTGCCTGCTCAGGCGGCTGAGTCTGGTCAACACCGCCGACTTCGCGTCGTGGGTGGGCGCCCCGCTGCTCGACGCGGACCTGGGATACGCGGAATACCTGTTCCAGCAGCTAGTGGCGGGATACCTCGTCGAGGGGGCGGAACTGGGCGATGGTGTCGTCCGGTTCCACCTGCACGACCTTGTCCGTATTTACGCGGCAGAGCGGTGCGCCGAGGACGAACCGACAGCTGACCGGCTTGATGCCATGCGGCGGCTGCTGCGTTGCTGGCTTTTCCTGGCGACTGGTGCCCGGCGCCGTCTCTACGGCGGTGACTTCGCGGTATTGCATGGCACCGCGGAGCACTGGCCGTTGCCTGAGCACAGCGCGGTCATGCGCAGGGAGCCCATCGACTGGTTCAAGACCGAACGCGGCTCACTGGTCAACGCGGTGTTCCAGGCTGCTCAGCTCGGGATGGACGAGCTGTGCTGGGATCTCGCCACCACCGCCGTGACGGTGTTTGAGTCCGGGCTCTACGGCGACGACTGGCGGAATTCACATGCCTGCGCGCTCGGTGCGGTCCGCGACGCCGGCAACAAGCGCGGTGAGGCAGCGCTGCTGTACTCCCTCGGCACGCTGGAATCGAGCGTCCGAGTAGCGACGGCTAGCGGTTATTTCGCCAAGTCGCTGAAGATCTTCGATGAGATCGGCGACAAGCAGGGCAAGGCGCTGACGCTCAGCGGCCTGGCGCTTATCGACGCCCTCACGGGCAGCTATGACGCAGCCCTCACGCGGTACGGGCAGGCGATAATCGTATTCCGCGAAACCGAGGATCTGGTCAGCGAGGCGTACACCCTCAAGAACATGGCCCAGATCTGCTCCGACAGGCTCCAGTACGCGGTGGCGGAACAGATGCTCGACGACGCGATGCTGATCTCCGGCAAGCTCGGCGCACCGCGGCTGACCGCGCAGGTCAAATACGCGCTGGCCGAGCTTCAGCTGCGCCGCGGGCGCGCGGAACCCGCGGTAGACGCGCTCTCCGCGGTGCTGCGCCTGACCCGGGAAGTCGGGGACGTCGTGGGCCAGGCGTTCGCGCTGGTCTGCATGGGGAACGCAAGGCTTATGCGCGGGGACCTCGCCGGTGCCAGTTCCGCGCTGATGGAGGCGCTGGAGCTAGCCGGGCGTGCGGGTAACCGGCTCATCCGCGGACGCGCGCTACTCGGGCTGGCCGAAGTTCACCTCGCTGGGGGCGAGGAGAACGCGGCGCTAGCTCGGGCAGAGGAGGCCAGCGGCGTGTTCCGCGAGCACAGCGCCGAAGGAGTGTGGCAGGCCAGGGCCCTGGAACTACTTGGCCGCATTCATCAGCGGGCAGGCCGGCCGGACATCGCGGCGCACGCATGGCAAGCGGCGGCGGAGCTCGCGGGCGACGCCGATTCCGTCCTGACCGGAAAGATCGCCGGATCGCTCGCGCGGATACGGACGAAGGCCGCACCGGACTAGGGTGCGGCCACTCATACGTCGTGTCACGTCCATGGCGGATCATCTGGTCCGGAAGTCCACGGCGGATCTGAAACCCCGGATCCCGTCACGCTCACTATCCCGTGTGCGCTGCCGCCTCCGCTCGAACCGCCCGTGTGCGAAACCCAGGCAGCGATCATGAGCGCGGCCGCGCAGACGAGCCCCAGCCAGACGATCGCGAACGGAACAAGAATGCCTCTGCGAATGCTCATCAGCTCGACCCTTTCACGTCGCGATTTCCTTTCCGACTCCGAGCTAAACGCGAGCAGCCCTCATGATTGCTATCACGAGCGTATCCCGGAAGCATCTCCGTGAGGGGCTGGGCAATAGGTGCGCGATATGGAGACGATAAGGCCGTGATGTCGTCGGCGGCGTAGGCTTGTACGCAGCTTGCGAACGACTTCTGCTAAGAAATGTACCCTAAGTCGGCGAAAAGTGAATATTAGCCTCAGCATAATAGACGGAGTTTCCGGTCGCCAAGCGGACGACGTACGGGTTACCGTGGTCGGTCGGCTCGCAGGAGAGCAGATCCACCGCCTTGATGGGCACACCGACCGCCAAGGGAATTTTATGTACTCGTCCGGAGAGGAGCGGTCGGGTAATGGCGAAGACTACATGGTGGAAGTAGATGTCGATGCGTACTTCGCCAGCCAAGGCATCGTGCCCGGCTATAAGCAGGTCACGATTCTGGTGCGTATCGTGAACGCACAGACCAACTACCGGATCGGTCTCCTCATCACGCCCTTCGCGCACGCTACCTGGAGCACGCGTTGACGGGGCTTGGAGAAAACGGCAACAGCGACACGATAGCGCCGCGATTCCGGCCTGTCCGATCGTGATGGTGGTTGCCCAGACGGATGGGTCCGAATCGAGAATGAGGAGCGAGCATTGGCGATGCAGCCGAGCTGTGGCATTCGAAGCTGCGGTGCGCCCTTGGCCCTGGCGGTGAGATCTCGCGGTCCGCGGCTGTGCGCCGCGTGCCGGACCGTGCTGACCGGCCGTCTAGCCAGTCTGCCCCAGCTGTACCAGGCCTGCGAACTGGCCCTTGAGATCCCTCGCCAGCATCCCCTCACGTTGGTGCGCGGCCGGCGATCGGCGGGCATCAGCCTCGATGACCGGACCTTGGCGGTGCGCAGCGACACCATACGAGTGCTCTGTTCGTGGTGCGAGCTGATCGTCGATGAGCGCGGCGTGTCCGGTCCCGCCGCGCTCGATGTGCGGACACTCATCGCGTATCTCCAGGCTCACCTGGACTGGCTGGCCGCCCACACCGCGGCCGCCGACTTCGCGGATGAGATCGCGGCTCTCGTCGCCGACGTCAAGAACGTGCTGAATCCGGCGCAGGGACGGACGATCGAGCTTGGCCCCTGCACCGTGGACGGATGCGAACGGTTGGTGCGTGCCAGCATCAGTACTGGTATTCAGCGCTCAGCACCCCAGGTCAGGTGCGATGCGGGACATACGTGGCGCCCGCGCCAGTGGCTCGATCTGCGTCGCCGGCTTGACCTCAGGGCTCCGTAACGTAGCCGGATGACTGCCACATGACGTACGCATCTGGCGGGCGGATTACCGTGCCAACCGAGCTCGCGGCGCTTGCCGCGGGAGTCACCGTGGCGACGATCAGGAAGTGGGCGAGCCGCGGCAAGCTCACCCGCTACGGCAGCCCAGGGCGTGCCGAATATGACATCGATGAGCTCCAGGAACTGGTGGCGAACCACCACGGCCCGCCGAGATCTCGCGTTCGGCGGCGGTGATCGCGGCAGGCTCGCAAGCTACGGCGCACCGGACTCAACTCGCCCCACCGTGGACTCCGTCGCGGAAACCCCAAGGGGTACGGCCACGGCCGGGCGGATCAGCCTCAGCAGCGGCGCGGTGAGCATGGTGGTCAGCACCGCCATCAGCACCAGGACGTCGAACAGCCGATGGCTGATCAGGCCCACACTGAACCCGACGTTGAGCGCGATGAGTTCGGTCAGCCCCCGGGTGTTCGTCAGCACCGCGACGGTCGCCGAGTCCTTCCGCGCCAGACCGCCGAGCCGGGACGCCCCGTAGGCGGGACCGATCTTGCCCACGCTGGCGATCGCCATGAACACCGCGAGCATGATGAACGCAGAGCCGTCCAGGGCCCCGAGGTTCACCGAAAGGCCGGTGACGATGAAGAACAGCGGCAGCAGCAGGTAGCTGACCTCTTCCATGGGACGCAGCACATCCGGGTCGGGCGTTCCCTCCTTGCTCGGCATCGTCAGGCCGGCCAGCAGCCCGCCGAACACGGGATGCAGTCCCAGCGAAGCCGTCACGAACGCACTGCCGAGCGCGAGCGTCAACGCCACCGGCAACTGGTTGGCGAGCAAGGCCTCGGACCTGCGCATCCATCGGCTCAGCACCGGGCGGACTACCAGCAGCATGACCAGGACGAAGCCGGCGACCAGCAGGAACGTGACCAGCAACGGCCGATTCGGCCGGTCCGCCGTGCCGAGGAGCGCCACGGCGAGGACCAGCCACGCGGCCACATCCATGATGCCGGCCGCACTCGTGGCCGTGATGCCCGCGGTGGTCCCGGCGATGCCGCGCTCGCGAATGAGCGCGGCGAGCACAGGCAGCGCGGTTATCGACACAGCCACGCCCATGAACAGGATGAACGAATGGCTGAAGCTGGACTGGCCGAGGTGGACGAAGCCGGACCTGAAGATCAGGACGGCTCCGGTGCCCAGGCTGAGCGGGATCAGCAGCGCGCCGACCGCGACCAGGAGTGCTGGCCGGGCCAGCCGGCGGAACGATCCCCAGTCCATCTCGTACCCCACGACGAACATGAAGATGGTGACGGCGACCTGGGAAATGACGTTCAGATACGGCAGTGCGGCGTGCGGGAACAGGCGGGCGGTAAGGTGCCCAGGCAGACGGCCGAGCAGCGTGGGACCGAGCAGGATCCCGGCCAGGATCTGGCCGATGACGGTCGGCTGGTCGAATCGCCGGGCGAGCGCGCCGAGCAGCGACGACACGACCAGGATCAACGCGATGTCGCCGATGACGTCGGCGATCAGGGTATCCACGGGTACGTCACCTACGCGGGAGAGTAGCCAGCGGCGCGGGTACGGGGGCGGCGCCGGGCGTCTGGACCGGCCACGAGGACGGCATCCGAGCGCGGGCCGGCATCCGGATGCAGGCCGGCATCCGGGCGCGCGTCGGCATCCGGGCATGCGGGGTGCCGGCCGGCCTTCAGCGCCGCGGCGGTGTCGACGACACGGCGCGCCTGGTAGCGGGCCGCTTCGAGAACCGCGTCGTCGTGCTCGCTATCGCCGGCCAGGCGAGAGGTGCCGTAAGGATTGCCGGTCTCGAACTGAATGGGGTCGGTGTAGCCGGGGGGCACGATGATTCCGCCCCAGTGGTAGAACACGTTGCCCATCGCGAGCAGCGTGGATTCCTGCCCGCCGTGGGCGGTGCCGCTGGCGGTGAAGGCCGAGTACACCTTGCCGGCGAGCGCACCGCGCCGCCACAGCATGCCGAGCGAGTCGACGAACGCCTTGAACTGGCTGGCCGGGTTGCCGAAGCGGCTCGGCGAGCCCCATAGAACCGCGTCGGCCCAGGCCACGTCGTCGGGGGTGGCCACGGCGACGTCCGCGGTGTCCCGCAGGTGCCGGCGCCATGCCTGGTGCGCCTTGATCGCCTCCGGCGGTGCCGATTCGGCGCATTTACGCAGGCGCACCTCCGCGCCGGCCTTTTCCGCGCCTTCGGCGGCGGCTCGCGCCAGCGCATGGACGGTGCCGGTGGCGCTGTAGTAGATGATCGCGACGTGCACGGCTTCCATGGCCGTTTCCTTTCCTTGGGCAACAAGACGGGCTGCATCAAGACGGGTTAGAAGACACTGACCTCCGGC
This sequence comes from Streptosporangiaceae bacterium, assembly GCA_035651595.1. GTDB lineage: Bacteria > Actinomycetota > Actinomycetes > Streptosporangiales > Streptosporangiaceae > JAFARZ01. The sequence continues at coordinate 23,933 of DASRFJ010000093.1, read as the reverse complement.
GTCCCCGCGACGGTGCCGCTGGCCGCCATTTCGTCCGCGAGCCGCAGCGCCTCATCGATGAGCGTCGCCACGATCTGGGATTCCGGCACCGTCCGGGTCACCTGGCCGCGGACGAAGATCTGGCCCTTGCCGTTGCCGGACGCGACCCCGAGGTCGGCCTCGCGTGCCTCGCCCGGGCCGTTTACCACGCAGCCCATCACCGCGACCCGCAACGGCACCGACAGCCCTTCCAGGCCGGCGGTTACCTCGTTGGCCAGCCGGTACACATCGACCTGGGCACGACCGCAGGACGGGCAGGACACGATCTCCAGGCCGCGCTGGCGCAACCCCAGCGACTCGAGCACCGCGATGCCGACCTTGACCTCCTCCACCGGCGGCGCGGACAACGAGACCCGGATCGTGTCCCCGATGCCCTCGGCCAGCAGGGCGCCGAACGCCACCGCGGACTTCACCGTGCCCTGGAACGCGGGCCCAGCCTCGGTCACCCCGAGGTGCAGCGGGTAATCGCAGGCGGCGGCCAGCTTGCGGTACGCGCCGATCATCACCGCCGGCTCGTGGTGCTTCACCGAGATCTTGATGTCGCGGAAGCCGTGCTCCTCGAACAGCGAGCACTCCCACAGCGCCGATTCCACCAGCGCGTCCGCGGTGGGCCTGCCGTGCTTGGCCAGCAGGCGTTTGTCCAGCGACCCGGCGTTCACGCCGATCCTGATCGGGATACCGGCGTCCGATGCCGCCCGCGCGATGTCGGCGACGCGATCGTCGAACTGCTTGATGTTGCCCGGGTTGACCCGGACACCGGCGCAGCCCGCGTCGATCGCCGCGAACACGTACTTGGGCTGGAAGTGGATGTCGGCGATCACCGGGATCCGCGACTGACGGGCGATCCGCGGCAGCGCCGCCGCGTCGTCGGCCGACGGCACCGCCACCCGGACGATCTGGCAGCCGGTCGCGGTCAGCTCGGCGATCTGCTGGAGCGTCGCGTTCACGTCGGCGGTGAGCGTCGTGGTCATGGACTGGACGGAGACCGGCGCGTCGCCGCCGACGAGAACGTCGCCGACCCGCACCTGGCGGGACTCGCGGCGCGGCGCCAGCCGCTGTGGAAGAACGGGCGGAGGGGCAGTCGGCAGGCCGAGGGAGACAGTCATCGCGGCATCCTTTGCGCAGTGAGCTCGCGCGGAGCGAGCAGTTCGTTGATCTGGCGGATGACCTCCGGCGCGATCAGGCCGCAGTCGGCCAGCACCTCCGCGCGCGTGCCCTGCTTCAGGAAGCGCTGCGGCAGCCCGACGGTGTGCACCGGCACACCAACCCCGGCGTCGCGCAGCGACTGCGCGACGGCCGCGCCGACGCCGCCGACGCGCCCGTTGTCCTCCAGCGTGACGACCGCCCGGTGCCGTCCGGCCAGCCGCGCCAGTGCCGGGTTGACCGGCCGGACCCAGCGCGGGTCGACGACCGTCGCACCCCCCAGTCCGTCGGCGACTTCAAGACCCAGCCCGGCCAGCGAGCCGACGCAGATCAGCAGCACGTCCTCCGGCTCGCCCGTGCGCAGCACGTCGACACCGCAAACCTCGGACACGACCGGGAAGTCGGCACTGGGCGCGCCCTTGGGGAACCGGATCACGGTCGGGCCGTCCGTCACCGCCACGGCCTCCCGCAACGCCCGGCGGAGCGTGGCCGCGTCCCTTGGTGCGGCGATCCGCAGATCCGGCACGACCTGGAGGATGGACAGGTCCCACATGCCGTTGTGGGACGGCCCGTCCTCACCGGTGACGCCGGCCCGGTCCAGCACGAACGTCACCGGGCAGGAATGCAGCGTGACGTCCATCAGCAGCTGATCGAACGCGCGGTTCAAGAACGTCGCGTACAGGCAGACCACCGGATGCATCCCGCCCATGGCCAGGCCGGCGGCGGAGGTGACCGCGTGCTGTTCGGCTATCCCGACGTCGAAGACCCGGTCAGGGAACTTGGCGCGCATCGGCTCGAGCCCGGTGGGCTCGAGCATGGCCGCGGTGATCGCCACCAGTTCCGGCCGCTCCGCCGCCTGCGCCGCCAGCTCGGCGCCGAACACCTCGGTCCACGTCGAGGGGATGCCCCCGCTGGTGACCGGATCGGTCCGCCGGTAGGTGTGCATCTTGTCCTGCTCGTCGGTCTCGGCCGGGGCGTACCCGCGGCCCTTCTCGGTGACGCAGTGCACCAGCACCGGACCGCCGAACCGGCGGGCCCGCCGCAACGCGGACTCCACCGCCGCCACGTCGTGCCCGTCGACCGGCCCCAGGTACTTCAGGCCCAGGTTGGCGAACAGTTCCTGCGGGGCGACCAGGTCCTTCAGCCCCGCCTTGATCGCGTGCACCAGGTCGTAAACCGGCCGGCCCAGCAGCGTCGGCCGCACGGTCCGCTTGCCCCAGTCCAGGACGCGCTCGTACCGCGGTGCGGTACGCAAGCCGTTCAGCAGCTCGGCCACCCCGCCCACGGTCGGCGCGTACGAGCGCCCGTTGTCGTTGACCACGACGATCACCGGCCGGTCGTGCGCCGCGGCGATGTTGTTCACCGCCTCCCACGCCATGCCGCCGGTCAGCGCCCCGTCGCCGATCACGGCCACCACAGCGCGATCGGTCTGGCCGGTCAGGGCATACGCCTTGGCGAGCCCGTCGGCGTAGGACAGCGCGGTGGAGGCGTGCGAATTCTCGATGACGTCGTGCGCGGACTCGGCCCGGCACGGGTACCCGGACAGCCCGCCGCGCTGGCGGAGCCGGTCAAACGCGCTGATCCGGCCGGTGAGCAGCTTGTGGACATAGGACTGGTGGCCGGTATCCCACAAAATCCGGTCGCGGGGCGAATCGAAGACCCGGTGCAGCGCGATCGTCAGCTCGACCACCCCGAGGTTGGGGCCCAGGTGCCCGCCGGTGCGGCATACCGTCCGCACCAGCAGCTCGCGGATCTCCGCCGCCAGCGCGGGCAGCTCAGCAGACGGCAGCCGGCGCAGGTCATCGGGCCCGCGGATGCTGGTAAGCAATGCCATGACTAGTCCCTTTCACTTCTGGCGGTAAGCGACCTGGACCGCGAACCGCGCCAGTTCGTCCCGCCACGCGCGGTCGAGCGGGGCCGCGGCGATCTCGGCCTGGGCCTGGGCCACCAGTCGGTCGATGCGCTCCTCGACCTCACCGCGCACGTCCAGGTCGGTGATGATCTGGGCGAGCGTGGCCCCACCGGTGGCCGCACCGGTGGCCCCGTCGGTGACCTCGCCAGCGAGCAGCCGGGCAATCCGGTCATCGCGCGGCATCGCGAGCGCGACCAGCAGCGTCATCTTCTGCTGGGCGAAATCCAGGCCGGTCGGCTTGCCGGCGAGGCCGCTGTCGCCGAACGCGTCGATCAAGTCGTCGCGCAGCTGGAATGCCTCGCCGAGGGCGGTCCCGTAGCCCTGGAACGCGGGCACCAGGTCCGGTCGGCCGGCGATGACCGCGCCGAGGGTCAGCGGGCGGTGGACCGTGTATCGTCCGGACTTGCAGATCGCGATCCAGCGGGACAGCGCGGGATCCGCGATTCGCTCGGCCGCCACGCGGATGTCCAGGTACTGGCCGATGATCATCTCGGTGTTCAGCTCGTGCCAGATCTCGCGGGCGGCCGGGGACAGCGCGTCGGCCAGCCGGTCGGCGTAGCTGCGCGCCAGGTCCCCGGCCAGGACCGCCACGGCCTCGCCGAACCGCCGCGGCTCGCCGGCCCAGCCGGCGGCGCGGTGCGTCACCGCGTGCCGGGCGTGCGCGGTCGGCACGCCGCGCCGCAACGCGGAGTCGTCCGCCACGTCGTCGTGCAGCAGGGCGTATGCGTGCAGTACCTCCAGCGCCGCGGCGGCGTCCACCGCGACCTGCTCCAGCGCCGGGTCGCCGCCGGCGGCCAGGAAGCCATTGAGGCAGAACGCCGGACGCAGCCGCTTGCCGCCAGCGCCGGCCAACGCGGCGATCACCTGGACCGGTATCGCGGCCCGGGGGTTCACCGCGGACCATCGGGACGTCTCGCTGGCGAGCAGCGCGTGCAACCGGTCCTCGACCCGGCCCAGCAGCGCGTCGCGCGCCTGGGCAGGGGTCACGGTCGCTGTGGGGGTAGCGCTCATGACAGACCTCCTTTCAGTTCGCGCGGCAGGCCGAAGTGCATGTGCTCGGTGACCGGCTCGACGTGCCGCACCTCGTCGTAGCCGTGCTCGGCCAGCCAGGTCAGTACCTCCTGGACGTGCTCCTCGGGAACCGAGGCGCCGCTGGTCACGCCGACGGTGCGCACGCCGTCCAGCCACGCCACGTCGATGTCCGCGGCATAGTCCACGAGGCGCGCGGCGGCGCCGTGTTCGGCCGCGATCTCGACCAGGCGGACGGAGTTCGATGAGTTCGCCGAGCCGACGACGATGACCAGGTCCGCGGCCGCGGCTATCTCCTTGACCGCGACCTGGCGGTTCTGCGTGGCGTAGCAGATGTCGTCCGACGGCGGATCCACCAGGCTGGGGAACCGCCGGCGCAAGGCCGCCACCGTGGCGAGGGTCTCGTCCACCGACAGCGTGGTCTGCGACAGCCACGCGACGCGTTCGGGGTCACGCACCCGCACGTTGGCCACGTCGTCCGGACCGTCGATCAGGTGAATGTGCTCCGGCGCCTCGCCGGAGGTGCCGATGACCTCTTCGTGACCCTCGTGCCCGATCAGCAAGATGTCGTAGTCCGCGGCGGCGAACCGGACCGCTTCCCGGTGCACCTTGCTGACCAGCGGGCACGTGGCGTCGATCGTCCGCAGATTCCGAGTTTCGGCCTGCGCGTGCACGGCCGGCGCCACGCCGTGCGCGGAGAAGACGACGACGGCTCCTTCCGGTACCTCGTCGGTGTCGTCGACGAAGACCGCGCCCCGTTCCTCGAGGTCCCGCACCACGCGGACGTTGTGCACGATCTGCTTGCGCACGTACACGGGGGCTCCGTACCTCGCCAGGCAGATCTCCACGGTCCGCACGGCCCGATCCACGCCGGCGCAGGAGCTGCGCGGCGCGGCGAGCAGGACCTGGCGGTGCGGCTGCGACGACCTCATCCCGGCACGCCGGCCTTGTCCCGCGCCTGCTCCCTGAGGTGCCGGCGGATCAGCGTCCGCAGCGTGCCGGCGCAGTCCCGGTACGCGTCGAGGTGCCCGGCAGGTTCGGGCAGATCCAGGTCCGGATCGATGCAGACCGTACGTTCGGCTGCCTCGGGAGCGATCGCGAGCACCGAGTCGCGGTGATCGCGTGTCATGCAGTAGACAGCGTCGCTGTCGGCGCACATCACGGGGGTGAGCTGGCGCGCCCGGTGATCGAGCGGCGCTTCGAGGCCCAGTTCCAGCAGCACCCGCACCGCTTCGGGCTTGACCGGCGTGCCGGGTGACTTGACCGAGACGCCGGCGCAGCTGACCGTCCAGTGGGCGATCCGCACGTCGTCGGCAAGCTCCGCGCGGGCGATCGCCGCCGCGATCGGGGAGCGTGCGGTGTTCCCGCCGCAGACGAACAGCAGCCGCCGTGCCGCCGTCCGCGGGATCCGCCGCTGCCCGGCGCGGGTCTTGAGCGTCGGGTAGCTGAGCACCAGGGCGGCGCAGATCACCAGCGCCGCCGCGACGTACTGCGCGGCGCTGGGCAGCCGCTCGTCGAACGCCCCGAACAGGATGAACGAGGCGGCGATGCCGGCCAGCAGGCTGGCGCACACATGCACCGGCACGCCGAACGAGAGCTCCCGCCGGTTGATGAAGATCAGGCTGGTCATGACGAACAGCCCCTCGTAGCACACGCCGATCAGCAGCGCCGGCACCACCGTCCGGGTACCGAGGAACGTCGTGAAGCCAAGGCGCAGCGCGTGCATCCACGGCCCCTGGTCGATCAGCGCCGGGACGGCGAGCATCGCCAGGAGCGTGACCGGCGTCGTCATGTGCTCCTCGACCAGGTACTGGCGATCGCGCCACAGGTCACCGCTCTTGGCATGGATGCTGATCAAGCGGAACCGGAAGTAGTACGCGATCGCGTAGAGCGCGACGCTCAGCATCGCACCGAGGGTCAGCGTGTAATTGTGAATATCGGTCAGCGCCACGACCGCCGACAACACGCACAGCATCAGCGCCGCCGACGAATTCCAGTGGATTCTCCGTCCGCGGATCAGGTCCACGGCCGGCGCGGTGAACAGCGTGGTGACGCGCATGAGCACGAGCATGAACACGATCGACGCGCCGGGAAACGTGAAATTGAGCGTCGTCGTGCCGACAATGAATGCCATCCAGACCGACGATTCGGCGGTGGCCCGGGTGGGAAATGGCACCCGCCGCCCGGCGATCACCCGCCGCCGCGGATATCGCAGCCAGCCGGCCACGGCCACGAAGAATGGCATGGCCACGAGCTGACCCAGAACGGCCGCCGGGAGCAGGACAAGACCGCCACCGCTGCCAGAAATTGCCTTGGCCAGCGCGCTGTACGGGGTGTACCAGGCAAAATACCCCACGCCGAGGCCGAGCATGCCCAGCCCGAGCACGGTCCTCTTGCGCATGATGTCTCCTTTTTTTCTCATAACGACAGTGGCGCGACTCTCGGGACCGTGCGTCTTAAGCACGGACCTTGGTCGCACATAGGATTCCCGGTACGGGAATGACGTCCGCTGGTATGCCGGCCGGGTCCGCGGTCATTGCCTTCGTGACCGTGAATCCGCATTCCTCCAGCCAGCTCCGGTAGGTCGACAGCTTCTGCGGGCCGCCCTGGCCCATGGTGCAGCCGATGAAGAAAGCCGGGAAGAAGTCGACGTTGTAATTGCCGGTGTCTTTGATGTCTTCGGGGTACACCGGCACCAGAATGCAGACCTGTCCGCCGGCGTCCAGCGACTGGCGGACGCCGCCGAGGATCCTGAGCACGTCGCTCTTGTCGAACATGTCCAGGAAATGCTTGATCAGCACGACGTCGAACCCCTGGGGAACCTCGTCGAACACGTCGCCGCCGATGAACGAGCAGTGCTCCGCCACGTCGTGCGCGGCGAAGTTCCGCAGGCACTCTTCTTCCTTCTCCGGCAGGTCGAAGGTGGTCACCCGGAGCCCCGGCGACGCCGCCAGCCGGCAGGCGTGAATCGCCCCGAGACCGGTGTTACCGGCCAGGTCGAGCACCCGAGCGCCCGGCGGAATGTCGATGTTGCCGAAGAACCACGGATCGATCCTGGCGGTGACGGTATCCATCAGCGTCGCCCAGGACTCGCGCAGGTCCGGGTGTTCGGCCACGGCGCCGTACAGGGTGCCGCTGGAACCGTAGAGTTCCGCCAGGCCGGTGAGCGTGCCCGTGCGCACGCTGTCGGTGAGGTAGAACAACTGCCTGAGCGCGACGACCTTGATCATGTTCATGTAGGTGAGCGCCCGCTGGAGGTCGGTCTTGGCGACGCCGTCGAGCGCGTCGAGACGGTACCCGCCGGACTGTTCGTCGTAGCCGACGAAACCCTCCTTGACCAGCAGGTGCAGCAGTTGCTCCACGGCGTCGGGCTTCGCGCCGACGGCGGCGCCGAGCTTGGCGGCGGTCATCCCGGGGCTGTCCCTGATCGCGTCGATGACGCCAAGCTCGAAGCAGGACAGCAGGGTCATGAAGCGCGACGGCCCCACCATGTATTCGCGGAACCGGGCGAGTACGGCTTGCGGTGTCATTGCTTCTCCAGGTGTTCGTGGACCCGGCGGGACAGCTCGATGCGCCGCACCTTCAACGTGGCGGTGCGCGGCAGTTCCGCGAGCGGGATCTGGACCGGGTCGCCGAGCTGGGGGAAGTCGGACGCGGCGGCGCGCCACCGGCCGGGGTCCAGCGGCCGGTCCTGGGCGGTGCAGATCACCGGGATCGCCGCGGATTCCGGACCGAGCACGACGACGAGTTCGGCCAGCTCGTCCAGCCTGCTCAACAGCAGGTCTTCGATCTCCAGGGTGCTGCCGACGCCGGGGATGACGTCCACTTCCCGGTCGAGCATGTGCAGGCAGCCGAGCCTGGTGCGGTAGCCGACGTCGCCCATCCGCCACCAGCCGTCGCGCATGCTGGCCTCGAATTTGTCCCGCTCGCCGAAGTAGGCGTGCAGCAGGCCCGGCCACCGGACCTCGATGAAACCGGGGTTGGCTTTGGACGGCCGGGCGCCGTTCCGGCTCACCACCCGGACCCGCGGGCCGCCCGGCATCGGGAAACCGACGCAGCGGCCGTCCATCCGGTGCGCGGATCGGCGGAAGTACGGGCGCCCGATGGCCGGGCCGACCTCGCTCTGCCCGTAGATCTGGAAGAACATCGGCGCCCGCCGCCGCGACGACCCGAGCAGCCGGCCGATCGTGCGCGGGTGGATCGCGTCGAACGTGCTGCTGAAGCATCGCACCGACGCGAACGGCCGCCGCGGGTCGTCGGCCAGCCCCTCCCAGGCAAGGAACGAGCCGGGCAGCGCCTCGATCAGCCCCGGTTTGTGCTCGGCGAAAAAGCGCCCGACCCGGTCCGGATCCGCGTCGTTCACCAGCAGCACCGGCATCGCCCTGGACAGGCAAATCGCCATCGCCGCGAAGTTCCGCGAATGGCCGAACGGGACATGGATCGCGACGGTCTCGCGCTTGCGGAGCAACGCGAGCAGGACGAGCTGCGGCCGCAGCCGGGTCCGCATCGTGCGCGGCGTGTGCACCACCAGCTTCGGCAGCCCGGTGGTCCCGGACGTGTGCGTGATCAGCGCAGGCTCGTCGAGCCCCTGGAGGACCGGCTCGGCCTGCCGGGAGCCGGCCAGTTCGGCCAGTTCGGCCAGCGGTATCGCGCCAGGCCGCGACCCGGTCGCGCTGATCACCAGCCGGGTGAGGTCCGCAACCGGCACACCGTCCAGGGCGTCCAGCGTGTCCGCGTCCGCGAGCAGATGCGGCCGGTCCAGCCGGTCAAGCAGCGCCCCGATAGTCGGACCGTCCAGATGATGCGACAACATGACGGGCACCGCCCCGGTGCGCGCCGTGGCGGTGGCCAGTACCCACACGTCGAAGTTCGGGGATTTGCAGATCACGACGCGCTCACCCGGCCGTATCCCCGCCGCGTACAGCCTGGCCGCCAGCTCATCGACGTGACCCGCCAGCTCGGCCACGGTCAGCCGGCGTCCGACGCCGGGCAGCACGTCCAGATCATGATCAAGGGTGAGCACCGTCGACCCGCTCCTGGCCGCCGCCAGCTCCGGCACCATCCCGAGGTAAAGCCCGCGCTTAGGAATCCGCGCACGGTTCACTGAACGGTTCATCACGTGTCTCCTAAAAGAACAAATCCCCCTGGACCGGCCGGCCGGGCAACTGGTTCATGATCACGAAGGGTTTTACGTGCAATAGGACGTATAACCCTTCGTGATCATGGCGAGCAACGCGAACGCACGCGCGCGACCTGCAACGACGTGTCCGCGCGCGCAGACCTCGCCGCAAATCGGATATCTCCCCATATCCCAGGCGTGATTGCGAGAGTGTCAGATTATTGCGGACAGTTGCCCCCCAAACCGGACCCGGTTGGCGAATTGCGCGCGTGACCGGGCCGGCCGCCGACAGCCCGCGGGGCGTGGCCGCGCGCTGCCTGTGTCTGGAGTGCAGTGTGTGGCTACCGGGATAGGAGCGCACGACAGGTCCGCCAACAACGTGGACGATTTCCCCTTTGTGGAAGATCGACCCTCGTACCCAAGGGTCCCGTTACCACGAAGGGAAAATCCGCCACGTTAACCGAGGCCCATCGAGCCTGCCGCCGACCCGCCGGGCAGCCAGCGATCCGGGCACGCCCTGGAATAAACCAACAGGGTCCAACCCGGAGGGTAAGTGCCCGCAAATAATGTTCGGACGGCGTCGGCGGGCGGCGCGCGGCGTTACTCGGTTTGGTCGGGCAGGGCCTCAGCGGGGGTTTCCGCAGGGGCGGGGGGTTCGGCGGGGGTGGGGAGCGGGCCGCGGCGCAGTAGCAGCGCGGTGACCACGACGCCGGCCGCGAAGATGGCGGCGCACCACCAGAACACGGTGGTGTAGCCGTGCACCGCGGCGAGACGGAGTTGCCCCGTGGACGGCCGCGCTCGCAAATGGCTGTGCAGCCAGCCGACGGTCGCGGTGGCGGCGATCGTGTTGAGCAGCGCGGTGCCGCTGGCGCCGCCGAGTTGCTGGCCGGCGCTGATGCACGCCGACGCGATTCCCGCGTCCTCGGCCGCCACGCCCGAGGTGCCGGTGGTCAGCGCCGCGGCGTAGATCAGGCCCAGGCCGATACCGACGACCATTAGCGGCCCGAGCACGCGCAACGCGTAGTCAGCGGTCACGCCGATTCCGGTCAGCCAGGCCATGCCACCCGCGCTGATCAGCAGGCCGCCGGTGATCAGCGGCTTGGGCCCGTACCGCGGGAGCAGCCTGATCGCGCCGGCGGAGGCCGCCAGGGTGGTGCACGCGATCATCGGCAGTAGCGCGACTCCCGAGATGATCGCCGAGTAGCCCACGGTGGTCTGCAGGTAGTAGATGAGGAACAGCAGGACGCCGAACATCCCGGTGCCGACCAGCAGCACGGCCAGATACGCGCCGCCCCGGTTGCGGTCGAGCACGATCCGCGGCGGCAGCAGCGGCTGCGCGGCGCGCGTCTGCCAGTACGCGAACACGATCAGCACCGCCACGCCGGCCACGAGGAAACTCCACGTCGAGGGCGTGTGCCAGCTGTGCGTCGCCGCGTTGGCGAAGCCGTAGACCACGCAGAACATGCCGCCAGAGGCCAGCAGCACGCCGGGCACATCCATCCTGGTGTTCGTCCCGCGCTGCCTGCTCAGCAGCGACTGGCCGCCGGCCAGCGCGACGCCGGCCAGGACGAGGTTGACGTACAGGCACCACCGCCAGTTCAAGGCGGAGGTCAGCGCGCCGCCGATGATCAGCCCCAGGCCGGCGCCGCTGGCTACGACCGCGCTGAAGATACCGAACGCCTTGCCCCGCTCGTCCGGGTCGGTGAACGTGGTAGCGAGCAGGGCCAGGCACGACGGCGCGAGCAGCGCCGCGAAGGCCCCTTGGCAGGCGCGGGCCGTCACCAGCATCGCGAAGCTGGTCGAGGCGCCGCCGACCGCGGACGCGACCGCGAACCCGGTCAGCCCCACCAGGAAGGTTTCCTTGCGGCCGATCCGGTCGGCCAGCCGCCCGCAGAACAGCAGCAGGCTTCCGAACGTCAGCGCATACGCGGTCACGATCCACTGCCTGTCGGCGTTGGTGAACCCGAGCGCTTTCTGCGCCGACGGAAGCGCGACGTTCATCACGGTCAGGTCGAGGCCCACCATCAGGTAGGCGGTGCAGATGACGGCGAGGATCAGCCACCGCCTGGAGTACCCGGCGGCCCCCGAACTAGGCCCGACTGCGGGGGCCGCGCTCCGCGTTGCCATGATCGTCTCCCTACGTGTCAATCCTCGACATCGCCATTGATGTACCGCTGCACGAACTCGTGCGCCCGGTCACCGAACTGCGCTCCCCACTCCAGGGACCGGTCCACCGTCGTCAGGAAGTGCACGCCGGCCCACACCCGGCTGTGGCCGCAGTCGTGGGTGAAGTCGGTCCAGGTGGGCCAGTGCAGTTCGAGGTCACTGGCGGGGGTGAGTCCTGGCTCGGTCAGCGTCGCGCCCGCGGGGAACACGTTCCGCCAGTCCAGGACGTCGTCGCCAAGGTAGCGCCGCGCGGCCTGCGCTTCGGCGGCGCACAGCGTCGTGGAGCCAGACGGGTACTCGGGATGGTCCGCGACGGGCGGGTAGCTGCTCCACTCGTCGGCGGGAATGTCCGTGACCGTTCCCCGGTACGGCCCGCCCCAGGCGGTCACCGGGTTGCTGCCGTAGACGTGCCGGACCGCGCTGAACGGCCGCACCGAGTCGTACTTGGCCTTCTGGTGCCAGACGGCGATCAGGTCGTCGAACCGCGCCAGCGAGGTCGTCATGAACAAGTGGCACCAGCCGTCCAGATCCAGATCGTGGCTGATCGCGGCCGCGCGCGGCGCCAACGTGACGCCCGCCAGCTTGTTGTCGAAGAACTCCACCATCACCTTCTGCTCGTCGGTGAGCCCCGCCGACGCCGCGAGGATCTCGTCCACCGAGCGCTTGTAGCGGTCGGGGTTGGTGTGGTCTGTGTGATCCGGCGGGACGATCTCGAACTGATCGGGGTTGTCGTACGTGTAGGGCTTGACCAGCCGCAATTGCGGGGTGACGAACCGCTGGATGACGAAGATGCCCTTGTCGCCCGCGCGGGCGGGGGCTGTCCCGGGCAGCCCGCCGCCGACTCGCCTGCGGTGCGGGCCCGGGGCCGGCTGCCAGCGGGAGGGGTTGACAAGCTCGTAGGCGCTGTTCACGGGCTGGTAGCCGGTGTAGTCGTCGTAGGGCTGGCCGTTGTACCTGCGGCCCTCGTCGCCGAGGACGTTCATGCCGTCATGCACGCGAGCCCTGACGATGGCCTTGCCGGCGATGTTGCCGATGCCGACCGGGCTGGTCGGGTCCTCCGACTCGTCGTCGGGGTCCAGGCCCAGGGCGATCATCCCTTGCCGCATGACCGGCACCCGCTCCTCAAACACGCCCTTGAGCACCTGGCACGAGGCGTACAGGCCGGCGATGTTCTTGTTCTTGTTGGTGGCGGACTCGCTGGCGGGGCGGCGAGGGATCCGCGAGTGCACGCCGACCGCGGTCGGGTGGTAGGGGGCCAGCGCGTCGAACCACGACATCTGGAACAGGTGGGTGATCCAGATATAGATGGACGCGTCCATGGGGCCGATGGCGCTCTCCACCGGCACCGCACCGCCGGCGTTGGTGGTGATCAGGTCCCGGATGAAGTTGCCCTCGTCGAAGTCGAAGGTGATAACCAGGCCGTTGGCGGCTGGACGTTCAGATGTCGTCGTCACGGAGATTCCTTTCCAGCGCCTTCAGCTGCGAAGGCGAAATTTGGTAATACGAGCCAAGGTCAAGGCATTCCTCGTCGCGCGACCACTTGATCGCCGCGATGCCTATGCGCTCTCCGGCGTAGGTGCGCGGAGCACCGCTCATGAACCGCTCGATTCCTGGCTCCAGCCGAACGGGAACGGCCGACAGGTCCAGGCCGAAACGCGGCATCGGAGCAAAGGCGATCCGCTGGATTGCCGAAGAATCCCAGCTGAGGGTGACATAGATTCGGTACGACTGGCACGCGTACTTCAGCATCGGTTCGTCCGGTGCTGGCAGTCCTATGTCGCGAAGCATGGAAAGAATGGTTTCCGGCGCGAGACTGCCGGCGATGCCGGCGGGGAGCTGGAAGTACACGTTCATCGTGTTGCGCTGGTAGTCGGCGGCGATCACCGCCGCTCCGTCCAGTCCATAGCGGCCGAAGAACTCTGCATTCTCGGCTAGGGCACGCGGCATAGCGGGGATGCCGGCGAGTTCTGACATCCCGAGCACGCCGCGAGCGAGGGCATAGACCTTCTTGAATCCGCCGGCGATCCCGCAGTCGATAGCGTATTCGCCGACAGAAATTCGCGCCCGGATGTCGGAGATCAGCGTGCCGACGGGATGGTCTGTTTCCGCGGCAAAGCCGTGTGCCAGAGCGCGGGCGTACGGATCGCCGGCCCCGCCAGATACCTGCACGCTGTATTCGAGTTCTCCCGCGTGGCGTTCGCCGGTCTGTGTGCTGAAAACAATCCTGCCGTCCGTGAGCAAGTCACGGTACGCGTTCAGGATTGGCCATACCTGGTTGCCGGAAAAGGTCGCACCCAGCAATCGAGCCGATTCCTCAATGGCCGAGTACAGCTCCTCTGGCTGAGTTCGGTCGGACATCTATCCTCCTGGATATCTCGTCGCTACCGGGGGCGAGTGCGTGCAGGCGATTCAGCGAGCTCAGCACGTGAATATCGGCGAGTATGGGGAAGTCGTACGGGATGGGTCGCGGGCCGACTTGATCGGGCGGTGCGGCGAAACCGTCGAGATCGCGCTGTTGCAGAAGATTGCTGACGGCTCTGGAAAGGACGCGTGCATCGGCGCGCCCGGTGATCGCGTCGATCGCGTGCGACGTGGAGATCGCATCGCTGGCCTGTCCCGCGCGCTGCCCCCAGCCGCCGTCCAGGTTCTGCCGCTGAACCAGGTATCGCACGGATCTGCTGATTGCCTGTTCGGTCTGCGCGGCCGGAATCGCACCGGCTTCGCGCAGTCCGCGCAGGGCGCTCACGACGTGGGCGACGACACTGGAATGGCTCCGCGTCCAACTGGGATCGAAGCTTCCGTCCGCGGTTTGCGCGGACAGCAGGAACAGGCCCGCCCGGCGCACGGCATCAGCGCGCGGCGGTGCGCCGGCCGCCAAGGCGAGAGCCGCCCCGGCGGTGAGGTCAGGTTCGGACCGATCGCCCCGCAGGTACGTGGGAAAACCGCCGTCGGGCCCGGCCATGCCGGTCAGGTAGTTCAGCCCGGAGCGCAGCACGTCCGCGTACTTCGACGCGTCGAGTGAGTGCAGGAATACCAGGCACCGGGAGGTGTCGTCGACATCGCTCTGCGTGGTATTCCGGTCGTATCCCCACCCGCCGTCCGCCAACTGTCGTCCGGCGATGAATTCACCGAGCCAGGAAGCGCCGTCCGGCGCGATGCCGGATTCGGTGAGGGCCATTCCGGCCAGCGCCGACATCCAGATGTCCTGGCCGACGATGAACGGGACGCCGCCGTCGAAATTGAGCTGACTGGCCAGGGCGGTGACCCCCGCCCGCAGCAGCGGATCATGAGGAGCGAAGGCGAACAGGCCGTGCAGGCCCAGCAGGTGAGCAAGGGCGTTGCCCTGCCATACCCGGGACCGCGGGTAGTCGCGCAGTAGTGCGATGAGGAATTGCCGGTCGCTGGGAATCGACTCGCCGGTGGCCTCGTCGCGAATTATCTTAATGGCGCACATGATGAGTTCGGTCCAGACCGCGTGGCCACGGTACTCGATCTTCTGACCGGCCGCGGTCTGGTCGATGCCGCATGCTCCGGTAAGCGTCATCAGGGTTGACAGCAGAATCTTCTTGCGCACTCCGGTGAGGTGCTCGAAGCCGCCGAGGAAAGCATCGGCCTCGGCCTGCTGGCTTTGCCCGGTCAGTACCGCTCGATGTATTATCCGCTCGATCGTGGTGACCGGGTCTGTGCGCTCTATATAGCGCATGAGACGCGACTGGATTTCCGGCAGGCAGCCGATGTTTCGCAGCAGGCGCCAGAGCAGTGCGGATTCGATGATACGGCTCTGGCACCTATCTTGGATGGACCCGTCCGAGCACATGCGATCAGCGAGCCGTAGCGCGATCTTGGTACGCAGTAGTTCGCTTTCGTATAGCTGACGGTAATGCGGGCCGAGGGTATTCGCGTTCAACTTTTCAGTCCAATCGAGACTCTGCGTTCGCCCGGAGCGCGGTGCGGAGGGTTCCGGCGACGCGTTCGGCTTGGCTGGCGGTGAGTTCGGCGTGCATGGGGATGGCGAGGTGGTGCCGGAACAGATCCGCCGAGACCGGGCACTCCTGCTTGGCGTCGTAGACCGGCTGGCGGTGGCAAGCCCAGGTGCCGTGCCCGCAGCCGATGCCCCGCGCGCGCAGGTCGCCGGCGACACCGGCGCGGTGCACGCTCGGATGCAGCTTCACCAGGTAGGACTGCCAGGCGTGGGTGCGATCGTCCGGCACCCGCGGCAGCGTGAGCAGCTCTTCGCCGGCGAGCAACTCGGCGTACTGCGCCGCGACCGCGCGGCGGCGGTCAAGCAGCTCGCCGATCCGGCTCAGTTGCACCAGCAAGATCGCGGCGGCGATGTCGGACAGCTTGTAGTTGTAGCCGGTCTCGCGGAACACCGGGATCGGCAGGCCGGCGGCTCGCGCGTGGTCGAAGATGGGCTCGATGCCGAACGACGACCGCAGCCTGACGGCCGCGGCGAGCGCGGGATCGGCGGCCAGCAACGCACCGCCCTCACCGCTGCTGGCACCCTTGCGCCCGTGGAAGGACAGGCAGGCCACCGGCGCCAGCGCACCCGCCTGACGACCTCGGTACGTGGCGCCCACGGCGCATGCGGCGTCCTCGACCAGGAACAGTCCGTGCCGGTCCGCGATCGAATTCAGCTCCGCGTAGTCGGCGGGCAGGCCGACCGTGTCCACCGCGATCACGCCCGCGGTCCGCGGACCGATCAGGCCTGCCACCGCCCGCGGGTCGATCGTGCCGGTATCGGCGCGCACGTCGGCGAAGACCGGGTCCGCGCCCACGCAGCGCACCGCGTGGGCGGGCGCGGGGAACGTGTAGTCGGCGACGATCACCTCGTCGCCCGGCCCGGCACCGAGCGCCAGCAGCCCGAGGTGGAGCGCGGCGCCGCAACTGCTCAGCGCGACCGCGCCGCCGGCACCGTAGCGTTCGGCCAGGTCCCGCTCCAGCGCCTTGCCCCGCGGGCCCTGCCCGGCTGGCCAGCCCGAGGCGAACACCTCCGCGACGGCGGCCAGTTCCCGCTCGCCCAGGCTGGCGTGCACCAGCGGAATCGTGTCCATCGCGGTCACCCGGGTGGCCCGTGGCGCAGCGGAGTGATCTGGTTGACGTCGTACCGGTCGCGCAGCCGCTGCACGGCGCGCGAATCCACCACCTGGCCGCCGGCGAAGATCTCGCACAATTCCTCGAAGTAGCGTTCATGATCGGGGGACGGCGAGCTCTGGAACAGCATGCGGGCCGGCTCGGCCGTGGGGTTCATGAACGCGTGCGGGCATCGCGGCGGAACGAACATGCAGCTGCCCGCGCCCGCGCGGACCACCCGCCCGCCATCGGCGGATGCCCAGTCGCGCCAGCTCGGCGCCGTGCGGTCGACCGGCTCGAAGGCCAGCACGTCCAGCTCGCCCGACAAAACGTAAAAGAATTCTTCCGAACGACCGTGGGTGTGCGCCCCGACATCGAAACCTGGTGGCACCACCACTTCGAAGCACGACGCGGAGGAACCGTGCGCGGCGGTCACCTTGAACGTGACCTCCTGCGCTTTCGTGATGAGCTTGCGGCCCTGGCCGGGCGGGACGATGAGGCCGTTCACGCGAAGTCCCGCTCAATCCATGTGCCCAGCGCCATTTCGGCGGTGATGCCCGGGCCGAAGCCCGCGATCAGGCCGGTCGCACCCGTCATCGGCGGATCGTCCTCGAACAGCCTGCGCAGCGCCTCGAGCACGACCGCGCTGGCGATGTTGCCGTATTCGGTCAGCGTCTCCCAGCTCTGGCGGAACATCTTGGCTTCGACATCGAGGAACTTGGCGAGGTCGTCAAGGATCCGCGGACCGCCGGCGTGAATGATGTAGAAGTCGAGGTTGCCGATATCCCAGCCGTGGTCCGTGGCGAGTTCACGCATCACCGGCGCCAGCGGTTCCATCGTCTTGGGCACCCGGCGGTCCAGTTGAAAGTGGAAGCCGGTGGCGCGCACGGCGTACGAGATCCATTTCTCGGTATTCGGGATCAGATACGAGGCATTGCGCTCGAGCGCGATGCCGGTGCCGCAAGTGCCGCGCACCACGGCGGCCGCGACCGCGTCACCGAACAGCCCGTCGGAAAGCAGCGAACCGACACCGTCGTCCTCGGGCTGGTAGCACAGCGAACACAGCTCGCAGGAGACGATCAGGACATTGCTCCCCGGGTAGGCGGTGCAGAAATCGTGCGCGCGGTTAATCGCCGCACTACCCGCCGCACAGCCCAGTTGCGCGATAGGCATCTGCCGGGTGTCAGACCGGAACCCCATGGTGTTGATCAGCCATGCGGTCAGCGACGGCATCAGGAACCCGGTGCACGACACGTAGATGATCGCGTTGATATCGCGCGCGGTCACTTCCGCGTTCGCCAGGGCCTGCTCGACGACTTCGGGGCACCGCTTCTTGGACTCGAACTCGTAGATACGGTTGCGTTCCTCGAAGCCAGGATGGCGGAGTGTCTCTTCGATCGGCTGCACAATATGCCGCTTGCGCACTCCGGTGTTCTTAATCAATCGAAGGACTAGCGGAAGCCGTGATTTACCGGTGTGTACCCGGCCGGCGAATTCCAGCGTCTCTTCCATTGTGATGACATGTTCCGGCACATTCACCGACGGCTTGCATAGCCTTGGCATATTGGAGCCCGCCTTCTGTAGAGCCCACTATTTTTGCGGGAAACGGTTAGCGATCAACCAGATCTGGGTCACGCGGCCGGTCGCCTCATCGACGTCCAGGACGACAACGCCGACCAGTTCGCCCGCGACGGTAAGGAGCGCGGCGGGGCCGCCGTTGACGTGGACCATTGATTGGCCTGGGCCAGCCGATCCGGTGAAATTCCGCGCGCCGTTGACCAGCATGCGGCTGACCTTGTGTGCCCCCTGGACCGGATTGCGCGGCAGTCCGCGCCGTCCGTTCGCGTCGCGCCACAGCATGACCCCCGGGGCGAGCAGACCAAGCAACGCGTCGAGGTCCGAGTCCAGGCATGCCGCGATCAAGCGTTCGGTCACGCCCTTGCGGACGTTCGGGTCATCCCGGAACCGGGGTCTCCGCTCCCGCGCGTGCAGGCGAGCACGACGGAAGACTTGCCGGACCGAGGGCTCGGACCGGCCGGTGATGTCCGCGATCTCGGCGAAGGAGAACTCGAACGCCTCGCGCAGCACGAACGTGACGCGTTCCAGCGGGGAGAGGGTCTCCAGCACGGCCAGCATGGCCATGGAGACCGACTCGCACAGTTCGGCGCATTCCCCGGCGGCCTCTTCCCTGCTTGCCTTGGCCCGCCGCAGCCGGTCCAGGGCAAGCCGGGTGGATGTCTGGACGAGATACGAGCGCGGGTCGCCAACCTGGGACGTGTCTACCCGGTTCCACCGCAGCCATGACTCCTGGACGACATCCTCCGCGTCCGCCACGCTGCCGAGCACGCGGTACGCCACACCGAACATGAGATCTTGATTGAGTTCGAAATTGGGCATGCCGCCTCCGCGGAATGCGATTTTCCCCAATGAAAAAGGACCCCGCGGGGGCTGAGCCGCAACCGCGTAGGTCCTTCAGCTAACGGGCACAGTGGTGCCGTCGGAACAAGCGTGACAGCCCCGCGGAGCCCGCGTCAAGTCCTCCGTCCGCCGGCCCCCTCTCCACCGGGCCTTGAGGGCTCCGCGTTTGCGCAGTTCAGGGACCGGAGGAGGCACCACTGTCGTTCTGAAAAAATAATTCCTGCGCGAGGCGGTCGCGCCGTGGCACGATCGGACGCGTGTTTCATGCCGACCTGCATGTTCATTCGCGGTTCTCGATCGCTTGCAGCAGGGACTGCGACATCGAGCATCTGTCCTGGTACGCATTGCGCAAAGGCCTCACCGTGGTCGGCACTGGGGACTTCACCCACCCGGCGTGGTCGGCCGAGCTGAAGGACACGCTCGTGCCGGCCGAGCCGGGTTTGTTCCGCGTCCGCCCGGAACTGGAACAGCGGCTCATGCGCGATCTGCCGGCGACGTGCGCGGGGACGGTCCGCTTCATGCTGTCGGTCGAGATATCGACGATCTACCGTCGCGACGAGCGCACCAGGAAGGTGCACCACCTCATTTACGCGCCCAGCTTCGACGCGGCGGACCGGATCACCACGGCGCTGTCCAGAATCGGCAACCTGGCCTCCGACGGCCGGCCCATTCTCGGGCTCGACTCACGCGACCTGCTGGAGATAACGCTGTCGGCCGACCCGGATTGTTTCCTTGTCCCCGCGCACGTGTGGACGCCGTGGTTCGCCGTGCTCGGCTCGAAATCCGGCTTCGACACGGTGCGGGATTGCTACGCGGATCTCGCGGACCACATTTTCGCCGTGGAAACCGGCCTGTCCTCGGATCCCGCGATGAACTGGACCTGCTCGACGCTCGACGGCTACCGGCTGATCAGCAATTCGGACGCACATTCCCCGCCCATGCTGGGCCGCGAGGCCACGTCGTTCGGTACCGGCCTTTCTTATTTTGAGATCGCGGCGGCGCTGCGGACGGGAACGGGACTGGCGGGCACGCTCGAGTTCTTTCCCGAAGAAGGCAAGTATCACCTCGACGGGCACCGCAAATGCGGCGTCCGGATCGATCCGGAACAAACCCGTGCGCTCGGCACTGCGTGCCCGGAGTGCGGGAAGCCGCTGACCGTCGGGGTGCTGCACCGGGTTGCCGAGTTGGCCGACCGGCCGCTGGGGTTCCGGCCGGCGGGCGCGGCGGGGTTCGCCAGCCTGGTTCAGCTTCCCCAGATCGTCGGCGAGATCATGGCGGTCGGCCCGAAGAGCAAGAAGGTGACCGCCGAGGTCAGCCGACTCGTCGCCGCGCTCGGGCCGGAGCTGAGCATCCTCCAGCGCGTTCCGCTGGACGACCTCAGCCGGGCCGGCGGCTCGCTGCTCGGCGAGGGCATCGCCCGGCTGCGCCGTGGCGAGGCGATGCGGGAGGCGGGGTACGACGGCGAGTACGGCGTGATTCGGCTGTTCCGGCCCGACGAACTAACCGGGGACACGCTGTTCGCGGTGACCAGCCCGGCGGCGGCGACCCGCGCCGCCCCTTCCGCGCCCGCCATCCCGGCCACGTCAGCTGTCCCAGCCACGCCCATGCGAGACGATCTGGACTCCGAACAGCGTGCCGCGGCGACCGCCGCCGGGCCGCTGCTTATCATCGCGGGGCCGGGGACGGGCAAGACCCGGACGCTCACCCATCGCATCGCGCATCAGATCACCGACGGCGGCGTGCCCGCCCGGCAGTTCCTCGCGGTCACGTTCACCAGGCGGGCGGCGGCCGAAGTGCGCGACCGGCTCTCGGTCCTGTGCGGGCCCGACGCCGGCCAGATCACCGTGACCACGTTCCACGGCCTCGGCCAGCGGATCCTGCGCGACCATCATCGCGCCGCGGGGCTGCCCCCGGTGCTCGCGGTCGCGGACGAGGCCGCCAGGCTCGCCGTCGCGGCCGAGCTCGCCGGCTCCGAACGAGACGGGCGCGCGCTGCTGGCCGGCCTGGCCGAGGATCCCGAGGGCAAGCTCGCGCTCCGCAAGGAACTGCTGGCCCGCGGGCAGATCGACTTCGACGGCCTGGTCGAGCTGCCGGCCGAACTGCTGGCCGGTGACCCGTCCGTCGCGGCGGAACTGCGCACCCGGTGGCCGCGGATCAGCGTGGACGAGTACCAGGACATCGACGCCGTGCAGTACGCGCTGCTCCGCGCGCTGGCCGGCGACGGCGCGGGGCTGACCGCGATCGGCGACCCCGACCAGGCCATTTACGGTTTCCGCGGCGCGGACGTCGGCTTCTTCCTGCGGTTCACCGAAGACTTCCCGACGGCCACCACCGCGCGGCTCACCACGAACTACCGGTCGCGGCCGGCGATCGTGGCCGCCTCGATGCAGGCGATCGCACCGTCGACGCTCGTGCCGGGGCGGGTGGCGACCGCCGCGCGCGCCGACTCCGATTCTTCGGATACTTCGCCGGACCCGGCCGTGATCTGCCACGAGACGGAGGACGAGCACGCCGAGGCGTCCTGGATCGCCGCCGCGATCGACCGGCTGCTCGGCGGCGCGTCGTTCCACTCGCTGGACAGCGGCCGGACCGACAGCCGCGAGCACGCCAAGGCCGGGCTGGCCGACATCGCCATCCTGTACCGGGCGGATGCGCAGGCCGGTCCGCTGTGCCAGGCGCTCATCAGGGCCGGCCTCCCGTTCCAGCGGCGCTCGCACGACCTGCTCGCCCGGCGCGCGGGGGTCACGGACATCGTGCGGGAAATGCGCCTCGGCGCGGCCGGCGACGCCCTTGAGCAGGTGCGGGCGGCCGTGCGGGCGATCGCCGCCCGGTACGGCGAGCGGGATCCCGCGGTAACCGACATCCGCGCCGCCGGGGAACTGCTGACCCCGCTCGCCCGCCGGTGCGGCGCCGACGTCGACCGCTTCCGCCGCGAGATCTCCCTGGGCGCCGAGACCGACGCGCTCGACCCGCGGGCCGAGGCGATCAGCCTGCTGACGCTGCACGCCGCGAAGGGCCTCGAGTTCGACGTCGTGTTCCTGGCCGGCTGCGAACGCGGCCTGCTGCCGTTCCGCTTCCCCGGCGCCGGACCGCTCACCCCGTCCGCCGTCGCCGAAGAGCGGCGGCTGCTCTTCGTCGGCATGACCAGGGCCCGCGGCACCCTGCTACTCACCTGCGCGGGCCGCCGGACCAGGCACGGCGCCGCCGAGACCACCGGCCGTTCCGCGTTCCTCGCCGCCATCGACCCCGGCCTGCTCGGCACCGTTGCAACCGCCCCGCGCTCCCGCAAGCCCACCCCCCACCAACTCCGCCTCCTCTAACCGCCCCGTCGTTGTTGCGCACCCCCCGGCACGGAGCCCCACCCCGGCACGGAGCCCCACCCCGGCACGGAGCCCCACCCGCGCAGCGTGTCAAATGCGCAGTTGAGCCCACTAGACCGTGTCTAAGTGCGACGTGCCGCGGCTCAGATACAAAACCGGCCAGCAACTCCCGTGACCAAAGTTGTCTAAGCGTCCCGAGAGGGAGGCGAGCACGGTTCCCATGTCAGAAAAGGGTCTCATGGTAAATAAGGCGCCAGATCTGACACCTTATCCAACACGAAGCACTTTTCTACCACGAAAGAGCGCCGCGGGATGGGGGCGCATCGGGCAAGTCGGGCGAATCGCGGGGCGTCGGTAGCCCTCCGTGCGTGGCTAGCGGCTGGCCCGCCGCCGCTCGCGGTCCGGCTCCAGGGGCGCGCGGCCCCGAACGTCCGCGGCACGCCAGCCATCCTGACGCTTCAGCACCACCAGCATCACCCACATAGCTCAGCACCACGGCGTGAGCAAAGTTCTCAAATCCGGGCGAATAATTACGAATTATCCCCTCCCGGTCCGATTCGCGAGTCGCTAGTATCTGACCCCAAGATGCCCGCCTTGGGAGAGGGTGGACATTGGCGCACGGTTAGTGCTTCGTAACCCAATGCCTCTGGTGGGGGGGCTAATAATGCACGCGTGGAATTCTCGCGTGCCGTCGTTCGCGGTTACCGCGATAGCGGCATCGACGGCAATTGTTTTCATGGCTGCTGGGTGCACCAGCGGATCGGGCACGGCCGCGCTTTCCGCGGACGGCCGGGCGGGCGAGACGAACATATCGGTGGCGGCGCTGCCCGCGGCTGACCTGGCCGGACTCTATATCGCGCAGGACGACGGGCTGTTCGCCAGACAAGGGCTGCACGTCACGATCGAGAAGATCGCCAGCAGCCAGGCGGTGATCGCGG
Organism: Streptosporangiaceae bacterium; assembly: GCA_035651595.1. Classification (GTDB taxonomy): domain Bacteria; phylum Actinomycetota; class Actinomycetes; order Streptosporangiales; family Streptosporangiaceae; genus JAFARZ01. The sequence goes on along the minus strand of DASRFJ010000093.1, from coordinate 776 downwards.
GCCAGCTGGCGGGCCAGGTCGACATCAGCGCAGGCAGCTATATCCCGTACATCGCCGCGGAGGCCCAAGGCGCCAAGTTCCGCATCCTTGCCGAGGCATCGTCGCTGGGCCCCAATTCCCGGGTACTGGCCACGGCCGGCGGCTCCGCGGTCACCAGCATCGGACAGCTGGCCGGCCAGAAGATCGGCGTCAACGGGACCAACAGCATCGGCACGCTGCTGATCAGCGCGCTGCTGGCCGAGCACGGGTTCTCGCCGAAAAAGGTGGAATTCGTCACCGACCCCTCCGGGTTCCCGGCCATGCCGGCGGCGCTGCGGAGCGGCGTGTGGGCGGCGGCGTTCCTCGCCGAGCCCTACGTCACGCTCGCCGAGGAACAATACGGCGAGGTCACCCTCTCCGATCTGGATCAAGGCGCCACGCTGAACTTCCCTATCGACGGCTACGTGGCCACCCAGTCCTGGGCGAAGGCGCACCCGAAGACCGTCGCCGCCTTCACGCGGGCCGTCGAGGCGGGCCAGGAACTGGCGGCGTCCCAGCGTGGCATGGTGGAGCAGGCCATGGCCGAATCCGACCACCTCTCACCCGGCGTGACGGCGCTCATGTCGCTGCCGGTTTTCCCGCACGGCCCAGTGGACGAGACACGCATCGAGCGCGAGGCCGTGGCCATGCTCCAGTTCGGCATGCTGGATCCGCGATACGCCAATGAGGTGACCGAAGGCACGCTGGTCAAATCGATGATCACCGCGCCAGCTTGACCGTGTCGGACTGGCCGAGCG
>DASRFJ010000092.1:0-45215 GCA_035651595.1 Streptosporangiaceae bacterium | reverse complement strand
GGAGTAACTGTCGGGGTGCGGACGGTCGTTGGGCATGGTGAATTCGCGGGCGCCGCGGAGTTTGTCGCGCCAGTAGGCGGGGGCGCCGTCTTCGGCTGAGCTGGTGGCGGTGGCCCGCTGCCATTCGGCGTATTCGCGGTATTGCCGTACGGGCGGGAGCGCGGCGGGGGTGCCGGTGGCGCGGGCGGCGTAGTACGCGCCGAGATCGCGCATGATCACCTGCTGGGACCAGGCGTCGGACGCCGAGTGGTGGACGGTCAAGTACAGGACGCTGTCGCGGTCGTCGAAGCGGCAGAGCCGGGCGCGCAGCAGCGGCGCGTGGCGTGCGCTGATCGTACCGGTCTCGTACAGCAGGTCCTGGATGATCGTGTCCCGGGACTTGCCGGTGGCCGGCGGGACGTCGGTGACCTCGAGGGGTACCGGGCAGGGCGGGTATACCTGCTGGTAGGGCGGGTCGGCGTCTCTGACCACCACGGTGCGGAGCAGTTCGTGGCGGGCGACGACGTCGTCCAGGGCGCCCTGGAGCACCGCGAGATCCACCGGCCCGGTGATGTGGGTGAGGCGGACCATCGTGAACCGGCTGCCGAACGTCCCGCCCTCGTCACCCTGATCCATGGTGAGGAACCATTCCTGGGTGAACGACAGCGGGTAGCGCTGTCCTTGGGTCATTGCCGCCATTCCTTTCCCCAGCTCGAATTTCAGGACTGGCTAGCGGCCACGTTTCCACGGTCGCAGTGCGGAACAGTGGCTGCACCTTCCTCATTGCGCACGCCGTCGTATGCGACGAACCGCAGCTCGGAGCTGTAGCGCCGGCCCTCGCGGTCAGTCAGCCAGAGCTGGTCCAGGTCTGGCAGCATCTCGGTAACGGTGAACTGGGTATGGCCCGCGGCCTGGGTCTGCCGGATGTGCTTGGCGAACAGGTTGACCAGCACGATGCTGCTGAAGTCAACGGCCGTGGGCTTCTGTTCGACGGGAACACGGTAGAACACCCGCTCAGGCAGCTGATGGTCCTGCCGCCAACGGCGCGCCAGGTAGAAGCGTTCCCGCTCGTCCTTGGCAAACGCCCAGTCCGAGTCCGCGACCTGGAAGACCCACTGCTCCCGGCTCAGCACGAACCGGTCGATCGTGACCCGCGGCCGGTGCGCGGCCGGAGCGAAGGGCTGGAACGCATCGACGACGGCCACGACCATCGCGTCCCCGATTACCTCGAAGAGATCCAGCTCCTCCCCAGACTGCATGGACTGGACAACCAGCTCATCGTCGCGGCGTGCCACGGTCATCGCGGCGCCGGGCAGGACAGTGTCCGATTCCGGTGGATCGAGCGAGTCGGTGAGAGCGGAAGACCAGTAGCGCTGGCCCGGCCCGAGCACGGCGGAGGGCGGGCTGAGACGGGACGTCACATTCGGGTGGTCTTTCTCCTCGATGGGAACGATCCGCTGCGGGCCGCGGTCGGCCTGCTCCGCGGCGATGAGCCTGGCCGGATCGGGATGCTGCTCGACCCAGAGACGGCCGTCCAGCGTGTTACTAGCCAGGTGTATCTCGCCGAGGACCAGCAGGAAATCGCCGCGCGCCACCGCGGCGGGGGACGCGGCTGCGACCATGATGTCCGGTGAGTGCTGCCGGGCTGCGCTCCAGGTGACTGGACACCGGGGGAAGCACTCGGCGGCCCTCGCGCTGATCGCGTCCGCACTGACCTGGTGCCTGCGGGCAGATGACGGCGGCCCGAGCACATACCGCCAACGGCGCTGCAGCTCGGCGACGCTCGGCTTGGCAAGCTCACCCACCGCCCGGCCGCCTTGGGTGGACATGTAGGGGGCTGCCATGGTCAGCAGCCGCGTGAGCGGTACGGGCGCTCCGCCAACGCGGCCACTCTCGCGGTCGAACAGCTCCGCGAAGAATGCTCGGTACGTGTCGGTTACCTCGTTGATCAGCCAGCGCACGCTGTCCAGCACAAGGCCCAGCGGTGCGGCCAGCGCCCGGATTATCGCATCTCCCAGCTCCACCCGCACATCCCGGACGGCATCGGTGTAGACCAGCGTCCGCCCGGCGTAGGTCTCCCCGGCCTTGCGGGTCGCCGCGGCACCGGTGATCTGCTCGAACGTTGCGGCCAGGCGCGCCAGCGCCTGCCTCAGCCCATCCGGGTCGCCGTTCGTAGCGGCCACCGCATCGCGCGCCCTGATCAGCCGATCCACCGGCTCCAGCGCTGCCGCCCTGGCCGCCGGGTCAGCAATCAGCTCAAGCTTGTCCCGCAGCAGCCGCTCCGGCCACGCATCCACCGGACCCTCCAGATCCAGCCGAAGCGCCCCGAGCTCAGCCAGCCGGGTCAGCTGGACGCGGGCATCGGCTGTGCCGACCGCCGCGAGCACGTCGGTGAGCGTGCGGTGGCCATCGCAGGCCTGGAGGACTTTGAGTTCGGTGGCGGTGAGGGTGACCGGCTTGCGGTGCGGACGGTGCAGCACGTCCCCGTCCAGGAAGACCGACCGGGTCCGCCGTGGCCGCAGCCAGCCCAGCGCCCGTCCCTGCCCGGCGATCGCGGCTGCCACCTTGTCGATCGCCCACACCTCGAAATACGTTGTCCGCCGAGCTATCAGCCGTTCCCCGGGCACGACAACCAGCCCTGCGGTAGCCGGGGCGGCGGACGCCCAGCCGACCGGACCGAAGAACCCGATCGTGTCGTTCTTCAGGCAGTACCGCTGCAGGTAGCTGGCGATCACCAGCTCCCGTTGCCGCTGCTTGCTGCGCCGCACCGCGCCCGGGCCCGCGTCGTGATCGTGCAGGAATTGCGCCAGCCCGGGATTTTGCCAGGTGAGCGCCTCCTGGAAGGCCGGATCGGCGAAGGTAGCAGCGATCCCGCGGGACAGCCGCCCGGTGGCATCGGCATACCCTTCGTCGTACGCCGGCCGCTCGGCCAGCTCCGCTCCGGCCAGGTCCGCGCCGCGTGCCAGCGGCTCATCGCAGATCGCCAGCACCATGTCCGCGGGGAACCCGGCACTGCGCAGGCAGACATCCCGCCACACGCTCCACGCCGTTCCCGCAAGCGGGACCCGGTGCGAAGGCGTCAAGATTCGACCCCACCCTGCGTCATTGCCTGCCCGTCCCCAACCCTCCGCAGCGAGTTACCCAGCCAATGCCTTTCCCAGCGTGCCAGCCAGGAGCCGCGGCACCCATCTCACCCATTGCGCATGCCGCGGGACATGACAGATGTCACCCGCAGCCAGTGGCATCCGGCAATGGTGCCGGTGGCCCGCTGCCTAGGACATTAGAGGTACACGGAAAACGCGCTTGCGGGCGCGAGCAAGGAAGGCAGGAGCCCGGTGAACGCCACGACTGGGAATTTTCTCCCCGCTTCGATGAGGGCGTCTGACGCCGACCGCGATGCGGTCATGTCGGACTTGAGCGAGCACTTTCAGGCAGGCAGGCTGACGGCCGAGGAGTTCGACGAGCGTACCGGGCGGGTGCTGACCGCACGGACCTGGGGTGAGCTCGGAGAACTGGTGGCCGACCTCCCCGCCGTCCGGCCCGTCTCCCAGGCCGCCTCCGCCGCCACCGGCCCGCGGTCGCCATCCAGGCACGCCGCACCGCCGCTGCTCGCCTCGCTGGCCGGCCTCGTGATCATCGCCGTCGTGCTGACCAATGTGACCCACCACGGCTGGGGCCTGATCCCGCTCCTGTTCGTGCTGCTGATCGCGCGGCCCCTGGTCCGCTGCCTGGCGAACTCCTTACCGGGTGACGGCGATGGCGGCGGCGGCTCTGCTGCGCCAAGGGGATGGGTCGATCGCGCCGGACTGCGCAAAGGCGGAGATCCGCGTGCGTGGCGCGAAGAACCCGTGGTGACTGGCGACCGTGAATGTTTCGGTGGTGCTGGCGCCAGCCGCAACGGTGCCGAGCCCCCACACGGTGATGCCGGAGTACGACTGGCAGCCGGCGCAGGACTTGACGGTCAGCGACGGGGAGATCTGCGCGACCGCCGTGGTCCTCGGCGCGGCGTCTGGTCCCAGGTTGGTGACGGTGAGCGTGCACGTCGCCGTCCCGCCCTTGGCGATTGACGCAGGGCAGTGCAGCCTGGCGATCAGCACTGCCTGTGGCAAGAGCCCCGGCCGGTACACCCGCACGGTGAACGGGCCGGCGGTCGCCGGCCCGACCGGGTTCGTGGCGGTAACCGAGTAAGTGAACTGGCGGACACCCGAGCGCGGCACCACGCCGGACGCCTGGCCGGTGACCGGATTGATGGTCAGCCAGGATGGCGCGCCGGACGCGAGCGCGTACCTGGGTGCCGGCGCGCCAGTGGCGGCGAAGGTGTAGCTGTACCGTGCGCCAGCGGTGGCGGTCAGCAGCGGGCTCTGGACGTCGAACACAGGCGCCGGCGAGATCACGGCCGACGAGGCACCGTGCGCAAGCAGCAGCGTTCCCGTCACGGCGGTGGTCAGCAGGACCGCCGCGGATCTGCGCATGCCGTACATGGGTTCCTTCCGGGACGCGTGAGGTCTGCGCGATAAGTAGTGAGTCTAGGGCTTGGTGTTGTCCCAGGTGCCGGAGGTGTGTCTTATCGTGCTCGGAGGGCAAGGATGAAGGTGGTGGCGCCGGCCAGCGCGCTGAGGGTGCGCACGTGGTTCCACGCTGTCCAGGACGAAAGGTAGTGCGCCCAGGTCTGCGCGGCGCCTGGGGCCGTCGGGTCGACAAGGGCGAGGGCATTGTTGCGGGGCACGTGATAGACGACGGTCAGCACGACGCAGATCAGGTACAGCGCGGTTGCGGCCAGCAGGTAGGCGGCCCAGCGCTGGTCCAGGTGGCGCAGCGCCACGACCGACAGGGCGATGCCGACCGCCGCGGTTCCGAACAGCGCGAGCATGAACAGCGGAGCCGGTGCCGCCTTGTTGATAGCGTTCATGGCGGAGATGGCCTGAGCGGCGGGCAGGCGGCCCAGGGCTTTCATCACGAAGGTGGAGAACGCGAAGAACACGCCGCCTGAAATGCCCGCCCCGACCGCCGCGATGATCGTGAGGACGCGCACGTAGCTGTCGATCATTGGTCCGCTCCTGTCTCGCCCGCCGCTGGTCGTGGGCACGATCGCCGACCTGACGCCGCGGCCCGCCGGTTGTGTGTTCGTGTTGGTCATGCCGGTAAGTCAACCCGGGATCGGTGAGACTGCCCATAGTTCATCGGCGCAGAATCATGCGTATCCGTCTAAACTTCCGTCCATGGATGTGTTCGGCGGTCTTCTGGACGGGCCACGGGCGCGGGGGGCGTTCGCGCTGCGGGTGATCATGGATCCGCCTTGGTCAGTACGGATTCAGGATCGCGCGCCGCTGTCGCTGGTCTCGGTGGTGCGGGGACAGGCCTGGGTGATCCCCGACGGCGAGGCGCCAGTCCAGCTCGGCCCCGGCAGCGTCGCGGTCATGCGCGGACCCGACCCGTACACCTTCGCCGATGACCCCGCCACCCCGGTGCAGGTGATCATCCACCCCGGACAGCACTGCACCATGCCAGACGGCCAGGACATGACCCAGGCGATGGACCTGGGGGTGCGCACCTGGGGAAACAGCCCGGCCGGCTCGACCTCGATGCTGATCGGGACCTACGAACGGAACAGCGAGATCGGCCGCCAGCTGCTGTCGATCCTCCCCCCGCTCGTCATCCTGCCGGCCACCGCGTGGGACTCGCCGCTGCTCCAGCTGCTGGGCGAGGAGATCGTCAAGAATGAGCCGGGCCAGGAAGCCGTCCTCGACCGGCTGCTCGACCTGCTCCTCGTCGCCGTCCTGCGCACCTGGTTCTCCTGTCATCAAGCACAGGCACCTGGCTGGTACCGGGCACAGGGTGACCCGGTCGTGGGACGGGCACTGCGGATGCTGCAGAATAACCCGGAACAGCCGTGGACGGTCGCGGCACTGGCCAGCCAGGCCGGCGTGTCCCGTGCCGCGCTCGCCCGCAGGTTCACCGAATTGGTCGGCGAGCCGCCCATGACGTTCCTCACCGGCTGGCGCCTCGCGCTCGCCGCCGACCTGCTGCGCGAGCCAGGTGCGACCATCGGCGCGGTCGCCCGCCAGGTCGGCTACGGCAGCCCGTTCGCCCTCAGCGCCGCGTTCAAGCGCGTCCGCGGAATCAGCCCGAAAGAACACCGCGCACCGGCCAGTCCCTAGCGATCACCGTGTCCGACTGGGAAACGGCCAACCAATAAGCGACGGCTAGAGCATGTGCCTTGCCCCGGGTTGCTGGCCGCCCGGTGGGCCAGCTCCAGGCTCGATCGGCGTCGGTTAACGTGGCGGATTTCCCTTTCGTGGTAACGGGACCCCTGTTCACGGGGGTCGATCCTCCACGGAGGGGAAATCGTCCACGTTGTTGACGGGAGTGCCGGTGCGCTCCTATCCCAGTAGTGGCACAACTGCACTCCAGGCACAGGCTGCGCGCACGCCGCCAGACCCGGCGGTCGGCACGGCCACGCGCACGTGTCACTCCATCTGGCTGTCCTCGCCGGGCGCCCGTGGCCCGCGACGACACCCCGGTGATGTTCTAGAACTTCGTGTCAGGGCCGTGTCAGGGCGGTGTCAGGCGGGCTGCCGAAGCTGGTCGCATGACTACTACGGCGATCGCGGCGTCCGGGCTGCGGAAGGCATACCGGGACAAAACCGTCCTGGATGGCATCGATCTGGAAGTGCCCGCGGGCACGGTGTTTTCCCTGCTCGGCCCCAACGGAGCGGGGAAGACCACCACGGTCAACATCCTCACCACACTGATCCGGCCAGATGGCGGCACGGCCCAGGTCGCCGGGCACGACATCACCGCCGCCGCCGCGGGGGTCCGGTCGGCGATCGGCGTCACCGGCCAGTTCGCTGCGGTCGACGAGCTGCTGACCGGCCGGGAGAATCTGCGGCTGATCGCCGATCTCAAGCGGGTCCGTTCCGCGGGCCCGATCATCGGCGAACTGCTGGAGCGGTTCGACCTGACCGGGTCCGCGGACACGCTGGTATCGGCTTACTCGGGCGGGATGCGCCGCAAGCTGGACCTGGCGATGACCCTGGTCGGCAGCCCGCGGGTCATTTTCCTCGACGAGCCGACCACCGGGCTGGACCCGCGCAGCCGCCGCACCCTGTGGGACATCGTCCGCGGCCTGGCGGCGGCCGGCACCACGATCTTCCTCACTACCCAGTACCTCGAGGAAGCCGACCAGCTCGCCAGTCAGATCGCGGTCCTGGACCAGGGCCGCATCGTCGCCCGTGGCACCCCCGCCGAACTCAAGCGCCAGGTCCCCGGCAGCCACATCCGGCTCCAGTTCACCACCAGCGCCGACCTCGACGCGGCCGCCCGGGTCCTGCCCGCAGCCGCCCGCAACGACCAGGACCTCACCTTGGAGGTCCCCGGCGACGGCACGGTCCAGTCACTGCGCGCGCTGCTCGCCCGGCTCGACGAATACTCCCTCAACCCCCAAGACCTGTCCGTGCACACCCCCGACCTCGACGACGTCTTCCTTGCCCTCACCGGGCACCCGAACACTGAGGAGATCGCCCGATGAACGCCGACGCCGTGATCATGCTGCGCCGTAACCTCAAGCACACGCTCAGGAACCCGGTCACGGTGTTCAACGCGGTCCTGCTGCCCATCGTGATCATGCTGATGTTCGTCTACATGCTCGGCAACGCCTTCAACGTCGGGGTCAAGTATGTGGACTACGCCACGCCGGGCATGATCTTGCTGGCGGTCAGCTACGGGCTGGGCGCCACCGCGACCGGCGTGAACTCCGACATGACCAAGGGGATCATCAACCGGTTCAAGGTCATGGACATCTCCCGCGGGGCCATCCTCACCGGCCACGTCGTGGTCACCATGGTGCGCAGCCTGATCTCCATCGCGGCGATCATCGGGGTGGCCTTCGGGCTGGGATTCCGCAGCCCGGCGAGCCTTGCTGACTGGGCGGCCGTAGCCGGCATCGTCGTGGCGGCATGCTTCGCGACCAGCTGGCTGACCGTCGCCATGGGACTGGCCGCGAAAACCCCGGAGTCGGCCGGCTTGGCGACCGTCCCGCTGATCATGCTGCCGTTCTTCAGCAGCGCCATCGTCCCCGTCGGCAAGATGGGTGCCGGTGTCCGGCAGTTCGCGGAGTACCAGCCCTTCACCCCGATCATCGAAGCCCTCCGCGGACTCCTCACCGGCCACCCCTCGGGTGGCTACACCCTGGCCGCCCTCGCCTGGTGCGCCGCGATCGCCGTCGCCGGTTACCTGTGGGCGGTCGCCACGTTCAGGAAGCGAGCGTGACCTCGGCCAGCTCGGACCAGCCGGACTCGACTCCCTCCCGAGCCGCCTCGGCGAACCCCGCGTCGCCGAGGCGGTTCCGCGCCGCCTGCTCGATCCGGGCGGCATCTGGCAGGCTATGATCCGGCGCCCCGCGCACGCCGGTGCTCGCCGCGAGCAGCCGCGCGGCCTGCTCGTGCTGGCCGCGGCGCAGTGCCAGGTCCGCTACACCGACGAGAACCCGCGCGATGACGGGCGCATAGCCCGCCTCGGATGCCGCCTGGAGGGCCGCCGCGTGGTGCCTGCGGGCCTCGCCGAGATCGTCGGCCAGGTAGCCGCGCAGGTCATGCGTTGTCGCGCGGATGCTGGCCTGCTCTGCTCCGTCGCCCAGCAATGCTGACGCGACGGCGAGCTGCCGGTACGCCTCCTCGGCGTGGCCGGCCCAGCGAGCCAGTTCCGCCTTCGCGAAGGCCAGCCCGGCCAGCGCGTCCGGCCAGGTGACTCGTTCCGCGTACCGCTGCGCTTCGGCCATGGCGGCCGCGCTGGACTCCGCGTCGCCGAGCAGCCAGTACAGCTGGGCCTGCCGCGACCGCATCCGGATGGCATCGTCGACAGCGCCGACCTCGGCGACGACCGCGATCGCCTCCGCGTAGTACTCGCACGCACTGGCGAACTCACCGCGAGTGGCGATCCGCTCCGCCAGCTCGGTCAGGGCGAGCGAGATCCCGTACCGCTCGCCGAGTGCCCGGAACTCGGCGAGCGCCATTTCGAGCTGCGCCTCCGCATCCGCGCCGCCCTCGCCGAGCAGGATGCGCATCTTGCCGAGCAGCAGCCGCGCCTGCGCGCGCACCCAGGGATCCTCGCTGTCCAGCAGCGCTTCCCACGCGGGCAGGAAGTCGTCCGGTGTCCGCAGCATCCGTTCCAGCGGGACGACGAGCCCCAGCAGCGGATTACGCGACTGACTGCGCTGGCTGAACACGTATGCCTGGTGGATCCACTCCGCCGCCTGGTGCTCGTCACCCAGCCCGGAGGTCACGAACAGCACGACCAGCGCGTACACCATGGCCCGGACCTCATCGGTCACCTCGCCCGGCATGTTGGCGGCCGCGATGATCAGCTCGAGGCCCTCGGTCTTGTGCCCGCCGAGCCACCAGTACCAGCCGGCCCCGGCGGCGAGTCGCATCGCGGCGCACGCCTCGCCCGCCGCGAGCGCACCTCGCATCGCGAGGCCGATGTTGTCGTATTCGGCCTCGAGCGTGGCGAGCCACTCCAGTTGCTCGGCGCGGCGCAGATGCGGCTCCGCGGTCTCGGTGAGTTCGGTGAAGAACCCGAGATGCGCGCGGCGCGCCAGGTCCGTTTCTCCCGCCTCGGCGAGCCGGTGTCCGGCGTATTCCTTGATCGTGCCGGTCATCCGGTAGCGCGGTGCCCCGTCGGCGTCCGTGACCAGCAGCGATTTCTCGGTCAGCGCGGTGAGCAGATCGAGCACCTGCTCCTGCTCGACCGCGTCGCCGGCGCAGACCCGCTCGGCCGCCGCCAGGCTAGCCCCGCCCGAGAACACCGAGAGCCTGCGCAGGACCAGCCGTTCGGCGTCGGTGAGCAGTTCCCAGCTCCAGTCGACGACCGCGCGCAGCGTTTTGTGCCGCGGCAACGCGGTACGGCTACCGCTGGTCAGCAGGCGAAACCGGTCGTCGAGCCGGCTGGCGAGCTGATCGACGGACATCGTACGCAACCTGGCGGCGGCCAGTTCGATCGCCAGCGGCATCCCGTCCAGCACCCGGCACACGCGCGCCAGCGTCGCGAACGTGCTTGGGTCGACCGCGAGATCCTTGCGCACCACACCGGCCCGGTCCCGCAGCAACTGGACGGCTGGCGAGGACTCGATCTCGACCGGGCTGGCGTCCCGCTCCGGCAGGGCCAGCGGTACCACCCGCCACAGCGCCTCACCGGTGATGCCGAGCGGCTCCCTGCTCGTCGCCAGGATCCGTAGCCGCCGGCACTCGCCGAGCACTCGATGAGCGAACGCCGCCGCCGACTCGATCACGTGCTCGCAGTTGTCCAGGATCAGCAGCACATCCCGCTCACGGATCGCGGCGATGAGGCGGTCCGTCGGTTCCGCGTTCGGTGTCCCGCCGAGCAGGGCGTCGCGCAGGCCGAGCGCGGTGAGCGCCGGCAATGCCACATCAGCGTCCGCGCCGAGCGCAGCGAGCTCCACCAGCCAGGCTCCGTCCGGCAGGTCGCCGAGCAGCGTGCGGGCGGTTTCCGTGGCCAGCCTGGTCTTCCCCGAGCCGCCCGGTCCGATGAGGGTGGTGAGCCGATGTCCGGCGATGAGTTCGCGGACCTCGGCGACATCTGCGTCCCTGCCGACGAAGCTGGTCAGCTCGGCGCGCAGGTTGGTCTTCTGCCCGGTCTGACCAGCAGTGCCCGCCGGCCGTTCCAGCTCACCCCGCAACAGCGCGACGTGCAGCGCGGACAGCTCGGACGAGGGGTCGACGCCCAGCGCCTCAGCCAGGGCTTCTCTGGCGCTCTGATACGCGAGCAGCGCGTCGGCGTTGCGGCCCGCCGCGATCAGGGCACGCATCAGCGCGGCGACAAGCCGTTCGCGGAGCGGATGCGCGGCCACCACGTCGGTCAGCTCGGTGACAAGCGTCGCGCCGTGACCGAGGCTGATCTCCGCGTCGAACCGGTCCTCCATGGCCGTCAGGCGCAGCCCGTCGAGCCGGGTAACCGCCGCCTGGAACGCCGCGCTGTCCGCCAAGCCGACGTCTTGCATGGCCGGACCTCGCCACAGTGCGAGGGCCTCGCGCAGCAGCTGAACCCGCGGCGCCTCGGCGGCGCGGGCCTGGCCGACGAGGCGTTCGAATCGCACGGCGTCGACGGCGTCGGGCGCCACCGTCAGCCGGTAGCCGCCCGGCTGCCCCTCCACCGACCCTTCCGGCAGTGACTTCCGCAGCCGGGAAACCAGACGCTGCAGGGCGTTCGCCGCGTCGGCAGGCGGCCGCTCACCCCAGATCCAGTCGACGAGCGTCGCGTTCGGGACCAGGTGACCTGGTTCCAGCGCGAGGGCGACCAGCAGGCCGCGCAGCCGGGCGCCCGGTACCTCGGCGAACACGCCGTCGTCCAGCCGGAGCTCAATGGGCCCAAGCATCCCGATCTGCACTTTGCTGATTTTGCCATGGGTGATCGGCAGACCGCCAAGCCGCCGGGATGCGCTGAGCTGTCGCTCGCCAGTGGCCATGCGATCTCACCGGCAGATTTACCGGCAGAGTGGTGCTAGGCCCCACCTCCGGCGGCGGCTAGCACCACCGCCAGGCCGGGGCGTAGCCGTATGGTCCGGCGGCGCGTCGCCCACCAGGCTGGAGCCATGGCAATCGCGACGTGGAACACGAGACAGCAGGTGGTCTGTTACGTGGCGTTCGCCAGCTACGCCGGAGCCGTGGCGGCGTTCAGCGGTCCCGGCAACGACCGCTGGTGGGGAATCTGGGCGGCCGGCGGGTACGCGGCCGCGGCGCTCGCCGTGCTCTGCTGGCGGTCGCGTGGCGGCACGGTCGCGGTGGCGCTGAGCCTGGCCGGCGCGCTCGTCGCGCCGCTTGTGTGGATCGCGACGCACGGACCGGCCACCTCCGACACCCAGGTCGTCACCCGGTCCGCGACGCTGCTGGCGCAGCACGGAACCCCGTACCTGCCGGTGGCGGACCTGTCCCACTGGATCGCCTACAACCCTTACCTGCCGGCGATGTCGCTGTTCGGGCTGCCGCACGCGCTGGGCCTTACCGGGCTGGCCGGACAGACCAGCGTGTGGCTCAGCCTGGCTACGTTCGGCCTGTTCGTCCTCGCCTTCCGTGTCGCCGGCCGACGCGACGCGCTGCGCTTGGGGGGATTCCTCACCGGCGCGCCGGTGGCCGCGTTCCCGCTGGCGCTTGGCATCACCGACGCGCCAGTGCTCGCGCTGCTCTGCCTGGCCCTCGCGCTGCTCAGCCGCACCGGGTACGGATACGCGGGGCGCGCGGTACTCGCCGCCTCGGTCGTGGCGGGTGTGGCGTCCGCGCTGAAATACACCGCCTGGCCGGCGCTGCCGGTGCTTGCCGCCCTGCTCGCCTACCGGGACGGCGTCCGCACCGCTGGCCGGTTCCTGGCCGGTGCCGTCGGAACGGCGGCCGTCCTCATCCCGCTATGCGCCCCGGCCGCACTGACGCATCCGGCCGCGCTGGTGCAGAACACGGTGGCGTACCCACTCGGCCTGACGCACGCCAAGAGTCCCGCGCAAAGCCCGCTGCCCGGACACCTGGTCGCTTCGCTGGGCCCGGCAGGCCACGACGCGGCCGTCGCACTGCTCATCCTGGCCGGCGCGGCGATTGCCGTCGTGCTCGTGATCCGCCCGCCCGCCACCGTCTCGGCGGCCACCCTGCTGCTCGCGCTCAGCCTCGCGCTGATGTTCACGCTGTCGCCGGCCACCCGGTTCGGGTACTTCGCCTATCCGGTCGGGCTGTGCGGCTGGCTGGCCCTCGTGCTTCCGGTCCGGGCAGGGCGCCGCGGCAGGCCGACGGAGATCCGCGTCGTCCGTTACGCGCAGGCAGCGTAGCGCAGAGCGGTGATGTAACTTTCCCCTCCGCCTGGCCTGTCAGACGGCACGCGCATCGTCCGACGATTGACGCGCCGTGTTGTTAACGCTCACAATCTGGCCGACGAGAAGGGAAGGTTCAACGATGACTGTCCGGTCACGGTCGCGGCTCCCGAACACGACGCTGCTCGCCCTGGGAGCGGCGACGGCGCTGGCCGTCGGCGCCATGGTCGCCGGCATCGCGCCGCAAGCCCGGGCGGCCGCGCAGGGCCCGTGCGACATCTATGCCTCGGGTGGCACTCCCTGCGTGGCCGCGCACAGCACGACGCGGGCGTTGTTCGCGGCCTATGACGGGTCCCTGTACCAGGTCCGCCGCTCCTCCGACGGCGCGACGCTGAACATCGGCCCGCTGAGCGCGGGCGGGGCGGCCAACGCGGCCGCGCAGGACTCGTTCTGCGCCGGCACGTCGTGCGTGATCACCGAGATCTTCGACCAGTCCGGGCACAACAACAACCTCACCGACGCGCCCGGCGGCGGGGCCGCCGGCGGGCCGGACAACCTGGCGAACGCGACCGCGGCGCCGGCCTGGGTCGGCGGCCACCATGTCTACGGCGTCTTCGTCGCGCCCGGCACCGGGTACCGCGACGACGCCACCTCGGGCATCGCGACCGGCGACCAGTCCGAGGGCGAGTACGCCATCTTCGACGGCACGCACTTCAACGGCGGCTGCTGCTTCGACTACGGCAACGCCGAGACCAGCAACAACGACACCGGCGCCGGCCACATGGAAGCCATCTACTTCGGCAACATCAAGGTCTGGGGATTCGGCACCGGCAACGGCCCCTGGATCATGGCCGACATGGAGAACGGCCTGTACTCCGGGTCCAACGCGGGATTCAACGCCAACGACCCGACCACCAGCTTCCGGTTCACCACCGCGATGGTCGAGGGCGAAGCCAATCAGTGGGCCATCCTGGGCGGCAACGCGCAGTCCGGCGGCCTGGCGACCGACTTCAGCGGGGTGCGCCCGGCCGGCTACAACCCGATGCACAAAGAGGGGGCGATCATCCTCGGCATCGGCGGCGACAACAGCAAAGGCGCCGCCGGCACGTTCTACGAAGGCGTGATGACCTCCGGGTACCCCTCAGCCGCCACCGAGAACGCGGTCCAGGCCAACATCGTTGCCGCCGGATACTCCACGACCGGGAGCAGCGCCAACACCGTGACGGTCACCAGCCCCGGCAACCAGACCAGCACGGTCGGCACCGCGGCCAGCGTGCAGGTCCACGCGTCGGACTCCGCTTCCGGGCAGACCCTCAGCTACACGGCCAGCGGCCTGCCCGCGGGCCTGACCATCAATTCCGGCACCGGCCTGATCTCCGGGACCCCGACCACCGCGGGCAGTCCCACCGTCACGGTCACCGCGACCGACACCACCGGCGCGTCCGGTTCGGCCACCTTCACCTGGACGGTCAAGAACCCGACCACCGGCGGCGGGACGTGCCAGGTCGGCTACGCCACGCAGAGCCAGTGGGCCGGCGGCTTCGTGGCCGGCCTCACGATCACCGACACTGGCACCGCCGCGATCAGCGGCTGGACCCTGACCTTCACCTTCCCGGGCGACCAGAAGATCACCACCGCATGGAACGGCACCGCCAGCCAGAGCGGCGAGAACGTGACGATCACCAACGCCAGCTACAACGGCACGATCGCGCCCGGCACCAGCACATCTCTGGGCTTCCAGGGCACCTGGAACACCAGCGACGCCGTGCCGTCGAGCTTCACCGTGAACGGCACCGCTTGCTCGACATGACAGGGTGACTGCCAGTAAAACCACAGTCCGTTCCGAACGGGCTGTGGTTTTACCCTTTGATGCGCGCTTTCCAGCCAAACAAACCGGACATCTGGAGTGCAGTGTGCGGCTACTGGGATACGAGCGCATCGGCTGTCCTGTCAATAACGTGGACGGTTGCCCCCTTGTGGTGGATCGACCCTCGTTCAGAAGGGTCCCGCTACCACGAAGGGGCGAACTACCACGTTATCCAGGCCCATCGCCGCCTGCTGACCGGCCAGCGAACCAAGCAAGCCCCCGGAACAGGCCAGCCGCCCGCGCCACTCCCCCTGCCTTCCAGGTTTCTGGAAGATCCGCTCCGGATGCGCAGAACTGGCGGATGACCACCTATCGTGAGGTCGTCATGGCAGCTACGTCAACCTGAAGGCGTCAGGATCGATGAGTGACGATTGGCACGGTTGGTACCAGAACAGGCCCGAGTCTGGGCACCAGCCGACCGAGGCTTACCAGGCAGGCGGGCAGGGCGAGGCCACCAGGAACCGGGCCGGGGCCTGGCCTACCCAGCCGCCGCCTCGGTCCGCGCCCGATCGGGACGAACCAGAACGGTGGGGTCTGGGCGGTGGCGGCGGGCGCCGCTGGCGGTTCTGGGGACAGCCGGGACGGCGCGGCCGGCGGATCGCGCTGGTTATCGGCGCGGTCGTGGCCGTGCTGATCGCGGGCACGGCCGGAAGCTACTTCTGGCTGGACGGCAAGCTGAACAAGTCCGTCACGCTGCCGACGACGACGCTGACCTCGGCGGGGACGAACTGGCTGATCACCGGTTCGGACAGCCGGGCCGGGCTGTCCAGCGCCCAGATTCGCCAGCTGCACGTCGGGTTCAACTCAGGCACGCTGAACTCGGACTCCATCATGCTGCTGCACATGGGCAGCGGCCGGCCGGTGCTGATCAGCATCCCGCGTGACTCCTACGTTGACATTCCCGGTCACGGCTGGAACAAGATCAACGCCACGCTGGCGTTCGGCGGGGCGAACCTGCTGATCAAGACGATCGAGAACGTCACCGGGCTGAGGATCGACCACTACATGGGCATCGGCTTCGGCGGCCTGGTCTCCGTGGTGAACCAGATCGGCGGCGTGCCGATGTGCCTCAAGAGCGCGGTCAAAGACTCCTACTCTGGAGTTCACCTGGCGGCCGGATGCCACAACCTCAACGGAACGCAAGCGCTCGCCTTCGTCCGCGACCGGCACTCGTTCGCCATCGGGGACCTCCAGCGGATCCAGGATCAGCGCGCGTTCCTGTCCGCTCTGCTGAACAAGGCCACGTCGCCCGGCGTCTACCTGAACCCGTTCACGGCGCTGCCATTCGGCTCGACGGCCGCGAGTTCGATGTCCGTTGACACGGGCACGAGCCTGCTGGACCTGGCGCACGCGGCGTTCGCGCTGCGCGGTCCGCAGACGGGCACCGTGCCGATCGCCAACCCCAACTACGCCACGAGCGCCGGTGACGCGGTGCTGTGGAACAAGACCAAGGCAACCGAGTTGTTCAACGCGCTGAAGACCGGCAGCACGATCCCGCAGGGATTGCTGGCCGGCACGGCTGTCGGCTGAGCAACCCGCCGGGATAATCGGGGTCAATGAGGGGAGTTTGTCCGCATGATCGCTTTTATTATCGTGCTCCTGATCGTGGGGTTCATCTGCGGCGGGATCGCGCGTCTGCTCATGCCGGGCCGCGACTCGATCGGGATCGCCGGCACCATCGTGCTCGGCATCGTCGGCTCCTTCGTCGGCGGGTTCCTGCAGAACCTGTTCCAGTACCACACGCTGAACGTGCACAGCTTCCACACCGTTGGCATCATCGGGTCGATCATCGGCGCCTGGGTGCTGCTGCTCCTGCTGCGTCTCACCGGTCTGGAGTCCGGCCACCGCCGCCGGTAAACACGTTTCCCCGGGCCCGACGCGGAGTTCCAGATTTCTGGAAGGCAATTTCCGGTCTGGCCTGGGTACGCTTTTTGCAGAAAAGCAGCCGTCGCGTTTGATGAGGGGTTCAGATGCATTTCGGATCGGTGCTTCTTGCCGCCTGGCTGGTCATCGGCGGCATAGCCGCCGCGCAACGCGGCGATTACCGGGACCCGGCCAACTGCAGCACCGTGGGCACGGTCGCGGTTACCGCCCTGGCCGGACCGCTCAACTACGCGGGCGTTGATCCGCACATCAGGTGCACAACACCGCGGCCCAGCAACTAGCGGCCTCTCGGCCGGTAGCGGAGTCGCTGCCGCGCCATCTCGCAGATGCCGTTGCGCTCGTTCTCCGCGGCGGTTTTCCTCGCCTCGTCCAGATCGGCGGGCGTCAGCAATCCATTGGCGAGCAGGTAGCCGGCGAGATCGCGGGCGTGCCCGCGTTCGGACCAGATCATGCCCTGGAGCAGTTTCTTGTAGTCCGATACCGCGCCCTCTCCGCTCAGGTTCAGGGCAATGACCACATTGGTCATCGGCACCGCCTGCGGGGCGGCGACACCGAGTATGAATTCCTGGTAGTAAAAGGCCATCGCCAGCCGTGCCATCGTGTTGCGCTCGAAATAAGCGCGGACCCGAGCCAGCGCTCCCGGGGATCCGGAGCGCCGCACGATATCCCCGGCCTGGGTGGCCAGGTTCTCGTCTTCTTCCTGGTCGGGCGCGTCGTCGGCGCCGGAGACCGCCGGCATCTCCAGCCGGAGCATCAGCACCCAGGAGGCGACGCTGATCAGCCACGGGCCGTCGTCCAGCACCACCGGCTGAGCCTCGTAGCTCGCCGTGGCCACCGGCAGCACATGACGGGCCGTCCGCTGCACGATCTCCGCGCTGGGCGGCGTTCCTGGCACGCCCGGCGCGAGGTAGACCGGGTAGGTCGTGTCCCTGCTGAACAGCTCCCAGCGGTGATGGACATACCGCAGGCCGGCGCACCGCGGGGCGCGGTGCAGGGTGAGATCTTCGTTTCCGCTGAGCGTGCTCCGGTCCAGCCAGGTGATCTCGTCAGGCGGGCAGCCAACCCACTCCTCGCGCGCCGCCGACCGCATGAACAGTCGCGCCGCTACCACTCAGTCGCCACTCCCTCGCCCCCGGACCGCCTGCCAGATCTCGCCGTACCTGAAACGACAATATCCGCAACCGCGCGGCGAGCGTGATCAAGCGGACAACGGCTCAGCCGATCTCGACGCGGGACTGCGGCGCGTCTGACCTGCTTCCCCAGCGAATCGAATCCCCGTGGCTCAGCGGCTGCTCGTCTGTCACGGGGGCACCGTTGAGGCACAGCCCGTTCCTGCCCTGGTTGGTGACCCGCCAGCGGCCGCCGGAGAACTCGAACCGCGCGTGCACCCTGGAAATCGTCGGTTCGTCGGGCAGCACAAGCTCGACGGACCCGCGGCCGGCCCGGGCTCCGGACATCGAGGTCTCCGCGACGGACGAGCCGGTCACCAGCCGGAGCGGCGGGATGATGGCACGGGTCCGCTCCATGAGCGTGACCACGCCATCGGGCTCGCTGGCCCACCGACCCGGGTCATACTCGCGCACGACGTGCGTGAAACCGCTGTCCGGCGAGGGCGACGGCGAGGGTGCGGGCGGAGGCGGGGGCGGGAATGACGGTGACGGCGGGGCCGACGGTGACGGCACGTCGGGCAGGAAGCCGGCGCTCACCGGAACTCCCTGCCGCAGCCGGAAGCGGCCAGGCGGCACCGAATCGTCCGGGATGACGTAGACGTCCGCCCGGCCCGGTCCGGCGAAGCGCGCACCGCGGGCGGCGACCTGCTCCTCGTACACCTCGGTGGCGCTCACCGAGATTATGTCCAGCTCCATCCGTTCCCGTAGCGACAGCAGATCGTCTGGGTTCAGCTGGACTTCGATGACGTTAGGCGCGAGCAGCGATCCGTTCGGCGTGACCACGAACACCTCGGACAGGTGGCGCATGGCGGCGTTCAGCACGTCCTGCCCATCCCGCCACGGCCGGGATGCCATCCGCCGCACCCACGGATGATCCCTCGTGACGCCGACGGCCCGCAGACCCGCCACGCCGGCCACACCGAGTCCGGCCAGAGCCACCAGCAGCACGGTCGCGGCGATGGCGGAACCTGTCATGAGCTCGGCCAGCAGCCAGCCAACCGCGACGCCGCCCGCGATGCCCCAGCGCCGCCGGCTTCGCTGCCGCAGCGGAGGCTGCCGTAGCGGAGCGCGCGCCGGACCGCGAGCCGGACCGCGAGCCGCTTCCCTGCCGTCAGTCATCGGATACCCGTCCTCGTGTTCAGTTCCCGTGACCGAGGATGCGTCGTGTGCACGCGGCAGTCAACGAATCGCGGGCAGCTTCCAGATATCTGGAAGCTGCCCGCGAACTGGACGGGAAACCTGAGTCAGGTGCAGGTGACGCTGGCCGGCGCGGCGGCGCTGCCCGTCGCGATGAAGCCGAACGTGGTAGACGCGCCCGCCGCCAGCGTGCCGTCGTACGACATGCTGGTCGCGGTCACGCTCGCCCCGGACTGGGTGTAGGTGGCGCTCCACATCTGGCTGATCTGCTGGCTGCCCGGGAACGTCCAGCCGACCTTCCAGCCGTTCAGGCCAGCAGACCCCGCGGTGACCGTGACCTGGGCCTGATACCCGCCAGACCAGCTGTTGACCACGGAGAACGCGGCAGTGCAGGCCCCGCCGCCACTACCGCCGCTGACGGTCCAGGTGAACGCGGCCGATCCCGATGCGCCGGTCCCGTCCTTCGCGGTTGCCGTGACGTTGTAGGTGCCCGCGGTGGTGGGCGTGCCGGAGATCAGCCCGGTGGAGGAGTTGACGGACAGGCCCGGCGGCAGGCCGGACGCGCCATAGGTGAGGGTCTGGCCGGAGCCAGAGTCGGTGGCGTGCAGCTGTACGCTGGCCGCGGTGCCGACCGTGCCGGTCTGGTTGCCGGGGCTGGTGACGGTCACGGTGTTACCGCCGCCGCCACCGTTCAGGTTGACCGAGAACGAGTTGGTGGCGAGGCCCGCACCACCCTGCCACAACTCGAAGCCCGCCTCGACGTCGATGAGCCAGCATGAACTCGGCATGTAGCCGCGGTTGATCGCGTCCTGGGCGAGCTGCCCGACGTCGAGGTTGCTGACCGAGGTGGTGCCGGTCGTCATCGAGTACGAGGCCACGTTCCACGTGCTCATGGCGCCTTCCCAGATGTTGTAGCTATGCCCGCCGATGCTGACATTGCTTGCTTTCTGGGAGCCGAACGGCTGGACCGGCCCGTTGTGGTTGAGCCAGACCATCAGCTCCATGCAGTTGGGCTGTCCGGTGGTGGTGGACGTCTGGTTGAACCAGATGTCGTATGCGACGTCGTAGTCGTTGCTCCCGCCCGGCTGGGTGGTGCTCCAGCTCGTGGTGACCTTGCCGGTGGTCAGATTCGACGCCTGGATGGGCGTGGTCGTCAGCCCGCCGGAGGAGCAGTTACCCCAGTGGCAGCCCTGGTAGATCGACGGATAGCCGCCTGGCGCGCCGCTGGTGCTGTTCGCGATCGAGGAGTTGGCGACGGTGAAGTCCGCGCCGCCGTCGGTGGAGATACATTCCGGTGCGGTGGAGCCCCACTCGTTGTTCTGCACGGTGTAGGTTCCACCGCCCACGGGAGTGGTCTGCGTCGTACCGCACAACGAGGTGGCTGCCAGCGCCTGTGGTCCGGTGACGGCGAGCGCGGCCGTGCCGCCAACGCCGGTCAGCGCCGCGATGACGAACGGCAGGATACGGGCTCTCCGAATAGACATAGGGAACCTTCCTGTGCGGGGGTCAGATCCGCGGACATCGGCTGAGCCATCCTCGGTCCGGCCGCGCCGGCGATCAATGGGCAGCCTGGGCTCGGTGACATAACCCCAGGTCGCCCGCGGCGCGCCAACGGCCGGTCAGCGTGAAAATTGCACGATCATTTACGCCAGAACGGCCGCACCTCGATCGCGTGATCGCCTGCGCTGCCCCGCACCAATGTGGTGGATTACCCCATCGTGGTGAGTTGACCCTCGTAAACGAGGGTCCGGCCCCCACAAAGGTGTAATCAACCACGTTGTTTCGAGTTTTATCCGCCGCCAGCGGGCCCACGCCAGTGCCGCCCCACGGCGCGGACCCCTGAAACAGCCACCAGGATCGTGACGGGAACCGAACCGGTGCGCTCCGGCCATTAGGAGTGCATGGAATTCGGAATGGGCGGGCGCTAGCGTGGCGCCCGCGGACAGACGCGGCTCGCGGCCGTGGCGGGCACTGGCCGTGCTGACGGTGATCATCCTCATCATGCTGGTCGCGGTCACCGGCAAGGACACGTTCCGGCCGGACGCGTGGCATCGGCAGTTCCGGGTCGGCCTCGGGCTCGACTTGTCCAGCGGTACCCAGGTCGTGCTCCAGGCGCAGACGCCGAACGGGCAGCCGCCGCTGGCCGCGGAGATGAGCCAGGCCAGGTCGATCCTGCAGTCCCGGGTCGACGGGGCCGGCATCTCGGGCGACCAGGTGCAGCAGCAGGGCACCAGCCTGATCAACGTGTCCCTGCCCGGCGTGGGCTCGCAACAGGCGATCGCGCTCGTGAGCTCCACCGCCCAGATGAGGTTCCGGCAGGTCTTGCTGTACCAGCCGGGTCACGCCAAGACCCCAGCCGGGGACGCCAGCCGGGTCGACGCGGCCACGATGAAGCTGTTCCGCAGGCTCGTCTGCACACCGGGCAAGAACGGCACCGTCGACTCCGCCTGGCAGGCCACGGTCGGGTACACCCAGCAACGGGCGCAGTGGGACGACACCGGCAGCCAGATCGTGTCGTGCGACGCCGCCGGCAACAAGTACGTCCTGGACAAGGCGGTGTTCAAGGGCACCGACGTGACCGCGGTGAACGCCGTGCTGCTGCCGAACTCCACGCAGTGGGCAGTGGAGATGACGCTGGACGGCGCGGGCTCGCAAGCGTTCGGCACCCTCACCACCACGCAGTACAACGACTACTACCCGAACGCCGGCACCAACGAAGACGACGCCGTACTCGACCAGACCGCGATGGTCCTGGATGGGAACGTGGTGTCCGCACCGCAGACCAACACCGTGATTCCCTCCGGTCAGGTCGAGATCACCGGCCCCAGCAGCAATCCCTTTACCCAGCAGCAGGCAACACAGCTCGCGAACCAGCTCAAGTACGGCGCGCTGCCCCTGTCGTTCAAACAGCTGTACGCCACGTCCATCTCGGCGCAACTCGGCCGCGCCGCACTGGACGCGGGGCTGATCTCCGGCGTGCTCGGGCTGCTGCTCATCGTGGCCTACATGTTCGCGTACTACCGGGGCCTCGGCCTGGTCGCGGTCGGCGGCCTGGTAATCGCCGCCCTGCTGTCCTATCTGGCGGTGGTGCTGCTGAGCGACTATCAGCGCTTCAACCTGGAGCTGTCCGGGATCGCCGGCCTGGTGGTGGCGATCGGCATAACGGCCGACTCGTTCATCGTCTTCTTCGAACGCCTGCGCGACGAGGTGCGTGAGGGCGAACGGCTGCGCCCGGCGGTGGAGAGCGGCTGGAAACGCGCCCGCCGGACGATCCTGGTGTCCGACACGGTCTCGTTCCTCGCGGCGATCCTGCTCTTCCACTTCGCCGTCAGCGACGTCCAGGGCTTCGCCTACACGCTCGGCCTGACCACGCTGATCGACGTGGCCGTGGTGTTCTTGTTCACCAAGCCGATGATGACGCTGCTGGCCGGGACCAGGTTCTCGGTCAGCCGCCTGGCCCGCCGCGCGACGTCACGCTTCGGTCAGCTCGGCGGCCGGCTCTACCGTGGCGAGTTCAGCGTGAACTTCATCGGCCGACGGCGGATCTGGTACGCGGCCTCCGGCGTGATGCTGGTGATCGGCCTGATCGGGTTGCTGGTGCGCAGGCTGAACTTCAGCGTCGAGTTCCGGGGCGGCGCCCTGTTCCAGTTCCCGGCGCCGGCCGCCACCAGCGGCCAGATCTCCCGGGCGATGAACTCCGCGGGCGTCGGTCAGTCCACGATCCAGCAGCTCGGCCTGCACCATACCTGGCAGGTCCAGACGCAGCCGCTGACCACCGCACAGGCGGGTGCGGTGGAGAACGCGCTGCACCATGTCCTCGGGATCCCGCTCGGCAGCATCAGCCCGCAGCTGGTGGGACCGACCTGGGGCGGCAACGTCACGTCGAAGGCGGCCGAGGCGCTGATCATCTTCCTGATCGTGGTCGTGCTGTACCTGTCGGTCGCGTTCGAGCGGAAGATGGCGATGGCGGCGTTGGTCGCGCTGCTGCACGACATCATGATCACGGTCGGGGTGTACGCGCTCGTCGGCTTCCAGGTGAGCCCGGCAACGGTGATCGGCCTGCTGACGATCCTCGGCTATTCCCTGTACGACACCGTGGTGGTGTTCGACAAGGTCCGCGAGAATACCGCCGGCCCGCGAAGTAGCTATGGCCAGGCGGCGAACCTGGCGCTGAACCAGACCCTGGTCCGCTCGCTCAACACCTCGCTGACCGCGCTGGTCCCGGTCGCCTCGATCCTGTTCGTCGGGTCCATCCTGCTGGGCGCCGGGCCGCTGAACGACCTGTCGCTGGTGCTGTTCGTCGGCATGCTGTCCGGCGCCTACTCCTCGATCTTCATCGCCACCCCGGTGCTGGTCGGCATGCAGGAGCGGTGGCCAGGTAACCGGTCGACGGGCAGCATCAGCCCGCGGGCCTCGAGCCAGTCCCGCAGGTCCGCGCGAACCTCTGCCTCTGGCCGGTCCGTACTCAGCTCGACCAGGATGCCGCGATCCCGGTAGTACTCGACCAGCGGCGCGGTTTCCCTGGCGAAGACGGCGAGCCGGTGCCGGATCACGCCGAGCGTGTCATCGGCGCGGCCATCGCGCTCGGCCCGGTCGAGGAGCCGGGCGACCAGCTCGTCCTCCGGTGCGGTCAGGTAGATCGCGGCGTCGCTGGTGAGCCCCAGTTCGACACCGAGTTCCGCGGCGCGCTTCGCCTGCGGCAGCGTGCGCGGGAATCCGTCAAGCACATAGCCGCCCGTCTCACGGGCCGCGGCGACCACCACGGGCATGAGGATGCTCAAGATCAGCTCGTCCGGGACGAGGTCGCCACGCGCGGTGTACGCGGCGACCTGGCGCCCGAGGTCGGACCCGCGCGCGATCTCCGCGCGCAGCAAATCTCCCGAGGAAACGTGCGCGGCGCCGGTCTGCTGAGTCAGCCACCTGCCGTGCGTGCCCTTCCCGCCGCCAGGCGGGGACAGCATGATCAGCCGCACCATGGCGACGGCAACACCTCCAGCTCCGCGGATCCTGAGCGTCCAGTATCCCTTGTCCCGCGGACCGCACTGTAAGCGGGCGGAAAGGTGCCGCTTCGTACCTTTGCGTCATGACCATGCTGCGAAAACTGGCCCGCTACGCGCTGCTGGCCGCACTCGCGGCCGCCGTGGTCGCATGTGCCGTCTTTGTCGTCCTCGCCGGCGAGGGCGTTGAATTGCCCTGGGACATGCTGCCCGCCGGGCAGCCGGCGCAGCGGCACGACCCGCAAGACGAGGGATGATGGATCATGCGCGTGCTGCTTGTCGAGGACGAGCGGGACACCGCCGAGGCGCTGGCCTGGGGCCTGGCGGCCGAAGGCTACGTCGTCGACGTGTCGGACAACGGCGTCGACGGCCTGTGGAAGGCGACCGAGCACGCATACGACGTCATCGTCCTGGATGTGATGCTGCCCGGCCTGGACGGCTACCAGGTGGCCCGGCGGCTGCGCGAGGCGGGCCGGTGGACCCCGGTGCTGATGCTCACCGCGATGGACGACGACCTCGATCACGCCGAAGGCCTGGACAGCGGGGCCGATGACTACCTGCTCAAGCCGTTCTCCTACCCGGTCCTGCTCGCGCACCTGCGCTCGCTGACCCGGCGCGCGCTCGGCGCCCGGCCGCCCATTCTGTCCGCGGCGGGACTGACGCTCGATCCGGCCAGCCGCACCGCCAGCAGAGACGGCACCCCGGTGGACCTGACCAGCCGTGAAGCTGCGGTGCTCGAGTACCTGCTGCGGCGTAAGGGACATGTGGTGCCCAAGACCGAGCTGCTGGAGCACTGCTGGGACGTCAACTTCGACGGCGAGCTTGCCGTCGCCGAGGTTCTCATGCACCGGCTGCGCCGCAAGCTCGGGACGCCCCCGGTGATCGAGACGGTGCGCGGCGAGGGCTACGTCATCCGGGACCGGTCATGACCGCGGGCTGGTGGCGCCTGATGCGGCGCGCGGGTCCCGGTACGGTGCGCGCCCGGGTGACCGCGGTGGCCGGCCTCGCGCTCACCGCCGCGGTGGTGCTGGGCCTGGCCGTGATGTACCGGTTGCAGCTGAATTCTGCCGACGAGACGATACAGGGCCAGTTGCGCACGTACGTCACCCAGATCGAGCAGTCCGCGACCGACGGCAACTTCCACGGGACGCTAACCGCTTCGGCGCTCGACCCGGCCGCCCAGGCGCAGGTCCTGGCGCCGGACGGCACGGTGCTGGCGGCCTCACGGAACCTGGCCGGGCTGCCCGCGCTGTACACGCTCGCGCCGGGCACGGCCGAGCCGGTCCGGCAGCGCGCCGCGAACCGCGTCCTGCCCAGCGACCTGTCCGTCTACGGCGAGCACGTCATGGCTGGCGGCCGTCCGGTCGCCATCATCGCCACGACCCGTACCTACCTGGTCAGCCAAGTCGACCAGACGTTCGCCCGGCTGCTGATCATCGGCGTGCCGGCCCTGCTGATACTCGCCTGCGCCACCGTGTGGCTGGTGACGGGGCGCGCGCTGCGGCCGGTCGAGCGGATCCGCGCCGCCGTCACGGCGATCACCAGCGCCGACCTGACCCAGCGCGTGCCCGAGCCGGGCACCCACGACGAGATCGGCCGCCTGGCCAGCACGATGAACGACATGCTGGCCCGGCTGGAGGACGCCGCGGCCCGGCAGCGCCGCTTCGTGGCCGACGCCTCACACGAGCTGCGCAGCCCGCTGACCGCCATCCGCACCGGGCTGGAAGTGGGGCTGTCCCACCCAGACCGCGCGTCCTGGCCGGAGATCGCGCGCCGGGCCACCCGCCAGTCCGAGCGACTGGAACAGCTCATCGCGGAGCTGCTCGTGCTGGCCAAGGCCGACGCGCGGCAGGTCGCCGCGCGCCGCGAGCCGGTGGACCTGACCGCGCTGCTGACCGATCTCCGCGCCGCCGCCGCGGCCCCGGGCCTCGCCATCGAGCTGTCCGTTCCCCCGGGGACGGCGACCACCGGTAACCCCGAGGACCTGTACCGGCTTTTCCGCAACCTGCTGGACAACGCGGTCCGGTACGCCAGCCATCGGGTGCGGATCACCGCCGTCACCGGGCCGGACGGCACCGTCGTGGAGGTCGCCGACGACGGCCCCGGCATCCCGGCGGCCGAACGGGAGCGGGTGTTCGGCCGGTTCGTCCGGCTGGACGCCAGCCGCGAGCGGGCCAGCGGTTCGGCCGGTCTCGGGCTGGCCATCGTCCGGGAGATCGCGGCCGCGCACGGCGCCACGGTCGTGCTCACCGAGGCCGAGTGGGGCGGCACCCGTGCGGTCGTGACACTGTGCGCGGACCGGGAACCACCGGCCGTTCGGGATAATCGCCGGAGCCAGGAGATGATCAGGGACATGACACACAGACAGGCTAGGCATCGATGACGGCTGCCGTGTCGCCGGCCAGGAGCAGCTGGGGGGTCTGGCTGAAGGCGTACTCGTCGCCGGCGACGAGCGTGAACGTCCAGATGATGTCGAAGCGGTCGGCGGGCCACGTCGTCGGGATGACGGTGCCGCGGACCAGCGGCAGCGCGGCCGCTAGCACCGGGATGTGGGCGTGCTCCCAGCAGATCAGCACCGCTCCCGGGCCGCTTTTCGCCAGCGCGGCCGCAAGCTCCGGCTCCTCGCCCTTGGCGAAGTCGGCGGCGATCGGGATCCCGAGCCGGTCCGAAACGCCCCGGATCGTCTGGTGGGTTCGGTGCAGGGCGGTGCTGGTCTCATCGCCGTACGAGGGCGAGATCAGCATCGTGGGCACGCGCAAATCACCCCGCAGCGGACCGCGGGACGGGTCGAAGAGCGCCGCCAGCGCCCCCGAACGCTGCCAGCCCCGCGGCAGCAGCGAGTGCTCGTTCTGGTTGCCGTGGAAATCGACGCCACGGTGGGTGTGCGCCGGCCGCTTGTGCGGCGGCGCCTCGGGCTTCTCGCCGTGCCGGATGATGTAGATCATGTCCGGCGGCGCGGCCTGATGACTCATATCTGGAATCCTGCCAGAGCCCGGATCGCGCGGCGCGTGGCAGAAATGGTGGGAACCGCGACATTTCCGTCTCTGGTGGCCGACCTTGCCGATCCGGCACGATCGTGGTCATGACCGCAGAGTTGTTGCGACTGCCCGACGATCCGATCACCGGTCCGGTGCTGGAGATCGTCCGGGCGGAGGAGCCGGCGCCGGTCGCCAACCACAGCATCCGCAGCTATCTGTTCGCGCGGCTGCTCGCGCGCCGCGAAGGGCTGGCCGTCGGGGAGCGGGCGCTGTTCGCAGCCTGCGTGCTGCACGATATCGGCCTGACCGTCCGGGGCAATGGCGCGCAGCGCTTCGAAGTAGACGGCGCCGACACCGCGGTCGCGATCCTCGGACCGCTCGGCGTACCGGACGGCGATTGCTCGCTGATCTGGGAGGCGATCGCGCTGCACACCTCGCCCGGGATCGCGGAACGCCGCGGGCCGCTGGCCTACCTCACGCGGGCCGGCGTCGGCGCCGACTTCGGCCGCGGCCCGGTCACCGACGACGAGGCGGCCGCGATCCACGACGCGTACCCGCGGCTGGAGATGACGACCTCGCTGGTCGACGCCATCGTCGCCCAGGCGCGCGCCAACCCGGCCAAGGCACCCCGCTACACGCTCGCCGGCGAACTGTTGCGCGAACGCGCCGCGGGGCCGGCGACCAGCATGGAGCAGGCCGCGGCCACCGCCCGCTGGGGCAATTGAGCCCGGCGCGACTTTCCGCCGCGCCGGGCCTTTATTCTCAGAATTTCTCAGAACGACAGTGGTGCTTGGTCTAATGACCGATAAACGGGGTGCATAGCGGCCTGCTGAAGCCATGCCGATCGCGCACTTCGATGCAGGCCTGTGCCTTTGTCTTCGCGACACCGACCATCGCGGTCGTCTGCCATTGCCTGACGAACGTCGCGCGCTGGGTCGTCGCGACCTCGAGCGCGTGGGTGCCCCGGTCATAGATCCAGAAAATGGCGCCGTCGGGACGGCCGTTGTCGGTTACCGTCGCCCATTCCGACTGGCAGCCGCGGCTGAACCGCAGCCGCAGCGTGACGTGCGTCCGCCGCAGGCCGTCGTAGACCGACACCGCGTAGACCGTGGTGGCATCGACGCTGCAGCCCTCGCGCTGGGGAGACTTGCCGATGCAGCCGTACCCGTAGCATCCGTGCCACGTCGCGGCCGACGCCGGCGCCGCCCCGGCGGCAAGTGCCCCGCCGGCCAGCGCCACGGCACTCACGACCCCGATGAGCGCCTTCCGTACCCTTGTTGTTCGCATGCAGTGCTCCTTTCGTCATGACACGCCGTCATGGTTACGGCGGCGGTCCTTAATCTGCGCACAGCCACTGATGGACTTCTGTGCCAATCTGCCGAAGCAGCTGCATGTTTTCTGGGGTAACGCACGCATATATGTGATGACGTTGGCAGGAGCCTGGATAAACGGCAGTCCGGCCCGGGGCCGCCATTGTCTTGCTGGGATTTCGGGACGTCGGGCAGCGTGCTGACGACCGCCTCCTTGAGCTGGGCGGTCGACGCCACCACGGTGCCGGCCGGACCCATGCCCGCGACCGGACGGGTGAGCACCGACCGCTCGCCGATCAG
The DNA here is from genome assembly GCA_035651595.1 of Streptosporangiaceae bacterium. Taxonomy (GTDB): domain Bacteria; phylum Actinomycetota; class Actinomycetes; order Streptosporangiales; family Streptosporangiaceae; genus JAFARZ01. The sequence continues at coordinate 16,789 of DASRFJ010000092.1, read as the reverse complement.
CTGATACGTCCGCGAGCCGAAGATGAGCTCCGACCCGGACCGGGAGACCGCGACGCCGGTCTGCCCGATGGCGTTGGCCGCGCCCTGCACCACGGTGGCGCCGGGGATCGTGGCGGCGACCCGGAACAGCGCGGCGGCCAGGCGCGGCGGCACGAGCATTTCCCGCAGCATGTCGCCGATGTCGGTCCAGGCTTGCGCGTCGGCCGGGTTCTGCCCGTCCGGGTGCCGGTAAAGCCAGTCGCGAAGCCGCGCGGGATCGGTCGGCAGCGAAGCGAGGAACGTGTACGTGCCGCGGACCGGCGCCGCCCCCGGGCAGCCCAGCGGGGGCAGCGTCAGCCAGTCGACCGGATTGCCGCTGAGTGCTGGCGGGGTCGGGCCCCATGGCAGCTTCTTGTTCGGCTGCTGCACGATCTGCAGCAGTCCGGTCCGCGTCCCGTCGGCGGATTGCCAGATCTGCCTACGGGTCCGGTACAGCCAGGACTTTTCCGGGCCGTTGCCCAGCTCGGAGGAGACGTACATCGTCACCGACGTGACGTAGATGTACTGATCCGGGCGTGGCACCGGCTGGGCAGTGGCGGCGGCGGCCGACGCCGCGCGGTCCAGGACGTAGGCCGCGGTGAGCGCCGCCGGCTGGGACGTGCGCTGCGCCTTACCGCCCGGCAGCTGCGCCTTACCGCCCGGCAACAGGCTCACCACGATGGCGGCCGCCGCCACGGCGGTCCCGGCGACCAGGGCGGGGCGGACCCAGCGCCGCGGCCGGGCCGACCGGGGCGGCTGGGCCAGCCGGGCCGGCCTGGCCGGCCGTTCGCCGTGGATTTCCGCGAACAGCAGCGCACGCGCCTTATCCAGCTCCTCGGGGCTACGGCCGGTGATCCCGGCCCGCATCTCCTTGAGCTCCCGGGGAGCCTCCGGCTCCAGCAGGTCAGTCATCGATCATGCTCCTCAGCAGACAGGATGGGGTTGATGCCGCCGAGCGCCTCGCGTACCTTCCGGCGGGCCCGGTTCAGCCTGGAGCGCACGGTGCCTACCGGCACGCCCAGCGCGCTTGCCGCCTCGTGGTAGCTGAGTTCCGCCCAGTCCACGAGCAGCACCGTGTTGCGGTCCGCGGCGCTCAGCTTGGCGAGACCGGCCGCGATGGCCTTCCGCTGGCTGGCGGCGGCGACGCGGGTCAGCACGTCGTCGGCGGGCGACTCGATGACCGGGTCGACACCGGTCCTGGCGAGCGCCCGGTAGAACCGGACCTCTGCCTGCCGATGCCGGCCGATCATGTTGGTGGCGATACCGAACAGCCACGGCCGCGCGTCCCGGTAGGCGAGGTCGTAACTGTCCCTGCGGCGGAAGGCCACGAGGAAGGTCTCGCCGACCACGTCTTCGGCCAGCGCGGCACCGAGCCGCCGTGCGGCGTAACGATGTATCTCCGTCGCGTGCCGGTCGAAGATCGCCGCGAACGCCTCGGGTTCTGTGCGGGACCGCTCGATCAGCGCGGCGTCGTCGGTCAGGCCGAGCACCACGGGTTTCTTCATGCCAAAGCCCTCCGGAGGCCGCTAACTCGGGTCGCGTTACACCCGTACTTCATCGCAGCCCCAGACGGAGTTCACGGTCGCGATCAGCCGGGTGCGATCAGGTTCCGGACCGCGGCTCGCGGCACCGAAGGCGCCGCCTGTGCCAGCCAGTCGAGCGGCGTGCGGCCCCGCGCGTCGCGGGCCCCGGGATCTGCCCCGTGCTCGATGAGTACCTCGATGGTCCGCAGGAAGCCCGCCCTGGCGGCATGGTGCAGGGCGGTCGCGTAGCCGGCCCCGCGATCGGTCGCGCGGGCACCGTGGCGCAGCAGCGCACGGACATACTCGGGGTCGTCCTTGCGGCCCTGATTTCCGGTGCAGCTCGCCCGGATCCACGAGCCGGCGGAGTCTATCCTGGCGCCCCGTCCGGCGAGCAGCGGAGCGAGCTCCGGATGGAGGACCCAGCGCCCGACGCCGATCCGCGTCGCGTCCGCACCGTGTGCCAGCAGCAGTTCGGTCATCGCGAGGCTGCCCTGCGCGGCGGCGCCGCGCAACGCCCGGACATGGCCCTGATGTTCGACGTGGCGCAAGATAAGCCGTAGCGCCGCGGCCTGCCCGCCCGCGACCGCGTGCTCCACGGGCGTGATGTGCAGGACGTCGACCGCCGGATCCGGCGCCCGGGCAAGGCCGGGGTCGGCCGCGAGCATCCGCTCGAGCGAGGTGAGGTCGCCGAGGAACGCCGCCGTGAACACGTCCTCGCTGGCACCCGCCGCCAGCAGCAGCGTCTCGACCGCGGGACGACGTTTCATTCGGGCCGCGCACAGCGGGGTCACGAATATCACTCGCTCGAACGCTGCCCCTGTGACGCGCACCGGAAGGTGAAAGGGATGGTCCGGTCCGACGCCGCGATCGAGCAGCAACCGTACGATCTCGGCGCGGCCAGCCAGCGCGGCGGCCTGCATGATCGCCGCCGCGTACGACGCAAGCACCAGATCGGGCGCGTCGGCCAGTGCCGCGCCGAGCCCTGTGACATCACCACGATGCGCGAGGTCCCGTGCCCGTGCCACGCTCCGGGCGCCGATACCGCACCACGCCACCGGGGTCGGACCGCTATGTTTTTGCCCGGCGGGCCTGGCCGGGGCCACCTGCTCGCTGACCAGGGCCTTGGCGAGGGAATGGACCTGCGCATAGATCGTCGCGCGGTCGCTCTCGGCCGCGATCGCGCCGTCCAGCGCCCGGCGGAAATGACCCAGCCACCTGCCTGCGAGCGCGGCCGTGACCGGCACTCCGTCGTGGGTGTGCCGCAGGCCCGCATGCGCCTGCTCGCTGTAGCGGCAGGGACCGTCGAGCCATTCGGCGAAGAACAGCCGCTGTATCGACTTGCCGCCCGCGAGGTCACGCGGGAACAGCGGGCGCAGCAGTTCGTCGTTCTCGATCCCCGCATACAGCAGGTCGACCAGCCTGCCGATGGCCGGCTCGCCGCCGATGCGGTCGAACAGACCGGTGCCGCGGAAGACCCGGAAACCCGCCGGATGGTCAAGCAAGCTCCGGCGCGCAAGGTTCGCCGGCAGACTTCGCACGCTCGTGAGCCTCCTTCTTCGGATCCCAGTCGTTCTTATCCGATAGGCCATATCTTTGGCGAGGGCTCCAGTGAATAACGGGGGGCGTCCGGCAGGCCCGTCAGCAACGTGGACGATTTGCCCTTCGTGGAGGATCAACCCCCGCACGCGAGGGCCGCGTTACCACGAAAGGCAAAAACACCACGTTACCGGGACCGTCCCCGCCCATCGAAGCCCTCCACTGCCCGCCGGGCGGCCAGACCGATCAGGATCGGAGAAGCGCAGGTCACCGGGCGCTGGTTAGCGTGAGTGACATGACTTCCATCGAATCTGTCACTCTCGAGGTGGCCGACCCTTCGGCCGCCGACCGCTTCTACACCGCCGCGTTCGGCCTGGGCGAGCAGGTGCGCCTGCGTGCCACGGACAGCCCGACGACCGGATTCCGCGGGTTCACGATGTCGCTCACCGTGTCGCAACCCGCTACCGTCGACGGTTTCATCAACTCAGCCCTGGACGCCGGCGCCACGACGGTGAAGCCCGCCGCCAAGTCGCTGTGGGGCTATGGCGGCGTCGTGCAGGCCCCCGACGGGACGCTCTGGAAGATCGCGACCGCGTCGAAGAAGGACTCCGGTCCGGCCACCCGGCAGATCGACCAGATCGTGCTGCTGCTGGGGGTCGCTGACGTCGCCGCGAGCAAGCGCTTCTACGTTGACCACGGCCTGGCCGTGGGGAAGAGCTTCGGCCGCAAGTATGTCGAGTTCGCGACGCCGTCGAGTGCTGTCCGGTTCGGACTGTACGCACGCCGCGCCCTCGCCAAGGACGCCGGCGTGTCTCCCGACGGCACCGGATCGCATCGGCTCAGCATCGACAGCGACGCCGCGCCGTTCACCGACCCGGATGGATTCGCGTGGCAGACCGCGACGCGGTGAGCCTGTTTAGGAGGTCGTCGACGCGACGGGCGAAGGCGCCTTCGCGGTTGGCGGGGCGGGGGCCGGCATCGGCGGGCAGGTGGCCGTCGGGCTGGGTACGGGGACCGCGCCGCTGGGTGCCGGGACCGGGGTACTGGCGACCGGCGGGCTCGCGACCGGGGCTGGCGCGACGGCGCCCTTCGGGCTCGGGACCGGGATCGGCGCGACGGTGGCCGGCGCGCTCGCTACCGGGGCCGGCGGACACGTGGCCGCGTGGCTGGGCACCGGCACCGGGGCCGAGGTGGACGCGCCGGTCGCGCTGGCGACCGGAGCCGGGACGGTCGCGCGCGGCGGGCTGGGGACCGGGGCCGGGCTGCCAGCAGCCGAGACGTGCCGCGCCTGGGAGTGACCCGGGCCGGCCGCGGCGATCGCGACGCCGCCGCCGGCCAGCGCCAGCCCGGCGGCCGTGCCCAGTACCCAGGCGAACCTGCGCGGCAGCCGCCACCGTGTGGATTCCATGCGTTCCTCCCAGAAGTCCGCTATCGGGGTTGGTACCGGGAAATACGGGTGAGCGCCGGGAAAGTTGTGCCGTCACGGCAGCAACCTTTCGGGGCCGCCGGCCGTACATGCACACGTGGGGACATTCGGGAAGGGGCGCGGTGACGAGGAGTTCGTACAGTTCGCCGGGGCAAGCTTCGGCGGGCTGCTGCACACCGCCTACCTGCTGACCGGTGACCGTCACGCCGCGGAGGACGCGGCGCAGGCGGCGCTGGCGCGGACGTACGCCGCGTGGTCCCGGGTGCGCCGCGACGATGCCTTCGCCTACGCACGGCGGGTGCTGGTCAACTACGTGACCGACAAATGGCGGCGGCCGTTGCACGAGTACCCGACCGACGACGTGCCGGAACAGCCTGCGCGCACCGACCTCGCCGAGGAGGTCGCGCTGCGCCAATGGCTGATCGGGGCGCTCGGCCGGCTGACGCTGCGGGAGCGGGCGGTGGTCATCATGCGCTACTTGTTCGACCTGCCGGAAGCCGCCGTGGCTCGCGACCTGGGCATCACGCTCGGCACGGTGAAGAGCACCAGCTCCCGGGCACTGGCCAAGCTCCGGGTGGCCGCCGATAACGACACCCACGAGTCTGTCCGGGCGGTGACTGAGCCATGACCGATCTCGACACGCTGCGCCGCGCGCTCCGGGCGGAGCAGCCATCCTGGCAGAGCATAGACGTCGACCAGATCATGACGCGGGGCCGCCGGCTCCGCTGGCGACGCCGGCTCGCCGCGGGCGGCGCGGTCGTCGTGTGCGCCGCCGCCGTATCAGGAGTGCTGGCCGGGATCGGCCACCCGGGCCGTTCCGCACCCATCCCGGCGCAGCGCCCGGCCAGTCCAGCCCATGTCGTTCGGGACAGACCGCCGACCGAGCCGGCGCCAAGCTGGACGGCCGCGCCCACGCCGAGCCCGGCAAGTTCACTGGCGCCGCGCGCGATCGCCACACCGAGCAGCCCGCTGCCAACCCCGAGCCGGTCAGGTGCGCCAGCAACGCGGCGCGGAACTGCTCCGGCTGATCCACGTGCGGACCGTGTCCCGAGTTCTGGATGACGGTCTTCCCGGTCCTATCAGGTCAGGGCCTGGGCGACGGCGTGCAGGACCAGTCCCACGCCGGCGCCGACGACCGTGCCGTTGATGCGGATGTACTGCAGGTCACGCCCGAGGAGCAGTTCCAGCTGGCTCGACGTCTCCGTGGCGTCCCACCGCTGGATCGTCCCCGTGACAAGGCCGGCGAGCTCGTCGTGGAACCGGTCGGCCACCGCCCTGGCGCCCGACTCGACCATGCGCTCAAGGCCGTCCTGAAGCCGCCGGTCCGACGCGAGGCGCCCGCCGAGCGTGACCAGGGCTTCGGCCAGCCGGCGGTGCAGTTCGGAGTCCGGGTCGGCCGCCTGCGCCCGCAGGGCGTCCTTGGCCTTCTGCCACAGCGACCCGGACCAGTCCCGCAGCCCGGCGCTGCCCAGCACGTCGCGCTTGAGGCGTTCCCCGCGCTCACGCAGCTCCGGGTCGGTCTCGAGGCGGTCGGGGAGACCGACGATCCACGCCTCGAACTGCTGCCTGGCCTCGTCCTCGGGATCGGCGGCCATCGCGACCAGGCGCTGGCGCAGGCGGTTGTAGATCCGGTCGAATACCCGCCGGTACACCGCGTCGGGCACCCAGCGGGGTGACTCGCCCTCGAACCGCTCACGAAGCTCAGGGTAGTGATCGCCGAGATACCGGTCGGCGGCGTACACGATGGTGTTGAACAGATCGCCGTGGTGGCCGCCGGCGATGACGACCCGCAGCGCCCGCCCGGCCAGCGGCGCCACCTCGACCGCGTCGACCACACGGGTCAGCTCGGCGGTGATCACGCCCTGCACGTCCTCAGCGCGCAGGGCATCGGCCACCGTCACCACCAGATCCGCGGCGTGACCGGCGAGGGTGGCGGCGTTGGCCTCGTCGGTCAGCCAGGCGGCCAGCCGCGGCACGAGGCCGACGGCGCGGATCCGCTCGGCGAGAACGTCCGCGTTGAGGAAGTTTTCCTGCACGAACTGGCCGAGGGTGGCGGCGAACTGATCCTTACGCTCGACGATGAGCGCGGTGTGCGGAATCGGCAGGCCCAGCGGGCGGCGGAACAGGGCAGTCACCGCGAACCAGTCCGCGACACCACCGACCATCGATGCTTCGGCGCCTGCCTGGACGTATCCGAGCAGGGTCCCGTGCACACCAGCCGCGGTAACGCCGATGAACAGGGCCGTCACCGCGACGAGGAGCGCGGTGGCGCGTCTGCGCGCGGCGGTCAGCTGGCGTGCGCGAAGCACGACGGATTCGGACGCGGGCTTGATCACGGCAGGTTCCACGCTGGTCAGCCTAGGAGCCCCGCCGACGCGATCCTCACCCCGCGATGCTGAAGGAGTGGAGCGCGTCGTCGATCCGCACCGTTGCGAACGCGGCCGTCCGCGGGATATGGGCCGGGATGGGCACCAGGTGATCGCCGCTGGGGAGCCGGCCGTGGCGGACCTGGCGCGAGTCGCTCCTCGGGTCGGGCGGCACGAACGAGGTACCCCACCAGAGCGTCACCGTGACCTCGGCCGGGGCGGGCAGGGTCAGCCGGATCGCCCGGCCGGCCGCGTCGTAGCTGGGTGCGGCGGCTGGATCCGGCTCGCTGAACGCGCCCTGCACCTGGCTGATGATCAGGCCCGGGATGCCGGCCAGGCCCTGGACGAAGATGATCCGCGGGTTGATGTCGCCGATCTCTTTCCTCAGCTCCGCCTTGCGGTCCGGGGGGACCTGACCGCCGAACACGACCAGGTCGAGCGTCCGCGGATCGAACCTTTCCGTGACGTTGCTGAAGTCGTTCGTGCCCTGTGCCGTGTAGCCGAGGCCGCGGAGACCGGCGACGGATTCGTCGAGGACGAGCTGGCTCCTGCCGATCAGCAGGACGCTGCGCTGGGCGGTTGCGGTTCGGGTCTGGGTTTGGGTCTGGGTCTTGGTTGCCATCGCGAGCTCCTATGTTGGTGCTACCAATGTTGGTAGTGCCAACATAACCTATGTTGGTGTTCCCCGCAACTGCTACGCTCGGTGGCATGCCCGACCGGCCGCCTCGCCAAGCGTTCACCCCGGCCGCCCCGTCCCGGATCGAAGACCGGCCGACGTGGCTGATCAGCCGGGCATACGCGCGCTCGCACGGATTGCTTGTCGACGGCTTCGCGGCCAGCGGCACCGGGCTGCGCAGCTACCACTACCGAGTGCTGGCCGCCCTCGAGGAGTCCGGCCCGGTCAGCCAGGCCGACCTCGGGCGGAGCACGAGCATCGACCGCAGCGACATGGTCACTCTCCTCGGCGAGCTAGAGCGGCTCGGCCTTGTCCGGCGTGCCGTCGATCCCGCCAACCTGCGCCGCAACATCGTCTCGATCACCCCGGCCGGCGGCGAACAGCTCCGCGTGCTCGACTCCGTGGTGGACGAGGTTCAGGAGCGGGTGCTCGCGCCACTCGCGCCGAAGGAGCGGCTTCAGCTGACCAGGCTGCTGCGCAAGCTCATCGATCATTGATCGTTTGCATGTCCATCTAACGCGATATATCGTATGGATGGTTGGTTTTTCTCCGAGGAGGGGCCAGATGGCCGGTTGGTACGGGGCGCGCGGGATGAACAGGTCGGCCAAGGCGACGATAGCTGCCGTGGTAGTCGCCCTCGCGCTGGTAGCGGTGGTGCCGCTCGCGTTCATCGTCGCGATTTTCCTGATGCTGTTCGGGCACATCGTGGGCGGGCTCGCGCTGATCGGCGGGTCGATCCTGGTGGCCGGCGCCGCGGTGGGGCTGGCCGCGACGGCCGGCGTCCGGCAGGTGCGGCACCTGCGCGACATGGTGGTCGGCCGCGACTTCCGGAACTTGAGCGACTTGCGAGACGTGCGGGACTTCGGCGACTCGCGGGTCACGCGGCTGAGTCACGACGACTACGACTACCTAGGCTGACCGCCTGGGTGCGTCTGGCCGTCTACCGGCCGCCGCGTGCGTGCAGTGTGTGCCTGGAATTCAGTGTGCGGCTGCCGGGATAGGAGCGCATCGGCAGGTCCTTCAGCAACGTGGACGATTACCCCCTTGTGGTAGATCGACCCGCGTAACGAAGGGTCCCGCTACCACGAAGGGGAAATTTACCACGCTACCGAGGCCGGCCCGGGGCCTCAGGGGGCGAGGGCGAGCACGCAGGCGGACGGGACCCGGGGCAGGCTTACCAGCAGCACGCCGGCATACCGGTCCCAGATCAGCTCGGCGTCTCGGGCGGCACTGGCCGGATACAGCACCTTGGGCGTCACCGTCGCACCGCGCAGGTGCGGGACAGGCAGGGTGACCCGCGAGCCGGCCGGGTCGACGGGGCCGGCCGCGCCTGCCGCGCCGGCCGGGCTTGGCTGGCCGCGGCGCCAGACGGTCAGGTAGCTTGCCTCGGTACCCCGCAGGCCGAGCGCGATCCACGGGTCCGTCCAGCCGGGCAGGCCCAGCGGCCAGAACGGGACGGCTGCCGCGATCCCGGGCCGGACGGACTTGTACACCCGGACGGCGTCCGCGACCAGCGCACGCTGGCGGGGATTCATCCGGTTGAGGTAACCGGACAGGTGTATCCGGCCCAGCATCGCGCTGGCCATCGCGAACGCGATCTCGTCATCGGTGAAATCCGGCTGCGGATAGGCCCACACCGCGGCCTGCTCGGGCGCGATGGACGCGGGGGCCGCCGCCGCGATCGGCGGGCAGCGCAGGTAGTCTTCCTGGTCGCTGGTGGACTGCAACTGAAGCCGCGCGAGCAGCGCGTAGTCCGCGCGCATCGCGCCCGACGCGCAGTTCTCGATCACCAGGCCCGGGTGGCGGTCCAGCGCGGCGTCGAGCCAGTCGAGGTGTGCCCGGTTGGCGGCCAGCAGGCCGGCACCCGGACTCACCGGTCCGCCGCTGCCGCCATTGGTGTCGGGTCCTGGTCCCACCAGGATGTTGTAGTCCAGCTTCAGGTAGCCGACGCCGAGGTCACCGGCCAGGAAGTCGACGACCTCGTCCAGGTGCTTCACCGCGGCGGGATGGCGCAAGTCCAGGTGATAGCGGCCGAACTCGACGACCGGCTGGCCGCCGCGGCGGAAGAACGCGTCGGCGGGAAGCTGGGCGGCCACCGGGCTGTGCACGCCGACGACCTCGGGTTCAAGCCACAGACCGGGCACCATCCCGCGGTCCCTGATCCGGTCGAGCACCTCGGCGAGCCCGGCGGGAAACCGGTCCGCCGACGGCTTCCACGCGCCGACTGTGTCCCACCATCCCTCGTCCAGCCCGGCATACCAGCCGGAATCGATGCAGAAGTACTCCGCTCCGACGTCGGCGGCGGCGTCGATCAGCGGCAGCAACCGCTGCGTCGTGGGGTTACCCATCAGCGTGTTCATGTAGTCGTTGAAGATCACCGGGAGCCGCTCGAGATCCTGATGCGGGCGCCGGATGGCGCGCCGGATCGCGGTGAGCCCCGCGACGGCGCCCTCGAAGCCGTCCGTGCTCACCGCGACGCTGGCCGGCACCGTGCTGAACGAATCTCCCGCCGCGAGGGTGAGCCGCCACTGGTGCTGGACGTCGGCCGGCCCGAGGAGGGCGAGGTAAGCGCCGCTGGCCGAGCCCCGCGGCGCCTGCCTGCCGTAGGTCGGTCCCGGGCCTTCGGCCGCGGACCGGCGGGTGCACTCGCCGACCTGCCAGTGCCAGCCGCCGTTGTGCTCGACCTGCCACGCCCACGCGTGACCGGTGCGCCGGCTTACCACCGCCCCCGCCGGGAGGTAGGTGCCGGTCGACCACGTGCCCGTCCCCGTGACGCCGAAGCAGCCGCGCGGATCGCCGCCGTGCACACCGCGGTTCAGGTCCGGCAGCGCGTCGCGGAGCGCCCGGCACTGCCAGCGGCCCTCGGCCAGCCAGTCGTTCTCCGCCCACATCACGTCCAGGTCGGCGACGTCGTCCGGCCGATCGGTACCGCTCGACAAGCCGCCGCACAGGAACGACGTGACCGCCTCGAGCGTCACCGGCTCGGTGCCGCGGTTGGTGAGCCGCACCCAGGAACGAAGCGCACCCGCGCCGGTCAGCAGGCTCAGGAACACCTCGGCGTGCAAGCCAGTCAGCGGGTCGTCGAGATCGACCCGCAGTTCCCGCCAGCCGCGGTCCGCGGTGCCGGCCGCGTGCCCCGTATACCGGAACCGGCCGCCGGCCTGGGATTCGCAATAGCGGGTGCCGGACCACGCCCGGCCCTCCCCCGCGATCAGCACATCGAGGAGCGGCAGCGCCACGTCGACGCCCGCGTCCGCGTCCGCATCAAGGTCGACGTCGGCGTCGGCGGCTCGGGGAACCCCGAGGCGGGTGATCCGCGCCAGCCCTCCGCCGTCGACATCGATCCGCACCTCGATGGCGTCATCCGCCCATGAAATAGCGACCTCGCCAGGGCGTTCTGTGCGTGCGGCCAAGCGGACCTCCGTGTCGGACGCGTGTCGGGGGCGTTAAATCGTGACTTGCGAGCCCCTTGACGCCATTGTTGTGACCGGTCACAATCCTGGCATGGATGTGACCGGTCACACAAGGGAGACCTCGCCCGCAACCCGCCAGGCGAGCATCCGGGACGTCGCGGCCGCCGCGGGCGTCTCGTACCAGACCGTCTCCCGCGTGATCAACGGCCACCCGAGCGTCAGGGAAACCACGCGCGAGCATGTCCGCAGGGTCATCGACCAGCTCGGCTTCCGGCCCAACCGGGCGGCCCGCGCGCTGGCCGGCGGCCCGGTCCAGTCGGTCACCGTCCTCACCCCGAACACCACCCTCTACGGGTACACCGCGGCGCTGCGAGGCATCGAGGAAGCCGCCAGGTCCGCCGGACTGGCGGTCGGCGTCCGTGTCGTCGAGTCGGCCAACCCCGCCGAGGTCACGGACGCGGTCACCCGGGCGGTCGAGCCCGGCGGCGCGCTGATCGTCATCGCCTATGACGTACCGGGGACGATGGCGCTGGCGGCCGTGCCGCCGACGGTGCCGATGGCCGCGCTCGTCGAGACGCCGGCCGAGGACGAGGGCGAGGGCCAGCCCTGGATCTGGGTCGACGACCGGAAGGCGGCGCTTGACGCGACCCGCTACCTGCTCGGCCTCGGCCACCAGACCGTGCACTACCTCGGCATCCCGTCCTCCACCCACACCAGCCAGCGCAAGGCGGGCTGGCTGGCAGCGCTGACCGACGCGGGCACTCGGGTGCCCGAGCCGGTCCAGTGCGGCTGGACGCCGCAGTCGGGCTACGAGGCAGCGCGGGCCCTGGCATCGGATCCCGCGGTGACCGCCCTGCTGTGCGGCAACGACGACCTGGCCGTCGGCGCCATGCGCGCGCTGCGTGAAGCCGGCCGGGACGTCCCCGGCCAGGTCAGCGTCGTCGGGTTCGACGACGTCCCGGCCGCGGCGTTCCTCACGCCCGCGCTCACCACGGTGCGGCTCGACTACGCGGAGGCCGGCCGATCCTGCTTCGCTCTGCTCCAGGCACTGCTCACCCCGCACCCGCCCATCTCACCGGGGCCGCGCCCGCAACCCGAGCTGATCATCAGGGAAAGCGCGGCACCGCCACCGATCCCAAGCGGGGGGACGGTCCCCCCGCGCCCCACGGGTACCGTGCGGGCCGCTGCCCCGCCCGCACGGTCGCCACTTGATGCACGCCAAGAGAAATAGAGGAGAGCATCTCGTGAAGTACAGACTATTTAATGGCCGCGCCGGCCGGCTGACCAGCGCGTCCACACTCACGATCGGCGCGGTCAGCGCTGGCTTGCTGGCCCTGACCGCCTGCGGCGGCCCCGCTGCGTCCACGGCGAACAGCGGCAGCACCAGCACGTCCGGCGTCGTCGTCAACGTCACCTGGCAGACCATGTGGTCGGGCAACACGCTGACGCTGTTGCAGCAGATGATCAGCCAGTTCAACGCCACCCATCCCGGCATTCACGTCACCGAGGCCAACATTCCCAGCGCCACTGGCGACGCGAAGCTCCAGTCGGAGATCGCGGCCGGCGACCCGCCGGACGTGTTCACCGAGTGGAATCCGGTGCTCGGCCAGTACGCCGCCAACGGCGAGGCCCAGTCGCTTGCCCCGTACCTGACCGGCAAGTACGCCGGCCTGCAGAGCTGGCTGTACCCGATCGCGCAGCAGGGCGGCGAGTACAACGGCAGCATGTACGCGCTGCCCATGGGCATGAACTCGTGGGCGCTGTACTACAACAAGTCGATGCTCAAGGCGGCCGGCGTCAGCGCGCCGCCGACCACCCTGTCCCAGCTGTTCGCGGATCAGGACAAGGAGTGGAAGATCAGCGGCGGGAAGGTCGAGCAGATCGGCTTCTACCCGCTCTACCAGCAGGGCATGGAGTACTTTGACAGCTTCTTCGGCGCGGTCAACTGCTTCGACTCGGCCGGCAAGTACAACCTCGCCAACTGCCCAGGGGCCCAGGCCGAGGCCCAGTTCCTCGCCTCCTACAGCAAGTACCCGTACTCGCAGGTCTCCGCGCTGGAAAGCGCCTACGGCACCGTGGCCGGCGGCGACGCCGACGTGTTCGTGGCCGGCAAGGAGGGCTTCTTCATGTCCGGCCCGTGGGAGGGCGCACAGAACATCCCGGTGACCAACTCGACGATGAGCAGTAACTTCGGGGTCGTCGCGTTCCCCGGCACGGTCGGCGGGCCGAGCACGTTCGGTCAGGGCAACTACAACATCATCCCGAAGGGCGCGGCGCATCCGCAGCAGGCCTTCGAGTTCATGGCGTGGCTGACCGGCTTCGGCAACCAGAGCTTCATCTCCACGATGCTGCCGAAGGGCGGGTGGATGCCGACGTCGCCGTCGGTCGCCCAGGAACCGGCCTTCAAGTCCTGGATCGGCGCCAACCCATGGCTCAACGTCTTCATCGAGCAGATGTCGAGTCCGCTGTCGCAGACCCCCAAGCTCACCCCGACCGAGTCCGAGTTCGAGACCGCCGAGGCCACTGCTTCGGAAGCGATAGCCGAGAAAACTAAGACCTGGCAGCAGGCGCTTACTTACATTGACGACCAGGCCAACAACGCGACTGGCGCTTAACGCCGGCGAAAGGCACCGACCGAACGAGGTAGAGGCAGACCACGCACATGATCAGGTTCACCCAGAAGTGGCGGCAGACCCGCCTGGGGCTGCTGTTCATCGGCCCGTGGATCATCGGGTTCTGCGCGTTCTACCTCTACCCGTTCGCGGCGACCTTCTATTACGCGTTCACCCGGTTCACCGGGATCGGCAACCCGACCTTCACCGGGCTGGCCAACTTCAGCACGCTGGCGCACGACCCCGTGTTCCGCACCGCACTGTTCAACACCTTCTACTACACGGCCATCGAGGTGCCGCTGTCCACGGCGGCCGCGCTCGGGCTGGCGCTGCTGCTGAACATGAACGTCCGGGGCCAGGCGTTCTACCGGACGCTGTTCTACATCCCGTCGATCGTCCCGGTTATCGCCTCGTCGATGATCTTCGTCTGGATCTTCCAGCCGTCGTTCGGCATCGTGAACTCGCTGCTGTCGGACGTGCACGTCAGCGGCCCGGCCTGGTTCTTCTCGATCAGCTGGTCCAAACCCTCGTTCATCCTGCTCGGCCTGTGGGGCCTGGGCCAGCCGATGGTGATCTACCTGGCCGCGCTTCAGGGCGTACCGCGGGAAATGTACGAGGTCGCCGACCTGGAGGGCGCGAACGCCTGGCAGCGGCTGCGCAAGGTGACGATCCCGATGATCAGCCCGGTGATCTTGTTCAACGTGATCATGTCGCTGGTCCTGTCCATCCAGTACTTCACCCAGGCCCAGGTCATCGAGAACCCGCCGGGCTCACCGGGCAGCTCGACGATGTTCTTCGTCACGTACTACTACCAGCAGGCGTTCACCTACCTGCACCTCGGTTACGCCTCCGCGATGACGTTCCTGCTGTTCATCCTCGTCCTGCTGGTCACCGTCGTGCTGCTGCGGACGTCCCGGCGCTGGGTGCACTACGAGAACGAGGCGAGGTAACCGCCGATGGCCGCCCCGCACACGTTCCGCGCCAGTCTGCCGAAGCACGCCGTGCTCATCGCGCTCAGCGTGATGTTCGCGCTGCCGCTGGTCTGGATGGTCAGCTCCTCGTTCAAGACCGCGGACCAGGCGATCGCGATGCCGGTCGTCTGGTGGCCGCGCCCGTTCCTGTGGCGCAACTACTCGGAGCTGTTCGCCGCGCAGCCGTTCTTCCGGTACTTCTGGAACACGTTCCTGTACGCGGCCGTGACGATCGTCGGCGTCTGCGTGTCGAGCAGCCTGGTCGCCTACGGCTTCTCCCGGCTGCGCTGGCCGGGCCGGAACGTGGTGTTCTACGTGATGCTGCTGACGATGATCCTGCCGTTCGTCTGCACGCTGATCCCGCTGTTCGTCATGTACAAGCGGTTCGGCTGGACCGGCGGCTACCTGCCGCTGGAGGTGCCCACGTTCTTCGGCAGCTCGGTGTTCAGCACGTTCCTGCTGCGCCAGTTCTTCATGACGATCCCGTCCTCGCTGTCGGAGGCGGCGCGCATCGACGGCGCGAACGAGTTCTGGATCTACAGCCGGGTGATCATGCCGCTGGCCAAGCCCGCCCTTGCCTCGGTCATCTTGTTCCAGTTCATCTATTGCTGGAACGACTACCTCGGCCCGCTCATCTACATCAGCGACCCCGGCAAGTACCCGCTCTCGCTCGGCCTCGCGGAGATCCTCGGCACCTACACGACGAACTGGGCCTGGGTGATGGCCGGCGCCACCGCCGCGACCGCCCCGATCGTCATCTTGTTCTTCTTCACCCAGAAGTCGTTCATCCAGGGCATCACGCTCACCGGGCAGAAGGGATTAGGCCGTGGCGGGAATCTGGTCCTCGCGGCTGATGGCCGCGCTCGGCGCGGCCTTCAACGTGCTCGCGCTCAACCTGGTGCTGCTGATCGCCTCGCTGCCGGTCATCACGCTGCCTGCCGCGATCCGGGCGGCGTCGGTCGCGCTGGACCGCTGGCGCCGCGACGGCGAAGACCGGGTGGTGCGCGAGTTCCTGCTCGCGCTGCGCACCGGACGGTGGACGCGAACCACGACCACCCTCGGCGTCCCGCTCGCCGCGGTCGCGCTCGGCCTCGTCGAGGCCCGCCATTTCGCGCGAGCCGCCGGGCCGTCCGGGCGCGTAGGCCTCGGCCTGTGCCTGGCCGCGCTGCTGATCACGCTCAGCGCGCTCGGCTACCTGATCCAGCTGGCCAGCGAAGCGTCCCGCCCGAGCACGAGCCCGCTGGACCGATGGTCCCTGGCTGTCAGCCTCGCGCTCAGGAACCTGCTGGTCACCGGGCCGCTGGTGATCGCAGAGGTGGCCGGGGCCGTCACCCTGACCGTGATCGACCCCGGCCTGCTACTGCTCGGGCTGCCCCTGGTCCTGCTCCACCTGACCAAGCTGACCGCCGGCCTCGGCTTGCGCCGGGCAGCCCGGTAGCGGCTTAGCGTTTGCGCGCCACTCCGCCGATAAACGTCGCGGTGCGCGGCATCGAGTTCGCCGCCGCGCCATCGCCATTCCAGGACGGCACCGGCACCACCCCCGGCGGCACGAGGTCCAGGCCGTCGAAGAACCCGCGGATCTCCTCGGTGGAGTGGATGTACAGCCGCGCCGCCGTGTACGCCGAGGTGAAGGTGTCCCCCTCGGACCGGCTGCCGGAGCCGACGGAGATGATCAGGTAGCTGCCGGGGACCACCGCCGCGGCGAACGCGGCCGCCACGTCGCGGGCGGTCGCGGCATCCGCGAAGTGCAGGACGGCCGACAAGATAACGCACACCGGCTCGGCCAGGTCGATGAGCTGGACCAGCCCGGCATCGGCGAGGATCCGCTCGGGGTCGCGCATGTCGCCGGGCACGGCGAGCACGCCGGGACTCGTCGCCAGCAGGCTGCGGGCATGCGAGATCACGATCGGGTCGTTGTCGACGTAGGCCACGCGCGCTTCGGGATCCACGCGCCGGGCGATGTCGTGCGTGTTCAGCGCCGTGGGCAGCCCGGCGCCGACGTCGATGAACTGCCGGACGCCGAGGCGGGCCACGTAGCCGACGGCGCGCCCGAGGAACCGGCGGTTCTCCTGTGCCATCTGCGCGGAGACCGGGTGGATCGCGAGCATCTTCCTGGCAAGCTCGCGGTCCGCCGCGAAGTTGTCCTTCCCGCCCAGCCAGAAGTCCCAGACCCTGGCGATGTTCGGCCTGGTCGGGTCGAAAGGCTCCATCGTGCTCCTAACTCCTGGCAAGCACGATATCGAGCTGT
>DASRFJ010000091.1:0-15064 GCA_035651595.1 Streptosporangiaceae bacterium | reverse complement strand
TCGCCTGAGGATCTGCGGCAGCTGATGATCAGCGAGTTCGGCCAATGGCTGCGGTCGCGGACCAACCGGCACAAGCGGCCGTTCCAGGAGGACACGATCTCGGCCTACCGGGACGCCGCGGTCGCGCTGAGCGCCTGGATGGCCCGTTCAGGGCTCGACACCGATTTCACCGGCTGCGACACGGCCGCGCTGAACCGGTTCTTCCGCTGGTACTGCGGCGAGTACGGGCAGGGCGGCACGAACACCAAGCAGCGCAACCTGCGCCACCTGTTCACCTGGCTGGAAGCCGAGCACGGCCACCCCCACCCGTACACCGACGGGCTGGCCCGCTATGCCCCGGTCAAGACCCGCCCGGCCACCCTGGCGGCGGACTTCATCAAGGACCTGCTGAAGGTCACTGGCGGCGGGACCGCCCGTGACTTCGAACGGGCCCGTGACCACGCCATCATCCGCATGCTCACCGAAGGCGTGCGCCGCACCGAACTTGTCCAGCAGCGGCTCGACGACCTGCCCATGGATGTGATCGCCCGCCCGTACGTCCGCGTCGTTCCGCTCAAGGGCGCCCGTGCCGAGGACGAGGGCAGGATCGTCCCGCTCTCCGGCACCACGGCGCAGGCTATCGCCGCGTACCTGCGGGCGCGCCGGTCGCACCGCCGGGCAGAGTCCTCGCCGGCGCTGTGGCTAGGCACCCGCAACCGCGGCCCGATGACGGGCTCAGGTGTCTACCGTATGGTGAAGCGGCGCGCCGATGAAGCCGGGTATGACCCGGTCGCTTACCCGCACATGTTTCGGCACACCTTCGCTCACGAGTGGCTCCATGGCGGCGGGTCCGAAGGCGATCTGATGCGGCTCATGGGCTGGAAAGACCGCTCGATGCTGGACCGCTACGCCGCGGACCTGCAAGTGCAACGGGCCATCGAGGCAAAGCGGCGCCGAGGCGACCTGTACTGACGCGGACAAGCCGGGAGGAGACGTGGAACCTGTGAACAATGAACTAAACGCGCGTGATAGCTGGTCCGCGAACGTCCTGAGCGCCGGACCAGAATCCAGGACGGACGCCGCCCGGTCCGTACGTCCGGTCCGCTCATGGCCACTGCTGGTCCTCGCGCTGCCTGCCGCGGTCGCCATCTGGTCCGGCTGGATCGGCATCGGGCAGCTGACCGGCTTCGGCATCGTCCAGCCCTTGCCCGGGATCTGGGACGCGCTACGGGTGGACACGGCGACGCCTGCATGAATTAGACGAACCGGTGGCACCCACTCCACCGCAGTCTCTCCCCGGCGAACTCCTAAGAGAGATCGAAGGACTGCTCGCTCACTGGATTGGTCATCCCGAGGTGCGCCTCCCTGCAGCCGCTCTCCTCACACTCTGGGCCCATGCTGCGTGCGCCCTTCGCTTGGGGTCCTCCGACGAAGCGCATCGCATTGCGGCGTTCCTGGCCGAGCTACTCCGCGTCCATGACGAGCGATACGCGGACATGCCCGCACCACTCGCCGCGCCCGGCGAGGAACAGGCCCCGGCTTCCAGCCGCTCGATGTCCACCTTCGTCGTCTCATGAATGCAGCGACCCGGTGGGGCGCACAGGCCAAACCAGACATCACACCCACGATTCCCCGTGCTATGGGGCCGCGCACTGTGCGCACCATCGCGCGCTGGCTGGTATCACAACCGGATACCTGCAACTGGATCTACCGCGGCGGTGAAGATGCCGCCGAGACACACCTTATCACGGTCGAGATGCCCGACCACAGCCGCCGGGTTCTCCGAGACAGCGAAATACGCACCGGCGATCTCCGATGGGGGTACACTGGAACCGGAGCCCATTCTCGATTGTACGGTGAGTGCCCCAACTGTTTCGGCGCCATTCCGTTCGCCGCAGACGTCATCCAGTGCAAATCCTGCTTTAACTCCGGCATACGACCCGGCACTCGACGGGCCGAAGGAGACCTGCTCATCAAGGTCATCGACCGATTGCCTGAGAAGTTTGAACGGACCAGGCTAGACCTGCTGCGCGCCGTCGCCGAAAGGTAACCTAGGCCCAAGGCAAGTTCGCAAGAAGCGCAACTTGCCAGCTAACGATAACGAGCCCGGGACTTCTTGAGCCGTCCGGCTGGTCCAGCCCACTACCCTGTTCACCGCATGCTCAGCTGCAATGCCTTCTCCGATGAGCCGACGAGTAAGTTCACGGACCAGTGGTGGCGTCGGGCCAACTGATAGTGGCTACAATGCGATCTATAGCAACCGCTTCCTGCGCGTGGGCCACTTCGCACTTGACGGCGTCATGCTCGCGGCACGAGGACTCCCCCTGCACTGCGGCCCGAGGTCATCCTGGCCATACAGAGCCGATCTCCCTATCCGAACTTTAATCCCAAGTCGATTCGCGCTCCCAACGTCGGCACCGCGTTCTGGGCCGAGAATTTTTACCGCGAGGGCATCGGCTGTCCGCTCCGGAGCGGTCGCGGCAGGCGTTCCGCGCAAACTGGGGTATCTAAGATGACTCAATTCTTCGGCGCTGTCAAGGGACGGGCGGAAATTTGGCGTCGAGGAAAGTGAGGTCTTCCCAAAAGGTGTGGGGTTCTGTTATTTCCTTTTTAGTCGGTCTTGCGCTTGCTGCAGTGACTGTCGGAGTGGCTTTGTGGACGGTCGCGAACGGAGGCGCTGCCGTGAACGGTGGGAATGCCAGGTTCGGGGGATCGCCGATGCCTGATCACGGGGCAGCGCGCAAACCCTCACAAGCTCACAAACCGGGGGGCAGGCCGATGTTCGCACGTGTCTGGTTGTGGATCGGCATGATGACCCTCGCGGCGGCTGCGGCGGGAATTGCCGTGCCGCTACTGACCGTGCACCGCGCGCCTGAGCCGCAGGCACGGCAGTACCTGCATGTGTCCGCGTGCCTGCTGACCGACCCGAGCGGCGTTGTTCCCGGGACGCCGGCCGCTCCGGTGTGGACGGCGATGCAGTCCGCATCGCTGGCCACTCGTGTGATGGTGAGCTACCTTCCCGACACCGGCCCGTCCGATATCTCGCCCATGATCAGCACGCTCGCCCAGCGCAAGTGCGGCTTGATCATCACGACGGCCGCAGCGGCCGCGCGGGCAGTGAGCGCGGCCAGAGATTACCCGCATCAGCAGTTCCTCATCATCACGGCGGGCGGGGCGGCGACAGCCCCGCCGAACGCTCTCCTGATCCCGCCCGCTGCCGCACCAGCACGCATCGCCCAGGCGATCCGCGCCCTCTCCGCTCAAACCTGACCACCCGCTCCGGCGTCCTGGTGACTGCCAAGCGGCCCGTTTGTGCCCTGTCATTCCTCGGCCTGGGAGGCAATCGTGAGGCGATCGATGCGCGGCCGCGCACGTAGCTCCGTGTTCCGGCGGATGCGCCCGCGACCGGTACCGCTGGCCGTGATCATCTCCTCCTCACTAGTCTTGTGCACAATCAGCGCGGGAGGCGTCCCCGCCGCTCAGGCGGGCGGACCGACGGTACCGGTGCCGACGATGCACGGTTATGCGGCTGGACCTAAGCAGGTGGTGGGCAGCGCGGCCGGGCGCGCTCACTATGTACCCGCCTCGGCCACCGTGGCCCGGCCCGGCGTCGGCGATGTGAAGGGGCATGCCGCGCCGGTGCCTGACCTGGCGCCGCCGACGGTCGGCACGAGAGTGCCGGTGACGGTCGGCGCGGTGCGGATGCCCGCCGGACACGAGGTAACCCATCACGAGGTGGCAGCGAACCCGTCGGCCCCAGGCTCGTCCGGCTCGGGCTCGTCACCGTCAGCGCCTTCACCGTCAGCATCACCGACGCCGGCGCGCTCGGGTTCGCCATCACCGTCACCGGCTTCCACGCCGTCCGCGTCGCCGGCACCGTCGTCTCCCGCAACCGGGATCACGGCGGCTCTGGTCAGCGCGGGCGGTACCGACAACGCCAGCTACAGTGTCGCGTCGACGTTTGACACGGTGCCAATGGCAGATCAGAGCGGCCGGATCGCGGTGACGCTGTTCAACAACGGCACCAGCACATGGAGCACGGATTATGCGCTGGGTACGCAGGTGTTCCCGGCCAGTGACACCACGGGGACCGGGACGCCGCTTACCACCGGTCCTAACGTCGCGATAGCGTCGGCGACCGGGCCGTTCGGCAGCGTGACGGTGGAGAGCATCACCCCGCCGGAGAACCCCGGTTCGTACACGATCTGCTGGGACATGGTGAATGCCGGCGGCGTGTACTTCTCCGCCGAGGGCGCGGCCGAGTACTGCGCCGCGTACACGATCGCGCAGTACCCGGCCACGGTGAACGAGCAGGAGCCGCTGGCCGGCACCGATGTGGACACCCAGACTCCGCAGCTGACCGCGTCGGCGGTCGTGCCCGGCGGGTACCCGGCCAGCCCGCAGTTCTCGTTCGCGTTCGCGATCCTCAGCGGCCCGGATCTGAAGACCGCCACCGAAACGCAGTCGTCGGGGTGGGTCGCCGGCAACGGCAACAGCTGGACGCCGAAGGCACTGGCCTGGGGCGGCACCTACTACTGGTCGGTGGTGGTAACCGACGGATCCACCAGCAGCGGGCCGCCGGGCCTCAGCGCCGGCGCCTGGACGACACCGATCACGTTCGTCGTCGGGAACGCTCAGCCGGCGGTGGCTCACCGGCTCGGCAACACCTACCAGGCCGACGACGGCAACCCGGTGATGACCTCCGACCTCGGCAGCACCGACTTCGACGGCTCGGGCAAGATGGTCGATCCGAAGACCGCGAACGTAGCGGAGAAGGTCACTGACGCGAGCGTCGCAGCAGCCGGGCCGCCGCTGTCGGTCACGCGGACCTACAACTCCCTGGATCCCCGGACCTCCCAGGCGCTCGGCGCGGGCTGGTCATCGGTGCTAGACATGTCGCTCGATCCGGATCCAGATGGTTCCGGGGCGCTGATCTTGACGCTGGCCGACGGCCAGCAGGTCCGGTTCGCGAAGAACGCGGCCGGCGGGTACGCGCCGCCGCAGGACATGTACGCGGTCGTGTCCGCGCTCGGCGGCGGCGGCTTCGCCGTCACCGACCAATCGGACACCACCTACAGCTTCGGCCAGGCCAGCGGCGCTGACTGGCAGCTCTCCCAGATCACCGACGCGTCGGGCCGGGCCGAGACGTTCGCGTACAGCGCCGGCGCCGTGTCGGCGATCACGAGCACGACATCGGGCCGGGCGCTGCACCTGACCTGGTCCGCCCCCGGCGGCGCGGCCTACCCGCACGTGGCGGCCGTGTCCACCGACCCGGTCACCGCGGGCCAGCCAGACACGGCGCTGACCTGGACCTACGGCTACACCGGAGACCTGCTCACCGCGGTATGCCCGCCGGGGACGACCACCGCGTGCACCAAGTACAGCTACATCACCAACGGGTCGCACGCACCCGCATCGGTCCTGAACGCCGCCCCCACCGCCTACTACCGGCTCGACGACCCGGCGAACGCCACCACCGCGGCGAACCAGGTCCCGGTCAACGACCTGACCACGATCGACCCGCCGGCCGGCGAGTTCAGCACCACCCCGGGCGTCGCCGGCCCGGTCCCCGGCGTGACCGCCACCGGGTTCAACGGGACTAGCTCGTTCATCCCCCTCGACGGCGTGTGGTGCACCACGCCGGGACAGGTCAGCTCCTGCGTCAAATCCGGTGACACCGGCCGGGTCCTCGGCGGCAGCAGCACCAGCCTGGCGATCAGCATCTGGTTCAGGACCACCACGGCCTCGGGGGTACTGCTCGGCCTGCCCGGCGGGATACCCGGCAGCACGGCGATCAGCTACGGCGGCCAGAACGTGAACCTGCTGCAGATCGCCAGCAACGGCGACCTGCAAGGCTACGGAACCTGCAGCGCTCTGGCCGGCTGCACGTGGATGTCATCCGCGGCGCCCGTCACCGACGGCGCATGGCACCAGGCGGTACTGATCCCGGGCCAGGCGCTGTACCTCGACGGGAAGCAAGCCGCCACCTACACCGGTTCGTCCCAGGCCCTGCCGGCCGCGGCGGTGCTGCTCGGCACCGGCCAGACGCCAGCCAGGCAGTGGTCGTACTTCAACGGGTCGATGGCCGACCTGTCGATCTACCAGAACCAGCTGCCCACCACGGGCACGGTCGCCGCGCAGTACGCCGCCGAGACCACACCCGCCGCCGAGCTGTCCTCGGTCACCAGCCCCGGCGGCCGCACCGAGATGTCGGCCACCTACGACACGGTCAACGACCGGGTCCGGACCCTGACCGACGCCCACGGCGGCGCGTGGACCTACGGCCTGCCCGCGTCCGGGCCCTCATCGGCCGCCTACGACAACTCGGTCCTCGGTGCAGGGCCGCAGGACTTCTGGCCGCTCAACGACACTACCGGTCCAATGGCGCAGGACCTGATCGGCTCATCGCCCACAACCGCCAGCCCGCGCCCACCCGCGACCTACACCAACGTCACGCTCGGCGTCCCCGGCCCCACCGGTTTCGCCGACGGCACCGCCGCCAGCTTCTCCGGCAGCGGCTCCCAGATCAGCATCCCCGGCAGCTACTTCGCCGGCACCGGCTCAGAAACGGTCGACTTCTGGTTCCAAGCACCCGCTCTTTCGGCCGGCGGAACCGAGACGTTGTTCTCCGCCAGCGGGTCCACCGGCGGCGAACCGCCCCTGATCTGGATCGACGCGACCGGATGCCTCAACGTCCAGGCTGACGGCGTCCACGTGCAGGACACCTGCGGGATAGACGACGGCAAATGGCATCAGGTCGTAGTCTCGGTCGGTCCGGACACAACCTCGTCCGGCAGCACCGTTCAGACCGTAAGCACCTACGTCGATGGGCAGGCGAGCAACGGCTTCCGTGTACTGAACGCACCAGGACCCTCGCCCGCAGGATATGTGGCCTACGCCGGGAACGGGCCCGACGGCGACCTCATCGGCTCGATCGCCGACCTCTCGCTCTACACCGCCACCCTGACCTCAACCCAGGTCTCCCAGCAGTACCAGGCGCTCCAGCAGACAAAGAGCCTCTCGGTCACCAACGGCTTCGGGCAGACCACCAGTATCACACTGCCCACCGTCAACACGCAGACGATCACCATCGGCGACCCCGTCGGCAAGAACGCCGAGTACCAGTACGCCGACGGGAACCTAGTCCGGACGATCGGCGCCCTCGGCGGCAACACCTGGTACGGGTACGACGCGGCGGACCGGGCCACGACGATCACCGACCCGGACGGCGACACCACGTACGTTACGCACGACTCGCACAACAACGTGACGTCGACCACGACGTGCGCGGCGGTCAACAACTGCCAGACCAGCTACACCTCGTACTACGAGAATGTGTCGAACCCGCTCGATC
This sequence comes from Streptosporangiaceae bacterium, assembly GCA_035651595.1. Lineage (GTDB taxonomy): Bacteria > Actinomycetota > Actinomycetes > Streptosporangiales > Streptosporangiaceae > JAFARZ01. The sequence goes on along the minus strand of DASRFJ010000091.1, from coordinate 7,731 downwards.
CCCGCAATGACAAGCCGACCGACGACCGGGACCCGCGCTCGCAGTCATCATCCGACCCTGACTACGACACGGTCACCAGCTACACCGCTTCCGGGCTGATAGCAGCCACCCGGACGCCGCCGACGGCCGCATGTCCGTCGGGATGCGTCACTACGCACACCTACACGACCGGGACCGAGGCGGCTGCTGGCGGCGGCACCGAACCCGCAGGCCTGCTCGCGTCGGTCGCCACGCCCGGCGGCGGCACCGCCACCTACGCCTACGACGCGGCCGGCGACCTGATCACGGCCGCCGACCCGCTCGGCATGAACACCAAGTACGCCTATGACAACCTCGGGCGCGAGCTCACCGCCACCCAAATATCGGACACCTACCCGACCGGGCTGACCACCAGCTACACCTACGACAGTCTCGGCAGGACCCTGACCACCACTTACCCGGCAGTCACCGACCGGGTGACCGGTGCCATCCACACGCAAGTAATCACCAGCACCTACGACCCCGACGACCTGATCCTGACGCACACGATCAGCGATACGACCGGCGGGGACCCGTCCCGCACCACCACCGATACCTACGACCAGCACGGGAACCTGGCCAGCAGCAAGGATCCGCTCGGCAGCACCACGACATTCACCTACGACGCCTTCGGCGACACAGCATCCCAGACTGACCCAGCGGGCAGGACCCTCACGTACAGCTACGACCCTCTCGGCCACCTGCTGACCACCACCCTGGACGGGTACACCGGCAACCCGTCCAGCCCGCAGCCGCCGGTGAACCTGGTCGAGGAATCCCGCGCCTACGACCCTGCCGGACGGCTCGCCTCCGTCACCGCTGTCAACGGCACCCAGACCAGCTATACCTACTACGGCAACAACAAGCTGGCCTCAAGCTACATCCCCGACCCAGACAGCAGCACCGGGCAGTCCGATGTCACCACCTACACCTACGACCCTGACGGCAACATCACCGGCGAGACGAAGCCTGGCGGCCTGGTCGTCACCGATACGGTCAACGCCGCCAACCAGGTCGTCTCCAGTACCGCCGACCCAGCCGGCGCGGACCTGACCACCAGCACCACCTACAACCCCGACGGCAACATCACCGCCAGCTCGATTGCCGACGGCGGAGCAGCCGAGACAGCGACCGCCACCTACAACGCTATGGACGAGCTCATGTCCAGCACGGTCGCCGACGGGAACACGAACCTTACAACCAGGTACACGCGAGACCAGCGCGGCCTGGTCACCTCGGTAACCGACCCCGCCGGCAACACCACCTACTACCAGAACGACGAGGCGGAACGGCCGGTCGTCGAGACGCTGCCCCCGGTACAAAGCCAGAACGGCACCGGCGGCGCGGCAGTGACCGCCAACCCCGTCTACACCACCGGGTACGACGCATTCGGCGACATCACAGAATCGTCGGACGCGGACGGCAACATCACCACCGCCGCGTACGACCAGGACGGGCGGCAGACCTCGGTCACAGCCCCGCCTTACACCCCTCCTGGCGCCACCAGCCCGGTCGCCGCCACGACCACGATGACCTGGAACAGCATCGGCCAGGAAACCAGCGTCACCGACCCGCTCGGCGGCAAGACCCAGATGGGCTATGACCAGCTCGGGGACCTAACCTCTCAGACTGATGCCGACGGCGGGACCTGGACCAACACCTACGACCCGGCCGGCGAGCAGACCTCAGTCACCGACCCCACCGGAGCGCAGACCCAGGCCACCTACGACGGCCGTGGCCGCAGGATCACCACCACCCAGCTGGTCCGGCAGAATACCTCCGCCGCCTACACCACGACCTACGGCTACGACGACGCCGGCAACCAGACATCCCTGACAAGCCCCGCCGGCGTCACCGCCACTGCCGCCTACAACGCGCTCGGCGAGATGACCTCCAGCACCGACGGGGCCGGCAACACCGCCCGCTATGCCTACAACCTCAACGGCCAGGAGGCCAAAGTAACGCTGCCCGACGGCAGCGGCGCCAGCGCCACCTACGACCAGGCCGGACGCATGACCGCCGTCTCGCAACTCGGCTCTGCCGGGACGGTGCTGCGGACCGCCACGGCCGGCTATGACCCCGACGGAAACATGACGTCCTCGACCGACTTCCGGGGCACCACGACAACCGCCGCTTACGACCCGACCGGGGAACTCACCGCGCTGACCCAGCCTGTCACCGCGGCCAAGGGCATCCAGCTCAGCTACGGCTACGACCTCAACGGCAACCCCACCCAGCAGCTCAGCGGGAACGGGAACACCACCTGGACTACCTACAACTCCCGCGGCCTTCCCCAGGCCATTACGGAACCGCAGGCCGGCCGGTACACCAGCGCCGCCGACACAACCACCACGAATGCCTACGACGCCGACGGGAACCTGACCCAGCAGACCCTGCCCGGCGGCGTGCAGATCACCAGCAGCTACGACCCCATGGGCCGGCTCCTCACCGAATCCGGCAACGGCGCCACCGCCGCTACCGCCAGCCGGACCTACACCTACGACACTGCAGGGCGGATCCTTAGCGCCGCCACCGCAGCGGCAGGTACCCAGGGCAGCCCCGGCTACCAGCCCGCCACCTCCGACACGTTCGGCTACGACGACCGCGGCCTGCTGCTCGCCGCGGCCGGCAGCGCCGGGACCTCCAGCTTCGGATACAACGCCAGCGCCCAGCTCACCAGCGACACCGGCCCGTCCGGAACCTCCACCTACACCTACAACGCGGCCGGGCTGCTGGCCACCGACACCGACGCGGCATCTGGCACCACGGGCACCTACAGCTACAACAACCTCGGCCAGGTCACCTCGATCTCCTACGGCACCGGGAACGACACCCGGGCCTTCACATACGACCCGCTGCACCGGCTCGCCTCCAGCACCCTCAGCACCGCCGCCGGCACCCAGGTCGCCGCCATCAGCTACGGCTACGACACCGACAACGACATCACCTCCATGACCACCAGCGGCCTGGCCACCGCAGGCGGCGGCACCGGCACGGTCACTAACACCTACGGCTACGACCTGGGGGGCCGGCTCACCTCCTGGACCGCTGCTCCGGCCAGCGGTACCGCCGCCACCACCAGCTACGGCTACGACAATGACGGAAACCTCACCAGCAGCGGCACCACCACCTACAGCTACGACTCCCGAGACCAGTTGACATCCGACAGCAAGGGCAACACCTACAGCTACGCCGCTGACGGCGACCTCATCGCGCAGATCGCCCCGGGCGGTGCCGTCACCTCATACACCTCTGATGCGTACGCTCAGCAGATCACCGACGCAGGCGCGTCTTACACCTGGGACGCCCTCAACCGCGTTACCAGCGCCACGGCCGGGACCATCAGCATTGCGCTGACCTACTCCGGCGCTACCGGCCAGCTCACCAGCGACGGGACCGCCACTTACTCCCGCGACCCCGGCGGCGCCCTCGTCGGCATCAACAGCACCGCCGTCGGCAGCACACTGGCCCTCAGCAATCAGCACGACGACCTGGTCGGCACCTTCACCCGCGCCGGCGCGGCCCTGGCCAGCTCTACTACCTACGACCCCTGGGGCCAGGTCATCGCCGCCGCCGGCCCCGCCGTCCAGATCGGCTACCAAGGACAGTGGACCGACCCGGCCACCGGGCAGGTCAACATGGGTTCCCGCTTCTACAGCCCCGCCAGGGGAAACTTCCTCAACTACGACACCACCCCCGCCGGCAACCCGTACGCCTACGCCGGTGACAACCCGGTCACCGTCACCGACATCACCGGCCACTCACCCGACCAGGACAGCTCCAGCGCCGGCCACATCACCCAGGCCGATCTCGACCGAGCCAGATCGGCCGCCGCCGACGCAGAGCAGAAAGCCGCCAGCCTCGAGAAGCAAGCCGCGCAGGCCAGGAACACCGAAGCCCGGGACCTGTCCGCACTCAACGCCGCCGCCAGCTACGCCCGGCAGATGAACACCAAAGCCGGGCAGGCCCAGCAGGCCTACACCGAAGCCGAAGTGCAAGCACAAGAGGCCTTCTGGAAAGTCCAAGACGACCTCACCACGGACGGCTTCTCGAGCATCGCAGCCCTGCAGGCGAAAGTGAACGCCCTCCAGGACCAACTGCAGGCCGACGAGCAAAAGCTTTATGACTACGAGAACCCCGTCCAGCTCGTCAATTGCGTCTATCCCGCTGGCGGCCCACACGTATGTGAGCATGGCCCGCCATCCAATAGTACGGCGCAAGCTGCAGTGCTATTCGTTCTCCAGGCGTCAGTGGAGGCCGACGAGATGTTCCTCGGAACCTATCAGGCGGAACTGACGCAGGCACAGAATGACAACGCTGCATCGCAAAAAGCAACCAGCAAAGCACACAGCTTGTGGGTGAAATATCAGGACGCCGTGAGTGCCGCCTCCCGGGCCGATCAGGCAGCATCCCTCGCGCAAGATGCCTATAACCAGGCAGTAGCCACCGCCAGCAGACTCACCCAGCAAGCGGGCCAAGCTGAGCAAGCCGCGCAGAACGCCGAAAACGAATACCAGAAGCTCAAGGACGAATACGACAAGCAGCAAGCAAAAGGCAAGCCCAAGAAACACCCGGGTCACCCGGGCCCTGGACCCGAGCCATGCAGCACAACATGCGTGCACCCCAACCCGAGACCGCAGCCGATCCGGCCACCTGAGCCACCCAGCAACGGCCCGAGCCCTGGTCATAACCCCGGTCCCAGCCAAAGCTCCAGCCCCGGTCAGAACCCCCCCGCCCCAAGTCAGAGTCCCGACCCCAGCACTGGCAACGCCGGCCAAGGCTCGGGCAACGGAGGAAGCGGCCAGCCTCCGGCTCCTTCATGCTCGAGCGAAGGCGACGGCTCTACCGCACAAGATGCATCGCCGAGTGACCTCTTCGCCAATGGCAAAGTCCCGTCTGCATCCGAGCTAGAGTTGTTTGGGATCAGCCAGGGATGGACGGCGTCACAGACGCCATCCGGCCCTCTGAAGTTTATCGATCAAAACGGCATTACACGGATGACATTGAAGAGTGGGAGTCCACGGGCTCCTGGAAGCGGATCACCTCATGCAGAATTCAGAGATCCGACGGGTCAACGCATCGACCCGTTCGGCAATCCAGTTCAGCGCCGGAGCCCCGGCAACCACACACCCATTGAATGGGATTGCTGACTGTGGTCAGTTACTCGGAACTACCAGCCCTCCAGAGCGTTTACCTTGAGGACAGCTTTGTCCTGGCTATCGAGGAGAGTCCCGATGAGCTAGTCTTCGAGTTGGATGCCGTCTTGATGGCCACGCATCCTTCCTATGCACCGCCGCGTCCCGGCGAGCAGTATTGCTTTCGCCGAGCGAGACTTGTATTTAAGCCCGACAACGTCAGCTGGCTCGCCAGATCTCAGACGCGTTTTCGAGATGCATCAGGCGAGGAAGACCTAGGTAATATCGATGTCTTTACAACTGACCATCATCGCTACCATCTGGAAGGCGACTGGGGAACCGTAGACGTCACATCAAGCGTTCCACCGGAGTTTCTCGTGACTGAAATGTAGGTGTTGCCGTAGAAGCCGAGGGCGGGCATTGGGCTGAAATGGGCGACCGGAAAGGACTCCGGTAACAGATCAGCGACGAATTCGGCCTTGTCCTAGCCTCAATCTTTCGCCCCTACGGCATGGTGGCTTGAGGCATTGGCTTGGGCGCTGATTTCAGGTCCTGGCCGTGTCTGGCTGCCCGGCTGTCGCGCCGGGTTGGCGGGGTTCAACGGGCCCTTGTGTTCTCCTTCCTGGGCTGCCGGGGCGGTTCTGGCTGGTCAGCCGGCCGGCAGGGCCTGCAAGCGCGCGACCGCGGTGGTGATGTCTGCGGCCCAGGGCCAGCGTTCGGCGAGCTGCGGCCGCAGGACGGCTCGGTCTGCCCGATATGGGCTGGCCGATGGTGGAAGCTGGATCTCAAGGCCGACGATACCGTCTCGGTTAATTGGTCCTACAGCTCTCCGGCCTCCGGCTTCTACCAGTTCCTCGTGTTCTCTCCCTCCACTACCGACGAGGACGTGCTCGACCAGGCAAGCCAGGGCAACCAGGTCCAGTTCGACAATTCCGATTCCAGCCCAGCTAGCGACTCGTTGACCGTCAGCAGCACCGGAACATATCCGTTCATCATCGGCGACGGCTGCCCCTCCACCTCAGGACCATTCACATTCACCGTCGACATCCAGCAGTAAGCGATCCCGCCCAGCCTGTCCGCCATCACCGTCATGGTCTCCACATGCGGCGAACAGCGACCGCGATCTGTAAATATGTAATACCGAACTAGGCAATCTGGTCGCGCACCTACGACCCCGATCGTTAACTCATCCTTCGCGCAGAGTCAGCGGAATGAACGCGAGGCTCCGCGCGTGCGACACGACCGCGATGACCAGGATAGGTCCCCGGCACCATCACCACGGCACACCGAAGCATCACTAGCTTGCGCCAACTCAGAAATCATTGCCCGGTGGGACGCGCCCAGGCTAGTCACCGCTTCTGGTCCGGTGATTACCCGCTTGGTCCTCGCGAAGTAGCCAGTGCGTCGCAGCTGGCCTCTGTCGGCGGCCGGGTGAAAACTGTACTTGAAAGTACATGCGGATCAGACGCGCATGATGCGATGCCGTCCCCCGAAGGGCCGCATCTCAACTTAGGGCACACAGGTCGTTTTCATACAAGACATATTGGGATGCAAGCCTCGCCATATTCAAACATATCGGGATAATCTAGGCATATTTAAATGAAGGAACGAGCGCCTATCTCAATATCAGTCCGTCGCGGAAGACGCATTACCCGAATTTCAAGATTGTTGCCGTGCGTCTGCTACGGCAGCTACGGTCGCTGGGCTACCCCAAGTCCTATGCCGCAGTTCTTTATTGGCCTCAGCTGCCACGCCTGAGACCACCAGGTTCTCCCCGAGCGGCCCGGCGTCCAGCGGATTGAGCCGGCCGGGCAGGCCGGGGCCGAGCTCGACCGGCTCGGTGCCGGCAGCGCGGGCGATCGGCGCGTACTCGTTCTTGAGGTCGCCGAGGACGAACACCTTGACCCCGTACGCCATCAGCCGGGTGGCGAGCGCCTTGATCGTGGCGGACTTCCCCGCCCCGGGATGCCGGTGACCAGCAGGTTCGGGTTGGTGACCAGGCCGCGGCGGAGCCATTCCAGCGGGTGGCAGCAGAACGCGCCGCCGGTCAGGCAGTCCACGCCGACGTACGCGCCGGCCGGGGGCAGCCCCGGGCCGTACAGCCAGGGGTACAGTCCCTGGACTTCGGCGGTGCTGCCGCGGAACACCGGGACCGGCGGCATCAGCGGCGCGTGTCCCGCGTTGCGGCCCGGCCACCCCCGTCGTGGCGGAACCGGGTCGCCCGGAGGTGAAACCGCTGGCCGTTCCGATATACCGGGTTGAGCGGGGTGCGGGAGCAGGCCGGACAGGTCGAAGACGGGCAGCGGCACCCGGGCCGGGCGGGTCATCGTCACCACCGCCTCTTCGGCAAGCCGATGCCGAGCGGCAGCGCGCCGGCGGCGAACCCGATGTCCTGCGCCCCCCAGATCCGGCGGATCTCGATCCGCGCCGCGGCGGCGTCCGCCTCGAGCGCGGCGCACGCATCCTCGATGCCGGCAGGGTCGGTGGTGACGGTGAGGTAGGCGGTGAAGCGGACCAGGCCGTGGCCGGCGGCGCGTTCGGCATCCTGGGTGCGGGCCTTGACCGCCGCCACCTGCTC
>DASRFJ010000090.1:0-7428 GCA_035651595.1 Streptosporangiaceae bacterium | reverse complement strand
GCCGCGGCGTCACGGGTGCGGAACTTGCCGGTGGACTCGACGACCACGTCCACGCCATACCAGCGCCAGTCGATCTGTGCCGGGTCACGCTCGGCCAGCACCGCGATCGGCACGCCGTCGATGATCAGCGAGTCGTCGGTGTAGTCCACCGGACGGCCGATGCGGCCGAACGTGGAGTCGAATTCGAGCAGATGCGCGAGCGTCCGCGCGCTGGTGATGTCGTTGACGGCCACCACCTCCAGGTCCGGGCGTGCCAGCGCGAGACGGGTGAACGTCCGCCCGATCCGCCCGAAGCCATTGATGCCAACCCTAGTAGCCATTTGGTTCACTTCCTTGTCCCGTGTCTTCTCCACCGGTAGCCTCCGCGAGCCCGCCGTGCCGCGGATACCGGCATCAGTCCCGGCAAGCCGGGACCATCGGCCCTGGCCCGCGCCAAGTGGCCCACTGGACCATGGCAGGGTGAGCGCTAGATTCGCCTGGATCGGCCGGATCCTGCGCGGCCGGCGGCTGGACCGCAATCCGCTGCGCCGTGGCTCGGACCGCGTCGAGACCGTTATCCTCGCCGCGCTCCTCGCGGCGTTCCTCGGCGCCGCGCCGTTCGCGGCAGGCGCCTCCGCGTCGTGGATCGGCGCCTCCTCCCAGCGGGAGCTTGTGGCGCAGCACGCGAACTTCCGCCAGGTCACCGCCGTGCTGCTGGAGGCGGCGTGGGCGCCGATGGGATACGGCGTGAGCCTTAGCCCGGAGGCAGATGCCCGCTGGGTAGCGCCGGACGGCGCGGTCAAGAGCGGCATGATCACCGTCCCGGCCGACGCCAAGGCCGGGGCCAAGGTAAAGATCTGGACGGACCTGTCCGGTCAGCTCGTCACGCCGCTTAAGCCGGAACAGGTCGCGCTGCGGGCGGACCTTGCCGCCGCGGCCGCCGTCGCTGCCCTCGGCACGGCGCTGCTGATCACCGTCGCGGTCGTCCGCCAGGCGCTGAACCGCCGGCGGATCGCGGCCTGGGAGGCCGATTGGAGAGCGACCGGACCACGCTGGACCTCTCGCGCTGGACCGCCGGCCGATACCTAGGAACGGGAGTGAGGACGATGACGCACAGCGACATCCACCTCGACGCAATGCTCCGCCACCTCGGCGCCGCATACTACGAGGCCACCCAGGGCCGGGCCACCCGGGCCGACGTGACCCGGGCGCTTGACACGGTGGCCGAGCACATGCACGAGAAGCCTTCGCATGCGCCCAGCGCGCCCGCCGGTCACCCCCGCAAGCCCGGCGACCGGCGGCCGTACACCCACCGCTGGGCGCGCCGCGTCGAGGACGTGATGACCACCTCGGTGGTCACCGTGGACCGCATCACGCCGTACAAGGAGATCGCGCGCCTGCTCGCCGAGCACAAGGTCAGCGCGCTGCCGGTGCTGTCGATGGGCCGGCACGTGGCCGGCGTGGTGTCGGAGGCGGACCTGGTCGCGCTGCAGGACGAGGCCGGCTCGCATGCCCGCATCGGCGACGGCTCCGCGTGGCGCTGGCCGCACCGTGCGGCGCGGCATACGAACCTGACCGCCGCGGAACTGATGACCGCTCCGGCCGTCACCATCCGGGTGAACGCGCCACTCCCCTCCGCGGCGCGGATGATGCACACCCAGCGGCTGCGGATGCTGCCGGTGGTGGACGAGGAAGGCGTGCTCGTCGGCGTCGTGAGCCGCCGTGACCTGCTGAGCGTGTTCCTCCGCCCGGACGAGGACATCGCCGACGACATCCGGCTGGTCTTGCGTGAGGTGTTCGGGACCGACGGAACCGACGTGACCATCGCGGTGCGGAACGGGATCGTGACGGTCAATGGCCCAGGTGAGACGCTGCCGCCGGTGGCAGACCGGCTGATCTGGGGCGTCGACGGAGTCGTCGACGTGGTGAGCAAGCTCGGCGAGTCAGCGGCCTGACGGCACGATCGCGACCGGTCCGCGCGCGTGATCGAGCACCGCGTGCTGGATCGAGGCGATGTCAGGATCGGGGTTGCGGCCGAGCACCACCAGGTCGGTGCGCGCCGAGCAGCGGGCCAGCACCGCGGCAGGGTGGCCGTGCACCACCTCGTGCCGTACCAGTACCCCGGCATACTTGTCCCGCCAAAGGCCGAGGGCCTCGGCGAGCCGCTGCTCGGCCAGCTGCTGCTCCGCCGCCGCCGGCCGCTCGGCGCCGGACCACGCGTGCACCGCGACGACCTCGGCGTCACCAGAGGCGGCCTCATCGAGCGCGAACACGAGCGCGTCGTCACCGTCGTCCGGATCGCCGATGCCCACCACGATCTCGCCACGGCCCCGGGTACGCCGCATCGGCGCGTCGCGCAACACCACGACCGGGCACCTCGCGTGCCCGGCGGCATACCGGCTGACGGCACCGAGCCTCATCGCGGAGAACCCGCCGGTGCCCCGGGCCCCGAGCACAAGCATGACGGCACCGTCGCCGGCCGCAGTCACCGCCATCGGTGCGGCGCCGGTCAGCAAGCCGGTCTCTACGGCCAGTCCGGCGCAGGCCGCCTCGGCTCGGCGGATCGCCGCGTCGAGTGTCCTGGCGGCCAGGCCGCGCAGCGCCTCCCCGGCCGTCGCCGGAGAGCTGCCCGTCGCGTACAGCCGGGGCAGCGGCGCGGGCGCCGCGACCACCCGCAGCGGCACGCCGCGGCGCCGGGCCGCGGCGGCGGCCCACTCGACGGCGTCCAGTGAGTCTTCGGATCCGTCTACGCCGACGACGACCGGCGCGCGGCTGCTCCTGACGAAAACGCTCTGTCCCATACCTCCAAGGGTCCGCATAGCGGTCCGCGGCGTAACGGCGCTTAGGTCCGTGCTCCGGGGACCAAGGTCCCGGCCGGAAGGCGACATTCAGCCATGCCGGACGCCGGGGTCCGGAAGGCAGATTTGAGGTGTCAGAGAACGAACTACACAGGAGGCATACGATGCGCCGCAACTTCCTCTCGATCGCCGGCTTCGCCGTGGCAGTGATCCTGCTCGCGGTCGGCGGCCTGACCCTGTGGGGGTCGGCTTACGTGCACAACACCGTGCACAGCCAGCTCGCCGCACAGCAGATCTTCTTCCCGCCCAAGGGCAGCCCCGCGCTGGCCCCGAAGGAGATCGGGCCGTACCTGAACCAGTACGCCGGACAGCAGCTGCTGACCGGTCAGCAGGCCGAGGCCTACGCCGACCACTTCATCGCCGTCCACGTCGCCGAGACCGCTGGCGGCAAGACCTATTCGCAGCTGTCGACCGCTGCCCTGGCCCAGCCGGACAACACCAAGCTGGCCGGCCAGGTCGCCACCGTCTTCAAGGGTGAGTCACTGCGCGGCATGCTGCTGAACGCCTACGGCTGGTGGAAGGTCTCCCAGATCACCTACATCGCCTCGATCGTCAGCTTCGCCCTCGGCGGCCTGGCCCTCATCGGCGCCACGATCGGCCTCGCCTTCGGCCGCAAGCCGCAGGCGCTGCCCCCGATCACCCACGAGACCATCAACCCCGTCGAGACCGCATAAGCGCTAGCGAATGAACTCGGCACGTAAACCAGACAGAAGGGCGGCGGAGACCATGTTCAGCGTCCGGTTCCACGGAAGAGGCGGACAAGGCGTGGTCACCGCCGCCGAACTGCTGGCAGCGGCAGCGTTCAGCGAGAGCAAGTACGCACAGGCCTTCCCCAGCTTCGGATCAGAGCGAATGGGGGCCCCGGTCATGTCGTTCTGCAGAATCAGCGAGAAGCCGATCAGGACCCACGAGCCGGTCACCGAGCCCGACGCCATCCTGGTCCAGGACCCGACGCTGCTGAACCCTGCCAGCGGGGCCGGCGATGCCGGCGGGCAGGACCTGTTCGCCGGCCTAGCCCTCGACGGCTATGTGCTGGTGAACTCGGTCACTCCGGTGGCCGCACCGGGGCGACTCCAGATAGTCCCGGCCAGCGCCCTGGCCAGGACCCACCTCGGCAGGCCGCTGCCCGGCGCGCCGATGCTCGGCGCGTTCGCGGCGCTGACCGGCGCGGTCAGCATCGACAGCGTGGCCGCCGCGATCAGCGACCGGTTCCGCGGCGCGGTGGCCGACGGCAACATCGCCGCCGCGCGCGCCGCCTACACGTACGTGCTCAACGAGCGAGAGGCCCAGGGAAAGGTACTGACCAGCCATGCTTAGGCAGATCGAGGGGTCCCGCGCGGTGGCCGAAGCGGTCGCGATGAGCCGCCCGCAGGTGATCTGCGCCTACCCGATCACCCCGCAAGACCCATATCGTCGAGGCGCTGAGCGCCATGGTGAAGACCGGCAAGCTCAGCGCCGAATTCCTCAACGTGGAATCGGAGTTCGCCGCGATGTCCGCCGTCATCGGCGCGTCAGCGGCCGGCGCCCGGACCTACACGGCGACCGCCAGCCAAGGTCTGCTGTTCATGAGCGAGGCGGTGTACAACGCGTCCGGGCTCGGCCTGCCGATCGTGATGACCGTGGCCAACCGGGCGATCGGCGCTCCGATCAACATCTGGAACGATCACAGCGACGCGATGTCGCAGCGCGACGCCGGCTGGATCCAGTTGTACGCGGAGTCCAACCAGGAGGCGCTGGATCTGCACATCCAGGCGTTCCGCATCGCCGAGGAGCTGTCCAACCCGGTCATGGTGTGCATGGACGGCTTCCTGCTCACCCACGCCAGCGAGCGGGTCGACCTCCCGGAGCCGGACCAGGTGGACGCGTTCCTGCCGACGTACGAGCCGCGCCAGGTACTCGACCCGGCCGCGCCGATCTCGATCGGCGCCATGGTCGGCCCGGAGGCGTTCACCGAAGTGCGGTACCTGGCCCACCAGCGGATGCAGGACGCGCTGGGCTTCATCCCGGCCGTCGCGGCCGAGTTCCGCGCGAGGTTCGGCCGCGCGTCGGGCGGCCTGGTCAAGCCCTACCGGATCGAAGACGCCGAACTCGTCGTCGTCGCGCTCGGCTCGGTGACCGGCACCCTGCAAGACGCCGTGGACGAACTTCGCGCAGACGGCAAACGAATCGGGGTCCTCGGCATCACCGCGTTCCGGCCCTTCCCGGTCGACGCGGTCCGCGAGGTGCTCGGCACCGACCGCAGGCTGCGCCGGATCGTCGTGCTGGAGCGGGCACTGGCCCCCGGAACCGGAGACATCGTGACCGCGGACGTCCGCCGGGCGCTCGCCGCCGAAGACGGCAAGCCGCCGCACGCGCCGGACGCGATCGTCTCGACCGTGGTGGCCGGCCTCGGCGGCCGCGCGGTGACCCGCGCATCGCTGCGCGGCATGCTGCTCAGCGCCGCCGACGGACAGCTCGCGCCGCTCAGCTTCCTGGACCTGGACACCCGCCTGGTCGGCCGCGAGCTGGCACGGATGCGCGCCACCCGCCAGTCGGGCCCCAACGCGGAGAACCTGCTCCGCGACCTGAGCCGGAAGGGGGCGTAGCGCCATGCCGTACCAGCGGATCAAGTTCTACCAGACCGGCACGTTCACCGCCGGGAACCGGCTGCTCGACCCCGAGCAGCGCACGGTGCAGTCGGGCCTTGACCGGTCCAACGCGCTGACCTGCGGGCACCGTGCGTGCCAGGGCTGTGGCGAAGCGCTCGGCGCGCGGTACGCGCTCGACGCCGTGCTGCGCGCCACCTCTGCTAGCCAGGCGGGGGGACGACCCCCCGCACCCCCCGATACAGGCGGTGGGATGATCGCGGTGAACGCCACCGGATGCCTGGAGGTGTTCTCCACCCCGTTCCCCGAGACGTCCTGGCAGATCGCGTGGCTGCACTCGCTGTTCGGCAACGCGCCCGCGGTCGCTTCCGGCGTCGCCGCGGCGCTGCGCGCGGCCGGCCGCACCGACATCCGCGTCGTGGCTCAGGGCGGCGACGGCGGCACCGTCGACATCGGCATGGGCTGCCTGTCGGGCATGTTCGAGCGGAACGATGACGTGCTGTACATCTGCTACGACAACCAGGCCTACATGAACACCGGCGTGCAGCGCTCCGGCGCCACGCCGCCCGCCGCCCGCACCGCCACCACCCAGGCGGTCGGTGACGAGCCGGGGAACACGTTCGGCCAGGGCAAGAGCGTGCCGCTGATCGCGATGGCGCACGAGATCCCCTACGTCGCCACCGCCACGGTCGCCGACCTGCGCGACCTGGAATACAAGGCCGCCCGCGCCATGGACTTCCGCGGCGCCCGCTACCTGCACGTCCTGGTGCCGTGCCCGCTCGGCTGGGGCAGCAAGCCAGAAGACACGATCAAGGTTGCCCGGCTGGCCACGGAAAGCGGCCTGTTCCCCGTGTTCGAGGCCCTCGACGGCGTCGTGGCCAGCTCAACGCCGATCCGGCGCCGAATCCCGGTAACGGACTACCTAAGGCTCCAGACCCGCTACGCGCATCTGTTCCGGCCGGCCGAGCGCACCGAGACCATCGCCAGGATCCAGGCCATCGCCGACCGCAACATCGACAGATTCGGACTGACGCCATGAACAAGCCATTCGCCATCACGCTGGATGTGGGCACCAGCCGCGCCAACCACACCGGCGCATGGCGGACCGAGCGACCGGTATACCGCGACCTGCTGCCACCGTGCAACAACGCGTGCCCGGCCGGCGAGAACATCCAGCAGTGGCTCTACCACGCCGAATCCGGCTCTGCTGGCTATGAGACGGCATGGCGGCAGCTCATGGAGGACAACCCGTTCCCCGCGATCATGGGCCGGGTCTGCTACCGGCCGTGTGAGACCGCGTGCAACCGCGCGCAGCTCGACAGCGCGGTGGGCATCAACTCGGTCGAGCGATTCCTCGGCGACGAGGCAATCCGGCACGGCTGGCAGGTTCCCGTCGCGGCGGCGCCGACGGGTAAGCGGGTGCTGGTGGTAGGCGCGGGGCCCTCGGGCCTGTCCGCCGCCTACCATCTCACCCGCCTAGGTCACCAGGTGACGATCAGGGACGCGGGCGCCGAGCCCGGCGGCATGATGCGCTACGGCATACCGAAGTACCGGCTGCCCCGCGACATCCTTGACGCCGAAATCAACCGCGTGCTGTCGATGGGCGCCGCGCTGGAACTCGGCACGGTCGTCACTGACCTGCCCAGCAAACTGCGCGCGGCCGGCGGCGAGTTCGACGCCGCGTTCGTCGCGTGCGGCGCACACATCGGCAGGCGCACCTACATCCCCGCCGGGGACTCGGCGAAGATACTGGACGCGGTCTCGGTGCTGCGGTCGATGGAGGGCGAGACTCCGCCGCTGCTCGGCCGCCGGGTCGCCGTCTACGGCGGCGGGAACACCGCGATGGACGCCGCGCGCACCGCACGGCGGCTGGGTGCGTCCGAGGCCGTCGTGGTGTACCGGCGCACCAGGGACAAGATGCCGGCCCACGACATCGAGGTCACCGAGGCGCTCGAGGAAGGCGTCACGATGCGCTGGCTGTCCACCGTCACGCACGCCAGCGCCGG
>DASRFJ010000089.1:0-9998 GCA_035651595.1 Streptosporangiaceae bacterium | reverse complement strand
GGCCCGACATTTCACGACATGCGCCTTTTGCCGCCACGCCGAACTACTCCTTAACGTGTTAGAAAAGTGCTTCGCGGTAGAAAAGGCGCCAGATCTGACACCTTTTCCGCCAAAGAGCCCTTATCTAACACGGGAAGACTTCCCACCCGCCCCGATAGCCGCCCGTACAACTAGAGCCACAAGCAGGCCCACCGCAAGCCCCCGCGTTCCGCCCCGACTCCGCCCACCGCCCACTGCCCACTTCCCATCGCCCCACCCCGACCCCGCCAACGCCGCCCCCACCCACACCCCACACCGAACACCTAGCGCCCGGCGATCAGCTCTCGTGCGGGGACGGGTTCGCGGATCTCGGCGAAGCCGCCCTCCGGATTCATCACGATCCGCCCAGTCTCGATGCCGTGCTCGGCCTCGCCCCTCCGCTGCGCCTCGACGATGTGACAGATCAGCCGCGTCAGCCAGAACGCGAGCACCGGACCGGCCAGCACAAGTATGCGGAACGCCCAGGTCACCGTGTACAGCGGAAGCTGCAAGTGGTACGCGATCTCGTCATTCGCCGCCGCTGCCCACAACAGCCCGTACAGCGTGATCCCCGCGACCCCGACGCCGATCCGGTTCGCGGGATCGGCCGGCTGAGGCGGCAGCAGCCCCCGAGGCGGCAGCCCCCGAGGCGGCAGCCCCCGAGGCGGCCGCCCGCCCGCTATCCACCTGTCGAGCAGCGGGTACGCGGCGACGATCGTGAAGAACAGGCCGGGCACGATCACCGCCGGGATGAGCACGTCCAGCGCCAGCGTGCTGTTCCCGAACGACAACTCCCAGCCCGGCATGATCCGCAGCGCCCCGTCGAGGAAGCCCATGTACCAGTCCGGCACCGAGCCGGCGCTGATGCTGCCCGGCTCGTACGGCCCGAACAGCCAGACCGGGTTGATCTGAGCCGCCGCGCCGAGCGCGACGAGCGCCGCCCCGGTGAACGGCAGCAGCGGGTCGACCGGGCGCAACTCGACCGCGTGCGGCCTCCGGCCCCGGTAGCTCAGCGCGAGCAGGCCGCCCAGCACCACCGGCAGCACGACAACGTGCAGCCAGTAGGCCCGCGGAATAACAACGTGGCCAGGAAACGACCCGCCGAAGATCAGCGTCGCCGCATGCGTCCCGAACAATGGCACCGACAGCAGCACACCGGTGAGCACGCTCAGGCTGCCGCCGGAGAGCATGTCGTCGGGCAGGATCGCGCCGGACAGGCCGGCCAGCATGCCGATCAGCAGCAGGCCCACCCAGATCAGCCAGTCCGGCATCCGGAACCGCCCCCGGAAGAACACGCGGATCAGCCGAAGGCATACGGCCGCGACGAACAGGTCGGCTGACCAGTGGTGCACCTGCCGGATCAGCAGCCCGCCGCGCATGTCGAAGCTGATGTTCAGCGTGGTCTGGTACGCCCTGCTCATCGTCAGGCCGTCCAGCTTGCGGTACGAACCGTGATACACGACCGGCGTCATGCTCGGGTTGAAGAACGGCAGCAAGAGTATGCCGGTGACGAGCGCGACCAGGAACGAGTACACGGCGACACGGCCGAACGCCGCCGCCCCCCGGTCGTCTGGGTCAGCATGCCACATGCGCCGAACAAGCACAGCCCTCATGGCACGATCACGGTCGGGCAGGCCGCCCGCCGCATCAGGCGAGACGTTATCAAAGCCCGGGACGGCCGCCGCGAGGCGCCGAGCACGAGCGCGTCGGCGCGCCGCTCGGCCGTCGCCGTGACCAGTTCCTTCACGGGGTCGCCGATCCGGGAGATGATCTCGATGTCCAGGCCGCCGAGGTCGCTCTCCGCCAGCTCGGTGCGCAGCCGCCGTATCCGCCCGGCCTGACCGGCACCGATCCGCCAGATGCGGAGGATGACCAGCCACCCATCGGACCGCCTGGCCAGGCCCGCCGCATACGCCAAAGCATGCTTGCTGGTGGCCGACCCGTCGTAGACGGTCATGACGGGGTGCCTGCCGCGGGCAGCCAGTGCCGGGTGCCGCAGGTCGGGTTGCTCGCGCATAACCACTGACCTCTCCCTCATGCCGAGGTGCACACATAAAGCGAGGTGCACACATAAAGAGGGACGCAATGGCGATAAAGAACGTGACACTCTCCGGGTGAGACCCAGGTCACCCGAGGGTATCGGGGAAGAACGCCCGAGCCGCGTGCAGCGTGTCCGTGTACTCCCGCACCGAGACGATCCGGCCGTCGCGGACGGTGAAGATGCCGACATTGCGGTTGTGATAGGCGGCGCCGGTGTGGCTGATGCCCTCGGATGTCCATTCGGCGGCCACCTGGTCGCCGTCGGCGATCACGTGGGTCAGCGTGATCGTGACCGCGCTGTCCCGTGCCATCAGCCCGGCCGCCTTGCCGAGGAAATCGCCCACTATCGCGTCGACGCCGCGGTAGGTGCCGGACAGCGGCAGGTCCCCGGGATACTCCCAGCTCGCGTCCTCGGCGAAACTGTCACGGATGACGGCGAGCATGCCGTCGCGGGCCGCCTCCACGTAGCGGACGACCACGTCCTTCGAATTCACGAAAAACCCCCAATAGTGAGTACCGCGTTGCCGCGGATACGACGGTCGCGCAGATCGGCGAGAACGGTGCCGGTGTCCGCCCAGTCGGCGATCCTGCCGATCTCGGGATGCAGCCGTCCGCTCGCGACCAGGCGGAGCAGCACGGCGAGGTCATCGCCGTAGGGGACGGGGGAGTCGGCGTAGGAGAAGTGCTGGATCGTGGCCGACGTCGCGCCGTACAGCAGGTCGAAGAAGCTGACCGTGACCGGCCGCCGGCTCGCCTGGCCGAACCAGATCAGCGTTCCGCCGGGCCGAAGCACGTCCAGACCCGCCGCCATGCAGCCTCCTCCCACCGATTCCAGCACAAGATCGAACGGACGTTCGGCATCGGTGATAGCCTGGAACACGGCGCGGGCGCCGAGGTCGGTCAGCCGGGCACCACGCTCCGGCGAGGCCGTGATCGCGGTCACTTCCGCACCTGCGTTCGCGGCCAGCTCGGTGAAGTAGTGACCGACCCCGCCGGACGCGCCGGTCAGCAGGATGCGGCGGCCGGCGATCCCCTCGGCGGCCTTGGCCGCGACCCGGGTCAGCCGCAGCGCGGTCAGCCCGGCGAGCGGCAGCGCTGCGGCGCTGACGACACCCACCCGATCGGGCAGAACGGCCAGCGCGTTCGTGGGCACGCTCACGTACTCGGCCCAGCCCGAGGCCGGCGGGTGGCCGGCGACCCGCGTGCCGGTGGCCGGCCCCGATCCGTCGGCCGCGGCCTGCACCACCAGGCCGGCCACGTCCTTGCCCGGCCGCCAGCCGGCCGGCCGAGGCTTCTCCAGCAGGAACGTCTCGCCGCGGTTCACCGAGAACGCCTCGACCCGGATCAGGGCCTCGTCGTCGGCCGGGTGCGGCTGACCGACATCGCCGAACTCCACCATGTTCCGGCCACCGGCCGGCAGCAGTGCCTTCATGGCTGCCATGACACCTCGTCCCGGCCCGGGGAATCCAACACCCCTCAGGAAGGTTCAACAACCAAAGGTTGTCGATCCTCCCGAGGGCGGTCCAGATGGACCTGGCGCAGGTGCGGGCGTTCGTCGCGGCAGTGGACGCGGGGCATTTCGGGCGGGCCGCCGCCGGGCTGTCGATAAGCCAGCAGGCGCTGTCCAAGCGGATCGCCAGGCTCGAGGCGGACCTCGGCGTGCGGCTGCTGAACCGTGGCGTGGGCGGTGTGACGCTCACCGCCGCGGGACGCCGGTTCCTCGATCCGGCCCGCCGGCTGGTGGCCGCGGGCGAGGCCGCGGTCGCCGCGGCCCGGCAGGAGGAACGGCCGCTGCGGCTCGACGCGTGGGGCCACCTGTTCCTGCCGATGCGCACCGTCCGTCAGGCGCTGAGCCTGGTCCCGGACCTTCCCGTGGATCCTGGCCAGGCACGCGATCTGGTGGCCGCGGTCAGCGCGCTGGCCCGGGAGGAGATCGACGCGGGATTCGGCCGGGTGTATCCGGAGGGCGTGACCGGCGGCGGGCTGGTGCACCGGCTCGTCCGGCTCGAGCCGGTGGACGCGGTCCTGTCCGCGCACCATGAGCTGGCGAGTCGCGACGCGCTGCGGCCGGCCGAGCTGAGCGGCGGCACGCTGGTATTTCCCGCTGCGGGGGAGCGGCTTGACTTCCTGACCCGCTTCGCCGACGCCTTCGGGATCGCCGCACGGTCCTACGGCACCAACCTCGGCCTGCGGCACCTGCTGGACCGGGTCCGCGCGGACCCGCGGGCCTTCACCGTGTTGCCCGCGGAGGTCGCCGGGCCGGCCGCGGGTGTGGTGACGATCCCGCTCGCCGATCCCGTCCCGCTGTACGCCTGGTCGCTCATCTGGCGCGGAGACGATCACCACCCGCTGCTGCCGGCCCTGCTCGACGCGTTCGCCGCCGCCGCGCGCGACGCGCGCTGGCTGGAATACCGTCCCGGCGCTGACTGGCTGCCCGGCCCCGATGTCATTAGTACCGAACGTGCGGTGGTGACACGATCCGGACAGTGCCTTACCTCACATCCCCCGGCGTCACGCCCGGCCGCGCCGCCCGGTCATACCTGGTGGAACGGTAGGACAGAGGAGTCGTCATGGAGATCTTGATTGTGGGCGGCGGTTACATCGGGATGTACACGGCGCGGCGCCTGGAGCGGCTGCTGCGGCGCGGCGAGGCCACGGTCACCGTGGTGGATCCGCGCGGTTACATGACCTACCAGCCGTTCCTGGCGGAAGCGGCCGGCGGTTCGGTGGAGCCGCGGCACGTCATCGCGCCGCTGCCGCGGGTGCTGCGGCGCACCAGGGTGCTGACCGGCAAGATCGTCAGCATCGACCGCGCCGCGCATCAGGCGGTGTTCGCCCCGGCCCAGGGCCCGGAGCGGATACTGCACTATGACGTGCTGGTGATGGCGGCCGGATCGGTGTCGCGGGTGCTGCCGGTCGACGGGCTGGCGGAGTACGGCGCGGGGTTCAAGACGGTAGGCGAGGCGGTGCACCTGCGCAATCACGTGCTCGGTCAGCTCGCCATGGCGGCGTCGACCGACGACCCCGCCGCCCGCGCGGCGGCGCTGCGCTTCGTCGTGATCGGCGGCGGGTTCGCCGGCGTGGAGGCGCTCGCCGAACTGCAAGGGCTCGCCGACGAGGCGGTGCGGTTCCACCCGGCGCTGGACCGGTCGGAGCTGCGCTGGGTGCTGGTGGAGGCGACCGGCCGGATCCTGCCCGAACTCGACGAGCGGCTCGGCCAGTGGACGCTGCGCGCGCTGCGGCGACGCGGGGTCGACGTGCGGCTGCACACCAGGCTCGCCTCGGCCGCGCGCGGCACCGTGCTACTGGACGACGGGACCGAACTCGCGGCGGGAACTCTCGTCTGGGCGGCCGGGGTCCGGCCGAGCCCGCTGGGCGCATCGGCTGGCCTGCCGGCCGACAAGTCGGGCCGGATCCAAGTCGGCGCGGACCTGGCCGTCACCGGCGTGCCGGGCGTGTTCGCGGCCGGCGACATCGCGGCCGTCCCGGACCTGACCAGGCCCGGTGAGTTCTGTGCGCCGAACGCGCAGCACGCGGTCCGGCAGACCAAGACGCTGGCCCGGAACATCATCGCCTTCATCCGCGGCGGTCAGCTCAAGCCATACAAGCACGCTTACCTCGGCTCGGTCGCCGGGCTGGGCCACCACCAGGGCGTCGCGCAGGTCTACCAGATCAGGCTGACCGGCTTCGCCGGCTGGCTGGCGCACCGCGTGTACCACCTGTTCTGGGTGCCCACGCTCAGCCACAAGGCGCGGGTGCTCGCCGACTGGACGCTCGCGCTGTTCTTCCGCCGCGAGACGGCCCAGCTCACCTCCCTCGAGCACCCCGAGGACGACTTCCACGAAGCCCTCCGCGCCGCCTGACAGCGGCTGTTGGCCTGTTCGTGGCAACGCGCGCGGGGGACAAAGGGGCATGAAAAGTGCGGCGGTGCTGCCCAGCGCGCGGGCGGGGGGATCGCGCGGCCAGACGTTACGGGCCGTCGGCAGGGGGGGATGCCGATGGCGCGGCACCGCCGCAACCTTCACGATACAGGTTCTGGTACACACATTTAGTAACGATTTGTGCGTGCTACGGAGCAGTAGCTAGAAACTCGATCGTCGCGTGAATCAGCTCGCCCTGCTCGTCATGCAGCTTGCCCGTAGTGCCCGTTTTGTCCTTAATTTCGATGATAGCTCTATGTCTAGAAGGTGATCAGAAATCATTGCGGACACTTACCCCCCCGGATCGGGGGGTAAGTGTCCGCAATAATCTGGCGCCGCTGTCGACGTGCGCAGAGTGGGGCAAATGTTGGGATTTGCCGGGGTGCGGGCACGTCACGGCGCTCGCGGGCGGAGCCTGGCGCCAGTAGCACAGGAACAGCGCAACCGCGATGACGGATTTAGCTATGGCGCCGAACCCCCCAGCGGGCTGGTGTCCACGTACCTTTCCTCGTAGACCCGCTCGGTGAACTTCCAGCCTTCCGGCGTCCGCTGATAGCGGTCGTGGTAAATGGCGAAGTTCAGTCCCTGGCGCCCATCGCGGGTGCGCACCAGCTCCTGCATGTAGGCTCGGCCGGTCGCGGCGTCCCCGTCAAGCTGGATCGTCCCCGGGTGAGTGGTCTGCACGAACAGCTCCCATTGTTCCTGCAGCCGCTCGCCGCCGGCGCGGATCTGCTCACGTCCGACCAGCTCGACGGGAATGTTGGGCATCCGCAGCACGCCGTCGGGGGTGAACAGCGATGCCATGCGGGCGCGATCGCGCATCATCGCCGAGTCGGTGAACTCGCCGCGCAGCGCCTCGATCTCGACGCGGTCGGCGATCTCCTGAAAGTCAGTCACTGGTTTCATCCTTCCGCTTATCGGCGTGGATCCAGGCACGGAATCCCTCCCGCCAGCTCGGATACCGCGGCTGCCAGCCGAGTTCCTTGCGTGCCTTCTGGTTCGCGTACCCACGCGAGGTGGTCATCTGGGCCACGACGAACTCCCCGGCCAGCATCCTCCCAAGCCAAGCCGGCATGTGCAGCGGCGGCTTCGCGCCCGCCAGCTGGGCCAGGTACGGCAGCCACTGCGCGACCGGCGCCGGGTCGTCGTCCACGACGTTGTACACGCCAGGCGCGCCACCGCCGACCGCCGCGACCGTCGCCGCCGCGGCGTCGGTGATCTCGATGAACGACCAGACCCCGGTCCCGCCGCCGATCACCGGCACCTGCCGCTTACGCACCGCCGCCACCAGAAAGTCCGACGAACCCGGCCCGTAGAAGGTGCCATAGCGCAGCACGATTCCCTCCGGCACCTCCTGCGGCACTGCCTTGTGCACATACGTGATCGCCGCCGAAGACCGCGTCGCCGACGGGATCGCCCGCCAGCCGAGCGGATCTTCTTCGGTCTTCACGCCGCCGGACCGGACACGCGTGTCCGGCCCGGCGCCGGCGTAGCCTTGCGCGACGACCCGGCGAGTGCCCGCCAGCGCGGCGGCCGCCAGCAGGTTGTCGGTTCCGCGAGTCCGGAGTTCGTTCGTGGCGGCGAACGCACGGTCGGGCTTACGCAGGCTCCGCATGTCCGCCAGCGCCGTCATCTCGTGAACGATCACGTCCGGTGCGGCGGCCCGCACCGCCGCGATCACCACATCGCGATCCAGCCCGTCGAGAATCACCGGCGCCGCGCCGGCTTCGCGCAGCTGGGCGACCTTGCCAATCGTCCTCGTGGTGGCGGTGACCTCGTGGCCCGCCGCTATCAGCCCGGGAACCAGGTGCCGTCCCAGCGCTCCGGTCGCGCCCGTGACGAAGACTCGCATGAGCTTTCCTTCCGCATAGTGCTTTCCCTCGAAGACAAGGCAGCACCCGCGGTTGTGACACGCGCAGAGCGGTCAGAACACGTGAAAGTCCGGATGACTGTTGCGCCACCAGGTCAGCACCACCTTGCCGATCATGCTCGCGCCGGTGATCGGTCCCCAGTACCGGCTGTCGCACGAGTCGCCCCTGTTGTCGCCAAGCACGTAGAACTCGCCGGCCGGCACGCGGTACGGATGCTGGCTGCTCGAATTCGGTATGGGAGGGCCAAGGGGATCGTCGTTAGGAAGATAGGGTTCAGCGAGCAGCCGCCCGTTTATGTAGATGTTGTTGCCCGAGGAGTAGATCGTCTGCCCCGGCAGCGCGATGACGCGCTTGACCAGGTCGTCGCCGTCCTGCGGGCCGCAATTCTCGAGCGGCGGGCGGCGGAACACCACGATGTCGCCCTCGCGGACGTCATGCCAGCTGAAGAACGCCTTCTGCACCAGGATCCGGTCGTACACGCCGAGCGTCGGCTGCATGGACGCGCTGGGGATGAAGAACGGCTGGAACACGAACGTCCGGATCCCGCCGGCCAGCAGCACCGCGACCAGGACGGTGGCGGCCGACTCGATCAGCACCCGGCGCCAGCGCGGTCGCGGTCCCGGCGTAACCGGATCAGCCTCAGCAGGATCGGTCATGTCCGGCCTCCCAGAGGAACACCTGCGGCCGGCCGGTGGCAGGGCCCACGCGGGGCGGGCCGGCCAAGGGCCGGCAATGCGCGGGCCCGCGCGCCTGACTCGGGCCGGCCGCCCTGGCCGGCGCCGCCGAGGCGACCAGCCCCGCCGAAGCGCCGACCGAACAGACCGCTATCAGCACCGCGACGGCCGCCGCGCTGAACCGCCGGTCAAGGCGCGGCGTCAGCCATTCCCGCGCCGCGCCGGCCAGGTAACTCCAGGCGATCGAGCCCGCCGGGGCGCCATCCCTGATGAGCAGCGCGGCCAGTTCGGCGGCCTCCTCGCCGTGCCGCTGCCGCCAGCGCGCCGGGTAACACCGCAGCGCGATCGCGACCAGGCCAGCCATCAGATGCCGCCAAGCCGCAGCCGCAGCCGGCCGGCCGCGCTGACCCGTTCGAGCGCATCCAGGTGCACGCGGAGTGCCGCCGCGCCGGGCACCGTGATGCGGTACGGATGGCGCCGGTCGTCGGCGGGCAGCGACTCGATCAGGCCGAGCCGCTCAAGCCGGTCCAGCGCGCCGTAAAGCGTGCCGGGGCCAAGCTCGACGCCCGCGATTTCCTTGATGTCCTGGATCAGCGCATAGCCGTGTTTGGACCCGTCGGCGAGGCTGATCAGGATCAGCACCGACGCCTCGCCGACGCGGCGCAGGACGTCCTGCCCGTCCCGACTGCTCATGAACCCTCCACCCGTCCTACTACGTCGGCCAATATATCAGTCAACGTAATAGTCGCGCCAGGAAAATGGTTAACCACCGGACGGGGATGGGTAACTGGTTGTCAGGAGCGGGTTTCTACGGTGTGCGCATGTGACACGTAGACCGGCCGGGGGACGGTCGGGAAGGAACCCCAGTGACGTCCGTTGACCAGCCCGGCCGGGCGCGCCAGATCCGGCTCGCGGCGGCCGCCAGCATCGTCGGCACCTCGATCGAGTGGTACGACTTCTTCCTCTACGGCACGGCCGCGGCGATCGTGTTCCCGGCGGTGTTCTTTCCCAAGTCGAGCTCCTACTCCGGCACGCTGGCCTCGTTCGCCACGTACGCCGTCGGGTTCGCCGCGCGCCCAGTGGGCGCGGCGATCTTCGGCCACTGGGGCGACCGGCTCGGGCGCAAGGCGACGCTGATCGTCACGCTGCTGATGATGGGGATCGGCAGCGCGCTGGTGGGCGTGCTGCCCGGCACGGTGAGCATCGGCATCGCGGCGCCCATCCTGCTCGTGGTGCTGCGCGTGGTGCAGGGCATCGCGGTCGGCGGCGAGTGGAGCGGTTCGGTGCTTTTGTCCATGGAGTGGGGCAAGCAGAACCGCCGCGGCCTCATGGCGAGCTGGCCGCAGATCGGCGTGCCGATCGGGCTGCTGCTCGGCACTGGCGCGATGACCGCCATCGCACTGTCCGCCGAAGGCGCGTTCAAAGCTTGGGCCTGGCGGATCCCGTTCCTCGCCAGCCTGGTGCTGGTGGCCATC
>DASRFJ010000088.1:0-80442 GCA_035651595.1 Streptosporangiaceae bacterium | reverse complement strand
GCGCTGCTGTCGCTGCTCGAGCCGCTCACCGGCACGATACTCGCCGTGCTGCTGCTCGGTAACCGGCTCAGCACGGCGGGTATCGCGGGTGCGGTCACTCTCGGCGTGGCGCTGCTGCTCACCGTCCGGTGAGCAGCAGCGGGCTGGCCGCGTGCGCGCAGCCTGTGCCTGGAGTGCGGCGTGCGGCTACCGGGACAGGAGCACACCGGCAGTCCCGCCATCAACGTGGAAGATTTCCCCTTTGTGGAAGAGCGACCCTCGTGAACAGGGGTCCCGCTACCACAAAGGGGAAAACCACCACGCTATCGAAGCCCATCGAGCCAGCCGCCGACCCACCGGACAGCCAGCGATCCGGACAAGCCCCCGAATAAGCCAGCAGGACCCGGAAGGGTAACTGTCCGCAATGACTTTCGGACGCGCGGATCGGCCGGCCGGGTAGCGCGTCCGGCACGATGTCGCCGTCGCGTACCACGAACGTGCCGTTGACCAGCACGTGGCTGATCCCGGCGGAAGGCCGGGTGCTGTCGGCGTAGCTGGCCTGGTCGGTGATCGCTGCCGGATCGAACACGACGACATCGGCGTCGCTGCCCTCCCGCAGCCGCCCCTTCGCGCGCATCGCCGGAACCCGCTCGGCCAGCACCCCGGCCGGTCCCAGGCTGCACCTGGCCAGCGCCTCGGACAGGCTCAGCTCGCCGTCCCCGGTCAGCATCCGCAGCGCCCGGGCGAACGTGCCCGCCGACCGCGGATGGGTGAAGCCGCCGGGCGGCAGCGGCCACGTGTGCGGGTCCGGCGCCGTTCCTGACCAGGTCATCGGCATCGCGTCGCTGGCCACCACGGAGCCGGGGAACGTCAGCGAGCGCAGCAGCACCGCGCGGTCCCGCGCGTCGTCCTCATCGAGTTGCTTGATGATCACCAGCCCGCCCGGGTCCGCGGCCCGCAGCTCCCGCAGCCGGGCCTCGGTGCCGACCCGCTCCCCCGTCGGCGCGTACGTCAGCGACTCCGGCGTCAGGCCGCGCTCGCCGAGCCGTTCCGGGGCCAGGAACGCGGCGCCGATACCGGTCATCCCCGAGCCGTACGGGTACGCCTCGGTGGTGACCCGTGAGCCCGCCGCCTGGGCGCGACCGACCAGGCCGAGTACCCGGTCGATGTGCCGCTGCGAGGTGCTGTTCACGTGGCAGTAGTGCATGTGTGCGCCGGTCTCGCCCGCGGCCCTGACGATCTCCTCGGCGCCGTCGATCGGCCCGTCGGGGCGGAATTCGGCCAGGTCCCTGGTGTGCGTGAAGACCGGCGCGCCGGCCGACGCGGCGAGCCCGGCGAGCCGCAGGTACTCCGCTGGCGGCACGCCCGGCGCGTACCCGAGCAGCACCCCGACGCCCAGCGCCCCATCCGCCAGGTCGGCGGACAGCAGGTCGAGCAGCGCCCCGGTCTGTGCGTCGCTGGCCGGACGCTGCCAGGCCGGGTTGCCCAGGTTGGCGAGGAACGAGTCGACGTCGTTGCCGCGCGGCACGATGCCGGCGACGGCCGCCATCCGTGCCATCCCCCACGACGCCGCGTAGCCGTAGTTCACCGGGCGCCCTTCCGCCGCCGCGCGCCGGTACGCGTCCGCCACCGGCGTGACGCCCGCCTCCAGTTCCAGCGCCGTGGTCACCCCGTCCAGCGCCTGGAGCCGAAGGCCGCCAATGTCACCCACGTGACTGTGCAGGTCGATGAACCCGGCGGTGACGACCAGCCCGGACACGTCGACCGCGAGCCCCGCCTCCGGGAGGCTAGCCGCCGCGAGGCCGGAGCCGATCCGCGCCACCCGGCCGTCCGCGATCGCCACGTCGCGCACCGCGTCCAGCCCGGACTCCGGATCGATCACTCGACCCCCGCACAGCACCACGTCCATGAGTAAAGATGGTGCCATGCTCTTTCCGCCCGGCATCGCTGACCTGCTGTCCGGATTCGGCGACCGGATCCGGCCAGCCGCCGGCGCCGTCGGCCTCTACGTCGGCGGCTCGCTGGCGACCGGCGACTACCGCCCGGGGATCAGCGACATGGACCTCGCCGCGCTGATCGCGCGGCCGCTCACCGCTGAGCAGCAGGCCGCGATCCAGGCCGTGCACCGCGAGCTCATCGCCGCCGAGCCGGCCGCCGCCAAGCTGCACTGCGTCTACGTGCCCGCCGATGACCTCACGGACGTCGCCCGCGAACACTGGACGTGGGCGGTCGAGCAGTTCTTCGAGCGGGCGTTCAGCGGGGTGGCCCGGGCCGAGCTGCGCGCCTACGGGTTCGCGGTGTTCGGGAAACCGCCGCGGACGGTGATTCCCGAGGTGACCGACGACGAGCTGCGTGCGGCGGTGAAGGGCGAGCTGACCGGCTACTGGACGCGGGCGCTGGACCGGGAGCCCATCTGGCTGGAGGATATCTACGTCGACCTGAGCCTGATAACGCTGGCCCGGGTGGACGCCACGCTGCGCGGCGAGGGGCTGATCACCAAGCGGGAGGCGATCGGCCGGCTCGCGCGGTTCGACGTCCCCGACGAGCTCATCGCCGAGATCAGGCGGCGCCGGGACGGCGAGAAGGTCCCCGTCCCCCCTGCCTACCGTGCCCAGCGTGCCGAGCTGGTGTACCGCCTCGTCGCCGACGGCATCAAGACACTGACCGGCAGCTAGCCCGGCACCACGACCGTGCCCACCGCGGTCACCGCGACCAGCGGCTCGGCCAGCACGGACGCCGCCGAAGGGCCGCGCGACGGATCCGACCGGCACGTCACGACGGCGGTGAATGCCAGCTCGCGGCTGCGCCGTCCGACCCGGGTCACCTCGGCCGTCACCGAGAGCACGTCACCCGCCCGCACCGGCGCCTTGAACTGCACGTCGGAGTAGGACGCGAACAGCCCCTCGTCGCCGTCGGTCTGGATGCACATCTCGGTCGCCACGTCCCCGAACAGCCCGAGCACGTACGCGCCGTCGACCAGGTTCCCGCCGTAATGCGCATGCGAGTACGGTACGTACCGCTGGTGCGTTACTCTCTGCCCGACCGTAGCGCTCACTCCGCATCCCCGTTCTCATCGTCGGCCGGCGCCAGCGCGTGGACCAGGTAGGACGCGACCTCGCTCGGCGTCGTGCCGCGGCCGAACACCCGGTCAACGCCGAGGGCACCGGCCGCGCCAGGGTCGAACCGTGGCCCGCCCGCCACCAGCAGCGGCCGCTGCTCGCCGAGCGAGGAACGGAACGCCGAGGCCATCTCCCGGGTGTTGGACAGGTGCGTGTCCCGCTGCGTCACTACTTGGCTGACCAGCACCGCGTCCGCGTGCTCCGCCTCGGCGCGGGCGACCAGGTCGGGTACCGAGACCTGCGCGCCCATGTTGACCACACGGATCTCCCGGTAGTACTCCAGCCCCTTCTCCCCCGCATGCCCCTTCACGTTCAGGATCGCGTCGATCCCCACGGTGTGCGCGTCGGTGCCGATCGTCGCACCGACCACCACCAGCTTGCGGCCGAGCGCCGAGCGGATCCGCAGGTTCACCTCGGCGGCCGGCAGCACCGGGTACTCCCGGGTCACCACCGTCACTGCCGACAAGTCGACAAGGTGACTTACTCGGCCGTAGACGATGAAGAACGTGAACGAAGGCCCCATCCCCTTGGCGTGCACGACCATCGCCGGGTCGAGCCCCATCTTGCCGGCCAGCTGAAGCGCCGCGCCCTCCGCGACGGCCCGCTCGGCCTCGGTCCCGAACGGCACCGGCAGCGTGAACGACACCTGCACCCGCCCGTCGCCGGTGGTGTCCCCGTACGGCCGCACCATGCTCATTGTTCGCTCACCTTCGGGCGCTTCGAGGCGGCGCCTTCCCTCGTCGCTCCTGCGTCGCTCCTCAGTCCAGGCACCGCCGCGCCCTCAGGTTCGCTCACGGTCACGGCTCAGCACCCTCTTCCAGCAGCGAGATCGCGGGGTTCCAGTAGCCTTCTGCCCGCTCGATCACGCCCTCAAGGCCGCGGCCGCCGTCGGCGGGCCGCCTGGTCACGCCGAACGTGCCCTCGCCGATGGCGGTGAGCAGTCCGTCCGCGCCGATCTTACGCAGCAGGTCGATGGACTCCCCCAGCACCCGCCGCGCTCGCTCGGCGACGAACCCGTCCGGTGCCGGCACGAACGACTCGCCGAGCCGGCCGGCGGCGTTGCGCACGTACTGGACGTTTTCCAGCGCCAGGTCGCGGTCGGACAGGAACGGGGTGTGGATGCCTTCGGTCATCATGCCGATCAGGATGATCGACTGACCGGACATCACCCCGCACAGGTTGAAGAACGCGTCGAGCAGGTAGCCCGCGAACACGTTCCCGGTCATGTGCTTTGTCGGCGGCATGTACTTCAGCGGCGCGTCAGGGAACAGCTCACGGATCAGCTGCGCGTGCGCCAGCTCGAGCAGGAACGAGTCGGGCACCGCGGGGTTGATCTCGAAGGCGTGCCCGAGCCCGAGCAGTTCGTCGGGGAGCCCGGCCTCATGCGCGAAGTACTCGTTGAGCAGCTGCGACACCACCACGGTGTGCGCGGCGTCGACCGCGTCCGCGGTCGTCAGGTAGTTGTCCTCGCCGGTGTTGATGATGATCCCGGCGCGCGCGTGCACCTGGCGGGAGAAGCGCTGGTCGATGAACGTCCGGATCGGGTTGATGTCGCGGAAGATGATGCCGTACATGCAGTCGTTCAGCATCATGTCGAGCCGTTCCAGGCCGGCCAGCGTCGCGATCTCCGGCATGCACAGCCCGGACGCGTAGTTGGTCAGCCGCACGTACCGTCCCAGCTCGCGTGAGGTCTCGTCGAGCGCGGCCCGCATCAGCCGGAAGTTCTCCCGCGTCGCGTACGTTCCCGCGTAACCCTCGCGGGTGGCCCCTTCGGGCACGTAGTCGAGCAGTGACTGCCCGGTGGACCGGATCACCGCGACGACGTCCGCGCCTTCCCGCGCCGCGGCCTGGGCCTGCGGGATGTCCTCGTAGATGTCGCCGGTCGCCACGATCAGGTAAATCCACGGCTTGGGCGGGTCCCCGACGCTGGCCAGCATCCGGTCCCGCTCCCTGCGCCGCTGATCGATTTTCGCGATACCGCGTTGGGCGGAACGGCCAGCGATCCGACGAGCCTTGACAGCATCCTCCCCACTGGGTATCCGAAAGCTGATCTTCCCCGCCGCCGCGTCTATCGCGAACGTCTGCAGGTCCGGGTACTTCCCGGTGACGAAGGCGTCCCACGCGGGCAGTGCCACGCCGTGCTCCAGGCCGGTGGTCTCCGCGATCGCGTCGGTCAGCCGGTTCACCCACGGCATGCCGTCGTCGTCCGCGCCATCCAGCCCGGCCAGCCGCAGCACCGCACGCTCGACGGACACCGTCGTGTGCGTCCGGGCCAGCTTGACGATCGGCTCGCCGGCCGCCCGGGCCAGCTCCCGGGCCTGCCGGACCAGTACCGCATCCAGGTTGAGCTTGCTCACCCAAGCCTCCTTTCGAAGAGCGCGCGCACCGCGGTGTTCTCCCGGACCAGCTGCAACGCCAGGTTCGCGTGCCCGGGCACGTACCCGTTCCCGATCAGCATCGTCACGTCCGCCGCCATGCCCTCAGCGCCCAGCGCCGCGCCGCTGAACGAGGTCGCCATGGAGAAGAAGATGACGGTCCCGCCCTGTTTCGTGCCGAGGATCGCCCCGCCCTCGCAGCCGGGCGCGTCCACGCACACCACGGTCACGTCCGCGGGGCCGCCCGCCGCCACCACCGCATCGGCAAGCACCACCGGATCCCGCGCGTCCGCGATCACCACGGCATCCACCAGCCCCTGGGCCTCGCGCAGCAGCGCCGCCTCTCCCTCGTGGGGCACCACGCCGATCACCCGCGCCGCGCCCGCCGCCCGGGCAGCGGCCGCGGACAGTGACCCGCTCTTCCCCGCCGCCCCGAGGACTGCCACCACCGGCCCGGGTGCGGGCGTATGGCCAGCTACGACCCGCTGGGTGAGGGCGGGGGCGCCGCAGACATCCATGACGGCAAGGGCCAGTTCGGGGCGCAGGTCGTCGGGCAGGACGGCGGCGATGGACCGGGCGAACAGGATCGCGGTGCCGTCGCAGGGCACCTGCTCGGATTCGCCGTCCCAGCGGGCCAGGCCGTCGGTGATGACCAGCGGGGTGAGGGTGAGCGAGACCAGGGTCGCGACGCGCTGGCCTGGGGTCAGCCCCAGCGGCGAGGCCGGGCCGACCGCGTCGACGGTACCGGTGAGCATGCCGCCAGAGCCAGTCACCGGGTTCTGCATCTTTCCCCTGGTGGCCACGATGTCCAGCACGGCCGCCCGTACCTTGTCCGAGTCACCGCCGTGGGCCTCGCGAAGCTGACGGTAGGAGGCGGCGTCCAGGTTCAGCCGGTCCACCCGGATCCGGACCTCGTCGGCGGCGATCTCCGGGCTGGGATCCAGGCGCCAGGCCGCCTGCGGGAGCACACCCGGTGGTTCAACGACCCGGTGCAGCCCCAGCGGCGACGACGCCAAAGTCATGACAAATATCCTTCCCGCAGGTAGAACCACAGTACGTTCTGGAAAATCTACGGTCTATAGGGTGTTAGGCCGGAGGTCCTTCGGTATCATGGTGTGATCATGATAGATCAGCCGTACGTCTACCGGCGCAGGGAGCTGACGGAGCCCGACTGGCGCCGCTTTCCCGGCTGGGCGGAGGTCAGCGTAGCGGACTGGGAGTCGGCGCAGTGGCAGCGCGCGCACTGCGTGAAGAACTCCCGGCAGCTGCGGCAGGTCATGGGGCCAGGATTGGACGAGGCATTCCTCGCCGACCTGGAGCGCGACCAAGGCGAGCGGGCGACGATGTCGCTGCTGCTGCCCCCGCAGATGCTCAACACGATGGCGCCCACGCTGGGGCCGGCCGACCCGGAGTTCACGGCGGCGCTCTATGCCGACCCGGTACGCCGGTACATGCTCCCGGTGTTCAGCGACCGGCAGCAGGACTGGCCGTCGCACCCGTACGCGCAGCGGGACTCGCTGCACGAGGCGGAGATGTGGGCGGTCGAGGGCCTCACCCACCGCTACCCCACCAAAGTGCTCGCGGAGCTGCTGCCCACGTGCCCGCAGTATTGCGGGCACTGCACCCGGATGGACCTGGTGGGGAATCCGACGCCGTCCATCGACAAGCACAAGTTCACGCTCGGCCGGGACGACCGGCTGGCTTCTATGCTTGCATACCTCCGCCGCACCCCGGGCGTGCGCGACGTGGTCGTATCCGGCGGGGACGTGGCGAACCTCCCCTGGCCGCGGCTCGAGGCGTTCGTCGCGTCGCTGCTGGAGATCGAGTCGGTCCGGGACATCCGGCTGGCCAGCAAGGCGCTCATGGGCCTGCCGCAGCACTGGCTGTCCGACGAGGTACGGGCCGGGATGGAGCGGCTGGCCGGGACCGCGCGCTCGCGCGGCGTCTCGGTCGCGATCCACACACATGTGAACAACGTCGAGTCCGTCACCCCGCTGGTCGCGCGCGCGGCCAAGGCGATGCTGGCGGCGGGCGTCCGCGACGTGCGGAACCAGGGCGTGCTGCTGCGCGGCGTGAACGACAGCGCGGAAGCGCTGCTCGACCTCAGCTTCGCGCTGCTCGACGAGGCCTCGATCATGCCCTACTACTTCTACATGTGCGACATGATCCCGAACAGCGAGCACTGGCGGCTGTCGCTGGCCGAGGGCCAGGCGCTCCAGCACGACATCATGGGCTACCTGCCGGGATTCGCCACGCCGCGACTGGTCTGCGACGTGCCGTACGTCGGCAAGCGCTGGCTGCACCAGGTCGCCCGGTATGACACCGAACGCGGCATCTCGTACTGGACCAAGAACTACCGCACCGGCATCGAGATGGACGACGAACTGGCGCTGAGCCGCGAATACCCGTACTACGACCCGGTCTATACGCTGCCGGAATCCGGCCAGGCCTGGTGGCGCGCCCGCTCGGCGCCCGCGGGCGTGCGCAGCATCGCCGACGCCAGCAGGTAGTCCAGGCACTGTCCCTTTTTGTTGCAAAACGGTCACATCTGATCCGCTGACCGAGCCAGGCTGACGTCGCGTCCGTGGTAATGGGCGACGGACCTCCGCTATGGGAGCGGGAAGGGACAGAAGCTTATGCCGTCCAGCCTCACCCGACTACGTCCAGTTCGCCTAGGCGCACTCACCGTCGCCGCCGCGGCCGCGCTCGCCGTAGCGCTGGCAGCGCCGGCCGGATCGGCCCTCGCGCACGAGGTGCCGAACGCCTTCCAGCAGACCAACCTGATCTCCGACCGAACCGACCAAGGTGCCCAGGTGGTCGACCCCGACCTGCGGAACGCCTGGGGCCTGGCCATGACCGCGACCAGCCCGCTGTGGGTGGCCAACAACAACTCGGGCACCTCGACCATCTACACGATCCCGGCCGGCGGCACCACCGCCAAGAAGGCGGGGCTCACCGTGACCGTCCCGGGCGGCCGGGTGTCCACCGGGGACAGCTCGAGTCCGACCGGGCAGGTG
This sequence comes from Streptosporangiaceae bacterium, assembly GCA_035651595.1. Taxonomy (GTDB): domain Bacteria; phylum Actinomycetota; class Actinomycetes; order Streptosporangiales; family Streptosporangiaceae; genus JAFARZ01. The sequence continues at coordinate 71,952 of DASRFJ010000088.1, read as the reverse complement.
GCCAACTCGACCGCCGGCTTCGTGGTGACCAGCAACGCGGGCAGCGGGCCGGCCCTGTTCATCTTCTCCTCGGAGTCCGGCCAGATCACCGCGTGGAACCCCACGGCCGATCCGATCTCCGCCGGGATGTCCACCGCCTCGCTCGTGTTCAGCTCGCCAACCGCCGTCTACAAGGGCCTGGCGATGGGCAGCACCAGCGACGGCAGCACGTTCCTGTACGCGTCCAACTTCCACGACGGAACGGTGGACGTGTTCAACTCCCAGTTCCAGCACGTGTTCCTGGCAGGGCATTTCCGCGACCCGTTCCTGCCGCGCGGCTACGCGCCGTTCGGCATCCAGGAGCTCAACGGGCAGCTGTACGTGACCTACGCGCTCCAGGACGCGGCCAGGCATGACGACGTGGCCGGCCTGGGCCACGGTTTCGTCGACGTCTTCACCAACGACGGGTTCCTGGTGCGGCGGCTGGTGTCCGGCGGCGTCCTTGACTCGCCGTGGGGTCTGGCGATCGCGCCCGCCGGATTCGGGCCGTTCGGCGGCCAGCTTCTGGTCGGCAACTTCCGCAACGGCCTGATCCACGTGTACAGCCTCACCGGCCGGCCCGAGGGCAGGCTGCGGAACGCTCAGCACAAGCCGATCCAGATCGACCACCTGTGGGCGCTGACCTTCGGGACCGCGTCCACCGGCGGCACCGGCACGCTGCTGTTCAGTGCCGGCATCAACGACGAGCAGGACGGACTGGTCGGCTCGATCAACCCGGCCCCGTAATCCCGGCACCGTTAACCCCAGCCGCCGCCGGGCTCTTTTCAGCGCCGGCTGAGCAGGGCGAGGTGCTGCTTGACCCCCGGCCACTCCGTCGCGGTGATGCTGTAACGGGCCGAATCGCGCGGGATCTGGTCGGGGGCCAGCCGGTGTGCGCGCAGCACGCCTTCGAACGTGCAGCCGATGCGCTCCATCGCGGCCCGCGACCGCGCGTTGCGCACATCGGTGTGCAGGCAGACGGACTTGACCTGCCAGGTCTCGAACGCGTGGGTGAGCATCAGGCGCTTCATCTCGGTGTTCGCGGCGGTGCGGATCGCCGTCGGGCTGAGCCACGTCCAGCCGATCTCGCAGACGTCCGGCGCGGGCGGTCCGGCGCTGGCGTCGCTGGACTGCCACGGCCAGTAGTCGAGCTGATGGAACCGGGTCGAGCCGATCACCGTCTCGTCACCCAGGCGGACGACGGCGTACGGCACGGCCGCGCGCCGGTCCCGCAGCGACACCGCGGTCTCGATGTACCGCCGCGCCCCGTCCTCACCCTGCGGCGTCGGACTCCAGCGGTACAGGTCGCCGCCGCCGGCGGACGCCGCGGCCAGGCCCGCGAGGTGACGGTAGCCCAGTGGCTCCAGCCGCACGTAGCGGCCGTCCAGCGTGCCGGTCTCGAGCGGGTCCGTTCGCGGTGTCCCGTCCGGCCTTGGTCGCTCCAGGTAATGGTGGCTCGGCGCGGCGAAGCCGTATTGCCGGTACAGGCCATGCGCGTCGCCGGTGTGCAGCATCCAGCGGAACCCGGCCCCCGGGCCCTCCTCGACCATCGTCCGGACTAGTGCCTTGCCCAGTCCCGCGCCGCGGTGCTCCGGCAGCACGTACACGTCAGCGAGGTAGGCCGAGGCACCGTCGCTGAACGCCCGGGCGAAGCCCACCATCGCGCCGGCCCGGTCGTACCCGCCGACCACCCGCCACGCCTCGCTGAACTGGCGCTTGATGTCGTCCGCGCCACGCCACCGGCCCCAGTACGCCTGCGTGGTCAAGAACGCGACCGCCGCGGCCGTGTCGACCCGGGCCGGGTCGTCGTCGAGTTCGTACTCTCCCGCGCTCGTACGCACTACAGCACCTCCAGTGCCTGGTCGATATCGGTCATCAGGTCGCCAGCGGGCTCGACGCCGACGGACAGCCGGATCAGGCCCGGCGGGGCGGTCTCCGCGGCCCACCGCGCCCGCCGTTCCCAGGCCGATTCGACGCCGCCGAAGCTGGAGGCGGGCACGATCAGCGCCGCGGCACCCACCACCGCGTCCGCCGCCTTCGCGCTGTCCAGCTCGAAGGACAGCAGCGGCCCGAATCCGCGCGGCATCTGCCTCGCCGCCAGCGCGAGCGCCGGGCCGGTGAGCAGCCCGGGATAGTGCACCGCGTTGACCCGCGGGTGTGCCGCGAGGTGCTCGGCGATGGCCTGAGCGGACTGTGACTGCCGCGCGATGCGCAGCGGCAGCGTCCGCATCCCGCGCAGGGCGAGCCACGCCTCGAACGGACCCGCGATCCCGCCGGCCGCGCTGCGCCAGGCCCGAAGGCTGGCCAGCAGTTCCGGGTCGCGGGTGACGACCGCGCCGAGCAGCAGGTCGGAGTGGCCGGACGTCGCCTTGGTCAGCGAGTACAGCGAAGCGACCGCGCCCCAGTCGAGCGGTCGCTGGAGCAGTCCCGTGGCGAGCGTGTTGTCCACGATCATCGGGGCATCCGCCACGGCCGCGGCCTGTCCGAGCGCGGCCAGATCGGCCACCCGCAGCAGCGGGTTGGTCGGGGTCTCCGTCCACAGCACCGACGGGCCCTGCGCCAGCGCGGCCCGAACGGCGGACGGATCGCCGATGTCCACGTGGACCGGATCCACGCCGTAGCAACGCAGCAGGTCCGCGAGCATGCGCGCGCCGTAATAGCCGTCCGACGGCAGCACGACCCTCTTGCGTTCGGCGGCCAGCGCGAGCATCAGCGCCAGCGAGGCGGCCTGTCCAGACGCGAAGATCAGGGCACTGGCCTGCTCGACCTCACCGAGGGCCGTTTCGAGTGCCTCCCAGCTAGGGTTGCTCTCCCGGCCGTAGCCGCGGCCGGGCACCGGGTCGCCCGCCGAGTGATAAATGCTGGCAGGCACCAGCGGCGGCGTGACAGGCTCCCCTGGGATACGCCGGCCGCCCGCGTGCACCAGAACAGACTCGGCGGAGAACTCCTCGCTCATCGTCCCCGGCACATTCTAAACAATGTTACAGTACATTTTGTGAACATACTGGTACGATATCGCCCGAGCGGGCGGAACGCCAAGGAGATTTCGGCGAGCGTGGAGGCCGCGGTGCGCGCCGGTGACCTGGCGCCCGGCGATCAGCTCCCGCCGGTCCGGGCGCTGGCGGCCGAGCTCCGGGTCAGCCCCACGACCGTAGCGGCGGCCTACGCCGAGCTCCGGCGGCGCGGAATCGTGACCGGCGCGGGCCGGGCGGGGACCCGGATCAGGCCCGCTCCCCCGGTCACCACCCGCGGCTACATGCGGGTGCCGGAAGGAACTCGCGATCTGGTGACCGGGGCGCCGGACCCGGACCTGCTGCCGGTGATCCCGGCCCGGCCCGCGGCCCGGGCCGGCCGGATGTACGCCGCGGCGCCCGTGGCACCCCGGCTCCGCACGCTGGCCACCGCGCGGTTTACCGCGGACGGCGTGGACGCCACCAGCCTGGCGGTCACCGGCGGCGCGCTGGACGCGATCGAGCGGGTGCTGTCGGTCTGGCTCACCCCCGGCGACCGGGTCGTCGTGGAGGATCCCGGGCACGCGGTGACCTTCGACCTGCTCGCGGCCATGGGGTTCGTCGCGGTGCCGGTGCAGGTGGACGAGCACGGCATCCGCCCGGACGGGCTGGCGGCGGCGCTCGGCCGCGGCGCGGGCGCGGTGATCGTCACCCCCCGCGCGCAGGCCGCCACCGGCGCGGCCTGGGACGCCACGCGAGCCGCGGAACTGAGCCAGACGCTGCGCCGGTTCCCGGCGACCGGCCTGATCGAGGACGACCACGCCGGACCGGTGGCCGGTGTCACCGCGCAGACGGCGTCGGCCGGACGGGACCGGTGGGTCACGATCCGCTCCGCGTCCAAGTCGCTCGGTCCCGACCTGCGGCTCGCGGTGCTGGCCGGCGACGAGACAACCGTGGCCCGGGTCTCCGGCCGGCAGGCTCTCGGCACCGGCTGGGTCAGCTACCAGCTCCAGGATCTGGTCGCGGGGCTGTGGTCGGACCCGGCGCCGGCCGAGCACGCGGTCCGCGTGTACGCCGCACGGCGGGAAGCGCTGCGTGCCGCGCTGGCCGCGCGCGGGATCGCGATGACCGGCCGTTCCGGGTTCACCTGCTGGGTTCCGGTGCCCGACGAGGACCGGGTCGCGTCGTCACTCGCCGCGGCTCGGTGGGCGGTGGCGCCCGGCCGCCGGTTCCGGATCGCCGCGCCGCCCGGCATGCGGATCAGCTACGCCACGCTGCCCGAGGACGAGGCCCCGGCGTTTGCCGACGCCTTCGCCCACGCCCTGGCCACGCGAACCGCCAGGCTGGACTGAGACCGGCTAGCTCAGTCCGCTAGCTCAGCCCGGCTAGCTCAGCCCGGCCAGTGCCCGCGCCTCACCGCGACTACGGCAGGCGCGCAGCCCCACGATGATCCCGTCCCGTACCGTCACCACGTCATAGGTGCGGTCACCGGTTTCCCGCTGCCGGTACTCGTCGACGCCCGGCGTGTGCATCACCAGGATCACCTTGTCGCCGGTCGCGATGACCTGCTCGAGCTCGGCCCGCAACCCGCGCTCGGTCTGCCGGCGCAGCGCCTTCTCCAGTTCGCCGCGACCATGACGGGTGTGCGGCTCTGGATCCGGGTCTGCCGACGCCGGGTCGAGGAAGGTCCACTCCAGGTCAGGGTCGACGAAACCCATCATCCGCGTGACATCGCCGTTCAGATAGGCCCTGAACGCCTCGCGTACGATCCACTCGCTCTGATTGCACATCAGGAAACCTCTCGCGCGCCTGCGGCTAGCCTACGCCTCCGCGCTCGACACGCGCCGACCACCTCCCTTATCACAACACACTTAGCCTTACACCTGTCTTCGTACCCGGACGGAGGGCTTGCGCGGTGGGTTTATGCGGGTTTGTCCCCGCCGTCCGGGTACAAAGACAACCGTAGCCTTACGCCTGCCACCTATAACCCGCGCAAAACGGGCGTTTCGGAGGGCGGGGCGGCCGGGGCGACGGGACGCGCAGGGGCGACGGGGCGCGGGGGAAGTCCTTGCGGTTGTGTGATATCCGCCCAGATCCACGCACATCGGGTCACGCTGCGTGGGAGCATCCGGTCATGAGCGCTGACGCAGGCACCTGGGTAGGGGCGATCGCGCTGGCGATCCCGCTGGCGGCCGCTGTGGCGGCGGCTCCGCGTGCGCTGTGGCTCCTGGACCAGCGCCGGCGGCACGAGAGCACCAGCGAGCAGGCCCGCGCCGCCGACCGGGAAGCCATGCTGGGCCGGGTGCGGGACAAGTGGATCGACGGCGTCTTGACCCCGTCGATGTCACATACCGAACGAATAGCCCTCGGCGTGATCCGCAACGGCCGCGAGGACACGCAGCCCCCGATCCTCCAGTTGTTCCTGCGCACCGGCGGTGGGCTGCTGATCCTCGGCGGACCCGGTGGCGGCAAGACCACGCTGCTGCTCGAACTCGCCGACGGGCTGCTGGACCGGGCGGAGAGCGACCCGAGCCAGCCGGTGCCGGTGATCGCCAGCCTCGCGTCGTGGGCCGGCCAGCGCCAGCCGCTCACCGACTGGCTCGCCGCCGAGCTGGCCGAGCGCTACCGCATCCCCGCCGCCGCCGCGCGAGGCTGGGCCGGCCACGAGGACCTGGTGCTGCTGCTCGACGGCCTCGACGAGGTCGCGGACCGGCACCGGGACGCCTGCGCCGCGGCGATCAACCGCTTTCTCGAGGACCGGCCGCTCACCCGCATGGCGCTGTGCTGCCGCGGTGACGTCGCCCGGACGCTCGCCACGCCGCTCAACCTCCAGCAGACCCTCGAGCTGCGGCCGGCCGCCCCGCGGCAGGTGGACTCCTACCTGGCCCGGCTGGAGACCACCTGGACCCCGCTGGCCGAACTGCGGAGCGCGCTCGCGGCCGACGAGCGGCTGCGCGTGCCGCTACTGCTCAAGGCGGCGGCGCTGGCTAACCGCGGCCGGCCTCATCCCGCGCGCGACAACGAGCGCGAGGCCCCCGGGCCAAGCAGCCGGCCCGGCGACCGGCCCAGTAACCGGCCCAGTAACAGGCTCAGTAACCGGCTCAGCGTGCCGGACTGGCCGCCGGAAATCGCGGAGATCTTCGCCCCGCGGCCGCCGTGGGAGGCGCACGGGGCCAACGGCGCCGTGATCGACGAGACGACGATCTGCGCGGCCTACCTCACCCGGATGCTCGAACCGCGCGCCCTCGCGCCGGCCAGCGACTACGACGGAGCCGCCGCCCGGCACCACCTCGGCTGGCTCGCCGCCCGGCTGCGCGACGGCGGCGACCCGGAGTTCCAGCTCGACCGGCTGGGGCCGGGCGCACGGACTCCGGCTCAGCCGCACCACGCCGTGGCCGCCGCCGACCGGCGCCTCCAGGCCGGCCTGCTCGACCTGGCCAGGCTGCTCGAAGCAAGGCCCGGCGCCGCCCTCGCCGCGAGCTGGCTGCGCGACCACGCCGCGGCCACCAGCCCGGGCGCGTGGCTGACCGCACTTCCCCAGGCCCTCACCCAGCCCGCCGAGGAGACCGGCTGGTCCCCCGAACGCCGCCCGCCGCTGGCCGCCCCGCTGAGCGCCGTCCTCCTGCTGCCGGCGGTGATCGCCGCGGCGGCCGCGGTGGCGGGCCCGGTCCTGGCGCTGCTCGTCGCCGTGCTGGCCGGCCTGCTGTACGGCGTCGGCCTGCCCCGCCGGACCGGCCGCGTGCCTCGCCCGCGTCGGCCCCGCACCGTGCCGGGCGAGAGCGTCCGCCGGTCGGCCCGCCAGGCGACGGCGGCCGGACTGGCGACAGCGGCCGCCGCCGTGCTCGGCCTGCTGCTCGCGAGGCTCGTCGTCCCCGGCCTGCCGGCGCCGGCCGCGATCGTGGCGGCCGCGCTGGCCGGCGCCGCCGCGAGCGTCAGTGCCGGGTTCGGCGCCTACGCCCGGCATTACGCCGAGCGGGCCAGGCTGGTGCGCGCCGGGGCCCTGCCGTGGCGCACCCGTGCCTTCCTGGACACGATGACCGAACGCGGCCTGCTGCACCGCTCCGGCACCGGCTACCAGTTCATCCACCGCATGCTCCGCGACCATGTTGCGCCGCCACTGGCTGACCGCGGACCTGTACCGTTGTCCCATGAGCCGGCGTACCGAGCAGATCAGCCATCACCTGAACGCGTACCTCACCGCGCACAGCACCCCGCCGGACGCGATACTGCGGGAACTGGCTAACGAGACCGAATACCTGTTCCCCACCGAGTCCGGCCTCCAGATCGCGCCGGAGCAGGGGACGTTCATGACCCTGCTCGTGCAGTTCTCTGGCGCCAGGACCGGCATCGAGATCGGCACGTTCACCGGCTATTCATCGATCTGCATCGCCCGTGGGCTCGGCCAGGACGGCCACCTGATCTGCTGCGACGTCAACGCGGAATGGACCTCGATCGCGCAGAAGTACTGGGAGAAGGCGGGCCTGGCGGGCAGGATCGAGCTGCGCCTCGGCCCGGCCATCGGCACGCTGCGCGCGCTACCGGAGGCCGAGCAGTTCGACGTCGCGTTCATCGACGCGGACAAGGGCGGCTACCTGGACTACTGGCGCGAGGTCGTGCCGCGGATGAACGCCGGCGGGCTGATCATGGTCGACAACACGTTCTCGCACGGCCGGGTGATCGACGCCGGCAACGACAACCCGGTGGTCATCGCCATCCGCGACTTCAACGACCACGCCGCCGCGGACGACCGGGTCGACCTCGTCATGCTGCCCATCGGCGACGGCCTCACGGTCGCCCGCAAGAGGTCTTGACCGCGTTACGCAACGAGCGCACGGTCACAGGAACCACAGCCCGTTCTGAGAAAACCTCGAATGACTACCGGCTCGCCCCGCCGAGGTAGAGCGCGCCGATCTCCGGGTGCTCCAGCACCTCACGGCCCGTGCCGGAGAGCCTGACCTGCCCGTTCTCCATCACCACACCATGGCTGGACAGCCGCAGCCCGGCCCGCGCGTTCTGCTCGACGAGCAGGATCGTGGTCCCGGCCGAGTTCATCTGCCGGACCGCGTCGAAGACCGTCTTGAGGATCTTCGGCGCCAGGCCCATGGACGGCTCGTCAAGCAGCAGCAGGGTCGGCTCCAGCATCAGCGCGCGGGCGAACTCGACCAGCCGCTGCTGCCCGCCGGACAGGCTGCCCGCCTTCTGCGTCCGCCACTGCGCGATCTGCGGGAACAACTCGAAGACGGTGTCGATCCGCTTCGCGAGTACCTTCTTGTCACCGATCGTGTAGCCGCCCAGCTCGACGTTTTCCCACACGGTCATGTCGCGGAACAGGCTGTGGTTCTGCGGCACCTGCACCACGCCCAGCCGCAGGATCTCCCGCGGCGACTTGCCGGCCAGCGGCTCGCCGTGCAGTGTGATGGAGCCGATGCGCGGCCGCAGCAGTCCGCTCACGCATCGCATCAGCGTGGATTTTCCCGCACCGTTCGGCCCCACAACGCACGTGATACCGCCGGGGGGTACTTCGAGGGTAACCCCGCGCAGGACGTCTCCACCGCCGTAACCAGCGGTTAGTTCGTCAACCTGGAGGACGGAACGACCTGTGGTTTCACTGCCCGTCATGCGTCCACGTCCACACCAAGGTAAGCGTCCAGCACCCGCGGGTCGGTGCGGATGATGTCCGGCGGCCCGCTGGCCACCACGGTTCCAGCATCGAGCACCGCGACCTTCGCGCACAGGCCCATCACGAACTCCATGTTGTGCTCGACGATCAGGAACGTCTTCCGCGTGGTCCGGTTGAGCTCGGTGATCCGCGCCGCGATCTGGCCGACCAGCGTCGGGTTCACGCCGCCGGCCGGCTCGTCGAGCAGGATCACCTCCGGATCGGCGACCAGCACGTAGGCCAGCTCGAGCAGCTTGCGCTGCCCGTAGGAGAGCGTCCCGGCCAGCTGGTCGTGGTGACCCGCGATGCCGACGAACTCAAGCTGCTCCATTGCGCTCTGCTTGCCTTTGGTTTTGCTCGGCACGAGCATGTTCTCCAGCACGGTGAGCGCGGGGAAGATCCTGGTCAGCTGGAAGGTCCGGCCGATGCCGGCGTTGAACACCTTGTCCGGGGACGAATTCGTGATCATGCGCTCGCCGAGATAGACCGCGCCGGCGTCCGCCTTGGCATAGCCGGTGATGACGTTGAACAGCGTGGTCTTGCCCGAGCCGTTCGGCCCGATCAGGCCGGTGATCGAGCCCTCCTCGACCTCGAGCGTGCAGTCGTCGAGGGCGCGCACGCCGCCGAACGACTTGGTGATCCCCGCGGTACGCAGCAGCGCGCTCATCGCCGGCTCCCCGCCGGCGTGGCCCGCTCGGCCGTTCCCGTCGGGCTGACCGCGGGGCGTCCGCGGCTGCGCAGCTTCTTGATCCATTCCCTGCCGGTAGGCACGATGCCGCGGGGCACGAACAGCACGATCACCAGGAACAGCGCGCCGAGCAGGATCTCGCTCACGTAGCCGTTGGCCAGCCAGCCGATATTGGACCTGGTGGTGAGCCAGAGCCGGCCCGGCTCGATGATCAGCGCCCCGATGACCGGCCCAGCTATCGTGCCGACACCGCCGAGGAATGCCATCAGCACGATCGTCAAGTCGAACAGCGGGTCGTACCCGGACGACGGCAGCACCTGGGTGATGTACAGGAACCATACGCCGCCGATGAAACCGGTGATGAACGCCGAGAGCATGAACGCGGACAGCTTCACCCGCATGGTCCGCACGCCGAGGCCGAGCGCGCGGTCCTCATCGTCCTTGATCGCCCGCAGCTGAAGGCCGAACTTGGACCGCCGGATCAGCCAGGCGAGCGCGATCGTGACCGCCGCGGTGCCGAGCGCCATGAAGTAGAACGGGTTGTTGAACGTCGCCGCCTGCCAGGGCAGGAAGGGAGCGGGCAAGCCGATGGTTCCGCCGGTGAACCAGAAGTCGTAGGCCATCAGCTGGAAGATGAAGAACACCGCGATCGTGATCACGATGAACGTGTGCCGCCGTACCCGCAGCGCAATCAGGCCGAACGGCACGGCGATCGCGGTCGCGACGACCGCGCCGAGCGGCAGCAGCAGGAATATCCCGTCGCCGTTCATGTGCCAGTCGCGCGCCGCGATGCCGACCGTGTAGGCCCCGGATCCGAAGAACACCGCCTGGCCGAGCGAGATGTAGCCGGAGAAGCCGGAGAAGATGTTCCACGCGGACGCGACCGTCACGAAGATCAGCGCGTACACGCCGTAGTTCGTGTCCACCGGGCTGGAGTACACGTACGGGAACGCGACAGCTATCGCGGCGACGACGGCCAGCCCGGCGAGCTTGAGGGTTGTGCTGCGGTTCACTGGGCCCTCACCGGCGCGCGGCCGAAGAATCCGGTCGGGCGGACCACCAAGACGATCACCAGCGCGGCGTAGAACACGATGATCGCCCATTGCGGCGACCAGATCGTGACCAGCGACTCGACGGTCAGCATGAAGATCGACGCCGCCAGCGCGCCGCCGATGCTGCCCATCCCGCCGAGGATGATGATGGCCAGCAGCCGCGAGATGAGGTCGTAGCCGCTGTTGGGGTTGAAGCCGCCGTTGGTCGCGCCGAACATCATCCCGCCGGTCGCGGTCACCGCGACGCCGACGCCGAACGTGATCGCGGCGACCTTGTTCACGTCGATGCCGATCAGCCGTGCTGCGGTCTCGTCCTGCATGGTGGCCCGCACGCTGCGGCCGAACCTGGTGCGGTACAACAGCGCGTACAGCGCAGCGACAAGGACAACTGCCAGCGCGAATCCGTACAGGTAGATGTAGGGCAGGTAGAAGCCGAGGATGTGGATGCTGTTCGTCACGTACGTGGCGTTCAGCTCCTTATAGTTGGGGCCGTATATCTCATAGAGGATTCCCTCGATGATCAGCGCCACCGCGTACGTCACAAGCAGGGTCATCGCGGTGCGTTCCTGGCCGCGGAGCCGGCGGATGAACGCATAGTGGATGACGACGCCGATGATGAACATTGCCGGCACGGTGACCAGGAGCCCGACGAACAGGTCCAGGTGCAGCCGTGCCGACAACGAATAGCTGAGATACGCGCCCAGGACGACCAGGACGCCCTGGGCGATGTTGATGATGTCGAGCACGCCGAAGATCAGCGTCAAGCCGACAGCCATCAGAGCGTACACGCCTCCGATGAGGATCCCGTCGGCGATCGCCCGGTAGATCTCGGCGGCCATGTGGTCAGCCCGTCCAGTTCGGCTTGGTGGCGATGATCGGCACCGAGCCCGTGGATCCGATGGGAAGCACCTGGCTGAACTTGGTGCCGTTCTGCTGCCACTGGAAGATGTACGCCAGGCCGGCGGTGTTCCGGCCCAGGCTGTCGAACGTCACCGCGCCCTGGACGGTCTGGAACGTGTGCCCGGCGTGCAGGTAGCTGATGATCTTGGCGTTGTCAGTGCCGCCGGTCGCGGTGACCGCGTCCGCCACGATTTGGCCGACCGCATACGCCTCGGCGACGTTGGCATTCACGTCAGACGCCGTGCCGCCATACTTGGCGACGTACGCCTGGACCATCGCCTGGCTGCTCGCGTTCTGGTAACCGGGGTACCAGCCGTTGGGCACCATGATTCCCTGCGCGTTGCCCTTGCCGACCGCCGAGGTGAACGCCGCGCCCTGGTCGGGCCCGGCCGCCGCGAGGAAGATCTTCGGGTTGAAATGCTGCTGCTGGAATGCCTGCACGAAGGCCTGCACGGTCGGCACGTCTGTCGAGCCGAGTATCACCAGATCCGGCTTGGCCGCGGCGACCTGGTCGGCCGCCGGCTTGTAGGAGGAATTCTCCTCGGGGAAGATCTTGGTGTAGACCGTCTTCACGCCGAGCGCCGTCAGCTCCGCCTGGACTGGCTGCACCGGTCCGGATCCGAACGGGTCGTCCGCCATCGGGTAGGCCGCGGTCTTCGGCCGCTCGCTGGCCGACAGCGAGGAGATCCAGTCGATGAACGGCTTGAAGTAGTCCCTGACCGGGAGGCTGACGTCGAAGATGTTCTTGTCGGCCTCGTTGGCTGGGTTGGTGAACACCGCCTCTGTCCCGCCGGCACCCTCTACCAGCGCGTAGCCGGCCCGCGCCGCGACTGAGTCAGAAGGCGTGGTCAGCAGCGAGGAGAACGGCCCGAACAGCAAATCCACCTTGTCGGAGTTGATCAGCGTCTGGTAGTTGGTCTGTACCTGGGTGGGATCGCTTTTGTCGTCCAGGATCGTCAGCTTGACCTGGCGGCCCAGGACGCCGCCGTGGGCGTTGACGTCGCTTTGCCAGAGCTCATAGCCCTTCTGGAAGGCGATGCCCTCGTCGGAGAAGTCGCCGGTCAGGGACAGCGACGCACCAATCGAGATCGGTGACTTGTTCGCGCTCGAGGTGCTGGAGCTCGAGCCCGCGTTTGGCGAACTGCTGCTGCTGCTACTGCATGCCGCGAGGGTTGCTACCGAAAGCGCCGCGGCGGCGCCTATTGATAGTGCTTGCTTCGTGCAGAACCAGGGGAGGTCAGGTCTCACGCCCGGTTCCTCCTTCCTCAGGTATCGAGCCCGTCGGAGACATCCGCGTGCTCACTCACCAGTGTCAGTCCGGCGGCTTCCGCCTGCTGCTGGAGCAGCGCGGCAAAGTCTGCGCCGCCATATCCACGGCCAATCAGGCCCTGGATCAGCTGATGCACCGTAGCGGCCACGGGCATCGGAACTTCACGTTCCCGCGCCGCCGCCAAGCCTAGATCGAAATCCTTGCGCAACAGCGTCGCGGTGAACGTGGGCTCAAAGTCCAGGTTCACGTACGCCGGCGTCTTATAGCCGGTGAACAGCGAACCCATCACGCTCTTATTGAGGCAGTCAAGAAACGCGTGCCTGCTGATGCCGCTTTTCTCAGCAAGCACAGTAATCTCTGCGAGTGTCTGAGCCACCACACCCAGAAGCAGATTATGGCAGAGCTTGACCGTCCGCGCGGCTTCTCCATCCCCGACATATGTAACACCTTTGCCAAGTAGGTCCATATAGGGCCTAACCAGGTCAAATGCCTCACGGGGTCCGGAGACAGCCGCCGTCATCTTCCCGGCCGCGACCACCTTCGGGTTGCCCATCACCGGCGCGGCGAGCAGCGCGGTGCCGCGGTCGGCGATCTTCTCCCGCACGTGAGCCGAGGCTTCCGGCGACACCGTGGAGCAGTCCACCAGCACTTCCGGCGCGACCGCGTCCGACATCAGCCCGCCAGGACCGAGCACCGCGTCGATCAGGTCGTCGGACGTGCCGAGCGTGAGGAACACGATCTGGTTGGCGCTGAGTTCGGCGATCGATCCGGCGATCCTCGCCCCGTCCTTGGCCAGCGGCTCCGCCTTGGCGCGCGTCCGGTTGTACACGGTCACGTCGCAGTCGGCCAGCAGGAGCCGGCGGACCATCTCCGCTCCCATCCGGCCGGTGCCCAGCCATCCGATCCCGGTACGGCCGGCGGTCACCTCCGCGCCCGGCGTGCTGTCTGTGTCAGCCATCTCGCCAGATCCCCTCCTGGTCGTTGCAAGCCGCCGTTGCGGACCACCCTCCCGGCCGTCGCTGGCTGCCTGCCTGGACACTGCCAGGCCCTGCGTTCAACAATCGTTTGCACACCCGAGGCTGGCCTCAACCGGCTAGTTTGTCAATGCCGACCGGCGAATCTGTTATCAACCCGTACCCCCAATTATCTCAAACCACTCGTTACCAGAGGGTCTCATTCTGTACCTTCCGTGCCAGAAGCACCGCCTGTGTCGTCACTGACCGGAGTCGCATCACGCCATGCCTCGGCAATGCGATCGTGTGTAGTCGCGAGCGAGCCGGAACCGTTCGGGTCCGAACCCAAACGCTTAACTACCAACGATAAATGCGTGGCTACTGTGGCGCAATGTGCGGCAAACGATTGCAGCGGCTTGCTGTGCTGGTGAGCGCCATGATCACGGAGCGTTGACCGGGCCGCGGCCTGATTTCCGCGCGCGCCCGGGCGTGCCCGCGCGTGTCCGGGGCGTGCCCGCGCGTGTCCGGGGCGCGCCCGCGCGTGTCCGGGGCGCGCCCGCGCGTGCCGGGGCGCGCCCGGGCGTGCCCGCGCGTGTCCGGGCGCGTCGTCAGGCGCGCCAGATTGCGGACACTTACCCCCGGATCGGGCACAGTTGGCTTGTTCCGGGGCTGGCCGGGTTCGCCGACCGCCCGGCGGGGCAGCGGCTGGCTTCGATGGGCGGGGACGGCCCCGGTAACGTGGTGTTTTTGCCCTTCGTGGTAACGCGGCCCTCGCGTACGGGGGTCGATCCTCCACGAAGGGGTAAACGTCCACGTTGCTGACGGGCCTGCCGGTGTGCTCGTGTCCCGTTAGCCGCACAGTGCACTCCAGGCACAGACTGCGCACCGCCGGCCGCGCGGCAATCGCGGTCGGGCGGCCCCAGGTGAGCTGCCGCGAATTAGCGAACGGTGTCAGTTTGGGGGTAAGTGTCCGCAATCATTCCGGATCGGCTGCCGGGGACGGCGCGAGCCGCGTCATGGCGACGGTGGAACCGCGCACCACGAGTTCGGGCGCCAGGTAGAGGATCTTCACCGGGCCCTCGCCCCCGCTGATCCGCTCGAGCAGCAGTTGCGCGGCTTCGGTGCCCAGCTGGTAGTGCGGGAAGCGCACGGTGGTCAGCGGCGGGCGCAGCCGGTCGATGAACGGCATGTCGTTGAAGCCGATCACGGACAGGTCGTCCGGGCACTGGAGCGAGGTTTCCTCCAGCGCGGCGTAGCAGCCGACCGCGAGCATGTCGTTGGCCGCCGAGATCGCGGTGAACGGCTCGTCCGCGCCGTCCGCGTCCCGGCGGGCGAGCAGCTCGCGGCAGCAGCGCTTGCCCTCTTCGACCGTGTACCGGCTGGCGTAGGTGATGAGGCCGTCGTCCACGGTGAGCTGATGCTGCGCCATCCCGTCGCGGAACCCGCGCAGCCGGCTGACGCCGGTCGAGGCCTCCTGCGGTCCGGCGATGTGCGCGATGCGGGTATGCCCGAGCCGGGCCAGGTGGGTGATCGCCATCCGGGCGCCCTGCTCGTTGTCCACCGAGACCGAAGGGAAGGCGTAGTCCTGGGCAAGCCGGTTCATCAGCACCACGGGCAGCTCGGCCTTGGCGGCCTCAGCCAGGATCTTGTCGTGGATCGTGGCCGTGGCCAGCACGAACCCGTCCACATGCCGCGCCCGCATCTGTTCGAACAGCATCCGCTCCCGGTTCGCGTCCGCGTCGGTGTTGCCGAGCAGCGCCACGTATCCGGCCGCCGCCAGCTTGTCTTCCAGGCCGCGCACGATGGGGGGGAACAGCGGGTTGTTCAGGTCAGGGATCAGCACGCCGACCGTGTGCGAGCGGCGGGTGCGCAGGCTGCGCGCCACCGGGTTGGGCCGGTAGCCCAGCTTCGCCGCGGCCGCCGCTACCCGGCGCGCGGTGTCCTCGCTGACCAGGATCCGGGTTTCCGGGTTGAGCGCGCGCGAGGCGGTGGCCGGGTGAACCCGGGCCGCGGCGGCGACGTCCCGCAAGGTAGCGGGCCGGTCAGGCATGGCGGATCACGCTCCTCCTTCTGGAGAAGCCAAGCCTATCCTCTGACTTGCCTGCATAGCCGGGTACGCGCTCGCTGGCGTGGCGTGCGCCCGAAGCCGCCGCAGGGCCTCTCCGCGATCGCTGTCACAGGCGACGGCCAGCTCCGCCGCGTACGCGCGCAGCAGGTCGTGCATCGCGTATCGCGCCCGGCCGGTCTGCCGGATCAAGTGCGCGCGGGCGAGCGCGATCAGCAGCCTGCGCGCGTGCGCCACCGTGGTGTCCATCAGCGCCGCGCCGCCGGACGCCTCGATGTCGATGCCCGGATGCAGGCCCAGCAGGCGGAACGCGCGCGCGGAGTCTCGGTCGAGGTGCTGGTAGGACCAGGAGAACACGGCGCGCACGGCGGTCCGCGGGTCGCCGCCACCGTCCAGCAGATCGAGTCGCTGGTGCCGGTCGCCCAGCTGCCACACAAGCTCGGCGAGCGGCTCGGCCGGGCGATCCGCGGCCAGCTCGGCGGCGGCGCGCAGGGCGAGCGGCAGCCGGGCGCACTGCTCGGCCAGGGTCCGCGCCGCAGCCGGGTCCGCGTCCACCCGGCCGCCGATCAGCGACCGGAGCAGGCACACCGCGTCGGCAAGCGGCAGCAGGTCCAGGTCCACCCGCTGCGCGCCGTCCCGTACCACCAACCCGGCGAGCGCGTCGCGGCTGGTCACGACCACGGCGCAGCCGGGTGCCGCGGGCAGCAGCGGCCTGACGTGCTCGGCGGACCTGGCGTTGTCAAGCACCACGAGCAGCCGCCGACCGGCGAGCAGGCCACGGAAGCGGGCCGCGCGTTCGCTTTGGTCCGCCGGGATCTCCGGACCCGGCACGCCGAGCGAGCGGAGGAAGCCGGCCAGCACCTCCTCCGCGGGCACCGGCGAACCTGGATCGTAGCCACGCAGGTCCGCGTGCAGCTGCCCGTCCGGGAAGCGGCCGGCCACCTCGTGCGCCCAGCGCAATGCGAGCGCGGTCTTGCCGACGCCGGCCGCGCCGGTGACCGCGATGATCACCGGCAGGCCGCTGCCGGCCGGCTCCTCGGTGATCCGCCGCAGCGTCACCAGCTCGGCGGCGCGGCCAGCGAACAGCCGCGCGGCCACCGGAAGCTGTTGCGGCTTCCCGCGCGGGGACTCAGCCGCGGTTCCCGCGGTGCGCCCGCCGCCCAGGTACACCGCGGCGGGTGGCGCGTGCCGCTGGCCCGGCCCGGCCAGCGACGGATCCGAGGCGAGGATCTGCTGGTGCAGCTGACGCAGTGCCGGGCCTGGCTCGGTGCCCAGTTCGCTGACCAGCACCCGCCGCGCGGCCTGGTAGACGGCCAGCGCCTCGCCGTACCGGCCGTCCTGGCACAGCGCCAGCATCAGCAGCTGGTGCAGCCGCTCCCGGAGCGGATGGGCCTTGGTGAGCCGCCACAGGTCCGCGATCGCCTCGGGCCGGCGGCCGAGCCGCAGGTCCAGGTCGATCCGCGTTTCCAGCGCGCGCAGCCGCAGCTCGGCCAGCCGCGGCACCTCACGGGCGGCCAGCCACTCCGAGCGCACATCCTCCAGCGCCTCGCCGCGCCACAGCGCCAGCGCGGCGTGCAGCAGGCCCGCGGCGCGCTCCCAGTCGCCCGCCGCGACCGCCTCCCGCCCGGCCCGTTCTTGTTCTTCGAACCTGGTCACGTCCAGGTCGTTCGCGTCCGCGCGGATCAGGTACCCGCCAGGGACCGACCTGATGAGCGTGTGGTCGCCGTCGCCGAGCGCCTTGCGCAGCCGCTTCACGTAGTTGCGCAGGGCGGCATGGGCGGACGGCGGCGGCTCACTCCCCCACAGCGCCTCGACCAGGATCCCAGCGGACACCGCGTGGTTGGCATGGAGCAGCAGCACGGCAAGCAAGACCCGCTGTTTACCGGGCGGCACCGGGATCTCAGCTCGCGCAACTGGGCAAACGTGCAACGACCCGAGCAGGAAAAACTCCATACCCGTAGCCTCAGGCTTTTCACTGGGGGTGCTACTGCAACGCTACAGCGATGTTAGACCCGAACGGAATTCTGGCAAGGCCAAAGCGCGCAACCCGCGCAAAACCACAGAACACGGAACGGAGGTGAAACGAACGTGACGCTGATCAACAAGATCGCGGACGGGATGCTCAGTCTGGTCGCGCCGAAGGCCACCGCTGGAGCTTCTTGCTGCCTCAGCAATGGCAAGCACGTCACGGAGAACTGCTACGGCGGCTTCTGCACTGACTGCTACATCTGGCACCAGAACTGCGTCATCAACTGCTTCTGTGAGATCACCAACTGCGGCGCCTGCTACAAGGTCGTGGCCTGCTGTTAAGCACGATTCGTACGGCTGGCGCGCGAGCCGCGCCAGCCGTACGACAGAAGGGAGTGACACGGACGTGGCGCTGATCGACAAGATCGCGGACCGCATGCTGAGCGTGGTCGCGCCGAAGCTCACCGCGGGCGCTTGCTGCACCGATGCCGGCAAGCACTACACCCAGAAATGCTACGGCGGCTTCTGCACCGACTGTTACGAATACCACCAGAACTGCGTGGTCACTTGTGACTGCGGGGCTTCATGCGGCGCCTGTTACAGGGTCATCGCTTGCTGCTGAGCCGAATCCGGATTTTCGCCGCCGCGGCTTGCCAAGCGGGCAGGCCGCGGCGCGCGACGCGCGACGTGCGGCGCTACAACGGCGCTACATCGCTGTTAGACCGGTGCGGAATTCTGGCCGGGCTCACGCTGCGCTAACCGCGCCGGCCGCGGCGTGGCGACGATAGAGGCGTCGACGATAGAGACGCGATCGACGATAGAAAGGTGTCAATCATGGCTATCCTCACCGCGGCGGTCGTGGTGGTGGGCCTGCTGTGCCTGGCCGATTTGCTGCTGACCTTCGGCGTCATCCGCAGGTTGCGCGAACACACCGAGCAGCTCGCGGGCTTCCACGGATCGCACGACGACGCCCCGATCACCGACCTGGCCGACGGGGCGACTCCCGTGTCGTTTACCGCGGAAACCCTCGATGGGGAACAGGTGAGCGGACCGGCCGGCCTGCGGATGGTGGCGTTCTTCTCCGCGACCTGCTCGGCCTGCCCGACGCGCGTGCCGCCGTTCCTGGAGTACGTGCGCGCCAATCAGATCGACCGGGACTCGATCCTGGCGGTGATGATCAACCCCGACGGCGATGAGGTCAGCTACCAGGAGGATGTGGCTAAGGTAGCGCGGATCACGCTCGCGTCCCATGACGGCGAGCTCGACAAGGCCTTCAAGGTGCGCGGCTACCCGACGTTCTTCGTACTGGACGGGACCGGATCGCTCAGCGAAGCCACGCACGAGCCGGCGACGCTGGCGCCGCTCACCGCTGTCCGGCAGCCGTGAGACTCCGGCGCCGGATGCTACTGCGCGCAAGCCAGGAAGGGAGGTGAAACGAGATGGCGCTTATCAACGAGCTGGCCGACCGGATGCTCAACCTGGTCGCACCGAAGATCAAGGCTGCCGCTTGTGCCTGCAGCCCGCACGGATTCACGCAGAGATGCTTCAACGGCTGCAAGGACTGCCACGAATGGCAGCAGAACTGCACAGTCGGCTGTAACTGCAGTGTTACCTGCGGCGCTTGCTTCACGTTCGGGCCGCCGTGCTGCTGAGCACACCGGGCTGCTGCGGCCTGGAGCGATACCAGGCCACAGCGGCTGATGTCCGGCTGAGATTCACGAAAGAGCGTCAACCGTCGTGACACGAACGCTGCTTGGCTCGATTGCGCGCTGCTGGCGCGCCGGCCGGATCCTGGTCGCGGTCGAGGTGGTGACCGCCCTGCTCACCGGCCTTGCTCCGGTGGCCACAGCCTGGCTGCTCCGGGCCATACTCGATGAACTGGCGGTTGGCCACCCGCGGCACTTGATCGGGCTTGCGGTCCTGCTTGCCATCGCCGGCGGCGTCAACACGCTGCTGCCGAACGCCGATCGTTACGCGCAGGCGCAGCTCACCCGGGCGGTCACGCGGACCGGCACCGCAGAGCTGTATACCTCGGTGACCGAAATCCGCGGTCTGCGTAAGCTAGAGGACCCGGCCTTCCAGGACCGGCTGCGGGTCGCCGGGCAGGTCGGGGCTCCCGCACCCGCGCAGGTGGTGAACGGCGGCATCGAGGTCCTGCGCTCTGGCCTCACGCTGGCCGGATTCCTCGGCACGCTTATCGTGCTCAGCCCGCCCATGGCGGCGGTGGTCCTGTTCGCGGCGGTGCCGGCTATTTACCTCCAGCGCGGCATAGCCAGGCGGCAGGCCGCGCTGTTCAGCGGCATCAGCCACGCGCAGCGTCGCCAGTACTTCTACAGCAGCCTGCTTGCCAACCTCGCCGCGGCAAAAGAGCTCAGGCTGCTTGGCCTCGGCGAGTTCTTCCGCGCGAGGATGCTCGGCGAGCTGGTTGAGACGCAGCAGGCAAGCCAGCGAGTGGACCGGCGGACGCTGACAAGCGAGGCCTGCCTGGCGAGCATCGGCGCTCTGGTCGCGGCAGCCGGCCTGCTATGGGCGGCATGGCAGGCCGGCGCGGGTCGGCTGTCGGTGGGCGACATGTCGGTCTTCGTCGTCGCGCTCGGGTCCGTGTCGTCGGCGGTGCAAGGGCTGATTTCCAGCGCGGCCATGACCTACCAGTCGCTGCTGATGGTGCAGGGCTACCATGAGGTGCTTGCCGCCGGACCGGACATGCCTGTCGCCGCGGCACCGGTCACGCCTGGTCCGCTGCGCTACGGCATCGAGCTGGACGACGTCTGGTTCCGGTACAGCCCGGACGGCCCGTGGGTGCTGCGCGGGCTAAGCTGCTTCATCCCGCACGGCCAGGCGGTGGCGATCGTCGGCAAGAACGGCTCGGGGAAGAGCACCCTCGTCAAGCTGCTCTGCCGGTTCTACGACCCGGAGCGGGGCAGCATCCGGTGGGATGGCACCGACCTGCGGGAGCTGGACCTCGACGCGCTCCGGAACCGGATCAGCGTCGTGTTCCAGGACTACATGACCTACGAGCTCAGCGCGGCGGAGAACATCGCGGTCGGTGACCTGGAGCTGGCGGACCAGCCGGACGCGCTGACCGCCGCGGCGGAGCAGGCCGATGTGCACGCCACGCTCGAAGCCCTGCCCCGGGGCTACCAGACACTGCTCACCAGAAGCTTCATGGACACGGCTGCGGATGACAAGGACCCGCAGGCCGGCGTGCTGCTGTCCGGTGGGCAATGGCAGCGGGTGGCGCTGGCCCGCGCGTTCCTGCGCGGCGGGCGGGACCTGATGATCCTCGACGAGCCGAGTTCGGGACTGGACCCGGAAGCGGAGCGCACGATTCACACCACGCTGGCCGCGACACGGGCGGGCCGGGCCAGCGTGCTGATCTCGCACCGGCTGAACGCCGTCCGCGACGCGGGGCACATCCTGGTGCTGGCCGACGGCGTGCTGAGCGAGCAGGGCGACCACGACACGCTGATGGCGCGGCAGGGCCTGTACGCGCGGCTGTTCTCGATGCAGGCACGGGGGTACTCCGAGGTGCCCGCGACCATGGCGGCGGCGGATGGCTGAGCGTGCGCTCCCGGCGCTGGGCGGCGTCCTGGCGCTAGGTGGCGCCGTGGCGCTGCCTGTGACCGCCGTCGTGCTGGTGCGCCTGGTGCGGCTGGTGCGGCGCAACCTGGCGGTGGTCGAGGTCACCGGTCCCAGCATGCAGCCCGCGCTGTCCTCTGGTGACCGGGTGCTTGTCCGCCGGGCCGGGATGAGCGAGCTGCGCTCCGGGCTTGTCGTCGTCGTTGAGCGGCCGCTGCCGGACGGCGGCTGGGCGGGCGTACCGCCGTCCTGGCCGCCTGCCCGGCGGCAGTGGCTGATCAAGCGCGTCGCCGCGCTGCCCGGAGACCCGCTGCCCGACGCGGTGCCGGCCCCGGGCCGGGCCGACCACGACGGGCTGGTGCCGCCGGACATGTTCGTCGTGCTCGGGGACAACGCGGCGCGGAGCCACGACTCCCGGGCCATCGGCTGCGTGCCTGCCGACCGGCTGCTTGGCGTCATGGTCCGGCCCCTGCACTGAGGCCACGGGCGTAACCTGACCGCGGTACCACAGCCAGGGGAGACGAAGCATGCCATTGCACAGCAAAGTGACCGAAGATACCGACCTCGACCTCAACCCGATGTGCGTGCGTGAGGCGAGCCACGAAGTGCCGCGGTTCCGCATTCCGCCGCGCGGCATGCTGCCGGGCACGGCGCTCCAGGTGGTGCGCGATGAGCTCATCCTGGACGGCAACGCGCGGCTGAACCTTGCCACGTTCGTCACCACGTGGATGGAGCCAGAGGCCGAGCGGCTGATGGCCGAGTGCTTCGACAAGAACATGATCGACAAGGACGAGTACCCGCAGACCGCCGAGCTCGAGCGGCGCTGCGTGAACATCCTCGGCGACCTGTGGCACGCACCGGCCGGGTCGGACGCACCGGGCTGCTCGACCACCGGCTCCAGCGAGGCCTGCATGCTGGGCGGCATGGCGCTGTTGTGGCGCTGGCGCGCCCGGCGCGCCGAGGCCGGCCTGGACGCCACCAAGCCCAACCTCATCATGGGCGCGAACGTGCAGGTGTGCTGGGAGAAGTTCTGCCGCTACTGGCAGGTCGAGCCCCGGCTGGTGCCGATGGAGCCGGGCCGGCTGCACCTGCGCGGGCCACAGGCAGCCGCGCTGTGCGACGAGAATACGATCGGCGTGGTGGCGATCATGGGCTCCACGATGGACGGCTCGTACGAGCCGGTCGCGGAGATCTCCGCCGCCCTCGACGCGCTCGCGGCCGCCGGCGGTCCGGACGTGCCGATGCACGTGGACGGGGCGTCCGGCGGGTTCGTCGCGCCGTTCATCCAGCCGGACCTGACGTGGGATTTCCGGGTGCCGCGGGTGTCCTCGATCAACGCCTCCGGGCACAAGTTCGGGCTGGTCTACCCCGGTGTCGGCTGGATCGTCTGGCGCGACTCGCAATCCCTGCCCGACGACCTGGTGTTCCGGGTGAACTACCTGGGCGGAAACATGCCCACGTTCGCGCTGAACTTCTCCCGGCCCGGCGCGCACGTCGCGGCGCAGTACTACAACTTCCTCCGGCTCGGCTTCGAGGGATACCGCCAGGTCCATCAGGCGTGTCAGGACGTCGCCGTGTACCTGTCCTCGGAGATCGGCAAGATGGAGCCGTTCGAACTGCTGACCGACGGCACCGATCTGCCGGTGTTCGCGTTCCGGATGCGGCACGGGTACGACGCGTTCACCGTGTTCGACCTGTCCGAACGGCTACGCGGGCGCGGCTGGCAGGTGCCGGCCTACACGTTCCCCGAGAACATGACCGGCACCGCGGTGTGCCGGATCGTGGTGCGCAACGGATTCACCAGGGATATGGCGAGCCTGCTGCTCGACGACATCCGCCGCCAGATCGCCCTGCTCGACGCCCACCCGCACTCGCACGTCCCGCTGGCGCCGGCCGGCACCCGCGGAGGCTTCGCCCACTGAGGTTCGGCCGCGGGACGCCGTCTGCTCGCGTCACACGCTCATGGCAGGAGGACGATCTTGCCGATCGCGGCGCGGGTGTCGAAGCGGCGGTGTGCCTCGGCAGCCTCATCCAGGGGCAGCACGGTGTCGATCCGCGGGGTCAGGTGCCCGTCCGCGACGAGCGCGAACACGTCGGCGCGAGCGGCCTGAACCCGCTCGAACCACAGTGGTCCGCCGCAGCCGGTCAGTGTGCCGCCGTTACTCATCAGGTCCAGCGCGGTGATGGTCGGTGCGCCGGTCAGGAAGCCGTACGCCAGGATGCGCCCGGTGGCCGGCCGCAGCGACGGCAGCAACTTGGCGGGCGTGTCTGCGCCGATGGACTCGAATACGACATCGATGCTGCCCGGCTCAAGCCCGGCGGGCCACTGCGGATCGGTGTGATCGACAACCTCATCGGCGCCGATCGAGCGCGCGTAGTCGCCTTTGGCCTGACCGCCGGCCGTGCCGATCACCCGCTTGGCGCCCAGCCGGCGAGCAAGCTGGGTGAGGTAGCCGCCCACTCCCCCGGCGGCGGCCTCGACCAGGACGGTCTCCTCGCCGGTCAGGTTCGCCATGCGTAGCGCACACAGCGCCACGGCGCCGAAGTTTGCGACCGCGACGGCGTCGGCCGATGAGATACCCGGTGGGATCTCCGCGATCACATCCGCGGGGACCGCGACGTATTCCGCGTAGCAGCCCATCGCGGTGGACAGCACGACCACCCGGCGTCCGGCCAGCGCGGGGTCGGCTCCCTCGCCGGTCTCGACGACCACGCCCGCGGCCTCCACGCCGTACACGGCCGGCAGCGGAACCGGCATCGGATAGCCCCCGGCCCGCAGCGATGCCTCGGTGTGGCTGACGCCGATGGCCTCGGTCCGGATCACCACGTGTCCCGGGCCGGCGGCAGGCTCCGGCACCTCCACCAGCTTCAGCACCTCGGGTCCGCCGGTCTCGTGCACCATGATCGCGCGCATGCGAATACTCCTCTGGGATCGTGCCATAATTGAACCGAAGGTTCATTTGGACTCCGGGCCCTCACTATATGGACCATCGGTCCAGTTTGTCTAGAGCTCTGCCGAGGGTGAGGTCGAGGTCTGCCGATGACGACGACCGGGCAGCGGCCGGAACGCGCGGACGCGGCGCGGAACCGCCGCGCGATCATGCGGGCGGCAGAAGAGCTGCTGGAACGCTACGAACCCGCCGAGGTTTCCATCGAGCGGGTGGCCGCCGCCGCGGGGGTCGGCAAGGCGACGGTATTCCACCGGTTCGGCAGCCGCGCCGAACTGATGCAGGCCCTGGCCCACGAGCGCGCCGAGGCGCTGCACCAGGCCGTGCTCAGCGGCCCGCCGCCGCTCGGACCCGGCGCGCCGCCCCGGGAACGGCTGATGGCGTTCCTGACCGCGCTCACCGAACTGGCCTCACGCAGCATCGGCCTGCTGAACGCCCAGGAGCACGCGGCGCTGACCAGCAAGTCCGGCGCGGCCAGCCGGCATGAGAACCCCGTCTACCTGTTCTGGCACGAGCACATCGCCGGGCTGATCACGCAGGCGCGGCCGGACCTCGACGCGGACCTGCTCGCGCACATGGTGCTCGGCTCCCTGCACGACACCCCGATACTGCGGCTGATGCGGGATGGCGAGCACGACCGGGTGGCCGCCAGCCTCCGCCAGCTCGCCTCCTCGCTGCTCGGCCCGGCCTGACTAAGACCTCATGAATGCTTGAGCACCAGGGTGGCCATCAGCCAGACGGTGCCCGCGCCCGTGCCGGCCGATGCGGCCGGGGTGGCGGCCAGGCTGGCGGGCTGGTCTTCGACCATCAGCTCCATGTCCGGAGCCGGTGACAGGTTGACCCGCCCGGTCCACCCGGTGCCCGGCGTCAGGACATCGGTGAAGCCGGAGTCGGCGTAGAAGCCGATGGCCAGTTCGCCGTCGGCGGTGGTGGCCGCGGTGGCGCCGGAGCTGACCGTGCGCGCCGCGCTGGTGGTACCGGTGGCGTGCGCCTGGACGTCCAGCACCGCACTGCCACTGGCCGCGGAGAGCCCCGAATACTCCGTCGCGGCTATGCCTATGTCGGCCGACGAGGTCGTCTTGGCGGTGATGACGGGCTTGGTGCCGCCGCCCGCCGTGACGGGCGCGGACCAGACCGACATTTCGGTGCCGTCGGAGGCGGCGAAGTGGGTGAGCTCGGTGTAGACGTTTCCGGCCGAGTCGGTGACGCCGCTCGCGGTGGCATGCGAGGAATTCCACACTCCGACCTCGACGACCATCCGGTCACCGGCGACGACCTCCGATCCCGGGGTCACCCCCAGCGTCCCGCCGTGTCCATGCCCCGACACTTGCTGGACGAACGACACGGTGCCGCTGCCGCCGGATGGCGTGACCGCGTTCGAGGGCGCGGACGCGGGCCCGGTGCCGACGGCATTGGTCGCGCTCACCGTGAACGTGTAGCTGGTGCCGTTGGTGAGACCGGTGATGGTGGCGGACGTGGCTGGCGGGTTACCTGAGATCGTGGTCGCCTGCTGGGCGACTCCCGCGACATACGGCGTGACCGTGTAGGAAGTGATCGGCGAACCGCCGTCGGACGGCGCCGTCCACGTCACCGACGCCGAGCCGTTCCCGGCCGAGGCGATCACTCCGCTGGGAGCGGCCGGCAGCGTGGGCGCCGCCGGGTCCATCCGCACGATGGCGGCCACCGACGGCACGCCGAGCTTGTTGACGATGAACAGCATGTAGTAGCCGGGCGGCGCCAGTGCCGCCGAGGCAGGGGCCTGAACGCTGAGCGAGCCGGAACCGGCGGTGAACGATAGCGGTACGAAGTGCTGGTCCATGTCCATCTGATGCGTGTCGGCGCCGAGCGACACCAGGTTCACCGCCGAGATCGAGGCCGCGTCCGGGGTACTGATGTTCATGCTGGCGCCGTAGGTGGACGATGCCGGTGCCGACGCTATCGCCGGCCGCGGCCCGTTGAACAGGTACGAGGGTGAGTAGACCTGAGCGGAGAACTGGCCCGGGTCCGAGCTGTTTTCCTCGTGGCCGCCGCCGGCGACGAGCACGGTGCCGTCAGGCATCAGGACCGCGGTCGAATGATAGTTGCGCGCCGCGGCCATCGCGGGGCCGGCCGTCCATTTGCCGGTGGCTGGATCCCAGATTTCGGCCGGCAGAACGCCGGTCGTCACGTTGTCCTGATTGCTGGTCGGCTCGCCGCCGACCGCGAGCACGCGACCGTCCGCCAGCATGGTGAGCGTGTGATAGACACGCGCGTTGTTCATCGGCGCGGCCGGCTGCCACGTCGGGGTGGCGGCGGTCAGGTCGATGACCGCCGATCCCGCCGTCGCCGGCGTCGTGGTCGTCACGCTCGCGGCGCCGCCGCTGTAGAGGATCTTTCCCGGCCGGTACATGACTGACGAGCCGTTGACGACGCCGCTTGAGCCGACCGGGGTCCAGGTCTGGTTGCCGACGTCGAGGAAGAACGACTGGTCCTCGGACGGGCCGATCGTGAACACCTTGCCGTTCGGGGCGAGGTACGAGAACGGGTATTCCTCCTCATGCACCTGCGGGGTGGACACGTTGGACAGCAGGGTCCAGGTGTTCGCCTTCGGGTCGTAGACCTCAGGGGTGTCAGCCCAGGTGTTGGAGTCGGTGGAGTTACCGCTGATGGCGACGTACCGCCCGTCGGGCAGCTCCACCAGGTCGGGATACCACCGCGGCAGGTGCATGTTGGCGACCCTGGTCCAGGTCTGCGTCGCGGGGTCGAAGATGTTGGTGTCGACGATGCCTGTCTGGCCAGTGGTTTGCGCGCCCCAGCCACCGACGGTCATGATCCGGCCGTCCGGCAACTGCACGTTTCCGGCGCAGAAGTTGCTCGACGGCGCGTTGACGGTGGTGAATGTCCGCGCCGCCGGGTCGTAGATGTCGGTGGGCTCGGGCGTCTGCCAGCCGTCCCATTGCAGCATCTTCCCGTTGTGCATCAGCACCGAGTGCACCGCGACGATCGGCCAGGTCTGGAGCGGACCCCATTGTCCCTGCGGCGCCGCGTTCGGTGTGACCGCGTTGGAGGGCGATGACGCCGGCCCGGCACCGACGGCGTTCGTGGCGCTGACCGTGAACGTGTAGCTCGTGCCGTTGGTCAGGCCGGTGACCGTGGCGGATGTGGCCGGCGGGTTGCCGGTGACGGTCGTGGGCTGCTGCGCGGTGCCGCCGGTGTACGGCGTGACGGTGTAGGAGGTGATCGGCGAGCCGCCGTCGCCCGGAGCGGTCCAGGCCACCGATGCCGAGGCATCCCCCGCGGTCGCGGTGACACCGCTCGGGGTTCCGGGAACGGTTGGCGCGCCAGACGACGCTGGCGCCAGGACAACGGCGGCCATGAGCCAGATGGTGCTGGCCCCGGTGCCAGCGCTCGCGGCCGGCGTGGCGCCCTGACCGACGACCTGGTCCTCGACCAGCAGCTCCATATCCGAGGTGGGCGCCAGGTTGACCCGGCCGGTCCAGCCGGAACCGGGCGTGAGCTTGTCCCCGAACCCGGAGTCGGCGTAGAAACCGATGGCCAGTTCGCCCGTCCCGGTCGTGGCGGGCGTCGCGCCGGAGCTGACCGTGGCTGCTCCGCCGGTCTTGCCGGTAGCATGCGCCTGCACATCTAGGACCGAGGTGCCGGCCGCGGTGGATACCCCCGAGTACTCGACCGCGGCCATGCCGATGTCCGCGGTGGCGGACGCCTTCGCGGTGATGGTGGGCTTGGTGCCCCCGCCCGCGGTGACCGGTGCGGTCCACACCGACATTTCCGTACCGTCAGCGGCGGCGAAGTGGGTCAGCTCCGTGTAGGAGTTACCGGCCGAGTCGGTGACAGCGCTTGTGGTGGAGTGCGCGGAATTCCACACCCCGACCTCTACCACCAGCCGGTTCCCGGCGGTCACCGCGGTGCCTGGGGTTACCCCCAGCGACCCGCCGTTCCCATGTCCAGACACCTGCTGGACAAAGGCGGCGCTCGCCGCCGAGGCCGTGGGCGCCTTGGTCAGGACCACCGCGGCCAGCCCGGCCAAGGCAAGGACCGTGACCGCGAGCAGGCAACAAGCACGAGTGACACGCGACACGGGATTCCCCCCCAGGTTGCGCCTATTTGTCCACGCTGGACGCAAACACTAGAGGCCGCACGGGCGGAACGGAATACATGCAGTGAAATATTCACCGAAAGTGATTCATGCCCCTTGACTTTGCGTCGCAAAGCGACGTACTTTGTGTCGCAAAGCTGAAGGAGGACGGGGATGATCACTTTCCCGGCACAGCCCGCCCGGACGTCGAGCCGGGCGGTCGATCTCGCGAATACCGCGCTGGTGCTCACTGTCGCCGCGCTGGCGTGGTTCGGCTGGGGCCAGGCCGAGCCGCCGGCGGGCTGGTCGCCCGCGCTCGTCGCGGGATCGGTCGCCAGCGTGGTGGCCGCCCTGCTCGCGGGTTCCGCGATGCGGCGGCTGCGCGGCGCGGAGCCCTCGATGAGCGATCCGGCCGTGCATCGAATGTACTGGCGGATCGTCGGCGCCGAAGCGGCCGCGTGCCTGCTCGGCGCCGTTGCCCTGACCGCGGCCGGCCAGCCGCGCTATGTCCCGGCGTGGATTCTGCTCGTCGTCGGAGCGCACTTGCTGCCGCTCGCGCGGCTGTTCCGGATCGCCGAACTGTACCCGGCCGGTTTCGCCCTCGCCGCCATCGCGGTCGCCGCCGCTGTCACCGGCACGGTGACCGCGATCCACCCGAGCGCGGTCGCGGGCGCCGGCGGCGGCCTGGCCTGCCTGATCGCGGCGCTGTCCTGCGTGCGCCGCGCCCACATCGAGACCCGGTCCTAGCATGCCCGACGACGAGGCCCTCGACCCGCGCACCGCGGCGGCGCTCATCGAGCAAGCCCAGGCGCACGCGCGCGACGAGCTGGCGATCAAGCAGCCGCGGCTGTACGCGGCGTGGGGCGCGGCCTGGCTGGTCGGCCTGGGCGCCATGTGGCTGTCGGTCCGCGGGCAGCATCCCTACCGCGACCCGGCGGGCTGGTCGGTGGCGATCCTCGCCGCCCTGATCGTGGCCGCCATCGCGATCACGATCATCACCACGAGCCAGGCGACCCGGGGCATCGGGGGCGCCTCGGTCCGCCAAGGTGTCATGTACGGCCTGGCCTGGCCGGCCGGCTTCGCCGCGCTGTTCGTGATCGAAGGCGCACTGTCCCACGCGGGGGCGAACGGCAAGGTCATGGGCGTCATCGGCGCCACCGGCCCGCTGCTGGTGACCGGGCTGATCTACGTCGTGGCCGCGGCGATCTGGCTGGACCGGACGATGTCCGGCTTCGGCATCTGGCTGCTCGCTGTGGCGGCGGCCGCCGCCTGGGCCGGCCCGGTCGGCGCGCTCGCGGTAGGCGCGCTGGCCGGCGGCGGCGGATTCCTCGCCGTCGCGGCATACCTTTCCCGGAAGCCGGGATGAACGACGACCTGGATCCGGTCATCCACGTTCCCGCCCGGCTGCGCATCATGGTCACGCTCGCCACCCTCCCCGAGGGCGATCACCTCTCGTTCCCCCGGCTCCAGCAGCTCCTCGAGCTCACCCCGGGCAACCTCATCACGCACCTGCGCAAACTCCAGGACGCGGGGTACGTCGGCAGCGCGAAACCCGGCGGCCAGAGCGCGCTGTACCTCACTCACGCCGGCCGCGCCGCCCTGGACCGCTACACCGGGAATCTCCGCCGCCTCCTGGACCAGGCCTCCCCGCCCTGATTCTGCTAGCATTGATGGCAGCGACAGCATTGATAGCAATGGGGAGATCCGTGGCATCGCTGACAATTCGCGGCCTCGATGACGAGACACACGCGCGGCTCCGCATAGTCGCGGCACGGCATGGCAGGTCCATGGAGGCGGAGGTCCGGAGCATTCTGCACGAGCACCTAGCCGCACCCGAGCACGGCGGCGGCCTCGGCACCGATATCCACGCGCTGTTCGCGGCGATCGGCGGAGCCGACGACCTGGTGCTGCCAGAACGCGCCGAGATGCCGCGCGCCGCGGAGCTAGAGGCTTGATCATCCTGGACACGAGTGTCGTGTCCGAACTCGCTCGCCAGGCCCCGGAGCCGAGAGTGACCGCCTGGCTTGACTCGCTTCCGCAAGCAAAGGTCGGGATTACCGCCATCACGGTCGCGGAACTGCTGTATGGCGTGTCCCGGCTCCCCGTCGGCCGGCGCAGATCCCTGCTTGCGAAGACAATCGAGAAACTAGTGACGGACCAATTCGGCGGCCGGGTGTGGCCATTCGACCTGCG
Organism: Streptosporangiaceae bacterium; assembly: GCA_035651595.1. Classification (GTDB taxonomy): domain Bacteria; phylum Actinomycetota; class Actinomycetes; order Streptosporangiales; family Streptosporangiaceae; genus JAFARZ01. The sequence continues at coordinate 41,633 of DASRFJ010000088.1, read as the reverse complement.
CGCCGCCGCATGCTATGCCCTGATTGTCAGCGGCCGGGAACGAAGCGGGCGTCGCATCTCCGCGGCGGACGCGCAAATCGCGGCGGTGTGCCGCGCGTCGGACGCCCTGCTGGCGACCCGCAACACACGTGACTTCGTGCACACCGGGATCGAGCTCATCAACCCGTGGAAGGCAGGGTGACCTCCGGATAGGTTGGGGCCCATGACGGTCCTGCGCAGTTACGTGAACGGCACCTGGCACACCCCCGCCGGTGAAGGCAGATCGGTGCGAGACGCGGTCACCGGAGAAGAGGTCACCACCGTCTCCGCCGCGGGCATCAACCCGGCCGAAGCACTCGCGTACGGCAGACGCACCGGCGGCTCAGCACTCCGCGAACTGACCTTTCACCAGCGCGCCGCGCTGCTCAAGGAACTCGGCCGCACGCTCCGCGACCACCGGCCCGAACTGTACGAACTGTCCGCCCGCACCGGCGCCACCAAACCGGACGCCAGGTTCGACGTGGACGGCGGCATCGGCGTGCTGCTCAGCTACGCCAGCCGGGCCAAGCGCGAGCTGCCGGACGACACGATCTACCCGGAGGGTCAGCCCGAGCCGCTCGGCAAGGGAGGCACCTTCCTAAGCCAGCACATCCTCGCCCCGCTGCACGGCGTCGCAGTGCAGATCAACGCGTTCAACTTCCCGGTCTGGGGGCCGCTGGAGAAGTTTGCCCCCGCGTTCATAGCCGGCGTGCCGAGCTTGATCAAGCCCGCCACGCAGACCGCGTACCTCACGAACCGCCTCGTCGAGCTCATCGTCGAAACCGGCCTGCTGCCCGAAGGCTCGCTCCAGCTCATCTGCGGCGGCGTCGGCGACCTGTTCGAGCACCTCACCGACCAGGACCTGGTGTCGTTCACCGGCTCCGCGAGCACCGCCCAGCAACTCCGCACGCATCCGGTGATCGCCAGGAACTCGGTCCGGTTCAACGCCGAAGCCGACTCGCTCAACTGCTCGGTACTCGGCCCGGACGCCACGCACGGCACCCCGGAGTTCGACCTGTACGTCACCCAGCTGGTCACCGAGATGAGCGTCAAGGCGGGGCAGAAGTGCACGGCGATCCGCCGCGCGCTGGTCCCCCAGGACCAGGTCAGCGCCGTCGCCGACGCGGCCCGCGAAAGACTCGCCCAGCTCGTCATCGGCGACCCGCGCGACCCGGAGACGACGCTGGGCGCGCTGGCCAGCCTGGAGCAGCGCGAGGAGGTCCGCCGCTCCGCGAAGGCGCTGCTGTCCACGGGCCGCCTCGCCTACGGCGACCCGGAACACGTCGAGGTGCACGGCGCCGACGCGGAGCGCGGCGCGTTCATCTCCCCGCTGCTCATCGTCGCCGACGACGGCTCACGGCAAGAGCCGCACGAGGTCGAGGCGTTCGGCCCGGTCGCGACGATCATCGGCTACCAGGACACCCAAGACGCGATCGACCTCGCCGCGCGCGGCCGCGGCAGCCTGGTCGGCTCGATCGTCACCGGCGACGCGGACTTCGCGGCGGCAACGGTCCGCGGCCTCGCGCCATGGCACGGGCGCCTGCTGGTGCTGGACCGGGACGACGCGCAGGAATCCACCGGGCACGGCTCGCCGCTGCCCATGCTGGTGCACGGCGGCCCGGGCCGGGCCGGCGGCGGCGAGGAGATGGGTGGCATCCGCGGCGTGCTGCACCACATGCAGCGCACCGCCGTCCAGGCCAGTCCTAAGGTCCTGGCCAAGGTCACCGGCCGCTGGGTGCAAGGGGCCCCGCGCGCGGCGGACCAGACGCACCCGTTCCGCAAGTCCCTCGCGGACCTCCGCGTCGGCGACACGGTCGTCGCGGGCCCGCGCCAGGTCACGCTCGAGGACATCGAGCATTTCGCCGAGTTCACCGGGGACACGTTCTACGCGCACATGGACGAGCAGGCCGCGCGCCGCAACCCGTTCTTCGACGGCCGCGTCGCGCACGGCTACCTGATCGTCAGCTTCGCCGCCGGCCTGTTCGTGCACCCGGATCCCGGCCCGGTGCTCGCCAACTACGGGCTGGAGAACTTGCGCTTCCTCACCCCGGTGTACCCCGGCGACGCGCTGACCGTGACGCTCACCTGCAAGCAGATCACGCCCCGGGCGGACGCGGACTACGGCGAGGTGCGCTGGGACGCGCAGGTCACCAATCAGGACGGCAAGCCGGCCGCCAGCTACGACGTGCTGACCCTGGTCGCCAAGAACGATGGGTGAGGCGCTCACGCTGCGTCCGGTTCGCGAGGACGACCTGCCGCTGCTCGACAGCCTCCTCCAAGATCCCGGGAAGGCCGGGGAGTTCGGCTGGTTCGGCTGGCACAACCTGGGCAGGTGGCGGCGCGGCTGGGAGGAGAACGGCCTGATCGGGCCGGACGGCGGGACGCTGGTCGTGGACCACGGCGGCGAGTCGCTCGGCCTGGTCAACTGGCGCCGTCATCAGGACACGCCGGCCGCGCACAGCTGGGAGATCGGCATCGCGCTGCTCCCGGAGGCGCGCGGGCACGGCTTCGGCACGCAGGCCCAGCGGCTGCTCGCGGACTACCTGTTCGCGCACACGGCGGTGCATCGCATCTGGGCCGCCACCGAGACCGGCAACCTCGCCGAGCAGAAGGCGCTCGCCAGAGCCGGCTTCACCCGTGAGGGCGTGCAGCGCGGCGTCGGCTGGCGCGATGGCGCGTGGCGCGACGGCGTGACCTACGGCCTGCTCCGCACCGATCCCCGCTAGCCAACAGCGAGCCCGAAGGCCGCCGCGTACCGGTGGCCTAGCGTGCCGCCCACGTTCCCGCGCCCGATCGCCGGTCCGCCGGGCACCGAACGCCCGATCACCGCGAGCAGTTCCTCGTCACCGGCGGGCCCGCCGACAACCAGGATCTGGCTGGGGTCCGCGCCGGCCGTCCGCATACCTCGCTGGAGATTTTTACGCAGAACGTCCTGTTTGATACGTAGCCGGATGACCCGCCATTCACCCGGGCTACGGCGGCGGTCGAAGGGCAGCCAGCCGCCGGGACCGCTGACCGCCAGCATGCCTGCCGCCGACGGCGGGGCGGGCGCGTCGAGGAATCCCCGCGTGCCGTCCTCGCCCTCGTACCGGAGTCCGCCGTCCACCCGGATGCACGGCCCGCGCTTGACCCAGTCGGCGGCCGCGCGCGGGATGCCGAGCAGTTCGGCGACCGCGGCGGTGAGCAGCTCCCCCGCCCCCGCGACCGTCGCCTGCGCGCCGGCACCGACGATGTCGATGGTGCCGGCACCCAGATCCACGACCAGCGCGTCGTCGCGGGCGCCGGGCGTGGTGAGCGCGCCGAGCCGGGCTGCCGCGGGCTCGGAGCACGGCGAGCTGACCGGCACGTCGAGCAGGGCGGCGAGCTGGTCCGCTGGCTTATCCGCGTCGCCGGCGGCGGCAAGCGACGCGACCAGCACGGCGCGTCCCACGCTGCCCTGGCGTGCGATGACGGCCTCGGCCGCCGCGGCGAGGTCCACGGCGAACAGGTCGTCGACGCTGGTCGCGTTCAGCGCGCGCACGGTTCCCGGCGGCCAGTCCGGCAGCCGCGCGCACGCGGCCCGAAGCGAGACGCGTTCGCCGTCCGCCAGCGACACCCACGGCTCGTCCCGGCCGGGCGGGGTGTGGTCCGGCGAGCGGAGCAGGCCGACGACGGCGTTCGGGTAGTCGGTCAGCGTCCGGCACAGCGCGGCCGCGTGCGCCGCGTCCTGGTCGCCGAGGCCGAACGCGGCGGCCAGGGCCACCGGGTCCGACAGCAGCCGCATTGGCCGGCCCGGCGGGCGCACCTCGACGGCGATCAGCTCGCAGCCGGCCGCCGCGGTGACATCGACCTGGTCGATGACCGGCACCGGGCGGTCCAGCCGGTTGGCGATGAGCACCCCCTCGTCGCCCGCGACCAGCACCGCGCCCGGCGCCGGTCCCGCGTTGATCCGGGCGGCGGCCTCGTCGTACCGCAGGTCCGCCGGCACCAGGACGACCGGCGATCGGGCCGCGGACGCCGCCAGCGCAGGCGGGCCGACGCAGGAGCCGGTGCCGCCCGGCGTCGGCACGCCGGCGGCCAGCACGCGCAGCCGGCCGTGCGACGTCGCGGTATCCGGGACCGTCAGCACCGACGTGTCCACCGGCCGCAGCGCCGCGATCCGCGCCTCGTCCGCGCGGCGTCCCGCCTGGCGTTCGACCCGCCGGACCAGCGCGGCGGCACCGCGCAGCGAATCCGGCGAACCCTTGCGGCCGCGGGTGGGCGCACGGCTCGCGCCGAGGATAGTGCCGTCCCGCACGAGCACCACCTCGGTCGTCGCGTTGCCGACGTCGACCCCGGCGACTAGGCGCGTCAACTCGCTACCAGGCCCCGGCGGGCGTAGACCTCGGCCGCCTCCGCGACCAGCGCGGCGCACCGCGGCAGGCCGCGGTATGCGAGCGATCCGGCCAGCGCGGCCAGCTCAGCCGCGGTGGACCGGCCGGGGCGGAGCGCGTCGTAGATGGCGAGCACCTCCTCGTCCGGCAGGGCCGTCAGCTCGGCGGCCCGGCGCAGGTTGTCGGCAAGCTGCGGGTTCGCGTGGCGTTCGGCCACCTGAGCCTGCCGCTTCAGCGTCTCGGGGTGGATACGCAGATCCGCCACCCCGATCTCGCCAGACCGCATCGCCTCGACGGTCAGCTCGGTGACCGCCTTGCCGGACAGCGCGCGCACCTCGGTCACGACAGCACCAGGGTTTCCGGTCCGGCCGCGGGGTCCACCCGGCGGCGCTCCAGTTCCATGAGCGCGATCACCGTGGTGTGGTAGCGGGCCTCGATGGCCTCGTCCGAGTACGGATTCCGCGCCGGGTCCGGTGTCCCGCCCTTGGCGTGCCGCGCGGCGTTCGCGCCGAGCAGCCGGTACAGCTCCGGGGTGATCGTGGGCGCGACCGAGTACAGCTCGAGGTTGGCCAGCGGGGCCAGGTCGCGGCGGTGGATCAGCGCGGTGCCCTTGCCTTGCAGGCCGATGCCGATGCCGGAGCCGGAAAGACGGGCCGCGGCCAGCCCGATCTGGCCCAGGTCGACGGTATCGCCGAACCGGACGATGCGGCCCACGCAGCCTTCCTCCTCCAGCCCGGCCAGGATTTCCCGCAGCACGTCCGGGACAGCGAGCCCGGACAGGCAGCGCCACACGTCACGGCCCACGGCCGGCGAGACGCCGATCACCACGTCGCGCGCGTCACTGCCCTGCGCCGCGGCGCCCGCCCGCCGCAGCAGCCCCGGCGCGGCGCAGCGGGCCTGGGACTCGCGCAGGTCCTCGACGCCGCGGGCCTGCCGGATCGCGTCGATCTCCCGCCGGCGCGCTGGCGGGGGTTCGTAGCCGGTGCCCGGGCCGGCGTAGTCGTTGGGGTCGGTGACCAAGGAAAGCACGGTGAGCTGCTCGTCGAAGATCGCGGACGTCTGGAGATAGTCACCGCCGAGCCTGGCCTGAACAAACGCCACCGTACGTTCCGCCAGATCTGGAAAGCCGCACTCGTCGAGGGCCGTCACGATGTCGACCACCGTCAGCCCGCGCTGGCGGATGGCGTGGGCCGCGGTCAGCACGGCGAGCGTGTCGGTCTCGCCGAGGTCCTTCGACCCGGCCGCGTCGACGGCGCGGGCCAGGTGCTCGTCGGTGAAGTCGGCGAGGCCGAGGTAGCCGTAGACGGCCCGGCACGCCTGCGCGGCCTCCCGGCGCAGCCCGGCGAGCCGCTCCGGCGTGACCGTGCGGAGCCCGCCGTCGATACCCCAGTCGCGCTGCATGGCCAGGAAGTCGTCGATGTCCTCGGCGTTGAAGTTGCTCGGGCCGAACATATTGTCGTAGCGTTGAATCGAGCCAAAACCGCTGAACGCGAAGTCCGAGCCGGCCAGCACGATCGGCAGCGTGCGCGAGGTGCGGCGCATGTCAGACTCGCTCATCAGCGCGTCGTTGCCGGAGCAGGACTCCAGGTTGCGCATCATCACCATGACGTTCTCAGCCATCAGCTCGCGCAGCCCGTTCGGCACGGCCGCGGCGACGCTGGCGCCGTCGATGCCGCCGTTCTGCACGCCCTGCGCGCCGACGGCGCGGGCCAGCGCGACGCAGCGGGCCTCCAGGTAGAGCATGGACTTGCGTTCGGCGCCGGCCATCAGGACCTCAGCGCCGGCCCCGGACGAGACCCGCATCTTCATGCCGCGGGAGGCATAGGCGGAGGTGAGAAACGCCTTCGACCACGGCGTGTCGTCGCCGTCGGTGAACACCTGCTCGGTACCGTACAGGGAGACGGTCTCCGCGTACGAGGTGAGGCCGCGCATGCCAAGCTCGAGTTCGGCCGCTTCCTCCACCGAGCACTGGATCAGCACGCCCTGGCTGGCGACCGCGGCGCCGATCAGGCAGGCGACCGCGTTGCTCGGCGCGTCGTCGAGGACCGGCACCGTCGTCTCGATCTCACGGAACCCGAACGCGGCGGCCGTCGCCGCGTCCGCCGCCAGCAGCAGCGGATCGTCGAGCCGGTTCGTGACGTGCGCCTGGTTGCTCGGGGTCCGGCGGGAGCGCAGCTTGGCCATGGCCATGCCCAGCTCGTGCGGCTTGAGGATGGCCAGGACCCGGGTCAGCTTGGCGGGTGTCGCGCCAGCGCTGAGCCGGATGATCTCGCCGCGCGGCACCGCCGGGTCGGTCAGCAGCCGGGCGAAAGCCACGTCGGACAGCGCCATCGCCTCGGCCGCGACCGACAGGTCGATGCCGTGCCGGGCGATAAACGTGTCGATCGAGTCGAAGTCCCGCTCGGGCACACCGTCCAGCTCGGTGATCCGGCCGTCTTCGATGACCACGCTCGGCTCGGGATCGTACGGCGAGCGCAGCGCGATCAGCCCAAGCTCCGCGTTCTCGACCGCGAACCCGTCCAGGTTCACCCGCTGCCGGTCCATGAAGCGGATTCTGCCTATTGGCGCAGTGCTTTCTGGCTCGCTCGCAGTATTTATTGGCTCGCTCGCGGGCGGGGCGCTTTGAGGCGTCGCCTTCCCTCCTCGCTCGTCGCTGCGCTCCTCGCTCGTCAGTCCAGGCAACGCCGCGCCCCTGGCTTCGCTCACACTGCTCTCATTTCGACTAGGCGGGATCCTCGGGCGGTGGCTTGGGCGCTGCCGGGGCCTTCGGTGGTGACGACGATGCGGGTGCGGTCGGCGCGGAACAGGTCGCGGGAGAACTCGATCGGTTCGCCGCCTTCGTCGGTGACCGTGCGGGTGATCGCGAGCAGCGGCGCGCCGGGCTCGACCTCGAGGATCATCGCCTCGTCCGGCGCGGCCAGGACGACCTCGATGCGTTCGGTGGCCTTGGCGGGCTTGACCTCGAAGTGGTCCTCGATGAGTTCGTAGACCGAGCCGCCGAGCGGCAGCTCGAGCAGGCCGGGGAAACGCTTGGCCGGGAGCCTGGCGTTTTCCAGGGAGAACGGGCTGCCGTCAGCCAGCCGGATGCGGACCAGATCCACGACGAGCTCACCGGGCCTGGTGCGCAGCGCCTGGGCGGCGACGTCGCCGGGCTCGGCGAGCCGGGCGGACAGCACCCGGGTGCCCGCCACCACGCCCTGGCTGCGCAGCAGCGCGGGCACGCCGACGATGCGGGACAGGTCACGTTCGATCTTGCCTTTGGCGACGAACGTGCCGCCGCCGCGGCCAGGCACCCGGCGGACCATGCCGGTCTCCGCCAGGCCCGCCAGGGCCAGCCGGATCGTCGCGCGGCTGACTCCCAGATCGGCGGCCAGCGTCCGCTCGTCGCCCAGCCGCTGGCCGGGCCGGTACTGGCCGCTGCCGATCCGGTCGGACAGGGTGCGCCGCACGTCCTCGGGAGTGATCGTCATCCGACCGCCTCGGGCGACTCCGGCAGCACCTGCCCGCCGTCGACCACGATCGTCTGCCCGGTGATGTAGCCGGCCTCGTCGGTCGCGAAAAACAACGCGGCATAGCCGATGTCGTCGACGGTGCCCAGCTTCCGCATCGGGATGGCCGACGTCATCTGGCTGGTGTAGTTCGCGCCGAGATCGCCGAGGCCCTCGGTCGCGATGTTGCCGGGCAGCACCGCGTTGACCGTGATGCCGCTGGACGCCAGTTCGATCGCGGCGGTCCGCAGGTAGCCGAGCTGGCCGGCTTTGCTCGCGCCATACGCCGTCCAGCCGGGAAAGCCGGTGATCGGGCCGGTAATCGAGGACGTGAGGACAATACGGCCGTGGTTCGACTCTTTGAGCGCCGGCAGGCACGCCTGGACGGTGAAGAACGTGCCCTTCAGGTTCACGTCGAGCACCAGGTCCAGGTCTGCCTCGGTCATCTCCTCAATGCGCGCCCCGGGGAAGATGCCGGCGTTGGCGCACACGACGTCGATGCCGCCGAACCTTTCCAGCGCCGTGGCGGCCATCCGCTCGCAGTCGGTCTTGCGGCTGACGTCGGCCGCGACGAAGTGCACGTCGCCCGGCATCTCGGCGGCGGCCTTCTCCCCCGCGGCCGGATCCCGCCCGGTGATCAGCACGCGCGCGCCGCCGCGGGCGAACACGGCGGCGATGCCCTTGCCGATCCCGCGGGTGCCGCCGGTGACCACCACCGCGCGCCCTGCGATCGAAGTGAACATGTGGGTTGCCTTTCAGTGTGTGCTCAGGTACCGCTCCGCGAGGTCGCAGCTGTCGCGGGTGTAGTCAGCGCCGAGTTCGGCGGCGATGTCGACGGCCTGATGGGAGCCGATCCACGCGACGAGCAGCAGACGGCGGAACATGATGAACGTCCAGATCTCGGTTTCGTCCGCGGCGGTTACCTCGCCGTGGGTGCGGTAGCCGGCCAGCCAGCTGTCGACCAGCGCCGGCACGACCGGCTCGTGCTCGAAGAAGCTCACCGACGTGCCGAGGTCGTACAGGTACCAGCTGAAGCCGGAGTCGTCGAAGTCGATGACGCTGACCGCGCCGTCGTGCACGAGCAGGTTGGCCAGCCGGGTGTCGGCGTGCACCAGGCCGTACCGCTCCGGCCCGGTGCCGAACGCGCGCAGCCGGCCCTCCAGCGTCCGGTCGAGGCGGCCGAGGATGACACGCTCGGCGGGACCGACGCCGGCGCCGTCCTGCCAGCGGCCCCACCGTGCCTCGGCGCCGAACGCGGCCGGGTAGTCCCAGTGGAAGCGGGTGAACCAGCCGGGTCGCCGCCATTGCCTGGCGTGCGCGTGCATCCGGGCGGTGATCTCGCCCAGCTCGGCGAAGTGCCTGACAATGTCCGCGGCGGACTCGGCGGGCTCGGTTCCGGGCAGGAATTCGAAGCGCACGCAATGGCGCTGGGCACCGCCCGGGTCCGCGGCGGCGACGATCCGGCGCCCGTCTCGGGCGGCGAGCACCCGCGGCGTACGGACGCCGGCCTCCGCCCGCAGGGCATCCATCCAGGTCAGCTCCGAGGCGATCTCGTCCTCGGTGTGGTAGCCGAGCCGGTGCACCCGCAGCACGGACTGCCCGCGGTCGGGGTCGGTGACCAGGAACGTCGCGTTCTCCGAGACGTTGAGCAGCTCGATCGAACTGTCCGGGTGGCAGTCGTACTCTCCCAGCGCGGCCCGGGCGCAGTCCCGGACCCGGTCAAGGACGTCGCCGCCCGCCGAGAGATCGTGAGCCGGGGCCATGAGGTCAGCGTCCCTCAATAGCGCCGAGCACGGCATCGATCTCGGCCAGGGCCAGGCGGACGGCGGCGGCCGGCCCGCTCAGGTAGATCCGGCCCGCCGCGCCGATCATCTGCACGTCCACCAGGGTCACCTCCGGCGCGGCCCGCTCCGCCTCGTTGGCCGCGACGGCGGCGAACAAGGCCGGCGTGACCTCACATACCCCAAGGGTGTCACCGGGCAGGACCATCGAGCCAGCCCGGTTCCTGTTGATGATGATCGCGTGCGCGTCGGTGACACGCTCGATCACGTCCGAGTACAGGATCCGCGGCCGCAACTGGTCCTTCGCATCGGCGCCGAGCCCATCCAGGATCGCCTTGCCAGCCCGGCGCACGTCGTCCAGTTCCGGGCCGTGCACCTCCAGCACGCCGAACTGCCGCTCCACGAACAAGATCCCGGGCTCGATCCCAGGTACCGCCCGGAGCGCCAGGTCGGTGACCCGCTCGATGGCCAAGGCCGGCGCGACCTCGGTGATCAGCGCGTGCTGTCCGGCGAACGGCGGATAGCCGCGCGCCCTGGTGGGCGTGCCTAGATACGCGGCGAACTGCGGTTGCAGGTCCTGGACCAGCAGGTAGACGCGCAGTTCAGCAGCGGTCTCAGCCACCGCTGATCGAGAAGTGCCTGGCGAGTTCCGCGTGCGGGCGCGGGATCACGTGCACCGAAACCAGCTCACCGACCGCCGACGCGGTCTCCGCCCCGGCCTCGGTGGCCGCCTTCACCGCACCCACGTCCCCGGTGATCGTCACCGCGACCAGGCCGTCCCCGACCTGATCGCGGCCCACGATCGTCACGTTGGCCGCCTTGACCATGGCGTCCGCCGACGCCAGCGCGGCGACGTAGCCCTTCGTCTCGATCAGTCCGATCGCGTTGTCCGCCATCAGTCATTCTCCGTTTCGTTGTCGCTGCTGTCGATGGACCCGATGATCAGGGCGTCGATGGGCGGCACCTTGCCGGCGAACCACGCGGCCGCCACCGATCCCTGGGCGACCAGCACCCGTTCGCCCGGCCCGCTGCCGAGCACGTCGAAGGCGATCAGCCGCTGTCCGGTGCCTTCGGCCTCCACTTCGAGAAAGGCGCCGGAGGGCAGCTCGGCCAGGCGGCGCGTGGCCCACACGTTCCCGATCACCGTCGCGGTCAGCATCAGCGCTCCCTCTCGATCTCAACTCCGCTGGCCCGAGCGCGATCCCGGGCAAGCGGCGTCACCACGGCGCCCCGCCCGAGCACCAGTCGCTCCCCCGCCCGCGCCGCCTCCCGCACCATCCGCTCGGTAACTGCCCCCCGCTCCACCCGCCGCACCGGGCGTCGTGCTGCGCCCTCGGCCCCCGCCGTCCCCCCGGCTCCGGCCGTGCCAATTGCGCAATCGAGCCCACTAGAGCGTGTCATTTCGCGAGGTGGCCCGAGCCGGAACCGCTTACGGCCCGCGCGTACTTCCTCGCGCTCCGCCTCGGACAAGTCCAGCAGCCGGGCGACGAACGCGGCGAAGTCGTCGTCCGTGGAAAGGTCAACCGTTTCCACCGTTTCGGTCGCGCGAAGGTCACCGAGCTGGTCCCTGATGACCTCCCGGATCAGCGCGCGCAGTTCCTGCATACCCTCGGTCATGCGCTACGCATCCCCTCGCCTGCCTCGCGAACAAGGTTCACCGGCCGGTGAGTGGCTGAACAACGTGGCGGCTTTCCCCTTCGTGGTAGTCTGACCCTCGAAAATGGGGGGTAATTCGACACGATGCGCGCAGGACGCGCCAAATCGCCAGCATCCCGCAAAGACTCACTCATCGCAGCGCCTCCTCCGCCGCGTCGGCGGCCTGGCGCACGTCCGCTTCGGAACCGGACAGGTACAGCCGGCCGGTGGCGCCGATCATCCGGTAGTCCACCAGCTTGATCCGGGCCGCCTTCTCCGCCTCGTTGGCGGCCAGGATCGCGTACGAGGCGGGCCGCATCTCCAGCACGAACAGCGACTCCCCGGCCAGTGCCATCGACCCGATCTTGTTCCGGTTCACCAGGAACGCCTGCTGCGGGTCGAGCCGGGTGATGATCTTGGCCGCGAGCACTTCCGGCCGGGTCGCGTCGGCGGCGGTCGCCCCCAGTTCCTCGAGCACGGCGGACGCGGCCGACCGGACCTCGTCATTGCCGCCGTGAATCTCCAGGTAGCCGAACTGCCGCTCGACCACGAGGATCCCGGCCCGCACATCGGCGTGCTTGACCGCCACGTCGGTGAGCGGCTCGATGTCCAGCCCGGGAGCCACCTCGATCACCTGCGCCGCCACGTCGCTGCGCGGCAGCGACCCGCGGATCCAGCTGCCCAGGTAGCACATGGTCTGCGGCTGGAGCCGGGACAGGAAGATGAACGAGCGCAGCTCAGCCATTGAGGATCCCCGCCAGTTCTTCGAGGACCATGCGCCGGATCTCCTCGCGCAGCGAAGTCGCATCTTCGGAGGTGGCAGCGCTGGCCGTTCCGCCGAAATCATTCGAGGCCACGGGGTACGGCGGGACAGCCCCGGCGGGCGCCTGCCACGGGATGATCCCGGTGAAGTCGCCGAACGCCTCGGCCGGGTCGGCGTTGTAGGCCAGCCGCGTCCACTGCACCAGGTGCCGCGGATGCAGGTTCTCCGCCACCGAGGACCGGCCGAAGAAGCCGGTGCCGATCGTCATCGACGGCGCCAGACCGGTCTCCAGGCCGGCGCTGCCCAGGCTGTTGCCCACGTTGACCGCGACCCGCAGTACCTCGACCGCCGCGGCGTACTCCATGATGACCCGCGGGTCCGTGCTGTGGATGGCGGCCGAATGCCCGCGCCCGGACAGCCGCAGCACCGCCCGCGCCGCGGCGATCCCGCGCTGCGCCGATGGCACCTGGACCAGCCCGAGTACCGGGCACAGCTTCTCGTGCGCCAGCGGCTGTTCGGGCACCACCAGGTCGAACGGCGCGAGCAGCACCCGGGTCCTGGCCGGCACCCGGATGCCCGCCTCGGCCGCGATCCAGCTCGCGTACTTACCGACGAACCTGATATCAAAACGACCATCGGGAAACAGCAGCGAAGCGACCTTGTCCCGGTCGGCCGGCGTCAGCAGGTGTGCTCCGTTGCTCTTCAGGTGACGCAGCAACCCGTTCATGGCAGGCTCTTCGACGATCAGCACCGACTCGTTCGTGCACAGGATCGAGTTGTCGAAGCTCTTGCTGTCCACGATCCGCTTGGCCGCCTTGGCCAGGTTGGCGGTGGCGTCGACCAGCACAGGGACGTTGCCGGGGCCGACCCCGATGGCCGGGGTACCGGAGCTGTACGCGGCCCGGACCACGGGCACGCCGCCGGTGGCGACGATCACCGACGTGCGCTCGTCGGTCATCAGCGCGTTGATCAGCGGGACGCTCGGTTCGTCGACGACCTGGATCACGCCGTCCGGCGCGCCGGCCGCGACCGCGGCCGCCGCCATCGTGCGCGCCGCGTCGGCGCAGCACTCCTTGGCCAGTGGATGCGGGCTGAGCACCACGACGCTGCGGGTCATGAGCGCCAGCAGGCACTTGAAGAACACGGTGGCGACGGGGTTGGTCGACGGGGTGAGCGCGAGCACGATGCCGGCCGGGCGGGGCACCTCGACGATCTTCGCCGCCGCGTCGATGCGCGGGGTCACGTAGTCGTCGTTCGCGTAGCAGTCGGCGATCCCGGTGCTGCACGCGACGTTCTTGATCACCTTATGCTCGACGACGCCGAACCCGGTCTCGCGCACCGCCCACTCGGCGTACTCGCGGGCCTTGGCCGCGGCCGCCTCGGCCGTGGCACGCACGATCCGGTCGACCGAATCCTTGTCGTAGCGCGCGAAGGAGCGCGCCGCCCACTCGGCCCGTTGCAGCATGGCCCTGGCTCTGGGCACTCCGGCCGGGTCGGTGAGCATATCGATCTCGATCACCGAACCCCCCTGGGCACGTCATCGCGGGCCTTGCCGATCGCTACCTCGGTGCGCTCGAGCAGTTCCTCGCACAGCGCGGGCGCGAGCAGGATGCCCGGCTTGTACTGGAGCACGTGCGGGTCGAGGGTGGAGAAGATCGCCCAGACGCCGTGCTCGTAGAGCCGCTTCATGACGAACTTGGCGCCCTGCGGGTGCGCGAACTCCAGGCCCATGACCAGGCCGTCCTGGCGGACGTTGGTGAACCAGTCGGGGTACTGCGCCCGGATCTGGGCCAGCCCGTCGGTGAACAGCGCGGCGATGTAATGCACCATCGACCGGACTTCGGGCCGGCCGGTGATCTCCAGCGTCTTGAGCGCGGCGACACAGCCGAGTTCGGCCCCGCCGAACGTCGAGATATGACCGAACCCGTCTTCGGTCAGCCAGGACGAGGCGGCCTCGGTGGCCAGCACGACGCTGACCGGGTACATGCCGCCCGAGATGCCCTTGCCGGACACCAGGATGTCGGGGGTGACGCCGTGCTTGGTGATCGCCCACAGCTCGCCCGTGCGCATCAGCCCGGTCTGCACCTCGTCGGCGATGTACAGCGCGCCGTATCGTTCGCAGAGCTTCTTGACCTGGCCGAGGTAGCCGGGTTCCGGGAGCGGGAAGCCGTAGGTGGCCGGGATCGTCTCCATGATCACCGCGGCCACGTCCTTGCCGCGCAGCGCTTGTTCCATGGCGGCCAGGTCGTTGAAGGGCACGTGGGTGAACTCGTCCGGCCGGTCGGCGAGGAACAGGTTCGCGAACCGCTCGTCACCGGTGGCCACGGCCAGCCCGGTGTGGCCGTGGTAGGCCTTGATAACCGAGACGATGCGGCGCTTCTTTGTGGCATGCCTGGCGCTCTTCAGCGCGATGTCGATGGCCTCGCCGCCGCCGCTGCCGTACATGACCTTGGTGAGGCCGGGTGGCGCGGTGCTGACCAGTTTCTCCGCGAGGGCGGTGCGGGCGAGCGAGGGGAAGTGGTGGTTGCCGATGTCGAATCGCTGCATGGCCGCGGTCACCGCGGCGGCCACCTCCGGGTTCCGGTGCCCCAGGTTGTAGGTGCCGCCGTTGAGGTGGACGTCGATGAGGCGCTTGCCCTCGACGTCGTAGATGTAGTAACCGTCCCGCCGGTCGATCACCAGCGGCACACCCGAGTCGATCCAGAACTGGGTCTTGTCCGGGTTCCAGAACTCCTTGGACTTCGCCAGCATCTCCTGTTTGGAGGCGAAGGCGATCATCTCGTCGGTCATATCACCTCCGTTCGGCTAACCAATTAAGTACCGATCCAACCGATTGATGTCAAGGGGTTGTGTTTCGGCCATGCTAACTCTAACCAGAACTCTTGATGATCAAACCGAGCAACTGTTACGCTCCGGGGCAACGTGCTTGAGCTGGGAGGTCAGCCCGTGGCCCAATCCGACACCACCGCGGCGCGCAATGCCGCCGAGGACTATGACATCTCGCAGCGCGCCGAAGTGGCGAAGCTGCGTAAGGGGGCCATTGGCCTCGGCGGAGTGCTGTTCCTTACCGTGACGGGTTCGGCGCCGATCACCGCCATGATGCTCAACGTGCCGATCATCGTCGGCGGCGGCGAGGGCATCGGCGCGCCGGCGGCGTTCATCTTCGCCTCGATCGTGCTCGTGATCTTCTCGGTCGGCTACGTCGCGATGGCGCGGAAGAAGACCACGGCCGGCGGGTTCTACTCCTACATCAGCCATGGCCTCGGCCGCGAGCTGGGGCTGGGCACCGGCTTCGCGTCGGTCGTCGCCTACTCGGTGTTCGAGGCCTCGCTGGCGGGCGGCTTCGCGTACTTCCTCGGCGGCAAGCTCAACGCGTTCGGCACGAACATCAGCTGGCCGTGGCTCGCGCTTGGCATGGTCGCGGTGATCGCGGTGCTGACCTATTTCGACGTCAGCTTCTCCTCCAAGGTGCTGGCGATCGGGCTGGTCACCGAGGTGCTCATCCTGATCGTCTTCGACATCGTGCTGTTCGCCCGCGGGCACAGCCCGAGCGCGAGCGCGCTGAACCCGGTCAATGCGTTCAAGGCCCTGCCGGCCCAGGGCAAGCTCGCCGCCGGCACGGTCGGCCTCGGCCTGTTCTTCGCGTTCTGGTCATGGGTCGGCTTCGAGATGGCACCGAACTACGGCGAGGAGTCCCGCGACCCCAAGCGCAACGTCCCCCGCGCGCTGTACATCTCGGTGATCGGCCTCGGCATCTTCTACACGCTGACGTCCTGGGCGTCGCTGTCCGGCTACTCGAACGTGCACGACGCGGCCACCCAGTCCGAGACCAATGCCTACAACTACTTCCTCGGGCCGGCGGGCACCTACGGCGGGCACTGGCTGTCGTCGATCATGAGCTACCTGATCATCACCGGCTCGTTCGCCTGCGGCATGGCGTTCCACAACACCACCGCGCGGTACTTCTATTCGCTCGGCCGGGAGGGCATGCTGCCGAAGGCGCTCGGCAAGACTCATCCGAGGTGGCAGAGCCCGCACATCGCGTCGATCACGCAGTCGGTCATCGCGGCCGTCGTCATCGGCCTGTTCGCGATCTTCGCCGGCACCGGAAACCCGTCCACGCAGGCGTACGGCGAGTTGTACGGCCTGATGGCGGTCATGGGCGTGATCATCATCTTGTCCGTGCAGGCGCTGGTCTCGTTCAGCATCGCGCTGTACTACCTGCGCTTCCACCGGGACGAGGTGCACTGGTGGAAGACGCTGCTGGCCCCGGCCCTGTCGTTCCTCTCCCAGGGTTTCGTCGTGTACCTGCTGTTCGAGAATTTCTCCTCGGTGGCCGGCACCTACCCGCTGGCCAAATGGCTGGGGCCGATCGACGCCGTGATCGCGGTGGCCGGCGTCGGCGCGGCGTTCTGGTTCAAGTACCGCCGCCCGGCCACGTACGAGCAGGCCGGACGGCTGATCAACGAAGGACTGTAGCCGATCGTAGGATGGGCGCTTCCGCTTCCCTGAGGCGTTCATCCCGAACGCGGTCGGCATCCCGTTCTGGCTGTAACGATCAAGGCTTTGCGGCGAGAGCGTGGTGTGGCTGGCCGCAGGCCGATGTCCTGCGCGAGCGTGGTGTGGCTGGCCGCAGGCTAATGTCCTGTTTGCACAGGTATGGTCCCGCCGCTTCGCAGCCGCCGCGATTCCGGGACGCGATCGAAATTATTGCGGACAGTTACCCCCCCGGATTGGTGGGGTAACTGTCCGCAATAATCTGGCGTGCCTGATGGCGCGCCCGGAATATGAATAGATGCCCAGTTCGCGAGCGGGCAGTCACAACCGGTCGAGTCGCGACGGCATGACACCTGGCTAGCAGCGGGGTGCGGCGGCAGCGCCGCTGCATCGGCCGGGGCCGTGGCGCCGTCGTCGTGGTTAAGGCCGGGGGCTTCCCCAGTGAAAGCCGAAGGGTCCGGGGAGGCCTCCCCCAGCGAAAACTAGGCCGACGCCGTGCTTCGCAGGCGGGCGATCGCCTCGGCCAGGATGGCCTCGCCGTCGGTGTCGCTCCGGCGTTCCTTGACGTAGGCGAGATGGGTCTTGTACGGCTCGACGCGCGGCGGGGCGGGCGGATTCTCCTCGTCCTGGCCCGCCGGGTTGCCGCAGCGCGGGCACTCCCAGGTCTCGGGGATGGCGGCGTCGGTTGCGAAGCTCGGGCGAGTCTCGTGCTTGTTCGCGCACCAGAAGGAGACCCAGACGCGAGGCGCGGACTCGCCGCGCTCGGCCTCTCCCATCGGCCCCGCGCCTACCCGGCTGCCGCGGATCGCGTTGCCACTACTCACTAACAGATCACCCCTTGGGACCAGATGAAGAAAGTGCAGAAGATCTGTGCGGGAAGAGTACGCGCTAGTGGTTGATCAGCCAGCCCAGTGCGACGATGTCCACGAACCACAGGATCCCGAAAAAGTAGGTGATCCGGTCCAGGTTGCGTTCGACGACCGAGGAGGAGCCGAGGGTGGAGGACACTCCGCCGCCGAACATGTCCGACAGACCGCCGCCCTTGCCCTTGTGCAGCAGGACGAGCATTACCATCACGATACTGGTAATGATCAGGATAACGGAAAGCCCGATGATCATGCCCGGTTTACCTCTGCGCCTCTATGGTGTCGATGGCCTGGTGCCCACTCTAGGATACCGGCAGTTCCCGGTACCGGCATACTTGAGCGAACTGGTCCGCGTCGAGGCTTGCGCCGCCGACCAGGGCGCCGTCCACGTCCGGCTGCGCCATGATCGGCGCAATGTTGCCGGGTTTAACGGACCCGCCATACAGGATACGCACACTGACCCCGGTTTCGGCGCCATGAATCGCCGAAATGCGTCCTCGGATCGCCGAGCAAGCCTCCTGGGCGTCCTGCGGTGTCGCCACCTCACCGGTCCCGATGGCCCAGACCGGCTCATACGCCACAACCATCCCGGCGACGGCCTCGGCCGGCACCTTGGCCAGCGAGCCGTCAAGCTGGGCGAGTGTATACGATATGTGGTCGCCGGACCGGCGCACCTCGAGCGACTCCCCCACGCACACGATCGGCGTCAGCGAGGACCGCAGACAGGCCTGCACCTTCTTGTTCACGACCGCGTCGGATTCGGCGTGATACTGCCGGCGCTCCGAGTGCCCCACGACCACGTATGTGCAGCCGAGCTTGGCCAGCATCGGTCCGGAGATCTCCCCGGTGTACGCGCCGGAGTCGTGCGCCGATACGTCCTGCGCGCCGTACCCGATCTTCAGCTTGTCGCCGCTGACCAGCGTCTGCACGCTGCGCAGCGCGGTGAACGGCGGCAGCACGGCGACCTCGGTGAACGTGTAGTCCTTGTCGGTCAGCGTGAACGCGAGCTTCTGCACGAGCGCGATGGCCTCGAGGTGGTTCTCGTGCATCTTCCAGTTGCCGGCCATCAGCGGCAACCGCTTGCCCCGCTCGCTCACTCCGCTTCCAGCGCGGTCAGCCCGGGCAGCGTCTTGCCCTCCAGGTACTCCAGCGACGCGCCGCCGCCGGTCGAGATGTGGCTGAACTTGTCCTCGCCGATGCCCAGTGCTCGTACCGCGGCCGCCGAGTCGCCGCCGCCGACCACGGTCAGCCCGTTCACCGCCGCGACGGCCTCGGCGACGGCCCGGGTGCCCGCCGAGAACGGCGGGAACTCGAACACGCCGGCCGGCCCGTTCCAGAACACCGTCCGCGCATCCGCGAGCTTGGCGCGGAACAACTCTCGGGTCCGCGGGCCGGCGTCGACGCCCTCCCAGTCTGCCGGGATGCCATCGGCGGGGACCACGGTGTGCTCGGCGTCCGGCGCGAACTTCGCCGCCACCACGATGTCGACGGGGAGCACAAGCTCGACGCCTCGTGACGCGGCCTCCGCCAGCACGGCCTTTACCTCGTCGATCTTGTCCGCCTCAAGCACCGAGTTGCCCACCTCGTAACCCTGCGCGGCGAGGAACGTGTAGGCCATGCCGCCGCAGACGAGGATCCGGTCCGCGAGGCCGAGCAGGTTGTGGATGACGCCAAGCTTGTCCGACGGCTTCTTGCCGCCGAGCACCACCACGAACGGCCTGGCCGGGTCGCGGGTCAGCCGTTCGAGCACGGCGACCTCGTCGCGGACCAGATCACCGGCCGCGTGCGGCAGCAGCCGCGGCAGGTCGTACACGGACGCGTGCTTGCGGTGCACCGCGCCGAACCCATCGCCCACGTACAGGTCGCCGAGCGCGGCGAGCTTGCCGGCGAACTCCGCCCGGGCCGCGTCGTCCTTGGCCGTTTCGGCCGGTTCGAACCGCACGTTCTCCAGCAGCGCGACGTCACCGTCGGCCAGCCCGGCCACCGTGTTCCGCGCGTCCGCACCCGCCACGTCCGCGGCGAACGCCACCGGTTTGCCGAGCAGTTCGCTGAGCCGCCCGGCAACCACCCGCAGCGACGGGCCGCCCGCCGCTCGCTCGGCGAAGTCCGCGCCGGCCGGACGTCCGAGGTGTGCCATGACGATGACCCGCGCGCCGCGTTCGGACAGCGCGCGGATCACCGGAAGGCTGGCCCGGATCCGTCCGTCGTCGGTGATCGCGCCGGAGCCGGTCAGGTCGAGCGGCACGTTCAGGTCCGACCTGAGCAGCACCCGCTTGCCGGTGACGTCCAGCTGGTCAACGCTCCGCAACGTCGAGCTGGGCATTACCGCAGCCGGGACGCGACGAGCGCGGCCAGGTCGACCAGGCGGCAGGAGTAACCCCACTCGTTGTCGTACCAGCCCCACACCTTCACCTGGTCGCCGAACACCATCGTGAGCTGCGAGTCGAAGGTGCACGAGGCCGAGGAACCCACGATGTCGGAGGAGACGATCTCGTCCTCGGTGTAGTGCAGGTAACCCTTCAGGGACCCGTCGGCGGCGGCCTTGTACGCGGCGTTGATCTCTTCCTTGGTGGCCGCCCGCTCCACCTGCACCACCAGGTCGGTGATGGAGCCGTCCGGCACCGGCACGCGCAGCGCCCGGCCGTCCAGCTTGCCCTTCAGCTCGGGCAGCACCAGTGACGTGGCCTTCGCCGCGCCAGTGGTGGTCGGGATGATGTTCTGCGCGGCGGCCCGCGCCCGGCGCAGGTCCTTGTGCGGGAAGTCGAGAATGACCTGGTCGTTCGTGTACGCGTGCACGGTCGTCATCAGGCCCTTGACGATGCCGAAGTTGTCCAGCAGCACCTTCGCCAGCGGTGCGACGCAGTTCGTCGTGCAGGATGCGTTGGACAGCACATCGTGCTTCTCCGGGTCGTAGGCGTCGTCGTTCACGCCCATGACGATCGTGATGTCCTCGTCCTTGGCCGGGGCGGAGATGATGACCTTCTTCGCGCCCGCCTCGATGTGCGCCCGCGCCGCGGTGCCGGTCGTGAAACGCCCGGTGGACTCGATCACGATGTCCACGCCGAGTTCGCCCCACGGCAGCTGCGCCGGATCCTTCTGCGCGAGGATCTTGATCTGCTTGCCACCGACGTTGATCGTGTCATCGGACACCGAGACCTCGCCCGGCAGCGTGCCGAGGATCGTGTCGTACTTGAGCAGGTGCGCCATCGTCTTGATGTCACCCAGGTCATTAGCGGCCACGATCTCGATGCCGCGGTCGCCTTCGGCGGCGTTAACCGCCCGCCAGAAGTTACGGCCGATACGGCCGAACCCGTTAATGCCCACGCGAATAGTCACAGCTGAAAATCTCCTCGGCTGGTCAAACCCACCGTCGTCACTCGCAGACTATCGGAACCCGCCTATCCGGGGGTGCGGGGGTCGTCCGCCGCAAGCCCCCGCAGGCCAGCATCGCCTCCCGGGATCGCCGGGAGGTCGACGCCGAAATCCAAGCATGCGGGACCTGTCGGGGCCCCCGTTGCCGGGCAGGCAATCACGACGCCTGTGGTCTAGACCATACCACGGTCATCCCCCGTCGCTTCACAGGTTTATCGTGCCCAGATCACCATGAGATGCCGGACAACCCTGCGCGACCGGACGCCGTAGCAGACCGCCACCACCGCCGACACGAGCGCGCCGCTCAGGTACACGCCCGGGCCCGCCGTGACGGTAAACCCGGTGAGCTGCGCCATTGCGAGCGCCAGTGCTCCAGCGCCGAACACGCACGCCGCCAGCAGCGGGAAGTAGCCGGCCAGCGGTTCGGCGGGCTCGCGCCCAAGACGCCGCATCACGTAGCGGACGAGGAAGCAGGCCGCGAGCACCGCGACGCCGGCCAGCCCGGCGATGAGCCGCAGCACGACCGCGTCGCTGCTGGCCTCGAGCATCGCCGCCTGCGCGCAGTCGCGCGCGCCGGTCCACGCGGCCATCCAGGACGCGCAGTCGGCCTTGGCGAACGTCACGCCGGCCGGCGCCTGGCCGGTGAACGCGCGGCCGAGGGTCGCGTTCATCAGCGCCACGAGCGCGCCGCTGACCCCGATCGCCATCAGGCCGATGCCGCCGAGCTGCCAAGCGGACAGGAACAGGTCGGCGAGAATCGCCTTCGGTGTCCTGCCCTTGACCAGGTTGCCGGGCCTGGTGGCATGCGCCCGGACCACCGCCCGCACCGAGCCGAAGGCCGAGATCGCCGCCTCCTGCGCCTCGCGTTCGGTCAGCCCGGCGGCGAGTCCGGCGGCGACCGTCTCCCTTAGATGGTCCTCCGCCTCGACCATGATGAGGTCGGCGTCGCGGGTGCGCAGGCCCGCGCGGAGCTGGCGCAGGTACTCGTCGACCGGGTTCACGCCGACCACCCCAGCACCGCCTGCACCCCGGACACGAATCGCTGCCACTCGCCGTGCTCTGCCGCGAGCGCGGCCACGCCCTTGTCGGTCAGCCCGTAGACCCGGCGCTTGCGCCCGTCCCCCTCAGCCCAGGAGCTGCCGAGCAGGCCAGCGTCCTCAAGCCGGTGCAGTGCTGGGTAGATCGTGCCCTCGGGCAGGTCAAACGTGCCCTCGCTGCGGTCGCGCAGCGCGGAGATGATCGCATAGCCGTGCGCCGGCCCCGCGGCGAGTACCGACAGCAGCAGCAAGTCGAGGTTTCCCTTGAGACGTTCTCGATTCATACCAAGAGATCCTATGCCTAGTATTACTTGGCGTCAAGCGCGCCTGGCGCACGCAGGGTCACCCGCGTAGCCTCATTTTGTGCGACCGGAAAGCAAAATAATCGCAGCCAGCCGGACAGACGGCGGCCTCCGGACGCAGCGGATCGCGCTCAGCGCGGTCTTCACCGCGCACGGCTTCATGTACGCGAGCTGGGCGGTGCGCGTCCCGGCCGTCAAACAGCAGACCGGCGCCTCGGCCGCCGCCCTGGGACTGGCACTGCTCGGCCTGTCCGCGGGCGCGGTCCTCACCATGCTGGTGGCCGGCGCGCTGTGCCGGCGGTTCGGCGGCCGCCGGGTGACGGTGCCCGCTTGCGGCGTGCTGTCCGGCACGCTCGTGCTGCCACCACTCGCACATTCCGCGCTGACGCTGGGCCTGGCGTTGCTGACGTTCGGCGCCGCCTACGGATGTCTCAACGTCGCGATGAACACGGTCGCTGTCGACCTGGTCGCCGCGCTGCGGCGGCCGGTGATGCCCGGTTTCCACGCCGCCTGGAGCTTCGGCGGCCTGGCCGGCGCCGGCCTCGGCGGGCTGATCGCGCCGCACCTGGCCCCGCTGCCGCACCTGAGCCTGATCGCGGGCACCGGCCTGGTCGTCACCGCGCTGACCGCCCGCCCGCTGCGCCGTCCGCCTCCCGCCACCGCGCCTGGCGCGGCCGATCCGGTTCCTTCTTCCGCTGGCCCGCGTGACCTGATCCGGGCGGTGGGCGTGCTCGGCCTGATCGCGTTCTGCGCGGCTTACGGTGAGGGAGCGATCGGCGACTGGGGCGCGCTGCACCTGCACCAGGATCTTGCCGCCGGGCCCGCGCTCGCCGCGGCCGGCTACGCGGCCTTCGCGCTCGCCGAGGCTTTCGGCCGGCTGACCGGGACCACCCTGCTCGAGCGGCACGGCCGCACCCGGGTGCTTGTGGCGGGGGGCCTGACCGCCTGCGGCGGCATGCTGCTCGCCGCGCTGGCCCCCGACGTATGGCTGGCGCTGGCCGGGTTCGCCGCGGTCGGCGCCGGGCTCGCCAACCTGTTCCCGGTAGCCGTCGCGCGGGCCGGCCTGCTGGCCGGCTCGAGGGGCGTCGCGCTCGCCTCGACGCTCGGCTACGGCGGTTTCCTGCTGGGGCCGCCCGCGATAGGCTTCCTGGCCAGCGACTTCGGGCTGCGGACCGGACTGACCACGCTGTCGTTCCTGGCTCTGGCCGCGGCCGTCATCGCGTACCTGGCAAGGAATTCGTGAACCGGGACTAGGAGGCACATGGTGAAGCAGTATCTGCTCAGCGTTTTCCACCCCGAGGACACGGCTCCGCCCGCGGACATCGACCAGATCATGAAGGACGTCGACGCGGTGAACGAGGAGATGCGGGCCGCCGGGGCCTGGGTCTTCGCCGGCGGGCTGTACCCGTCACGGACGGCGCGGGTGGTCCGGCTGGCCGGGCAGGACGTGCTGACCACCGACGGCCCGTTCGCCGAGGGCAAAGAGCACGTCGGCGGAGTGTGGGTCATCAAGGCGCCGGACCTGGATGCCGCGCTGGAGTGGGCCAGGAAGGCGACCCGCGCGTGCCGCATCCCGGTCGAGGTGCGGCCGTTCCAGGAAGAGGTCGAGGACTGACCTCCGCCGCCGAGGTCGAGCACATTTTCCGCGCGGAATACGGCCGCGCGGTCGCCGTCCTCACGCGTGTCCTCGGTGACATCGACCTCGCCGAGGACGCGGTGCAGGAGGCGTTCACCACGGCCGCGGAGCGATGGCCCGCGGACGGGCTCCCGCCGAGTCCGGCGGGCTGGATCATCACCACCGCGCGCAACCGCGCCATCGACCGGCTGCGCCGCGAAGCCGCCCGGGCCGGCAAGCACGCCCAGGCCGCGCTGCTGCACGCGAGCGATGAACCCGTGGAGCTGGGCCCGGTCCACGACGACCGGCTACGGCTCATCTTCACCTGCTGCCACCCCGCCCTCAGCCGGGCCGCCCAGGTCGCGCTGACGCTTCGGCTGATCGCCGGGCTCAGCACCACCGAGATCGCGCGGGCATTCCTGGTGCCCGAGCCGACCATGGCGCAGCGCCTGGTCCGCGCGAAGGGCAAGATCCGTGAGGCGCGCATCCCGTACCGCGTTCCGCCGGCGGAGGAGCTGCCGGACCGGCTGCAGCCGGTGCTCGCCGTCGTGTACCTGATCTTCAACGAGGGACACCTGATCCGTGCCGAGCTGTGTGCGGAGGCGATCCGGCTCGGCCGGCTCCTGGCCGAGCTCATGCCGGACGAGCCAGAGGTTACCGGCCTGCTCGCGCTCATGCTGCTCACCGAGTCACGCCGCGCGGCCAGGATCGCGCCCGGCGGGGGTCTGGTCACGCTCGCCGGCCAGGACCGCACCCGCTGGGACCGCGCGCTGATCGCCGAAGGCCACGCGCTGGTCCGGCAGTGCCTGCGCCGGAACCAGCCCGGCCCGTACCAGATCCAGGCGGCGATCAACGCGGTGCACAGCGACGCACCGACCGCCGCGGACACCGACTGGCCCCAGATCCTCGCGCTCTACGACCAGCTGCTCGCGCACTCGCCCACCCCAGTCGTCGCGCTGAACCGCGCGGTCGCGGTCGCCGAGGTCGACGGCCCGCGCAGCGCGCTCGACCTGGTCGACGAACTGAACCTGGACGGCTACTACCTGTTCCACGCCATCCGCGCCGACCTGCTGCGCCGCCTCGGCCGCGACGCGGAAGCGGCACGCGAGTATCAAGCCGCCCTGGACCGAACCGAGAACACCGCCGAGCGCGAGTTCCTGGCCGCCCGCCTGACCTAGCTCGGTTGCCGGCGCACAGCACGGTGAGCTGACCTGTGCGGTGAATGTTCCGCTGCCGTCTCGGCGCGGCCGCTTCGGGGAAACACGGTCCGCCTAGCGTCGCCGGTATGGCGACGACATCAAGTGACCAGGCAACGCTCGCGGCGCCGGAGCGCGCTGGCCGGTGGATCGCGGACTGGAACCCGGAGGACGCCGGGTTCTGGCGGCGAATTGGCGCGCGGGTGGCGCGACGCAACCTGATCTTCTCGATACTGGCCGAGCATGTGGGCTTCTCGGTATGGAGCCTGTGGTCGGTGTTCGTGCTCTTCCTCACCCCGGCCTACGGGATCAGCTCCGACCCCAAGACCGCCGCGGCCGAGAAGTTCTTGCTCACAACGCTGCCGACGGCGCTCGGTGCGAGTGTGCGGGTCCCCTACACGCTCGCCGTCGGGCGGTTCGGCGGTCGCAACTGGACGTGCGTCAGCGCGAGCCTGCTGCTGGTGCCCACGGTGACCGCCGCGTTCGTGCTCAAGCCCGGGGTCTCGTACGGGACCCTGCTCGTCATTTCCGCGCTGGCTGGCGTGGGCGGCGGCAATTTCGCGTCGTCCATGGCCAACATCAATTCGTTCTACCCGCAGCGGCTGAAGGGCTGGGCGCTGGGCCTCAACGCCGGCGGCGGCAACATCGGAGTCGCCGTGGTGCAGCTCGCGGGCCTGGCCGTGCTGGCCACGGCGGGCAAGGATCACCCCCGCGTCATCCTCGGAATCTACATCCCGGCCGTCGTCCTCGCGGCGGTCTGCGCTGCGCTTTTCATGGACAACCTCGGACAAGCGCGCAATGAGCGGCGGGCGATGCGGTCGGCGTGCCGTGACGCGCACACCTGGATCATCTCGTTCCTCTACATCGGCACGTTCGGCTCGTTCATCGGCTACAGCTTCGCGTTCGGCCAGGTGCTGCAGGATCAGTTCGGGACGCACTTCCTCACCGCCGGCAAGGTGGATCCGGTCAAGATCGCCTACCTGACCTTCCTCGGCCCGCTCACCGGATCGCTGCTCAGGCCCGCCGGTGGCTGGCTGGCCGACCGGCTCGGCGGGGCGCGCACCACGTTCTGGACGTTCCTCGCGATGGCGCTGGCCGCCGTCATCGTGCTCATCGCGTCCGGGCAGCGATCGCTCGTCCTGTTCTGCGTGGGGTTCATCTCCCTGTTCGCGATGTCCGGCGCCGGCAACGGCGCCACGTACAAGATGATTCCGGCGATCTTCCGTGCCAAGGCCGCGGAGCAAGACGCGCGCCGGCTGGCGAATGCGGTCATCGGCATCGCGGGAGCGGCCGGCGCGTTCGGCGGAGTGCTGGTGAACATCGCGTTCCGCCAGTCCTTCCTCGCCACCAGGACCGGCAACCCCGCCTATATCGGGTTCATCGCGTTCTACCTGGCTTGCCTGGCAGCGACCTGGTTCGTCTACCTGCGCCCCTCCTCCCGGCGCCTGACCGGGATCTGATCCCGCTGTGCCTTCGGCCGCCGCATCAGCGTCGCCCCGAATCAGCGTGGAAGATCGCCCCTTCGTGCCGGATTGCCCCCCGTTCCCGGGGGTCAGCCCGCCACGAAGAGCAAAACCGGCACGTTATCCAGCTATCCGCCGACCGGTTGCGGCAGCCTAGGACCCCGACCGCACTGGACAGCGGACGGAGCACGGGCGCGGCCGCCCCGGCCAGCCTCTGTCGCGGAGAATCCCGCCGACCTGAACCGCGGTCGCGCAGGAAGCTTGAGTGACATGCCGCCAGCCGTACCTGAGGGATTCATAGCCGGCTTCGATAGCGGCGTTGTCACGGTCCTTGTCCTTCCAGGTCTCCTCCGCTGGGTGGTACAGCTGACCGTCGAGTTCGATCACGACGCGGTAGCCGGGGTAGACACGATCCCGTTGGCCCTGGCTACCGTCTGGCGTCGTGAACGGCACCTGTCGCTCCGGTTCGGGAAGGCCGTGGGCACGCTCCACGTCGCGCTCGTACCGGTGCTCAAGGACCGAATGATCCCCGGTGATGGTGGCGGTGATCATGTCGCCAAGAACGGAGCGCCAGCGCAGCCGCCGCCGCTCGGTCATGGCGGTGCGCAGCTTGACGGCGGTGGTCCGCTTCGTCGCGAGCGCCCGGGTGATCCAGCCGCACATCTCGTCGAACGTCCCGGCGGCATCGACCAGATCGAGCACGGTCTCTTCGACGCTCGTGCACGGCGGATAACAGTCCGCGAGCTTGATCGTGAACGCCCGGCGGGACCGATGGACACGCACGCCCGGCACCGCCTCGACCTTGTGAGTAGCCGGAATCGTCACGTGAATTTCGTCGTCCGGCCGCCCGCCCAGCACAAGTTCGGCGGCGGTCTGATGAGACAGCATCGCATATGGGCCGGCGGATAGCACCGCTGCCCACAGCATCCCGGGAGGGCCGACGTCACCCGCCGCATTAGTGTAAACGCCGCGGAATACCGCCCGCCACGTGCCGCTCCGCAACCGCGCGTCGATCATTTTGTGGGTCAGGCCGGCCTCCAGGGCCTGCCTCCGCGAGAAGACACCCTGCTGGAGCGCAACGAGCGCGCGGGGCATGTCACGTTTCATGCCGCCCAGTGTGACGGCCACCACTGACATTTTCCGAGCGCACTCAAATCAACGTGCCGGATTCCCCCTTCGTGGTAATCCGACCCTCGCAAGCGGAGGTCATATTGCCACGAAGGGTTAATTTACCACGTTGCTGAATTTGAGCCGCGCCGTTAATGCGGACAAATACGAAATGTGCCAGGGGGCTGGGGGGCGCGGGCGGCGAGCGGGCGCAGGGCGTGCCACGTGCGGGAGCGCGGGCGGGTAAGCCGACGCGGGCGGGCCTTCATGGCACGGGGGCGCGGGGCGGGTAAGCCGGCGCGGGCCCGGTTAGGGGAGCATGTCTAGGGTCAGGCAGGCTTCGGTGCTGGGGATGCCTTGGTCGGCGGCGCGGCGGTCGGCCATGGCTAGCAGGCGGCGGATCCGGCCGGCGATCGCGTCTTTGGTGAGCGGCGGGTCGGCGAGCTGGCCCAGTTCCTCGAGCGAGGCCTGGCGGTGCGCCATCCGCAGATGCCCGGCCATCGTCAGGTGCTCGGGGGCGTCCGGGCCGAGGATCTCCAGGGCGCGCTCCACCCGGGCGCCGGCGGCCACGGCCGCCCGCGCGGACCGGCGCAGGTTGGCGTCGTCGAAGTTGGCCAGGCGGTTCGCGGTGGCGCGGACCTCGCGGCGCATCCGCCGCTCCTCCCAGGCGAGCACCGCGTCGTGCGCGCCGAGCCGGGTCAGCATCGCGGCGATCACCTCGCCGTCACGGATCACCACCCGGTCCACGCCGCGCACGTCGCGCGCCTTGGCGTGCACCCTCAGCCGCCGTGCGGCACCGACCAGCGCCAGAGCGGCCTCCGAGCCGGGGCACGTGACCTCCAGCGCCATCGACCTGCCCGGCTCGGTCAGCGACCCGTGCGCGAGGAACGCGCCGCGCCACGCCGCCTCGCAGTCGCAGGACGCCCCGGCCACGACCTGGCGGGGCAGGCCGCGGACCGGGCGGCCGTAGTTGTCGATCAGCCCGGTCTGCCGGGCCAGGCTCTCCCCGGCCTGGCCCTTGCTGACCCGGACCACGTACCGGTTGCCCTTGCGCAGCCCGTTCGGCGACAGGACGAGGAACTCCGCCGGGTGGCCGAACACCTCGGTGATGTTCTGCCGCAGCCGGCGCGCAGCGGCGCCGGTGTCGAGTTCCGCCTCGATAACCACCCGGCCCTCGACCAGGTGCAGGCCGCCAGCGAATCTCAGCAGCGTGGAGACCTCAGCCTTCCGGCAGCACGGCTTGACCACCGCGACCCTGCTGAGCTCATCCTTCACCACGCCAGTCATCGCCACGAACGGATCACTCCCCCTTCAGTACCTTTGCGTACTCCCGCGCCAGCCGGCGCGGGTCGTGCCGCGGAGTGCCATCGCCCATCGCCACGTCTGCCAGAACCAGACGGGCCCCCAGCGCCCCCGCTGCCTTCTCCAAGTCGGTTAGGCTACCGGTTCCCACCGCGTCGGCACTCCCCATGGAGCCCGTGTCGGCAAGCACCACGTCGACTGCGAGATCGGGTGCGTGTTCCGCGAGGACCTCCAGGTGCTTGTGCGGCGAGAACCCGTCGGTCTCGCCGGGCTGCGGAGCGAGGTTCAATACCACGATGCGCCGCGCGGCGGTTTCGTGCAGCGCTTTCGCCAGATCCGGCACCAGCAGGTGCGGCAGCACGCTGGTGAACCACGAGCCGGGCCCGAACACGACCCAGTCAGCGGAACGCACCGCGCGGACCGCCTCTGGCACGGCCGGCGGGTCGGCCGGCTCCAGGGTAATCGACCGCACCCGTCCCGGCGTCGTCGCGCACTCCTTCTGGCCGCGCACCACGCTCACGTCACCTGGCCGGGCGGGGTCGGCCCCGACCACCTCGGCGACGATGTCCAGCGGCACGCCCGCCATCGGCAGCACCCGGCCGCCGGTGCCGAGCAGCCTGCCCACCCAGTCCAGCCCCGCGACTGGGTCGCCGAGCAGGTCCCACAGCGCCACGATCAGCAGGTTCCCGACGGCGTGCCCGGCGAGGTCGCCGGATTCGAACCGGTGCTGCACCACCTGGCTCCAGATAGTCCCCCACTCGTCGTCGCGGCACAGCGCCGCGAGCGCCATGCGCAGATCCCCGGGAGGAAGCACGCCGAACTCGCGGCGCAGCCGCCCGCTCGAACCGCCGTCGTCGGCGACCGTGACGATCGCCGTCAGCTCGCCGGTGACCAGCCGAAGCGCGGCAAGCGACGCGGCCAGCCCGTGCCCGCCCCCGAGGCCGACGACCTTCAGACCGGCCGACCCCATCAACTCACTCCCGTCCGAGATCCCGGTGCACCACTTGCACGTCGGCACCGGCGCCCGCCATGCGCGCCGCCAGCTGCTCGGCCATCGCCACGCTCCGGTGCTTGCCGCCGGTGCAGCCGACCGCGAGCGTCACGAACCGCTTGCCCTCGCGTTCGTAGCCCGGCAGCACGACGTTCAACAGCGCAGTGTAAGTGCTCAGAAACTCTTCGGCACCAGGCTGAGAGAGAATGTACTCCCGGACCGGCTCGTCCTGCCCCGTCATCGGCGCAAGTTCCGCGATCCAGTGCGGATTCGGCAGGAACCGGCAGTCCGCGACCAGGTCGGCGTCGACCGGCATGCCGTACTTGAACCCGAACGACACGATCGACAGCCGCAGCCCCGCCGTCGCGCCGCCGCCGCTGAAGAAGTCCCGCATCCGGGCGCGCAGCTCGTGCACGTTCAGCCGGGACGTGTCGAGCACCAGGTCGGCGTCGCCGCGCACCTCGCGGAGCAGCTCGCGCTCGGCCTCGATTCCGTCCGTGACCCGTCCGCTGCCCTGGAGCGGGTGCGGCCGCCGCTCGCTGTCGAACCGGCGGACCAGCGTGTCCTCGGCCGCCTCGAGGAACACGATCTGGGCGGATGCCCCCCGCGTGCCCAGCTCGTGGATGGCGGACTTCAGGTCGGTGCTGAACGCCCGGCTGCGGATGTCCACCACGGCCGCCATCCGGGTCACCTCGCCGTTGGACCGCCGCGCCAGGTCGACCATCGTCGGCAACAGGCCGGGCGGCAGGTTGTCCACGACGAACCAGCCGAGGTCCTCCAGCGATTTGGCGGCGGCCGTCCGGCCCGCGCCCGACATCCCGGTGATGATGACGATTTCCGTCTGGTCGTCAGCCGCTCTCGGCATCATTACTCCCCGAAGTTTCCGCTGGATGCAGGGCAGAAACGATAGTCGCGGCCAGTTTGGGTCCGATACCCGGCACCGCGCCGACCTCCGCGACGCCGGCGGCCACCAGCTTCTTCACCGAACCGAAGTGCTTGAGCAGCGCGGCACGCCGAGCCGGGCCGAGCCCGGGCAGTTCGTCTAGCGCGCTCACGGTGGCCGCCTTGCCTCGCTTCTGCCGGTGATACGTGATCGCGAACCGGTGTGCCTCGTCCCGTACCCGCTGGAGCAGGTACAGTCCCTCACTGGTACGCGGCAAGATCACCGGATATTCCTCACCAGGCAGCCAGACCTCCTCCAGCCGCTTGGCGAGGCCGCACACCGCGACGTCATTGATGCCCAGTTCGGCCAGCGCACGGGCCGCCGCGTCCGCCTGTCCGGCGGCGCCGTCGACCACGACCAGATTCGGGGGGTAAGCGAACTTGGCCCCTTCAGCCACCGTACGTTCGGAAGAATTCTCTTCGAGATAACGGCGGAACCGGCGCGTGATGACCTCGCCGATCGCGGAGATGTCGTCGGTGGCGCCCTTGATGCTGAACCTGCGGTACTCGCTCTTGCGGGCCAGCCCGTCCTCGAACACCACCATCGAGGCGACCACGTGGGTGCCCATCAGGTTCGACACGTCGTAGCACTCGATCCGCAGCGGGGCGTCGTCCAGGCCGAGCGCCTCCTGGATCTCGTTCAGCGCCTTGCTGCGCGTGGTCAGGTCGCTGGCCCGGCGGGTCTTGTGCAGGGTCAGTGTCTCCAGCGCGTTCCGCGAGACGGTTTCCATCAGCGTCTTCTTGTCGCCCCGGACCGGGACCCGCAGGTTGACCGGGC
This sequence comes from Streptosporangiaceae bacterium, assembly GCA_035651595.1. Taxonomy (GTDB): domain Bacteria; phylum Actinomycetota; class Actinomycetes; order Streptosporangiales; family Streptosporangiaceae; genus JAFARZ01. Next base: position 10,128 of record DASRFJ010000088.1, on the reverse strand, counting down.
CGCCTCGGCGCTCACTCAGCCACAACGTCATCGCTACCGGGTCCGGCGGCAGCACGGGCACCAGGATCTCCCGGGGGCAGCCGGCGTCGGCGTCGCCGTACACCTGCCCCAGGAAGTGCTCGACCAGCCCGGCCGAATTCATCTCCTCGACCTTCTCCAGCACCCAGCCGCGCTGGCCGCGGACCCGGCCGCCGCGCACGTAGAAGATCTGGACGGCGGCCTCGAGCTGGTCTTCGGCCAGGGCGATGACGTCGCAGTCCGTGCCGTCGCCGAGCACGATGGCCTGCTTCTCCAGCGCCTTCTGAAGCGCCCTGATGTCGTCGCGGAGCCGGGCCGCCTGCTCATATTCCTCGCGGGAGGCGGCGGCCTTCATCTCCGACTCAAGCCGCCGGGTGAACCTGGCGGACTGGCCGGCCATGAAGTCGCAGAAATCCTCCGCCAGCGCTCTGTGGTCGACCGCGTCGATCCGGCCGATGCAGGGGGCGGAGCACTTGCCGATGTAGCCGAGCAGGCACGGCCGGCCGATCTGGCCGGACCGCTTGAACACCCCGGCGGAGCAGGTACGCACCGGGAACACCCGCAGTAGCGTGTCCACCGTGTCGCGGATCGCCCACGCGTGGCTGTACGGGCCGAAGTAGCGAGTCCCCTTCTTCTTGGCGCCGCGCATCACCATCACCCGGGGGAACTCATCGGACATGGTGACGGCCAGGTACGGGTAACTCTTGTCGTCCCGGTACTTGACGTTGAACCGAGGGTCGAACTCCTTGATCCAGGAGTACTCGAGCTGGAGCGCCTCCACCTCGGTGGTGACGATCGTCCAGTCCACTCCCGCCGCGCTGCTCAGCATGGCCTGGGTGCGGGGGTGCAGCGACGCGAAGTCGGCGAAGTACTGGTTCAGCCGCTGGCGCAGCGACTTCGCCTTGCCGACGTAGATCACCCGGCCGCGGCTGTCCCGGAACCGGTACACCCCCGGCGACTCGGGGATCGCCCCTGGTGCGGGCCGGAAGGCGAGTGGATCTGGCACAGGTCAACTCTACGAGGTTCACGGCGTGAACTCGGTGAGGCGATTCCGGGAAAAGCGGGATGCCCCCTCATTCCGGGGGTGACCGATTACCATCCCTCGCATCGAACGGAGCCAGGTATGATCGCGCCACGCCTCGACGTGTCCCAGACGGACGCCGTGGTCATTGAGCGTTCCTGGCATGAGCCCGAGAGCTTCGCGGAGCTGTACGACCGGCACGCCGCCCCGATCCACCGCTACGTCAGCCGCCGGCTGGGCGACGCGATGGCCGACGACCTGGTGGCCGACACGTTCCTGACCGCGTTCCGCGTCCGGCGGCGGTATGACCTGCGCCGGCCGGACGCCAGGCCGTGGCTGTACGGCATCGCCGCGAACATGATCGGCAAGCACTGGCGGGCCGAAGTCCGCAGGCTGAAGGCCCTTGCCCGCACGGCGGAAGCCATGCCAGCCGACCCAGGGGCGGGCTGGGCGGCGGCGCCGGCCGGCGCGGACGAGATCGTCAGCCGGGTCGACGCGGTCGCGGCGCGCCGGGTACTGCTCGACGCCCTGGCGGCGCTGTCGGCCGGGGACCGGGACGTGCTGCTGCTGATCGCGTGGGCCGGCCTGTCCTACGAGGAGACCGCGGCGGCACTCGGCATCCCGCTGGGCACCGTGCGGTCCAGGCTGAACCGGGCTCGAAGAAAGGTACGCGAGGCACTTGGCGGCCAGGATCCGACCTCGATACCTCAGGAGCTGAACCGATGAACGACCTCGACATGGTGCGCGCGGTACTCGACGACGTGCCCGAGCCCGCACCTGCCCGGCTGGCCGCCGGCCGCGCCCGGCTGCTCGCCGCCGCCACGACCGGCGGCGGAACACGCCGGCCTAACCGGCGAGTGCTGCTGCCCGCCGCCCTCACCGCGGCGGCCGCGGCGGTGGCCGCCATCCTCGCCGTCGCGCTGGCCGGCGCTCCCGCCGCCGGGCCGGTCACCGCCCTGGGCACGCCGCAGTCGGCGAGCCTCGTGGCCAAGGTGCTCGGCACCGCGGCGCGCGTCGTCGCGGCCAGGCCGGTGACCGAGCCCAGACCCGGGCAGTGGTTCTACTACCGCTCGGTCGACAGCGCGACCGGGCAGAGCACCCAGACCGACGACGAGTGGATCACATTCGACGGCTCGAAGTCCGCCTACTTCGGGCCGGGCGGCCAGCTCACCACGCACATCGGGCCGGTGCCAAGGATTAAAGGCACCGACGCGCTCGCCGCGTTCGACACCAGCATTACGCCGCTGACCTCCTACAACGCGCTGGCCGCGCTGCCGGCCAGCCCGCGGGCGCTGCTCGCCGCCGTGGACGCCGAACTGGCCAGGGCGTGGTCGGGCCAGGACTACTTCGGCGTCACCGGCAAGGCCACCACCAAGCCGCAGCGAGAGTTCGCCTGGCTGGGACTGCTGCTGTGGAACGCGTACGCGGCCGCGCCGCCGCCGGCCGTGGCGGCGGTCTACCAGGCCATCGCCACGATCCCGGGCGTGAGCGTGGATCAGCACGTCACCGACGCCGCCGGGCGGTCCGCGATCGGCGTCACCGACGACCAGGGGCAGACCGAGATCCTGCTCAACCCCGCCACGTACCAGCCGATCGGGCTCATCGTCCGGTCTGCGGGGGCGAAGCTCGCCAAGCCGGCCCCGGGGTACAGCCTGTCCAGCACGGGCGCGCTCGCCTCGCCCGTGCCGATGGTGACCCACACCTACGGGCCGCAGACGTCGTCGATCGCGATCGTGCGGGTGTCCGAGGTCAGCGGTCCCGGCCAGCGCTGATGGTAAAATCACCGGCATGCAGCGTGCTGGTATGACGACGACGCCGGAGAGTCCCCCGGCGCGCTGACAGATGCCTGTAAACGACAAGCCCCGGGGCGAGCTGCCCCGGGGTTTTCGTTACGGCGTGCCTCGGTCCCTCGCCCGCGACGGGCGGGAGGAGACCGGTCATGGTGCACCGCAGCATCATCGGCACCGTCGAGCGCGCGCGCGCCCGGATACGCGAACTGTGCGATTCGCGCGGCACCGTTCTCGGCATAAAGGGTGGTTGCCGGCGACGATAGCGTGCGTGGGTGCGGCTTTCGCCAGCCTTGGCCGGTTCGCCGTCCGGTTCCGCTGGGCGGTGATCGCCGCCTGGCTGGCCGGGACCGTCGCGGCGATGACGCTGCTGCCTGGGCTGGGCAGCGTGACGCAGAGCGACAACTCCTCGTTCCTGCCGGCCAGCGCCCCGTCGCAGCAGGCGGCGACCCTGGCCGCGCCGATCCAGGGCGCGGCCTCGCTCACCGCGGTGACCATCGTGGCCGCGCGCCCGTCGGGGCTGACCACCGCCGACGAGGCCGCCGCGGCGCGGCTGGGAGCGCGGCTCGCCCAGGTCACGCACGTGGTCTCGGTGCAGTCGGCCGGCGTGTCCGCGGACGGCGACGCGACCCGGCTGACCGTGCTCGCCGCCATCCCCCAGGCGCCCGGCCTGTCCGCGTCGAGCCAGGCCGCGTTGTGCGCGGCACTGCGCGCCGCGATGGGCGGCGTTTTGCTGCCCGCGGGCCTGCGCGCTCACCTGGCCGGAGCTGTCGCCACCCGGGTGGACAACAACGCGGTATCCACGTCGAGCGGCAGCAAGGTGCAGTGGTTCTCGCTGATCTTCGTGGTGGCGCTGCTCGTCGCCGTGTTCCGGTCCGCGCTGGCGCCGTTCGTGGCGGTGGTGCCGGCCGCGCTCGTCGTGCTGGTCAGCGAGCGGCTGACCGCGGTCGCGGCCATCCACCTGGGCCTGGGCATCTCGCAGATCGCGTCGCTGCTGCTCATCGTGCTGGTGATCGGGGCCGGCACGGACTACGCGCTGTTCTTGATGTTCCGGGTGCGCGAGGAGATGCGTTCTGGGCTACCGTGCCACGACGCGATCGTGCTGGCGGTATCGCGCACCGGCGAGACGATCACGTTCTCGGCCGGCGTGCTGATCGCCGCGCTCGGGTCGCTGGCGCTGGCGACATTCTCCCTGTACTCGGGCCTCGCCGCGCCGCTGTCGATCGGCATCGGGCTGATGCTGGTCGCCGGGCTCACGCTGCTTCCCGCGCTGCTCGCCGTCCTCGGCCCGGCCGCGTTCTGGCCGTCGTCGGTGCGGCCGGGCGCCGTGCGCCCGGCCTTGTGGGGCCGCGCGTGCGGGCAACTGGTGCGCCGCCCGGTGCTGGTGCTGGGTACCGGCCTGGTGGTGTTCGGCGCGCTGGCGGTGCTGTCCGGCGGGTACCTGGTGGCCGGCTTCGGCGGGCCGGTGACCGCCCCGGCCGGCAGCGACTCGTCGTACGGCGACTCGCTGCTGGCTCGGCATTTCCCGCAGACGGCGGTGAACCCGACGCTGATCGTGCTCCGGCTGCGGACGCCGGTCTGGGCGGCGCCCGGCCCGGTGGCGGCGGCTGAGGGGTGGCTGGCCGGCGCGCGCGAGTTCACCGCTGTCTCCGGTCCATTTAATCCGAACGACGTGTCCCTCACCGCCACCGGATACGCCGCCCTGTTCGCGCGGTATGGCCCGCCGCGGGGTGCTCGCCCGGACTCCACGCTGACCGCCGCGGACCGGGCGTACCTGGCGAGCGGCTCGTACGTGAGCCCGGACGGCCGGACCGTAGCGTTCGCGACGCAGCTCGCGGCCGGCGACGCGACGACGACCGCGGCGGCGCGTGCGGTACCCGCGGTGCGCGGGCTGGCCGGGCGCGCGGCGGGGATGACCGGCGCGGTGGCGTGGGGCGTCACCGGGCAGCCGGCGTTCACCGCTGACATCGCTCAGCTGTCCGATCAGGACCTGCGCACGGTCATCCCGATCGCGATCGCGGTGATCGCGGTGCTGCTCGCGCTCGTCATGCGGTCGCTTGTCGCGCCGCTGTACCTGATCGCGTCCGTGGTGCTGTCGTACTTCTCGGCCTTGGGGCTGACCGTGCTGGTGTTCATCAAGGCGGCCGGGCAGCCGGGCATGACGTTCATCTTGCCGTTCTTGCTGTTCGTGTTCCTGCTCGCGCTCGGCGAGGACTACAACATCCTGGTGATGACCAGGATCCGCGAGGAGGCCCGGGTGCTGCCGCTGCGCGACGCCGTCGGCCGCGCGCTGGCGGTGACCGGAACGACGGTGACCTCCGCCGGACTGGTGCTGGCGCTGACGTTCGGCGTGCTGGCGCTGGTGGGCTCCGGCTCGGCCGGGCCGGCCAACGTCCGGACGATCGTCGACGTCGGCGTCGGGCTCGCGCTCGGCGTGCTGATGGACACGTTCCTGGTCCGTACCCTGCTGGTACCGTCGGCGGTGGTGCTGATCGGCCGGTGGAACTGGTGGCCGTCCCGATTGGGTAAGTCGCCATCGGGTAAGGAGCTGCGTTGACTTCGGCACTTGGTCCCGAGTACATCCAGGACCCGCACTCCGTGCACGACTGGCTGCGGGCGGACCACCCGGTGGCCGAAGTGCAGATGCCGGACGGCATGCGCGCCTGGCTGGTCACCCGGTACGCCGATGTGCGCGCCGCGCTTGCCGATCCGCGGCTGGTCAAGGACTTCCGCAAGCTCTTCGACAGCGACCCGCCCGAATGGCAGTCGGCGGCGGAGTTCGTCCTGGCCGGCCACATGCTGAACCTCGACCCGCCCGATCACGAACGCCTGCGCCGGCTGGTGAACAAGGCGTTCACCTCGCGCCGGGTGGAACAGCTGCGGCCGCGGGTCGCGGAGATCACCGCGTCGCTGCTCGACGCGCTGTCCGGCGTCGCGGAGGCCGACCTGCTGGCGGCGTTCGCGTTCCCGCTGCCGGTGATCGTGATCAGCGAGCTGCTCGGCGTGCCTGCCGAGGACCGGGACGACTTCCGCGCCTGGTCGGCCGCCGCGGTATCGTCCGCGGGCGATGCCGCCGAGATAACTGGTGCGGCCGAAGCGATGATCGAGTACTTCACCGCGCTGCTGGCGGCCAAGCGCGCCGCGCCCGCCGACGACTTGCTGTCCGCGCTGCTCCAGGCCCAGGAGGCCGGGGACCGGCTGAGCGAGGTCGAGCTGCTCGCGATGACCTTCCTGCTGCTCGTCGCCGGACACGAGACCACGGTGAACCTGATCGCCAGCGGCACGCTGGCGCTGCTGCTCAACCCGGCGCAGCGGGACCGGCTGCTCGCCGACCGGTCGCTGCTGCCCGGCGCGGTCGAGGAACTGGTCCGGTACGTGAGCCCGGTGAACAACGCGACGGCCCGGTTCACCATCGCGCCGACCGAGATCGCGGGCGTGACGATCCCGCCGGGCGAGGTGGTGCTGGTCGCGCTCAGCAGCGCCAACCGGGATCCGGCACGATATGCATCCCCGGACACGCTGGACCTGACCAGGGACACCAGCGGTCACCTGGCGTTCGGCCACGGCATCCACTACTGCGTGGGCGCGCCGCTGGCGCGGATGGAAGCAGTGATCGCGCTCGGCGCGCTGCTCGACCGGTTCCCGGCGATGACGCTGGCGGTGCCGCCGGAGTCGCTCCGCTGGCGGTTCAGCACGCTGATCCGCGGCCTGGAGACCCTCCCAGTCCGCCTGCGTCCCTGAGGACTAGCTCTGCCGATTGCCGTGTTAACTCGCCCATAGACTCGCGTTCATGCTTACCGAGGTCGCGTCCGGCGTCTTTGTCACGACGAGCGCGTTCATGATCACCAACACGGTGGTGATCGCGGGCGCCGACGGCGGCTGCCTGGTCATCGATCCCGCCGTGTCGGTCGCCGAGCTGGCTGGCCTGGCTAGCGAACTCGCCGCGCGGGGATTGCATCCGGTCGCCGGCTGGTCCACCCATCCGCACTGGGACCACGTGCTGTGGCACGCGGCCCTTGGCGACGTGCCGCGGTACGCCGCGCCCGCCGGCGTGGTGATCACCGAGACCGAGCGGGACGGGATGGTGTCCAGCATGGAGTCGTCCGCGCCGGGCCACGACCTGGCGCTGTTCGGGCACGTGACCGCGCTGGACGCGGACACGATCCCTTGGCACGGGCCGACCGCGCGGCTGGTCGTGCACGACGCGCACGCCCCCGGCCACGGCGCGGTCTTCCTGCCGGACACCGGCGTCTTCGCCGTCGGTGACATGATCTCGGACGCGGAGATCCCGCTGCTCGACACCGTCGCCGGCGACCCGATGGGTGACTACCGCACTGGCCTGGCCCGCCTGGCCGCCGTGCCCGGCGTCCGCCACGTCATACCCGGACACGGAGCCGTCGGCGACACCGCGGAGTTCCGCCGCCGGATCGCCGCCGACGAGGCCTACCTGGACCGGCTCGCCCTCGGCAAGCCGTTCGACGACCCGCGGATCACCACCGACTGGTTGCGGGCGGCACACGACGAGCACATCCGCTACGTCCAGCAGTCAGGAACCGTGCGGCCGGACTACCCGGCTGAATAACTCGCCGGCGGGCGGCTGGGGACGGGTCGCCTGCTCGGGCTCCTCGTGGCTGTCGACGATGTCCGGCTCCGTGTCCGGGCGTCCCCAGTCGATGTCGTCGTCTTGATCATCGTCTTCGTCGTCGTCTTCGCCGGCCCACGCTGACGACGCGGCCGCTTCGGCCGGCCTCGGGGCGGGTGCCGCGGTGGCCGCCGCGGCCACGGTGGCTCCGGGCGGCGTGACGAGCATCCAGGCGCAGGACACGACCAGCACGACCAGGAGCAGCGCGTAAATCCAGAACGCGGGGGTCAGGCCGTTCGTGATCGTCAGCCCGAGCGCCGACGCCTGGGATGACGAGATCCCGAAGGTAGACGGCGAGGTCGGCTCGCTCACCTGCACCAGCCCGGAGATCGCCTGGGCGGCCATCGGGATTGTCGCGCCGGCCAGCAGCGCCGCGCCAAGCCGGAGCGGGCGCCACAGCGCGGCGGCGATCACGACGAGGCCGAACGTGATCATCACGACCAGGTTGCCGGCGATCATCGCGCCGGGATTGGAGAACGCGTTGCCGGCTGTCAGCGACTGGGACGTGCCGTTCGCGGTGTGCAGCAGGTAGCTGTCCCATGAGGGCGCGAACGCGATCGCGGCGCCGATGCCGGCGACCGCGATGACCACCGCCGTGGCCACCTCGTATCCATGGGGCCTGCCTGGCCGGCCGATGCTCGCCAGCAGACCCGCGGGCTGATCGCTGGATTTGATGAAGCACGCCGCGAGCGAGCCCGCCGCGCAGGCGAGCCAGCCCACCAGGCCGAACCACAGCCCGGCGTCCGCGAGGCGCCCGCCGTAGGCGATCACCTGGCCGAGATCGGTGAGGAACAGGCCGAAGGTGACGATGCTCACCCCCGCGCCGAGCAGTGCGCCCGCCCGCTGCTGACTGTGCCAGCCTGGCCGGGCGCCGAGCAGGATCAGCACCGCGCTGAGCGCCCAGGCGCCGAGGTAGATGGCGTGCGGGACGAGCAGGACCGGCTGGGATGCGACGCTGGACCCGCCGATGTAGCCGGGGAACAGGCTGACGATGCCCAGCAGCACGCCGATTCCCAGCAGCGCCGCGGCGACCCCGCTGCTCGCGCTGATGGCCAGGCCGCCGCTGGTGGACCGGGCAGCCACGATATTGCCGGGCGCCTCGATTCCGGTGAACCGGGACCAGGCCGCGTTCCACCCTTCCGGGGTTTCTGGCCACCGCTCGACGGGCTCCCGGTGCGGGGCACCCGCCGGCCAGATGCCGTAGGAGTTCCTCCCGCGTCCTAGTTCGTAGGCCGCTCCCCGGTAGGAGATGGTCACTCTCTCACCCATGGGTCCAATCCTCAGCTCGGTTACCGCTTCCTCACTATCAGAAGGTATGGAACCGTGCTGAATGCCTGCTGCGCAATGCCTCAGCTCTTGCTGGACGTCGGGTAACGACCGCCTGGCTCAGCGGATGGTGACCGTCACCGGGTTCGTCGTCGCGTATCCGGTGATCACGGCGCGGAACGTCTTGGCACCACGATGCGGGTTGGCCAGCGTGAAGGTCCAGGATTCGTCCGGGTAAGACGTACGACGCAGTTGGTGCCAGGCACCGAGCCAGTGGAAATGCCCGTGCCCATCCCGGATCTGGAGCCGGGCGCGTGCGGGCCGCGCCCCGCCATCGTCCCCGACGCTCACGGTGAGCCGGAACGGATGGCTGGCGATGACGGTTCGCGGGCCGGTCAGCGTGCTGTCCGACTTCGCGAACGCGGGCGTCGCGGCGATACCCAGCAACGTGACCGCTGCCGCGGCCCCAGCGGTGCCAGCCAGTGCTGTCTTCCTCAATGACATCCAGAACCCCCGAGGTCTGTTTGCGTCTTCACAGTATTTTCACGGTGTTTTCACAGGATATGACGAGGGCATTCCAGAACCAGTTGCGGAATCCATGTCACGGTTCGATAACGACAGCCTGCGGGGAGTGTCATGATACTCACCAATCCGACGGTAAATGCCCTGGTCAACGCCATCAACGCCGGCGACCGCGAGCCGTTCGTCGGCCTGCTCACGCCGGACGCGACGCTATCCGATGATGGCCAGGAGCGGATCCTCGGCGACTGGATCGACAAGGAGATATTCACCGTTCATGGCCATATGACCGTCGAGCGGGAGGAGGGTGACGGTCTTCGGCTCCGCGCCAGGTACCGCAACGACACGTGGGGCGAGATGTCCACCGCGTGGCGGTTCGAGCTGGCCGGCGACAAGATCAGCCGCATCGAGACCGGCCAGGCATGAGAGCCCGCCGCCCGCTCCGGCACCTCCGCCCCGCGACTACGTAGCTGCTCGGGTCAGGCACGCGGTCATTCCGAGAGACGTGCGCTTCGGCGTGTCGCGGGCTGCTCCCGTTCGATGGGAAATGATTGCGGACAGTTACCCTCCCCGTTTGGACTCTGTTGGCGAATGCGCACGCATGGCCCGTGCCGGCCGCTGGGCCTGGCCGCCGGGTCTGGCCGCTGGGTCTGGCCGGGTGCGCGGAGCCTGTGCCTGGAGTGCAGCGTGCGGCTACCGGGACAGGAGCGCACGGGCAGTCCCTCATCAACGTGGAAGATTTCCCCTTTGTGGAAGACCGGCCCCCGTGAAGGCCACGTCGGTTATTTATCTGGCATTGCGGGGCGGGTGGGCGCGTATTGTGCTGTGATGGCTGATTCTGCGGTTGTGGCGGGTCTGGCGGGTAAGTTCGCGGA
>DASRFJ010000087.1:0-85630 GCA_035651595.1 Streptosporangiaceae bacterium | reverse complement strand
GGTCACCGAGTCCCGGCCTGGCGCGGTGCGCGAGCTCACCGCGGCGATGGCGTGGGATCCGGCCCCGTGGTGCCCGATGATCTTCTAGGGTTGTGGTGCCGAGGGGGTCTGGGGGATGCCTCCCCCAGTTAGGAAATCTCGCAGGCGGCGGAGCGGGGAGAAGAACACCCACCAGCCGGCCGCCCAGCTCCCCGCGTAGGCGATCCAGATCGTCGGGCGGACGCCGAGCCCGGCACCGAGCGCGCCGCCGAGCAGGCCACCGAGCGGCAGCGTGCCCCACACGATCCACCGGGTCGCGGCGTTCATCCGGCCGAGCAGCTCCGGCGGGCACACCGCCTGCCGGTAGCTGACCTGCGCCACGTTGTACACCACCGCGCTGAACGCGGAGAACGCGAAACCGATCGGGAACAACGCCACCCGCCAGCCCGGATACGCCAGCGGCAGCAGCAGCTGCGGCAGGCCGAACACGAGGATCGAAACCCAGATGATCCGCGCCGAGCCGATCCGCCGGCTGAGCGTGCCGGACAGCACGCCGCCGATCACGCCGCCGACGCTGGCAATGGCGATGATCAGTCCGGTGTAGGCCGGCCTGACATGCAGGACGCGGACCAGGAAGATGATCTCCATCGCGATCTGCACGCCGCTGAACAGGTTTGCCGTGCCGGTGCACGCGACCACCCGGCGCAGGATGGGGTGACTTACGACGAACGACAGGCCTTCGGCGATCTCCGCCCGGAGAGTGCGGCGGTCCGCCTTCGGCGGCGCCTTCTCGGGTACCCGGATCGCCAGCAGCGAGGCGACCGAGACCGCATAGGAGATCGCGTCGGCCGCCAGCGACATGGCCACGCCGAACACCCCGACCAGCCCGCCGCCCAGCCCCGGCCCGGTCACCTCGGCGAACGACTGGGTGGCGCCCAGCTTGCCGTTGCCATCCAGTAGCTGGCCAGGTCCGACGACCACGGGCAGGTAGCTCTGATAGCACACGTCGAAGAACACGGTGCAGACGCCCGCGGTGATCGCGACCGCGTACAGCTGCCCCATCGTGAGCGCACCCGCCGCCGCGGCCACCGGGACCGAGCCGATGATCAGCATCCGGGCCAGGTCGCACACGATCATGATGCGCCGCTTGACGTACCGGTCCACGATAGCACCGGCCGGCAGCGCGATCAGCGCGAAAGCGGCCGTCGCCGCCGAGGCGAGCAGGCCGACCTGGAACGTCGTGGCCTTGAGCACGACGACCGCGGTGAGCGGCAGCGCCAGCAGCGTGATCGTCGAGCCCATCTCGCTGACCGTCTGGCCGCTCCAGAGCAGCAGGAAACTCCGGTTGTGCCACAGGGAAGCCCGCGGCTCGTCCACCTAACGCTGACGATCGCGGGCCTGGCAGCGCAGCGCCCGCAGCGTGTCGTCCCGGCCCTCGGTGAGCAGCCGGCCGAGCGCGGCCGGCGGGTTCTCCGTCGCGATATAGGTGTCGGTCAGCGCGACGGTCTTGGCGTCCACCGGGCACACCGCGTACAGGCCGGACACGAAGTCCTGCGCCATCGCCGACGACCAGTCCCGCCAGACGGGCCCGACCGCGGCGAAGTACTCAGGCCGGTACGGCTCGATGAGCTCCGGGTGATCGAGATCGGCGAAGCCGGCCAGCACCGCGCGGAACGCCGCGATCGTCAGCTCACCGCCGATCATCTCCTCCCACGCGGCCCGCTTGGCCGCGACGGTGGGGATCGCGGCACGGCAGGTCGCGGCGTTCCGCTCACCGGCGTCGGTGGCGTCCCTGACCAGCTCCGCGTCGATCGCGTCCGGTCCGCGCACGCCGCGGCTGACCAGCCGGCACAGCAGCGACCAGCGCAGGTCGGTGTCCACGCTCAGCCCGTCGAGCACGACCGAGCCGTCCAGCAGCCCGGCCAGGAACGCGAGGCCGTCCTCGTCAGTGGTCACGCCGATGAGCGCGCGCAGGTAGGCGAGCTGGAAGTCCGAGCCCGGCTCGGCTTCCTCGGTGAGGGCACGGAGCTTGGCGGCCATCAGCTCCCGCCCGGTGGCCCGCCACGCCGGATCCGCGAACTTGCGGACCGCGCCCGTCGCCTGGCGCAGCAGGGTCTGCACCACGCTGATGTCGGCCACCGAGGAGACGCCGGCCAGCACGAGCGACACGTAGTCGCGCGCCGCCATCTCCGCGTCGCGGCACATGTCCCACGTCGCGGACCAGCACAGCGCGGCCGGCAGCGAATCGGTGAACGAGCCGATCGAGCTGACGACCGTGCGCAGCGAGTGGTCGTCCAGCCGGATCTTGGCGTAGGTCAGGTCGTCGTCGTTGACCAGCACCAGGTCGGGCTCGGCCTGGCCGGTCAGTTCGGGAAGCAGCGTGCGTTCGCCGGCCACGTCGACCTCGAGCCTGCGGGTGCGCGTGAGACCACTTGCCGTTCGGTCATAAAGTCCTATGGCGATGCGGTGCGAGCGGAGAACCGGATGGGTGCTCGGCGCCTCCTGCTCGACCGCGAACTCGGCGAACGTGCCATCGGGGTTCAGTGTGTAGTCGGGCCGCAGCGTGTTCACCCCGGCCGCTTCCAGCCATTCGCGGGACCACGAGGCTAGGTCGCGCGCTGAAACCTCCTCGAGCGCGGCCAGCAGGTCGGCGAGGGTGGCGTTCCCCCACGCGTGCGCGGCGAAGTACTTGCGCACCCCGGCCAGGAAGTTCTCCCGGCCGACATAGGCCACGAGCTGCTTGAGGACGGACGCGCCCTTGGCGTACGTGATGCCGTCGAAGTTGACCTCGACCGCGTGGATGTCCGGGATGTCGGCCGCGATCGGATGGGTGGATTCCAGCTGGTCCTGCCGGTACGCCCACGCCTTGTAGAGCTGCGCGAACGTGGTCCAGGCCGAGGTGAAGCGGGTGCCTTCGGCCTGGGCGAGCGTGCCGGCCCAGGTGGCGAACGACTCGTTCAGCCACAGGTCGTTCCACCAAGCCATCGTGACCATGTCGCCGAACCACATGTGCGCCATCTCGTGCAGCAGCGTCTCGGCCCGCGCCTCCCGGGCGAAGTCGGTGACCCGCGAACGGAAGACGTAGTCCTCCAGGATCGTGACCGCGCCGGCGTTCTCCATCGCGCCTTCCTTGAACTCCGGCACGAAGAGCTGGTCGTACTTCCCGAACGGGTACTTGATGCCGAACGAGTTGTGGAAGAAGTCGAAGCCTTGCTTGGTGACCGTGAAGATCTCGTCGGGGTCGAGGTACTCGGCGAGCGACTGACGGCAGAAGATGCCGAGCGGAATGCCGTCGTGCTCGTCGCGGACCGAGTGGTACGGGCCGGCCGAGATGTGCGTGACGTAGGTGGACATCGGCGGCGTCGCCGGGAAGCGCCAGCTGTGTCCGTGCGGGGTGCTTTCGTCGGAGTCCGCCGCCATGTTGGACACCACGACCCAGTCTTCTGGCGCGAGGACGGTGAACTCGAAGCTGGCCTTCAGGTCGGGCTGGTCGAAGCACGCGTACACCCGGTGCGCGTCGAACGTCTCCAGGTCCGAGTACAGGTAGACGCGGCCGTCGGCGGGGTCGGCGAACCGGTGCATGCCCTCGCCGCTGCGCGAGTAGGCGCAGTCCGCGACGACGGTGAGCACGTTGTCGGCGGCCAGGTCCGCGATCGTGATCCGGTCTTCGTCGAACGCCTCGAGCGGGACGTCGGCGCCGTTCAGCGTGATGCTCGTGACGGCGGGGGCGGACAGGTTGACGAACGTGGTGCTGCCTGGCTCGTTGCACGTGAACCTGATCACGCTCCGCGCGGTGAACGTCGTATCGCCGCCGGTCAGATCCAGGTCTACCTGGTACGACGCTACCTTGATGAGCGCGGCGCGCTCGCTGGCTTCATCCCTGGTCAGGTTCGCTGACAAAGCTGGGTCCCCTCCGGTGTTCCGCTCCATCCGCCCCCCACGGAATCAGCGGCGCCGTCGCGGGGTTGTCGCTGGCGGTACCGCTGCTTTCTGCTTCCGCAGCGGGTCGGTAAAGCCTGGTCTTACTCGTGGTAAGGAGTACGCATGGCCGATCAAGAGCCTACGCGGGTCGACTTCTGGTTCGACCCTATCTGTCCGTGGGCGTGGATCGCGTCGCGGTGGATGCACGAAGTGGAGAAGGTGCGCCCGGTCAAGACCCACTGGCACGTGATGAGCCTGTCCGTGCTCAACGAGGGCAAGGAAGACCTGCCCGAGCGGTACCGCGAACTGATGCAGACCGGCTGGGGCCCGGTGCGGGTCTGCATCGCCGCCGCTGCCGAGCACGGCGACCATGTGCTCGGGCCGCTGTACACCGCGCTCGGCAACCGGTTCCACTTGGAGAAGGCGCCGCGGGAGCGGGCGACCTACGAGGCGGCGCTGGCCGAGGCCGGGCTGCCGCCGGGGCTGGCCGAGGCTTCGGAATCGACCGAGTTCGACGCCGCCTTGCGCGCATCGCATGCCGACGGGATCGACCGGGTCGGGTACGACGTCGGGACGCCGGTCATCTCGGTGAACGGCCTGTCGGTGTTCGGGCCGGTGGTGTCGCCTATCCCGCGCGGTGAGGCGGCGGCGAAGCTGTGGGACGGTGTGCTGCTGATCGCCGGGACCGACGGCTTCTTCGAGCTCAAGCGCTCCCGGACCCGGGATCCCATCTTCGACTAGGGCTGCCGCTTTCCTCCCTTTCCGCGCGGGGTTTCCTGGCTGTCACAGCGGGTAGTCGTCTGACTATCGGGTGTGAGAGGACCGGGGGGCGCCGTGACTACGTCTACCTACCGCCGGGACCGCCCCGCGCCGCGGGTCGCCGCGGGGCGGCTGTGGGCCGGCGGGGCGGCGACTGCCGTCATCGCCGCGCTCATCGCGGTGGTGGGCATATTGCTGTGCCGCGGGGTCTTCGGCGTGCCGGTGCCGGTGCCCACCTACAGCGGCGGCATCTCCGAGGTGGCCTACGTGCTGCTCGCGGCGGGAGCCGCGGTGCTGGCGACCGCGCTGCTGCACCTGCTGCTGGTCACCGCGCCGCGGCCGCTGGCCTTCTTCGGGTGGATCGTCTTCCTCGCGACGGTGGTCGCCGTGCTGGCGCCGTTCACGAATTCGATCCTCGGCTCGGCCGGGCATGTCGCGCTGCTGACCAGCAAGATCGCCACCGCGGCGATCAACCTCGCCGCCGGGATCGCGATCGGCACGCTGCTCACCGGGGTGGCGCGGAGCGCCGTGACCAGGAGCCGGCCGTTTCTGGCAGACTAACTCCCGTGCGCGTCTACCTCGGTTCCGACCACGCGGGCTTCGAGCTGAAGGCCCGGATCATCGAGTGGCTGAGTACCGCTGGCCATGAGCCGGTGGACTGCGGTCCCGCTTCGTACGTGCCCGATGACGACTACCCGGTGTACGTGATGCGCGCCGCGCAGGGTGTCGCCGGCGACCCGGG
Organism: Streptosporangiaceae bacterium; assembly: GCA_035651595.1. GTDB lineage: Bacteria > Actinomycetota > Actinomycetes > Streptosporangiales > Streptosporangiaceae > JAFARZ01. Next base: position 80,229 of record DASRFJ010000087.1, on the reverse strand, counting down.
CAGCCTTGGCGTCGTGATCGGCGGTTCCGGCAACGGAGAGCAGATTGCCGCCAACAAGATCCCGGGCATCCGGGCCGCGCTGGCCTGGACGGAGGAGACCGCCCAGCTCGCGCGCCAGCACAACGACGCGAACGTGCTGAGCCTCGGCGCGCGCATGTACGACATCGACGTGGCGGTGGGGTTCGCCAAGGTCTTCGTCGGCACGCCGTTCTCTGGCGAGGCCAGGCACGCCAGGCGCCTGGCGATGATCGCCGACTACGAGAAGACCGGGGACCTGCCGCCGCTGCCCGGCGCCTAGCGCCTTAGCGGTTGCGGTTAACTCTTGCGGTTGCGGTTGCGGTTGCGGTTGCGGCGGTTACGTGGCGGCGCCTCCGGTGTCGCCGTGTTCTCTGGTGTCGCCGTGTTCTCTGGTGTCGCCGTCTTCTCTAGTGTCGCCGTCTTCTCTAGTGTCGCCGTGTTCTCTGGCGTCGCCGTCGTCTCTTGGTCGGCGGCGTCGGCCACGTGCTCTTCGTGCGGCCGCGAGATGTCACGCGCTCGCATCGCCGCGCTCAGCGAGAGTTTCACGTGCCGAACGGTAGACCTTGGCGAGCGCGGCCATCAAGTGCTCGCGTTCTACCTCCGTGAAGCCGGCCGGTATGCGTGGAATCTCGCGCCGCGGGCTGCTGACCGGCGGGATCGGCGCGGCGGCCGCGGCGGCCGCAGGCAGAGCCGGCTATGAGCTGGTGCAGGACGGGACGCTGCCGGGGAAGTAGCCGGCATCTGGTGTTAGACCAGAACACACGGAATGTCGGTGTTCTCGTTCACCCAGTAGCTGGCGCAGACCCGGTGATAGCCATCGGCCACGATGAGCGGGCGGGTGCCGGTGCCACGGACCAGCAAGATCGGGGACAGCGCGGTGCCGGCCCGCACCTTCGCGAGGTCGGACGCGACGTGCTTGTTGTCCTCGCCGAGCAGGGCCAGCTGGCTGGCGCGCAGGATGTCCTTGGCCTTGCGGCGGGTGAGGTCACCGGCCTTCACGGCGAGCTTCTCCTTCAGCTCCGCGGCTTCCTTGGCGGGCATGACCAGCGACAGGTAGTCCTCTGCCGCCTGGAAGTCATGCTTCTCCGGCTTAGGCAGCCACTGGACCTCGGTCACCTGTCACCGCCCGAGTGCCTTGCGGACATGGATAGCCAGGTCATCCAGCGGGACCTGGGTGGTGTTCCCGGTGGCACGGTCGGTCAGTTCGGCGCTTCCGCTGGCCAGGCCGCGCTTGCCGATCGTGATCCGGTACGGGATGCCGACCAGTTCGGCGTCGCTGAACTTGACGCCCGCCCGGACCTGCCGATCGTCCACGATCACGTCGATGCCCGCGTCGAGCAGCGCCTGATAGGCCCGCTCCCCCGCACCCGCGACGGCCTCGTCGTCCTGCTGGGCGATGACCACCACCGCCTCGAACGGGGCGACGGACACCGGCCAGACGATGCCCTTCTCGTCGTGGTGCACCTCGATGATCGTGGCCATCGCGCGCTCGACACCGATGCCGTAGCAGCCCATGATCGGCTTGACTGGCTTGCCGTCGGGACCGGACACCCGCAGGTCCATGGCGTCGGAGTACTTGTAGCCGAGCTTGAAGATGTGACCGACCTCGATGCCGCGCAGCACCTCCAGCGCGTGCCCGCAGCGGACGCACGGCTCGCCGGCCTCGGCCTGACGTAGATCGGCCCACTGGCCGACCGCGATGTCGCGCTCGACATCGACACCGCGCAGGTGGGTGTCGTCGACATTGGCCCCGGTGAACATGCCCTGGCGGCCGCGCAGCGCCTCGTCGGCGACAACAGGGAGGTCCTTGACGCCAACCGCGCCCAGGCTGCCGGGCAGCGCACCGAGCGCGTCGCGGATCTCCTCGGCCTGCGCCGGGCGGATCGTGGTCGCCCTCGTGGCGTCGGTGAGCTTCTGCTCGTGCAGCGCGTGATCGCCGCGCATCAGGACCAGCGTGAGCTTGTCGTCGAGGAAGTACACCAGGGTCTTGATCTGGCGGTTCGCCGGCGCTTGATGCTGGGCGACCAGGTCCTCGATGGTGCGGATGCCGGGCGTCGGGAAGGCTTCCGGGGCGGGCAGCAGATGGCCAGCGGAAGGCAGAGTCTCGATGCTGTCCAGGCGCGACGTGGCCTTCTCGATGTTCGCCCCGTAGCCGCACTCCGGGCAGTGCACGATGAGGTCCTCACCGGAATCCGACGGGCAGACGAACTCCGTCGAGTCCGACCCGCCCATGGACCCGCTGGACGCCTCGACCGGGATCGCGGGGACGCCGAGCCGCTCGAAGATGCGGATGTACGCGCCCTTGTGCGCCTGGAACGACACGTCGAGTTCGTCCGGACCCAGGTCGAACGTGTACGAGTCCTTCATCGTGAACTCGCGGGTGCGCATCAGCCCCGCCTTCGGCCTGGGCTCGTCGCGCAGCTTGGTCTGGAACTGGTACCACGCCTGCGGCAGCTCCCGGTACGAGCTCAGTTCCGTGGCCAGCGTCGAGATGACCTCCTCGTGCGTCATGCCGAGCGCCAGTTCCGCGCCCTTGCGGTCGCGCAGCCGGAACATCTCGTCGCCCATCACCGCCCAGCGGCCGCTGCGCTGCCACAGCTCCGCCGGGTGCATCACCGGCATGACGAACTCTTGCGCGCCGATCCGGTTCATCTCTTCGCGGATGATGTCGATGACCTTCAGCCGCGTCCGCTGGCCGAGCGGCAGCAGCGAGTAATGCCCCGCCATCAGCTGGCGGATGTAGCCGCCGCGGAGCAGCAGTCGATGACTGGGTGCCCCGGCATCCGCCGGGTCATCACGCAGCGTGGGGATGTGCATCTTGGACCAGCGCATGGGACTGGAGTCTAATGGCGGCGCGGAACCGATTACTCCTGGACCACCAGAGCGGGGACCTCGGCCAGGCTCGTGATGTGCGTGTGCCCTTCCGGGACCGGGCAGAATCCGTAGGGGTCCAGGTGAATGGGCCTGATGCCGGCCGCCAGCGCCCCCGCCACGTCGTACCGCAGGCTGTCCCCGATGTGCAGCACCGTGTCGTCGGCGGAAACGCCCAGGGCCTTGAGCGCGACGCGGAAGATGCCGGGGTCGGGCTTGGCGATGCCGACCACGGCCGAGTCGAGCACGACGCCCATCTCGACGCCGCGCTCCGGAGGCGTCTGCCCATCGGCTACGTAGCAGAGCGCGAGGCGACGGAGTTCGGCTTCGACGGTGCCGTCGGAGTTGGACACCACGCCAAGCGGTGCGCCCAGCGCCGCGAGGGCGCGCAGCCCGTCGGGCGCCTGCGGCGCTACGTGCGTCCAGCCGAACCCTCGGATCTCCCCCGCCATCGCGCTGGCGAGTTCCGCGCACGACCCGTCGGCGGCGCCGCAGGCTCCGACGTACTCGAGCAGGTACGACCGCCACCAGGTGTCGGTTTGCGGCTCCGGGGTGTCCGGCCGGTCCTGGACCGACATCGCCCAGTAGTGCGCCCGCTCAAGCATGGCCAGGTCCGGAGCCAGGCCCGCCGCGCGCAACGGCGGCAGCATCACGTCCGGCTGCGGAAACAGCAGCACGCCCCCGGCATCCAGCAAAATCGCGCTCACCGTCACGTTCGCACTATATGAGGGAACCCGCTCCGTTTGTCACGGTTCCGAGCTAGGTCCGGTAGCTGGTCGGTGCGGTGGTCCTCGTGAGGCCGCTTGGGCTGACCCAGGTCAGGACGCCCGGTTCCGGCTGTTCGAGTTTCCACCCCTGAGCTTGCTTGATCTGGTGATGCCCGCGACATAGCGGCGAGAGATTGCACTCACACGTCACCCCGCCGTCCTCCCAGGGAATGGTGTGGTCCACATCGCAGGCCGCGGCGGGCCGGCCGCAGCCGGGCGCGGTGCACCGGGTGTTCCTGGCCTGGATCAGGTGCCGCAGTGCGCGGCTTGGCGTGTATCCGGACTCGGCGTGCGTGTGCTCGCACGCACCGTTCGTGAGCGGGGTGAGCGTGACCCCGAGCCGGGCGGCCAGCCCGGCGGCGGTGCCGGTGCCGGTAATGGCGTCCGGGGTGCGGCGGCCAGTGGCGCACCCGTGCGCGGCGGCACCGTCCTGGCCGTGGACGGTGATGCACCACCGGCTGGCGGGGTTGTCTGCGGCGGCCCGGAGCAGATCCATGGTGTCGTCCTCGTCGAGCAGCCCGAATCCGGGCAGCTCCGCCGGGCCGGACGCAGCGCCGAGGCTGGCGTCCCACGGCACCAGCAGGACCGGGTTCACCGCCCATCCGCCGCGGCCGCCGCCACGCGCCGCCGGCTGCGTATCCTGGCACGCACTCCCGCCCGCGTCCGGGTGCGAGTCCTCGTGCGCGCCTGAGTGCGCACCCTGGCCGGGTACGGCGCGGCCGAGCAGGAAGTCCAGCGTCGCCTGGACCTGGAGCTGCCCGGCGGTGCCCTCGGCCCCGGCGGCGTGCAGGTCCAGGGCACGCCGCTCGATGTTCGCCCAGGCGATCACCGCCTCCGCGGCCGGCATCTGCCGCGCGGACAGGCCCGCGTTCCCGCTGTCCTCTTGGTAGATCCGGACATAGGCGTCCTGGCGGGCGCGTTCCTTACGGCGGGTCGCGGCGTCCGGGTCGAGCCGGGCGACCTGCCGGCGGGCGAAGTCCCGCAGTCCGGCCGGGTTCTTCACTTGCCCAGCCGCCGCCAGCAGCACGTCCGCCTTCGCCACGTCGGTGTCGGAGAGCTCGGCGGTCTGCGCCTCGATGATGCGGGCCTTGTAGTCCGACACGTGCCCGTCGCGCATGGCCTCCAGGGTGCGCGGCAGCCGCCTGGCGATGGTGACCGCGCGGGCTAGCTGGTCCATCATCCGTGGCCAGGTTTCGGCGGTCTTCCAGCTCGCCTCCTCGGCTGCCTCGCGGGCCGTCCGGGAGCTGGACATGACCCCGGGACGGCGCCGCGCGAACTCGGCCAGCCCGGCCAGCTGCACCCACGCGGCCCACGCCGCCATCCGCCCGCCGGCCGCCACCACCCCGAGGACTTCCTGGTCGCCTAGCGAGCCCAGCGCGGCCCCGTCGCCTCCGGCCGCAGCGGCCACCAGCGCGGCTAGCCCAGGCCCGGCCGCCAGCACGTCGGCCGGCCTGCCGTCGGCGAACCCACCCGGCTGGCCCGCGCCGCCGCGCCGCCCCTTCGAAGACGAAGACGGCGAGGAGCCTAGCTCCTCGCTGTCCTGCCCTGGCCCAGATTCCTGTATGTGCTCCATGAACCACCGCCCGTTCTAGACGACTTGATTTTCCTGTCATCGTTACGATATCATGTTCGATAACGGCGGTTCAACTTAAAACGCGGATAGTCAGTAGACGATCTAGACGGGGCGGGGGCGGAGGGCGCGGGTTAGCCAGAGGCCGACCGCGGCCTGGAGGACGCCGGTCAGGAGGGTGACGGCGATCGCGACGAAAGCGTAGGGCGGAAGGCCGGCGAGGGCGGCCACCTCGCGGGCGGTGGCACCGGCGGGGGCGCCGGTCAGCGCGGGGATCCACAAGGCGGCGCCCCAGCCGGCCAGCACGGCAAGCGCCGCCCAGGACAGCGCGGTGCGCGCACGCCACGGGGTCAAGCCCGCCGCCACGCCGGCGACAAAGGGCAGCCACCACAGGCCGAGCCAGGCGGCCAGGCCGAGCAGCACCGCGGCGGCGGTGTACGAGGACAGCCAGCGGACCAGGCCGGCCCGCGAGCGGCGGGCGCCGAAGGACGGTTCGTGCGGCGGGCGGCGGCGGCGCGGCGACGCGCCGAGGATGCGCAGGTCGCCGAGGCGGTAAGCGCCCGGCTTGCCGAGCCGCTTGACGTCGCGCTTGGCGAGGCGCCGGACCGCGCGAGCCAGGCCAGCGCGAGCCAGGCCAGCGCGAGCCAGCCTGGCGGGGGCGGCGGCTGGGTGCGTGCGGTCAGCCATGCAGGCGCCAGGTGAGCGGGCCGGCGGTGGTGCCGGGTCCGGGTACGGGCAGGTACTGGCCGTCCCACCACAGCGGGATCTGGTTGTCGTACCACGGCGACGCGGGATTCTCGTCCTGGCCGCCGGGATACACGCCGGTAGCGGACACACCGGAGGCGGACAGCGTGGCGACCATCCGCCAGCTCGGGCCGGACGAGCTGGCCAGATCTCCGTCGGCCGCGTCCGGGGTGAACGCGTCGCCGCTGGCCGCGCGCGGTCCGTAGCCCAGGCCGTCCGCGCCGGACAGCGCCGGGAACTCGCGGGTATGCAGCGCGCCCCAGGTCCAGGCGGCGGGATCGGCGCCGAGCGTCGCGGTCAGGTGCGTCACCGCCTGGCCGAACGCCTCGCGCATCACGTCCGCGGCGGTGCGGTGCTGGCCGGCGGGCAGGTCGAACGCGGGGTCGGACTGATCGGTGAGCGTCCAGGCTTCCAGGTCCTCGTCCAGGCTCGGCTGGTTGGCCACGTCGACGGCGAGGCCGTCATGGTCCTTGCCGACCGGGACCTTCGCCGCGTCCCACCACGGCTGGAACACGTCGGACAGATAGTCGGACCAGAACGTCCACCACAGCGCGGCCGCGGCGGAGTTCTCGGTCATCGTGTCGTCCCAGCCGCTGAGCAGCCGGACTTCGGCGGCGTCCGGCGAGCCGGACACGGCGGCCAGCAGCTTCGGCACCACCCGGGCCGCCAGCTGGTCTGTGAGGCTCGTCTGGATGGCCGGGAAGTCACGGTTGCCGGCGTTGAGTGCCTGGTAGATGGTCGCGGCGCGGTAGCCGGGGTCGAAGAAGTCGGCACTGGTGCCGATGTAGTACGGGTACGCGGCGGTGACCTGGCGCTGGTTGGCCGTGGCGAGCACGTGGCCCGGCGGGTCATAGACCTGCGGCACCGCGGCGTACGGGATCACGCCGGTCACGTCGCAGCCGCCGGTGCCGGGCATCGGCAGCCAGGGCTGGCACTTCGGCGAGACTTCGGGCCAGTACCCGGCCGAGATCGCGCCGATGTTGCCCTTGTCGTCGGCGAAGACGAAGTTCTGCGTCGGCGCGTACCAGCCGGCCAGCGCGGCCTTGAACTGCTGGAAGTTCGTCGCCTTGCTGACGCCGAACATCGCCTGGAGATCTGGCGACGGGACGTTGCCCATCCAGTCCACCGAGGTGGTCTGGCCGTCCTGGGTCATGATCGGGCCGTGCACGGTGATGTCCACGGTCAGGTGCACCGTCGACTCGCCGCGCACCGGGATGTCGTAGTGCACCACGGTCATCGGGTGCCACGCGCCATTCCAGTAGTAGTTGTTGCCGCGGGTGCGCTCGGTGTAGAACTCGGTGCTCTCGTTCTGCGCGTCGGTCAGGCTCCACGCGATGTGCTGGTTGTGACCGAGCAGGATGCCGGGCAGGCCCGGGACGCTGACGCCGGCCACGTCGTAGCCGGGCGCGGAGAGTGCGACCTCGTACCAGACCGACGGCAGCGTCTGCGGCAGGTGCGGGTCGCCCGCCAGCAGCGCGGTGTTCCCGTCGCTGGCCGCCCACGCGTTGCTGTCCGGGTATTCGTGGAGGTGGCCAAGCGGCAGGTGGCTGACCTCGGTGAGCAGTGTGCCGGCGGCCTGAGCTTCTTGTCCATTCGGAGTGTACGAGGTCGTAGCGGGGGTGCGGGCGCGGGCGGAGACGGAGCTGGCGGCGTCGGGGGCCAGGGGGGTCAGGCCTTCGTTCTGGTACGGGCCGGGGTCGTAGGGGGTCTGGGCGTTTTTGGCGATGACCGGGAACCAGTCCATCGTGCGCTGGGCGCCGAGCGAACGCTCGAGCAGCGCGTAATCCAGCGGCGTGGTGGTGAAGTCCAGCTCCTCGGTGAGCTCGCCTTGGATGACCAGGCTGTCCACCGGCGTCCACGGACCCGGAAACACGCCGGCCAGCGTGAACGTGGCCGGCCATTGGCCGCTGGCGCGCAGCTGCGCGATGTCGTCGTTCACCCCCTGGGCGTAGGCGGTCAGCGCTTGGGCCACGTCGCTGTCCGGCGGCATGCGGGTCCATTCGGCCTGCGCGGTGCGCAGCAGGCCGAGGCGGAGCTCGAACTCGTCCGACGACAGGTCCGTCGGGCCGGCCAGCTGCGCGAGGCGCCCCTCCCCCAGGCGCCGTTCCTCGTCCATCTCGGTGAGGCGGAACCTCGCGTGCACGTAGCCGAGCGCCTCGAACAGATCATGCTCGGTCAAAGCCTCGATCGACGCGACGCCGTACCGCTTGGTGAACGTGACCGCGACCGGTTGCCGCAGGCCGGGGATCGACAGCGTCTCCGATCCGACGGGCTTGCCGGTGGAGTCGGCGGTCCACACGCCGCGCCCGGGGTCCAACGCGGGGCCGAGCGCGGGGATCGTGCCGTAGCCGAAGCCGAGCAGGCCCAGCACCACGACCGAGGCGACGACGGCAGCGGCGATGTTGACCACGCGACGTCGCCTCGCGCGCGATGAGGGTGACCTGAAGGCGGAGCGTATGTCGTTATGAGAAAAATTCACCACAGCGGCGGGTGCCGGTCCTTCCATGGCCGCGCGTCCTCGAGCTGGGCAGACAGCGAGATCAGCGTGGCCTCGTCGCCGGGGCGGCCGGCCAGCATCACGCCGATGGGCAGGCCCTCCGCGTTCCAGTACAGCGGGACGTTGACGGCCGGCTGGCCGGACACGTTGTACAGCGCGGTGAACGGGGTGAACTGCTTCTGCCGCTCGAAGTTGCCGGCCGGGTCGACCTCGTCGAACCAGCCGACGGGGACCGGCGGCGTGGCGAGGGTCGGGGTGAGGATCGCGTCGTAGCCGGTGAGCGCCGCGAGCGAGCCGCGGGTGACCGCCTGGAGATATGCCTGGGCGAAGATGAGGTCCTGGGCGCTGGTGCCCATGCCGCGTTCGCGCAGGTACCGGGTGAGCGGCAGGAGGAGTTCCTCCTGATCCGGCCCGACCGGGGCAAGCGTCGCGTAGGAATACCAGATCGTCTCGAAGAACGGGACCGTGTCCGGGCCCATCGGGATCGCGACGTCCTCGACGTCGTGACCGAGCCTGGTGAGCAGCGTGCTGGCGTCCTCGTACGCGGCGACGCAGTCCTCGTGCACCCCGGCGCCCTCGATGGGGTGCTGGAGCGTCCGGCCGATGCGCAGCCTGGCTGGCGGGCGCTTCGCGTAGCCGAGGAAGGTCTCGCCGGCGGGCAGCGGCGGCTGGGTGTACATGTCGCCCGGGTAGTTGCCGGCCATGACGTCGAGCAGCAGCGCGGCGTCGGCCACGGTGCGGGCGATCGGGCCGTTGATGCCGAGGCCGACCAGGTCGGGCATGAGCGGGCCTTCGGAGATCCGGCCGCGGGACGGTTTGATGCCGAACAGGCCGCACACACTTGACGGAATGCGGATGGATCCGCCGCCGTCGCTGCCCTGCGCGGCAGGAGCCAGGCCGGACGCCACCGCCGCCGCGGCGCCGCCGCTGGATCCGCCTGCCGACCTGGTGAGGTCCCACGGGGTGCGCGCGGGCGGCCCGATCTTCGTCTCGGTGTAGCACGGCAGGCCGAACTCGGGCGTGGCGGTCTTGCCGAGCATGATCGAACCGGCATCCCTGAGCTGGGTGACAACGTGGTCGTCGGCGAGCGGGACGTTGTCGCGGAACGCCTCGGAACCGAGCGTCTGCCGCACGCCGGCCACCATGTTGAGGTCCTTGATGGGTATCGGGACGCCGGTCAGCGGCGGGAGCTGCGCCGCGTCCTGCGTGCTGGCAACCGCTTTCTCCGCGGCGCGCGCCTGGTCGGCGGCGAGCTCAGCGGCGATTGTGTAGTACGCGCCCACCTTTGCGTTAAGTTCTTCGGCTCGCCGAAGGTAGTGTTCGGTGACCGCGACCGGGGAAATCTGGCGGCCTCGGATAGCCGCTGCCAGCTCTATCATGCTGAGCTCATGAATCTGCGCCATGTTACCGAATGGTAGACCAGTTACGGCTTTCCGTTTAGTCCACTTTCAGGGATGGATGTCATGGATAAAACCGGTAGCTGTAGGGGACAATCTTCTAGAGTGACGGTGCTTTGCGCTTAGTCCGCGGACAGTTACGCTGAGGTAGTGGGTGAGAGCCGGATGGCGTTTCCGAAGCTGAGGAACCGCAAATCGCCAGCTCCGCTGGTAACGATTGCCGAACGGCAATATCCGGGACCGCCGGAAAATGGAGTGACGGCCGTGCGGCATGCGACCCCGCGGGAGAATGCTGCTGCTTCGGGACCTGTTGTGGCACCGGGGCCGGCTGGGCCGGCGGTGCCTGTGGTCGCCGCCGCTCACGCCTCTTCTGGTTCTTCGTCTGAGTCTGGAGATGGGCCAATGCCGTGGCCGGAGGGCGGTATTCCGTCACAGCGGGCTGAGCCGGCGCAGCGGGCTGAGCCGGCGCAGCGGGCTGAGCCGGCGCAGCGGGACGAGGGACGCGACCGGGACGTGGCGTTCTGGGACTGGGCGCCGGCCGGGGACGCCGAGTTCTCGCTCGACGAAGAGCCGGGCGGGTCGAGTCAGGACGATCTGGCGGCCGCGGCTCCCTCTTCTCCCTCAGCTCCCGGTGCTCCCGCTGCTCCCGCGCCAGGGGCCGGCCCGGTCGTCACGCCCGTCGAGGTCACCGAGGTCCCGTCGCGGCGGGAGGGCATCGGGCGGCGGTTCGGCAAACTGGACCACGTGTTCGGCGACACGCGGATGGGCGCGTGGCGGCGGCGCGCGGTGCTGGCGGTCGTGGTGGGCGTGCTGGTCACGATCCTGGCGGACTGGCGGCTCGGGCTGACGTGCGCGGTGATCGTCGCGATCGCGGACGCGATCTACCGGTCCCGTGCGGTGACGCCCGCGCACACCGGCGTCCGGATGAGCAAGGCGCAGAAGCAGACCCAGCGACAGCTCGTCAAGCTGGAGAAAGCCGGATACCGGGCTTTGCACTCCCGGCTGATCCCGCAGAGCGAGGACCACATCGACCACCTGGTGATCGGTCCGGCCGGGGTGTTCGCCATCGACTCAGAGGCCTGGGACAAGCAGCTCCCGGTGCGGACGAAGAACGCGCGGCAGCTCTGGCACGGGCCGTTCAGCATGAAGGAGCGGCTGGAGCACGCCAGCTGGGAGGCCAGCCAGGCCGCCGAATACCTCAGCAGGTACGCGGAGCCCGGCCTGCTGGCGGGGCTGCCTGGCGCGATGGTGAGCGTCCGGCCCGCGATGGCGGTGTACGGGCCGAAGATCCCGTGGGACATCGCGACGATCAGGGACGTGGACGTGTTCAGCGGCGCGCGGCTACGCTACTACCTGCGGCGGTACGCGAAGCAGAACCACGCGCGCCCGCTCAACGCGACCCAGGTCGAGCAGATCTGGCGGGCGGCGCACCGCGCGTTCCCCGATCACGACCCGGGAGTGCCGGCCGCGTCGCCGTTCGCGTCGTCCTGACTGCTTGTATTGCCGGGGCGGTAGGCTGGGGTTTTCTCAATACCAGCCTGGTGAAGGTGGGATCCGGCGATGCCTACGCTCCGCTCTCGAACGGTCACACACGGTAGGAACATGGCGGGTGCGCGTGCCCTGCTGCGCGCCACCGGTGTAGCCCGCGAGGACATCGGCAAGCCGATCATCGCCGTGGCCAACAGCTTCACCGAATTCGTCCCCGGGCACGTCCACCTGCGCGAAGTCGGCCAGGTGGTCTCCGACGCGGTGCGCGCGGCCGGTGCGATACCGCGCGAATTCAACACGATCGCGGTGGACGACGGCATCGCGATGGGGCACGGCGGCATGCTGTACTCCCTGCCCAGCCGGGAACTCATCGCCGACTCGGTCGAGTACATGGTGAACGCGCACTGCGCCGACGCGATGATCTGCATCTCGAACTGCGACAAGATCACGCCCGGGATGCTGATCGCCGCAATGCGGCTGAACATCCCCACCGTGTTCGTGTCCGGCGGTCCGATGGAGGCCGGGAAGCCTATCGCTGACGGTGCGGTCAAGCTCGACCTGATCGACCCGATGATCGCCTCAGCGGACCCGTCGGTCTCCGACGACGACCTGCTCGCGATGGAGGAAGCCGCGTGCCCGACGTGCGGGTCGTGTTCGGGCATGTTCACGGCGAACTCGATGAACTGCCTCACCGAGGCGATCGGGCTGGCGCTGCCGGGCAACGGGACCGTACTGGCCACCCATACCGCGCGACGTTCGCTGTTTGAGCGAGCCGGCGCGCTGGTCGTCGCGCTGGCCTCGCAGTACTACGAGGGCGGCGACGAGTCGGTGCTGCCGCGGTCCATCTGCACCCGGGACGCGTTCGAGAACGCGATGGCGCTCGACGTCGCGATGGGCGGCTCGACCAACACGATCCTGCACCTGCTGGCGGCCGCGCACGAGGCCGGAGTGGACTTCGGGCTCAAGGAGATCGACGAGCTGTCCCGGCGGGTGCCGTGCCTGTGCAAGGTCGCGCCGTCCAGCTCGTATCACGTGGAGGACGTGCACCGGGCCGGCGGCATCCCGACCATCCTCGGCGAGCTTTCCCGTGCTGGCATTTTGAACCAGGGTGTGCGGACGGTGCACTCTGCTTCGCTGGCGTCGTTCCTGTCGCAGTGGGACCTGCGGTCGCCTTCGGTTTCTGCCGAGGCCGTTTCGCTGTACCACGCCGCGCCGGGCGGGGTGCGGACCACCCGCCCGTACTCGCAGTCCTCGTCATGGTCGTCGCTGGACACCGACGCCGAGACCGGCTGCATCAGGGACGTGCCGCACGCGTACACCGCCGACGGCGGGCTGGCGGTGCTGTACGGGAACCTGGCGCCGGACGGCTCGATCATCAAGACGGCCGGCGTGCCGTCCGAGCTGTGGGAGTTCTCCGGGCCCGCGGTCGTGTTCGAGAGCCAGGACGATGCGGTCTCCGGGATCCTCGGCGGCGCGGTGTCGGCCGGAGATGTCGTGATCATCCGGTACGAGGGTCCCCGCGGCGGGCCCGGCATGCAGGAGATGCTGTACCCGACCTCGTTCCTCAAGGGCAAAGGGCTTGGCCGCAGCTGCGCGCTGATCACGGACGGGCGGTTCTCCGGCGGGACTTCGGGCCTGTCGGTGTGCCACGTCGCGCCCGAGGCGGCGGCCGGCGGCGCGATCGCGCTGGTCGAGAACGGCGACACCGTGGTCATCGACATCCCGCGGCGGACGTTGTCCCTGGATGTGCCTGCCGCGGAGCTTTCTGATCGGCGTGCTGCGCTGCTGGCTTCGCTCGGGTCGTACCGGCCGGTGTCGCGGCAGCGGGCGGTCAGCGTGGCACTCCAGGTGTACGCGGCGATGGCGACATCGGCGTCCACCGGGGCCGCGCGGGACATCACGCAGATCGCCGGTACTTCGTGACCGATGCCGGGTTCGTCCGGGCCGCGCGTGAGAACGACGCTGGTGCGCTCGCGCGGGTGCAGGTGGCCAGCTGGCGGGAACGGTACGCGGGTATCGTGCCCGCGGAACTGCTCGGTGAGCTGACCGGGGACGAGGCGCTGGCCGCCTGGCAGGAGCGGTGGCGGGAGGCGATCGCCAGCCCGCCGACCAGCAGGCATCGCGTGCTCGTGGCGGTGTCGTCATCTGCCGAGGAGGGCCTTTCGGGGCGGGTGGTTGTCGGGTTCGCCTCGGCCGGGCCGGCCACGGACAGCGATCGCTGGCCGGCCACCGACGCGGAGCTGTACGAACTCCGCATCCTGCCGGAGCAGACCCGGCACGGACACGGCGGCCGGCTGCTGCACGCGGTGGCCGAAACGCTGGCGGACGACGGATTTCACACCGCTTGCACGTGGGCCCTAGAGGCGGATTCGGCGCTGCTGGGGTTTCTCGAGTCGGCCGGCTGGGCGGCGGACGGCGCGCGTGCCGAGCTCGACGTCGGCGTCCGGGTGCCGACGATCCGCCTGCACACCGCGATCGCCGGCTTACGGCTGGCCGTCGGGGCTTGGAAGTGACGGTGCGGCCGGTCACTTAGTATCTGTGCGTGGCTGATGCGCGGGAATGGCTTGCGGGGACGCGGCCGCGGACGCTGCCAGCGGCCGTCGTGCCGGTGCTGATCGGGTCGGGAGTGGCGGCCGGGTACTCGAGGTTCTCGTGGTGGCGGGCCCTGCTCGCGCTGGTCGTGGCGCTCGCGCTGCAGATCGGCGTCAACTACGCCAACGACTACAGCGATGGCGTGCGCGGCTCCGACGAGAAGCGGGTGGGACCGGTCCGGCTCGTCGCGGCCGGCCTGGCGCCTCCTGGTCAGGTGCGCCTGGCGGCTTTTGCGAGCTTCCTGGTCGCGGGGGTGGCCGGACTGGTGCTGGCCGCCGTCACGTCCTGGTGGCTGCTCGTGGTCGGGGTGGCGTGCGTCGCGGCGGCCTGGTTCTACACCGGCGGCCCCCGGCCATACGGCTACATCGGGCTGGGCGAGGTCTTCGTGTTCGCGTTCTTCGGCGTGGTCGCGGTGGCGGGCACGGCTTATGTCCAGATGAAGTCGCTGAGCTGGCTCGGGCTAGCGGCGGCGATCCCGCCAGGACTGCTCGCGTGCGCCCTGCTGATGATCAACAACCTGCGCGACATCCGGTCGGACGCGCAAGTCGGCAAGCAGACGCTCGCGGTCCGCCTCGGCGATGCCAGGAGCCGGACCGCGTACGTGGGTACGCTGATCGCGCCGTTCGTGGTGGCCGTGGCGCTCGCGTTCTTCCGGCCGCTGACGACGCTGACCGTGCTGGTGCTCCCGCTGCTGCGGGCGCCGGTTCAGTCGGTGCGGGCCGGTGCCGCGGGCCCGGCGCTGATCCGGACACTCGGACAGACTGGCCGGATACAGCTCGCGTTCGGCGTCGCCTTTACGATCGGGCTGGCGCTGCACTTCTAGAGCCCGTCCGGGAGCCTGTCCGGGTTGCCCGGGTTGCCCTGGTTGCCCGGCGACCGCGGCGGCCGGTACTTTAAGCACGATCAGCGAAGAATCAGCGCGAAATGTGTGGTATCAGCAGCATTTTCGCCTATAACGCGGTACTCTGCCCGATAATCCCAGGTGAGCGGCGCAGGACGCGGGGTCCCCTGGCCATGCTTATCTAACGAGAAGGTACCGCTGTTGGAAGTGTCTCGGGTCGGCCAGAGCGACGACAAGGCACGTTTTCTCGCTGAGTTTCGTGCGCTTCGTGATCGAGCGGCCATCGATTACGAAGAACTGGCTGCTAGAACCCACTATCCCAGCACCGTGCTCAAAGACGCGGAGAATGGCCCGGGCCTGCCCGGCCTGCCGGTGCTGGCCGCTTATGTGCGGGCATGCGGCGGGGACGTCGCGGAGTGGGAGGAACGCTGGCGGCTGCTCGCCCGGGCGGCGGACGACGAGGCGGGGCTGCCGACCAGGCCCGCGGGTGCGAGCGCCGCGGCCGTGGCCGGCGCACGGGCTGGCGTGACGATGGGACCCGCCGAGGCAGCCGACACCGAGCGGATCAAGGCCGCGCTCAGGGCGCACCGGCAGCGTGAGGAAGAGGAGAGCAAGGTCCCCCACTCGGCCGATGCCAGGGTGTCCGGGCAGCCGACGATGGTCACCAACGGCGCCCACCACAAAGAGCCGCGCGCCGAGACGTTCGACAAGTCGGTCGCATCGGCTGCCGCCACCGCCGCCGCCAGATCGCCCGTTCAGCGGCCCGCCGTGGCGGCGGACGAGGGGTTCCAGGTATTCAGCGGTGCACCGGGCTCGGCATCCGCGGATAGTTCGCGCGAGAAGAGCGGTTCTGCCGCGTCGACGGAGTCGCCGCGTGTCGCGGCACAGAGCAGGAACCTGACCAGCCGCCCGGGGCTGCTCGCCGCCATCGTCGCGGTCGTGGTGCTCGTGTGCATCGCGGCGCTCGCGCTGACGTTAGCTGGCTGAATCCGGGCTTGCGACGCGAGCCACTGCGTGACTGGAGTTGCGTGAGCGGTTCTGGATGCCCGGGGGGTTCAGTTTCCGTGTTAGAAAAAGGCTTCACGTTAGAAAAGGCGCCGGATCCGCACCCTTTTCTGACACGAAGCCCTTTTTTTGACACGATAGCGGGGTTGCCGCGTGCACATATATGGGGATAAATCGGTAAATGTGGCGCGGTCCGCGGCGGCGCAGGGCAGGGCGGGGCGGGGCGGGTTAGTCGGGGTCGGCTTGGGCGGGGTCGGGCTGGGTGGCGCCGTTGGCTTGGGCGGGGGCGTCGGCCACGGGAGGATCGATCGCCTGGGCGAGGCCGGCGGCGTTCAGCACCGCGTTGAGGCTCGTGTCGACGTCTGGGAGCGCTTGCGGCGTTTCCTCCGCTGGCTGGCGCTTGGGGCGCGGCTTTTCCTTGTCGTCGCCTTCGGCCTGCTCGGGGCTGAACGCGTTCGTCACCATCTTCAGCGCGCTGGTCACCTCGCTGGGAATGACCCAGAATGTGTTGCCCGCTCCTTGCGCGAGCTGCGGCAGCGTCTGAAGGTACTGATACGCGAGGAGCTTGGGGTCGGGATCGTTGTCGTGCACCGCCTGGAACACCGTGGAGATCGCCTTCGCCTGGCCCTCGGCACGCAGGATCGCGCTCTGCCGCTCGCCTTCGGCGGTGAGGATCGCGCTCTGCTTCTCGCCCTCGGCGGTCAGGATCTTGGACTGCCGAACGCCCTCAGCGGTCAGGATCGCGGCGCGCTTCTCCCGCTCGGCGCGCATCTGCTTCTCCATGGCGTCCTTGACAGACTTCGGCGGGTCGATGGCCTTGATCTCCACGCGGGTAACGCGGATGCCCCACTTGCCGGACGCGTCGTCGAGCACGGTGCGCAGCGCGTTGTTGATCTTGTCGCGCGACGTCAGGGTCTGTTCCAGGTCCATGGTGCCGATCACGCTGCGCAGCACGGTGGCGGTGAGCTGCTCGATCGCCAAGATGTAGTTGGTGATCTCGTAGTCAGCGGCTCGCGGGTCGGTGACCTGGAAGAACAGCACGGTGTTGATCAGCACCACGAGGTTGTCCTCGGTGATCACCGGCTGGCCGTCGAACGAGACCACCTGCTCGCGCAAGTCGATCTCCTTCTTCACCCGGTCGATGAACGGGATGATGAAGTTCATTCCCGGCTCCAGCGTCTTGTGGTAGCGGCCGAACCGCTCCACGTTGCGGGCGCGGGCCTGCGGGATGATGCGCACCGAGCGGATCACGGTGATCACGACGATCAGCGCGACCAGGGCCAGTATGGCGAGGAGGACGACTTCAGCCAGAACCATGGCTCACTCCCGAGGATAAACAACAGCGGTGGCACCACGGATCTGCATCACGTCGACCTTGGTGCCCACCGGGATGACCAGCGACTCGTCGTAGGGGCGGGAACTCCATTCCTCCCCGTCGATCTTCACGCGGCCCCCGTGCTCGGTGACCTCTTCGGTGACGATCGCGGACCGGCCGACGAGCGCGGCCGTTCCGGTACGCAGCATGGGCGGCTGCTTGACGTGCTTGACCGCGACGGGCCGGACCAGGCCGAGGCCAGCGGCGGACGCCAGCACGAACGCGGCGAGCTGGATGGGCACCGCCAGGTGGAATCCGCCGACCACAGCGGCGACCACAGCCGCGACCGCGATGAGACCGAACGCAAGCGTCGTGGTCAGAAGCTCGGCGACGCCGAGAACAGCCGCCACGATCAGCCACACGATCCAGGACACCATGGCCGCTCCGTGGAACAATTTTCCTTACTCGACTGTAACCCCGTCCAGACCCCGTTCGCATCACCACGCATGATCGCCGGAGGTCGGTACACTTTAATTACCCAGCGTGATCGGCAAGAGCTACTCCGCCGACCACGCGGATATGAATCTATTCAAACTGTGACAATTAGCCATCTCGGCCCTGTGCAGGAATTCCTCCGACCTACACTCATGAGGTAGGGGCCGCACGCGGTCTAGCCGAGCAGGGGCCAGGAGGTACCTGGTGGAACGTGGCGACACCGGTGGTGGCCGCGACGCGTATGGCCAAGCTAGGCGCCGTGTGGGGCTGCGGGGCAGGCCTGGGACTGGGGACGTGAACGGTAACGGGGAACGCGGCTATCCAGGTGATGGCGGCCAGCCAAGCGAAGGCCAGTACCCGGGCTCGGACGAGGACTACGGTCAGTTGCTGCGTCGTCCCGGTGAAGCGCCACCGCGGCCGCCGAGATTCCGGCCTGGCCGGGGACGGCCGCGGCAGGCCGGGCAGCCGGGCTTCGGTAGTCCGGCGAACGGCCCGTTCCCGAACGGGCAGGCTTCAGGCAGTAGATTTCCAAACGGCGGCCCGGCAAGCCGGGCACAAGGATCCGCGGGACCGGGCCAAGCGATGCCTGGCTATGACGGCTCGGCTTTCGACCGGCCCGGACGGCAGGGACCAGGGCCGGGGTACGGGAGCACCCCAGGCCCGCGGCCGGCCGCGGGCCCGCGACCACGCTGGACGCCCAGTCCCGGCCCTGGCTACCCGGGCGGGCAGCGGAGCGACGACTTCAACGCGGGAGCCGACTGGGGACCGGGGCGACAGTACCTGGAGTCCAACGGCCGCCCGATACCGCCGCGCGCCGACCGGCTGTTCCGCAATCCGGTGCCACCGGGTGCCTACCGGACGGCCGGCCCTGGGCCGGGTGCTGGCGCGCGTCCGGGTACCGGCATGCCCGGTGCGGCTGCACCGGGTGCCCCCGGCATGCCCGGGGCCAGAATTCCCGGACAGGGTCAGGGGCCAGGTCAGGGGATGCCGGGCTATGGTCCCGGCCCGGCAGGCTTCCAGCGCGTCGGACCGCAGCAGCGGCCTCGGCCCAGGCCGCGACCGCGGCCGCAGGGCGGTCAGTACCGGGGCGGCGCGCAGGCAGGTCAGGTACATCCCCCAGCCGCTCACGAGCAGGTCATCCGGCAACGCGACAACGCGCTGCCGGAAGGCAGCCAGTCCACCGCGCCACAGCCGATCGCCGCGATCGCGCCGGACGGCCTCGAGGCGTTTGCCCGGGACCTGCGCGCGCTGCGCGCCAAGGCCGAACTCGACTACGAGGAGATGGCCGAGCGCTCGCATTACACGATGAAGACCCTCGCCTCGGCGGCCGGCGGGCTCCGGCTGCCCACGCTGCCGGTTGCCATCGCGTACGTGCGTGCCTGCGATGGCGACGTTGCCGAGTGGGAAGACCGCTGGCACAAGCTGGCGGAGAAGATCACCGCCGACGCGGTCAAGAAGCAGGCGGACGGCGACGCGCCACCCGAGCCGGCCGAAGCCTCCGAGGCAACCCCGGCGCAGTCGCCACCGCAGCAGCCGCCACCGGGCGCGCCGGGTGAGGTGTACGTGATCACCTCGGCCAAGACGCGACAGCCGGACTGGTAACGGCACGTGCTGCCGCCGGACAATCACGTCCACACCGAGTGGTCATGGGATTCCTCCGCGGACGCGTCCATGGCGCGGAGCTGCGAGCGGGCGCTGGAACTCGGCCTGCCCGCGGTCGCGTTTACCGACCACCTGGACTTCACGGACTGGATCGACGGAGACCGGGTTGGCGCCGAGGGCCTGGACCCGCACCGCTACGGCCGGATGCGATTGCTGGACGTCCCCGGCTATCTCGCGGCCGTCGCCGAATGCCGGGAACGCTATCCTGACCTGCGAATACTGTCCGGCGCCGAGATTGGCGAGGCGCACTTGTTCGAAGCCAGCGCGCGGCGAGTCGTGACGTCGTCGGGCCTCGACCGGGTGCTCGGCTCGCTGCACGCGATCCCGCTGAACGGGCGGCTGACCTCGGCCGAGGACCTGTACCGGCTGCTCTCCCCCGCCGAGGTGATGCGGCGGTACTTCGCCGAAGTGACCCGCCTGATAACCGGCAGCGACATGTTCCAGGTGCTCGCCCACCTGGACTTCCCGCGACGGATGTGGCCAAGCTCGGCCGGGCCGTATCGCGAGGAGGCGTTCGAGCCGGAGTACCGCGAGGTCCTGCGCGCGCTGGCCGGCACCGAGCGGGTGCTGGAGCTCAATACGAAGAGCCCGCTGGCTTCGGTCGGATTGCTGCGGTGGTGGCGGGACTGCGGCGGCAGGGCGGTGTCGTTCGGCAGCGATGCGCACCAGCCGTGGCGAGTGGGCGACAAGTTCAAGCAGGCCGTCGACATCGCCGAAGCCGCCGGCTTCTCCCCCGGACGCGACCCGTTCGACTTCTGGCGCCTCGCGTAAGCACCTCGGACAAAGATTGCGGACAGTTACCCCCCCAATCCGGGGGGGTAACTGTCCGCAATAATTCTGGCCCGATCCTCCGCGCCCTGAAATACGCCGATATATCCGGATATGTGCTTGGGCGCGGGGGCGGGCGGGGGCGAGGTGCCGGGGCGGGCGGGTTGCGGGCGGACGGGGCGCGCGGGGGTGCGGGGGTGCGGTACTGGGGGCGGGTGCCGGAAAGCGAAGAACGTGGGTCGCAGGTGGAGGCTGCGATCCACGTTCTTGCGGGGTTAGGAATCTGTGCGGGCCCGGTCTTACGGGAGGAAAGGCCGGGCGCCGGTCGGATGGGTCAGAACGTCCACGTGTCGGGGGCTTGTGGCGCCCATGTTCCGGGTGCCGTACGACTCTGCCGGTGGGCTGCGAACCGTAGCGCGTCGTAGTACGTCGCACGGTCCCGGAGTTCGGGCCGCGCCTCGAGCCGAACCGACTGGCCGATACCCCCGCGCCTACGTGATGGGAGGGAAGGAAGGGGGGCGTAGTCGCCGCCGTCGTCGGGGTGGTTCATCGCCACGGTTACACCTCAAACTCTTCGCTGAGCCGGCGGCTGATCACGTCGCTTGTGACGCCGCGAGGCCGCTTCTGTTCCTAACGGAGCGAAGTTCTTTCGCTACCTTTAGTAGTGTAACTCTGTGTACGGTACCCATTGCAATGAGTTGCGGGGTAATAGTTAGATATCGCCCGCGATAGGGCCCCTCAACCAACCCGGCAGCGCACTATAAGTGCAGGTCACAGGTGGTAAGCGACGACCTTGCGGGCGGTAACCGGCCCGCGAAGGTGGCGCCTAGGTCGTTCTGATAAATATCACTGTCCGCGCATGATGTTACCGATGATGCCGCCGATGGCGCCTGCTTCGGCCGCCTGGGGTGCACTCTCCGTAGCCAGGTACGGCGCGAGGGAGTGCGCTAGCTGCGGCAACGGCATCGACTGGAGCCAGACCTGGCCCGGCCCGGTGAGCGCCACCAGCTGGAATCCGTCGGCGCCGAACACCATGTTCGCGATGCCGGGTACCCGCGTCATGGTGAACTGGACACTGCCCTCGAACATCCCCACGTGCCCCGGATGCACCAGCAGCGTCTGGCCCGGCTGAAGCGTGTAATGGACGAGCTCGCCGGACAACTCGATCCAGGCGCGGCCCTGGCCGTCGAGCTTTTGCAGGATGAAGCCGTCGCCGCCCCACATGCCGCCGCGGAACGTCTGCTGGAGGCCGATGCTCGGCGTGATGCCGCCGGTGCCGCACAGCCAGCCGTGGCGATGCACGAAGAACGTCTGGTTCGCGTTGATGTCGACCGGCATAATGTGGCCGGGCACCTTGGCGGCGAACGCGACCATGCCGGTGCCGCCGGCCGCCTGGTACCTGGTGAGGAACAGGCCGCCCCCGCCCATCACGCGCTTGAGGCCCGCCATCAGGCCGCCGCGGCCGCCAGTGTTCGTGGTCTGCGACATCTGGATGTTCTGCGTCATCCAGGACAGCTCACCGTGAGTGGAGATGACCTCTTCCCCCGGCTGCAGCGTGATCTCGAGGATGGGCATCGTCGTGCCCTTAATGTCAGCCTGCATGGACCAGAGGGTATCTGTGGATCGGTGATGTCCGATTCCCGCCAGTTGTGGTCCCGCGGAGCTGGCATTGTAAAGAGCGTGATGGACGACGAGCAGTGCTATGAGGCAGCCGTCAGCAAGGACGCCCGGTTCGACGGGGTGTTCTTCATCGGGGTGACCTCGACCGGCATCTACTGCCGGCCTTCGTGCCCGGCGATCACGCCGAAGCGGGCACATATGAGGTTTTACCGCTCCGCGGCGGCCGCGCAGGAATCCGGTTTCCGTGCGTGCAAGCGGTGCCGGCCGGACGCCTCGCCGGGGTCGCCGGAGTGGAACATCCGGGCCGACGTGGTCGGCCGGGCGATGCGGCTGATCGCCGACGGCGTCGTGGACCGGGCGGGGGTTTCCGGCTTGGCGGAGAAGCTCGGCTACGAGCAACGGCAGGTGCGGCGGCTGGTCACCGCCGAACTGGGCGCGGGGCCGCTGGCCATCGCGAGGGCGCAGCGGGCGCAGACGGCGCGGGTGCTCGTCGAGACGAGCGCGCTGCCGCTGTCGGAAATCGCCTTCGCGGCGGGGTTCGCGAGCATCAGGCAGTTCAACGCCACGATCCGGGAGGTGTTCGCCTCGACGCCTTCGGAGCTGCGGGAGAAGGCACGCCGGCGGGGCCATTCCGGCGGGGCTGGGGCGCTGCGGGTCCGGCTCGCCTACCGGCCGCCGATCGACCTGGACCGTCTTTTCTCGTTCCTCGCCGTGCGTGCGATTCCGGGCGTGGAGTCGGTGGCGGACGGAACGTACCGGCGGTCGGTGTCGTTGCCGCACGGCGCCGGGATCATTGCGCTGCGGCCCGCCGGTGCCGCTAGCCCCGGCGGCTACGTCGAGTGCGAGCTCGCGCTGGCCGACCTGCGGGACCTGACCGCGGCCGTGCAGCGCTGCCGCCGACTGCTCGACCTGGATGCCGACCCGGCGCCGATCGCCGCCTCGCTCGGCGCCGATCCGCTGCTCGGGGCCCTGGTGGCGTTGTGCCCCGGACGGCGGGTGCCCGGCCATGTGGACGGCGACGAGCTGGCGTTCCGGGCGGTGCTCGGCCAGCAGGTCTCGGTCGCGGCGGCGCGGCGGCTGGGCGCCCGGCTCAGCGTCGCGTACGGCAAGCCGCTGGAGCAGCCGGACGGCGCGCTGACCCACTGCTTCCCGACCGCGGACGCGCTCGCGGCCGCCGATCCGGCGGCGCTGCCCATGCCGCGGTCGCGGGCCAGCGCGCTCACCGGGCTCGCGGCGGCGCTGGCATCCGGTGACCTGACGCTCGACCCAGGGGCCGATCGGGAGCGGGCCGGAGCGCGGCTGCTCGAGCTACCGGGGATCGGGCCGTGGACGGCCGCATACATCCGCATGCGGGCGCTGTCCGACCCGGACGCGTTCCTGCCGTCCGACGTCGGCGTGCTGGAGGCACTCGGGCGGCTCGGGGCGGTTCCCGCAGGCTCGGCCGCGGCCGACCGGGCAAAGGCCGCGAAGGCCGCGGCGGACCTGGCGGAGGGCTGGCGCCCGTGGCGCTCGTATGCCGTGCACCACCTGCTGGCATTCCTTGAAGAGACAATCTTTGAACAGAAGGGCAGTGACCAATGATCAGCCCGTTCGTCGTGCCGGACGCCGGCGCGGCGGTCGTGTCGGACCTCATCGATTCCCCGGTCGGCGAACTGCTGCTCACCGGGACCGGCGACGCCCTGAGCGGCGTCTACTTCCTGGACGGGCGCTACCGGGGCCCGGACGGCCTGGCCCGCGACCCGGCCGCGTTCAGCGAGGTGAAGTCGCAGCTCGAGGCGTACTTCGGTGGCGAGCTGACCGAGTTCGACCTGCGGCTGGCGCCGAGTGGCAGCCCGTTCCAGCTCGCTGTCTGGGAGGAACTGACCCGCATCCCGTACGGCGCGACGACCAGCTACGGCGCGATAGCGCGTGCGCTCGGCAAGTCGCAGGTGGCGTCGCGCGCGGTGGGCGCGGCGAACGGCCGCAACCCGATCCCGATCATCGTGCCGTGCCACAGGGTCATCGGCGCGGACGGCGGGCTGACCGGGTACGGCGGCGGGCTGGACCGGAAGCTGACGCTGCTGAAGATCGAGGGTTCGGCCGGCCTATGGTGAGACGTGCTCGCTCTCGCGCTGGTCGCCGTCGCGCTCGGCCTGTCCAACTTCGCCGCGTCCGTCGGCATGGGCATCGGCGGGGTGCACGGCGGCCTGCGGGTGCGGGTAGCGGTGGTGTTCGGCCTGTTCGAGGCCGGGATGCCGGTGCTGGGGCTGGCCCTCGGGTACGGGGTAACCCACAGCCTCGGGCACGCCGCGCGGTGGCTCGGCGGGGGGATCCTGATCCTGGTCGGCTGCTGGGGCGCGGTCCAGGGCGCGATCCAGGCCCGGCGGGAGCAGTCGGCGGGGACGGCGGGGACGGCGGGCGCGGTGACGGCGGCGGGCGCGGGAACGGCGGGGACGGGGGCGGGCGCGGGTGCCGTCGCTGAGCGGCGGTGGCGGCTGGGGCGGCTGCTCGTCAGCGGCTTCGCGCTGAGCGTGGACAACCTCGCGGCGGGATTCGCCTTGGGCGCGTACCACGTGTCGCTGGGTGTGGCGGCGGCGCTGTTCGGCGTGGTCAGCGTGGGGATGTCGCTGGCGGGGCTGGAGCTGGGCGCCCGGCTGGGGGCGGCCTTCGGCCCACGGAGCGAGCTGGCCGCGGGAGCGGTGCTGATCGTGGTGGGGGCGTCCATGGCCGGCGGGGTCATCTAGCGCCGCACCGCATGATCGTGTGCAAACAACGCCGGGTAGCCGCACCTTTCGCACACGATCATGGCCACGTGGAGCTTGTCCTCGAACCGGGTGCCCTGCCGCGGGTTCGCGCCGACCCCGGGAGCCAACCGGCTCGATGGGCCCCGGTTATCGTGGTGGTTTTCCCCTTTGTGGTAGCCGGGCCCTCGGGTAGGGGGGTCGATCTGCCACGAGGGGGTAATCTTCCACGTTACTGACGGGCCTGGCGGTGCGCTCGTGTCCCGGTAGTCGCATACTGCACTCCAGGCACAGACGGCTACGCCGCGGCGACCCGCGCAAGCAACCAGTCAGGTGGAAACGACCCGGGGGAACGTTCCGCAAGCCGGAGGAGTGAAGCGGTCAGGCATGCAGGCGGGCTATCCGTTCGCGGAGATTATTGCGGACAGTTACCCCACCGATCCGGGAGGGTAACTGTCCGCAATAATTTGGCAGGCCTGACCGCGCGCCCGGAGTAGGGTATATGTCCCGGTATGGAGCGCGGGTCGTTCCGGGACGTCTGCAGGTGGCATCGGCGGAGGTTGCCCAGAATCGGGTGTTGCGGGCGAGATGGCGGGAACGCTGGACAACGATGGAGTCACCGGAGGAACCCGAACAGCACGAAGCTGCCGCCGAGACAGAAGCCAAAACGGAAGCCGGACCAGAGGCCGGAACAGAAGCCGAGACAGAAGCTCAGACAGAAGCCGAGGGAAGCGCTGGAGGAGACGCTCGGGCGGACAACGACACTGGAACCGCCGCGCCCGAGGGCAACGACAAGCGGCGGGTCGTGGTACGGCGGCTGGTGCGCTGGACGGCCATCGCGTTGATCGGCATCGCGGGCGGCTGGCTGGGCATGCTGCTGGCCGGCGGCGCCAGCGTCCAGGTCGGCCCGGTCCAGACGCTGATGTCGCTGCGGCCGTCGCTGTCCGGGCAGACCCTGGTGAACGTCCCGCCGCTCGGCTCGCTGCAAATGAACACGCACAGCGGCCCGCTGCGGCTCAACGTCGACGTCCGGCAGCTCAACGAGCCCGACGTGAAGAAGCTGGTGGCCGACCCGACTAGCTTCGACAACCTGCCGGAGGCGGCGTCGTCGCAGGTCAGGCGCGGCGTGATCGAGGCGGCCGCCAGGGCCGTGGCGGGCGCGCTGATAGGCAGCCTGGCCCTCGGCCTGATCGCGTTCCGGCGGGTCAAGGCGACGCTGGCGGCGGGCGCCGCCGCCATCGTGCTCCTCGCCGCCTCCGGCCTGGTCGCGGCGCTGAGCTGGAATCCGAAGTCGGTGCTGGAACCGCGCTACACCGGCCTGCTGACCGAAGCGCCGTCGCTTGTCGGCACGGCCCAGCAGCTGGTCACCAGGTTCGGCCTGTACCGGACCGAACTGGCCGAGCTGGTGACGAACGTGACCCGCCTCTACGACACGACGGCCGACCTGCCCGTGTACCAGCCCGACCCGGACACCGTGAAAGTACTCGACGTCTCGGACATCCACGACAACCCGGCGGCGTGGAACATCATGCACTCGATCGTCCAGCAGTTCGGCATCAGCTTCATCGTCGATTCCGGTGACCTCACCGATCACGGCAGCCAGGCGGAGAACGACCTCGCCAGCGAGATCGGCACGTTCAAGATCCCGTACGTGTACATTCGCGGCAATCATGACTCGGACCACACGCAGACGGCCGTCGCCAAGGAGCGCAACGCGATCCTGCTCACCGGCCACGAGGTGACCGTGGACGGGCTCACGATCATCGGCGACGGCGACCCGCGGTTCACCCCCGACCAGGCCGTCCAGGTGCCCGGCGAGGAGGCGGTCTACCAGGCCGGCCAGCAGCTGGCCACCGCGGCGCTCGACCTCCAGGCAGAGCCGGACATCGCGGTCGTGCACGACCCGGTCGCCGCGACCCCGCTCAGCGGTGCCGCGAAGCTCATCCTGGCCGGCCATCTGCACCGGCGGGTCACCTGGATGCTGTCCAGCGGGACCCGGCTGTTCGTCCAGGGCTCCACCGGCGGCGCCGGGCTCCGCGCGCTCCAGACCAATCCGCCCACGCCGATCGAGGCGTCGGTGATGTACTTCGATCGCGCGACCGGGCAGCTCCAGGCGTGGGACGACATCACGATCGGCGGCCTGGGCGCGACCGACGCCCAGATCCAGCGGCATCTCGCCACCGACACCACGCCCCAGGACGGCCCGGTGCCCGACCTGTCCCCCACCGCTTCCCCGTCGAGCACGCCCAGCATGTGCGGCTCCGGGTCGCCGGGGCCGCCGGCCTCCCCGTGGCCAAGCCCGCCTACCTCAACAAGCCCGGAAACCACGGAAACGCCGGCAACCTCCACGCCCGCTGGGCACTGACATGCCAGGATTCCGCCATGGAACTGATCCCGCCGCACCCGCGTCCAAGGCACATGACGCTCTCCCGCACAGCACGCGGCCTCGCCACGACGGCAATCGCCGCTGGCCTCGCCACCCTGGCCGGCTGCGGTACCTATGTGGCCAACGGGGCAACTTCCGCTAACGACACGACGGCGACGGGCTGCGCGAGCGTGAACGACGCGACCAAGGTCACCGCGATCCGCGCGATGCACCTGGTCGAACCCACCCGGGCGGCCGGCCTGGAAAAGACCGACACCAACCCGGTGACGGTGCGCGCCCTGTTCCGCGACTTCTGCCAGGTGCTGAGCCACAAGGACACCAGCAACGCCGTGCTGCACTGCCCGATGGAGATCGGCCTCTCCTACGGCGGCACGTTCTACGCGGGCAGCCGGGCGCTGGCCAGTTACGTGTTCGAGGCGAGCGGCTGCGAACGTGTCACGGTCACCGCGGCCGGCCCGGGCGCCAAGCCGGAATCCACCGTGGTCGCGGGCACCGCGGCGGCGGCCGCGCCGAGCCTGCACGACGACATGGCCAAGACGCTCGGCCTGTCCGTGACCCAGGTGTTCGTGCCGTACGGCGCGCACGTCAACCAGGGCAGCGGCCCCAGCAAATAAGCAAATACGCATTCAAGTAATCTCAGCGGGGTGAGCTATCAGACAGATCGCCTGGTAATCCGCCCCGCCACCGCCGAAGACGTCCCCGCCATCGTCGCCATGCTCGCCGACGACACGCTCGGCGCGCGGCGCGAGACACCGCACGACATCGCCCCCTACCTGGCCGCCTTCGAGCGGATTGCCGCCAACCCGCACACCCTGCTGGCCTACGCGGAAACCGCCGACGGCAAGCCCGCGGGCACGCTCCAGCTCATGTTCCTCCAGGGCCTGGGCCGCCACGGCGCCACCCGCGCGCAGATCGAGTCGGTGCGCATCCACTCCAGCATGCGCGGCACCGGCCTCGGCACCGAGCTGATGAAGTGGGCCATCGAGACGGCCCGCGACCGCGGCGCGTTCCTGGTCCAGCTGACCTCGGACGGCTCGCGCACCGAGGCGCACCGCTTCTACGAACGGCTGGGTTTCGTCCACTCGCACGCCGGCTACAAGATGCAGCTCTGACGATGTTCACCGACGCCGAGACGTTCTACGCCCAGCTTCCCACCCTGTACGGCGCGGCCGCCGCGCTGTTCACCGACCCGGCCGGCCGCGTCCTGCTCGTCAAGCCGAACTACCGGGACCACTGGTCGCTCCCCGGCGGCATTCTGGAGCACGCAGAGCCCCCGCACGACGGCTGTGCCCGCGAGGTGGCCGAGGAAATCGGCCTGGTCATCGAGCCGGAAACGCTGCTCACCGTGGACTGGGTGGCGAAGAAGAACTCGACGACTACCGCTTCGTCGATCCCGCCGAGTTCGCCGACTACCTCCCGCCGGTGATCACCGCCCGCATCGCGGCGGCGCTGCGGGCACGAGCACGAACTGCGTTAAGCTCCGGACCATGTCGCTAGCCCCGAGCCTCGCCGAAGCCGGCCACCTCGCGGTCGCCGTGGGGCTCACCTACGCGCTCGGCTTTGAGCGCGACCTGCGCGGCGCGCCCGCCGGGGACCGCGTGTTCGCGCTCATCGGCGCGGGCTCGGGCGTCGTGGGCATCATCGCCGCCAACGGCGCGCCGAACGCCCTTGCCGGAGCCATCACGGGAATCGGCTTCATCGGCGGTGGCCTGGTGTTCCGGCAGGCCGTCGGCCGCGCTCAGGTGGTGATGGGCATCACCACGGCCGCCGCGATCTTCGCCGCCGCCGCGATCGGCGCCGCGGCGGGTCAGGGCCGCCTCGTCGTCGCCACGGCCGCGACCTTGCTGGCGCTGTTCGTCCTGGAACTCAGGCACATCAAGTTCCTCAGCGTGCTCGACGGCCGCCACTGGACCGACCGGTTCTCCAGCGACGACCAGGACACCGACCCTCACTGATCCCGGTAGCCGGGATACGGCTGCCCGGTCGGCACGATCTCCACGCCCAGCGGCAATAGCGAGATCGGGACCAGCTTGAAGTTCGCCAGCCCCAGCGGAATCCCGATGATCGTCAGGCACAGCATGATCCCGCTGGTCAGGTGCCCGACCGCCAGCCACCAGCCGATCAGCAAAATCCACAAGACGTTGCCGACAAGCGCTCCCGCGCCGAAGTCACGCCGCATCTCGATCGTCCGCCCGAACGGCCAGAGCACGTACCCGGCGATCCGCCACGCCGCGATCCCGAACGGAATCGTGATGATCAGGATGAAGCAGATAAGTCCGGCCAGGAAGTAAAGAATGGCCATCCACCAGCCACAGAGCACGAGCCAGATGACGTTCAGGATCAGCCGCATGATCCGGTCTTTACCCGCCTAGTGCCTGGCCGAACGCACCTCTAGCTGGTCAAGCAGCACCGCGGTGGCCGCTGCGACGTCGGTCACCGCCCGCTCGAACGCCTCCGCGTTATGCCCGGCCGGGGCACGGAACCCGCTGATCTTCCGCACGTACTGGAGGGCCGCGGCGCGGATGTCGGCGTCGGTGACCGCCTCGGCATAGGGCGGGCGCAGGGTCTTAATTGAACGGCACATACTGCATAACGTACGTGCTACTTGTGACTGAGCAGTGCGTCCAGTCCGACGGTAAGCCCAGGCGGGAGCGTACCCACCCCGCGCAGGCCGAGCAGCACGCCCGGCATGAACGACGCACGGTCCAGCGAGTCGTGCCGGATCGTGAGCGTCTCACCGTGCCCGCCGAACAGCACCTCCTGGTGCGCGACGAGCCCCGCCACCCGGACGCTGTGCACGCGGACGGTGTCCACCGTGGCGCCTCGCGCCCCCGGAACCTCGCTCGCCGTGGCGTCCGGCGGCGCGGCCAGGCCCGCATCCGCCCGGGCCGCCCCGATGATGTTCGCCGTACGCAAGGCCGTGCCCGACGGGGCGTCCATCTTGGCGGCGTGGTGCAGCTCGATGACTTCGGCGGACTCGAAGAACCGGGCAGCCTCGGCGGCGAACCGCATCATGAGGATCGCCCCGATGGAGAAGTTCGGCACGACCAGCACCCGCACGCTGGCGGCCGCCAGCCAGCCGCGCACCTCGGCCAGCCGCTCGTCGTCGAACCCCGAGGTGCCGACGACGACGTCGAGGTTGTGCTCGACGCACCACCTGAGGTTGCCCATGACCGCGCCCGGGTGGGTGAAGTCGAGCACCACGTCGCAGCCGGCCAGCGCGCCGAGATCGTCGTCCTGGTCGACCTCGGCGGAAACCTCCAGGTCAGGAGCTTCCGCGATCGCGGCGCACGCCGTACGACCCATCCGTCCGCGTGCCCCGAGCACGCCTACCTTCGTCACCGCGCAAGGATATCGCGGGGCGCGCGCGAACAGCCGGCGGTGGCAGGTGTGCGATCTCGCGAGCGAAGTAGGTCAGCAGATCCTCTGCTTGGTCGTACAGCTCGGCCAGCTCGCGGCGGCAGGCGAAGATCACGTCCTGGTCCTGGATCCGGCGCGCGCCGCTGAGCGCGCCGGTCGCGTCATATCGCACTTCGTACAGGACTTCGGTGCCGAGCACAACCAGTTCCGGCAGTGGCCGCTCGCGCTCCAGCTCCGCGACGGCCACGGCGGGCAGCACCCGGATCTGTTCGCCGTGTTGGTACCGCCAGCGAAGCAGATGCATTTCCCACTGCAGGTACGGAGTGATCGGGTGCTCGGCCACGCGTACCCGGCGCCGCAGGAACGTGGCTTTCTGATCGTGCGTGCGGCTGGTGACGTAACCGGCGTCGTCGCTCAACAGCCGCAGCGAGCGATCCCAGTCCCCTTCGGCCATGGCTTCCCAGCTCGCCGATCCCGGCTCGCGGAAGTCCTGCATTCGCTCAAGTTTCCAGAACACGTCGGTGATCCGGTCGAAATAGGACCAGAATTCCTGATAACCGGTCAAGTCAAGCTCATGGCCAGGTAGATCATGCAATTGATCAAGCATCCGGGCGGTCACAGCAGCAGAGTAAACCTTACCTGTCGCATCGAGCCAGCCCTCAATTTCTTATCTGCCGGCACTTGACCGCGATATCACTTAATGTTCTTATTGAGAAGCCGACACGGCACGACCAAGCGCCTTCGGCTCGCTGGAGCGGGGATCTATCCATGCGAAAGGCAGGGGCAGACATGGAAGGCCTTACCAGGAAAAGCATGCTCGCGGGCGCACTCGCCGCCGCGGTAGCGGCGATAGCCACGAGCACTATGGCGCCCGCTGGTGCTGCGGATGCCCAGTGCAATGCGAAGCCCATTCACGCACTGGTCAAGATCAGCGACCACGAACTGTCCGCCGGCACCACATTGTGCATGGGTGCCGATAACGGCTAACTGCTGGCACTTGGAGCACTGTATTGACTGACTTTAACGTGCCCCAATGGCGTCCGCGGCTGCGGGAAAGCCTCGTGGTAGAGCGCGACGGAAACGAGCTGCTCTTTATCTCCACGTCGGATCGCCGGGTTAAGCGCTTCATGGCGACTGAGACCATTCTTCGCCTTGTTCCTCTGTTAAATGGTACGCATACCGTCGAGGAACTCGTCGAGAGCGTGTGCGGTGCGTCTCAGGAACTGGCCAGCGAGGTCGGCAGCGCGCTCGCGGCGCTGCGCGAGGAGCGCTTGCTAAGCCTGACCGCCAGCCCAGACGAAGGGCTAACCAAGCTGACCCCTGCCCAGGTACAGCGCTATCACCGGCAGATCAGCATGTTCCAAGATCTCTGCGACTCCGGGCTAGTGGCCAACCAGACCGGTCTTGGCGTCCAGGACCGCATCCGGTCTACCTCGGTGGTCATCCTCGGCGCCGGCGGACTCGGCACGATCGTCGCCACCGCGCTCGCGGGAGCCGGAATTGGCACGCTCGTCGTGTGCGACGACGACGTGGTCGAGGAAAGTAACCTCACCCGGCAGTTCGCCTACTCGCTCGATGACGTCGGGCAGAGCAAGGTCGAAGCCCTTGCGGCCCGGCTCGGTAGGCTCAACCCGGATGTCGTGCTTCGTCCGGAGAAACGCAAGGTGCTGACGGCCGCTGACCTGGCGGATCTGGCCGTCCCGGCCGACCTGGTGATCAGCTGCGCGGACAAGCCCAGCACTCTAGCGGTCGCCGACGTGGTTACCGAGGCCTGCTGGCCGGACACCCCGCACTACATCGGCGGAAGCTACTCCTTCCATGTCGGGCTGCTTGGCTTCCTGGTCATTCCCGGCCTGACCGCATGCTGGCACTGCCTGTACGCCCAGTTCGTCAGCCAGCACGGCCGGGAGCGGACCGTGCCGTTCGTGCCGAAGGCCGAGTACGGCGGCATTGTCGGTGCTCAATCCGGCATAGTGGGGAACATGATCGCGTGGGAGTCCATCCGGTTCCTGGTCGGCATGAACCCCACGGTCAGCAGCGAGTGCCTTGAGTTCAACTATGCGACAATGTCCTTCACCAGGGCGCCGCTAGTCCGGCGCCCCGACTGCCCCTGGTGCGTGAATTATCCCGACGGGCCACGACGCCCCTACCCAAGATCAAGGTAGATTGCCGCGCCGCTCACCGTGCTTGCCAAACGCGGTGAGCGGGCGGCGAAGCGTTTGTCGTTAAGAGAGAGCGCCGGTAAAGGAGTCGGCGTCATCGAACGGGCCGACGACGGCCAGCGCCTTGGGTTTGGTAAAGATCTCGGCTGCCACGGCGCGGATGTCGTCGTGGGTGACCGCGTCGATGGCGGTGAGGACGTCGTCCACCGGCTCGAGGCGCGGGTAGACCAGCTCGGACTTGCCCAGCCGGCTCATCCGCGAGGACGGGTCCTCGAGGCCGAGCACGATCGAGCCGCGTACCTGGCCCTTGCCGCGGGCGAGTTCGGCGTCGGTGAGACCGCCGTCGACCACCCGGGCGATTTCCTCGTTGCAGATCGCCAGCACCTCGTCCGCCTTGGACGGCAGGCAGCCCACGTAGATGCCCCACATGCCGGTGTCGGCGTGCTGCGCGGAGAAGCTGTACACCGAGTAGGCCAGGCCGCGCTTCTCGCGTACCTCCTGGAACAGCCGCGACGACATGCCGCCGCCGAACGCGGCGTTCAGCACGCCGAGCGCGAACCGGCGGTCGTCGGTCCTGGCCAGCGCCTCGCAGCCGAGCACCAGGTTGGCCTGCTCGATGCCGCGGGACACCAGCTGGACGCCGGTGCCCGCCCGCTCGCCGAGCACGGCGGCGCCGTCGTTGAGCCGCGGCGGGGCCGGGTCGGCGGCGGTGCCCGGCCCGGTCAGCGCGCCGCCGAACGCGGCGCGGACCAGCTCGGTGACCGTGTCGTGGTCCAGGTTCCCGGCCGCCGACACGACCAGGTGCGGCGCGGTGTACCGGTCCCGGTAGTGCTCGAAGATCTGCTCGCGGGTGATCTTGTTGATCGAGTCCACGGTGCCCAGAATCGGCCGGCCCAGCGGGGTGTCGCCGAACAGCCGGGCGCTGAACGCCTCGTGGACGGTATCCGCCGGATCGTCCTCGTTCATGGCGATCTCTTCGAGGACGACGTTGCGCTCCGCGTCGACGTCCTTCGCCGTGATCAGGGAACTGGTCACCATGTCCGAGAGGATGTCCACCGCGAGCGGCAGGTCCGCGTCGAGCACGCGCGCGTAGTAGCACGTGTACTCCTTGGCGGTGAACGCGTTCATCTCGCCGCCGACCGCGTCCATCTCCGCGGAGATCTCCAGCGCGGTGCGCCTGCTCGTCCCCTTGAACAGCAGGTGCTCGAGGTAGTGGGTCGCGCCCGCGTGCGGGAGGTCCTCGTCACGCGAGCCGACGCCCACCCAGATACCCAGTGCTACCGAGCGCACCGCCGGAAGGAACTCCGTGACGACCCGCAGGCCGCCAGGGAGTACCGTCCGGCGGACGTCGACCGTGTCGGCCGCCATTTACTCGTGGTGTCCTTGCCCGCGGGAGCGGTGCCGGGTCCGGCGATGGCCGTCGCCGTCGCCGCCCCTGTCCCCGCGGTCCCCGCGATCGCCGCGGTCACGGTCGCGCGGGCCGCGGTCGCCGCGGGGCTCGCGCGGGCCGTCCGAGACGCCGCCGGACAGGTCCTCGCCCGCCGCCTCGCGCTCCAGCACCTCGACGGGCACCAGGCTCAGCTTGCCGCGGTCGTCCACTTCGCGGATCTCGACCTGGACCTTGTCGCCGATGTGCATCACGTCGTCGATGTTCTCGATCCGCTTGCCGCCGTGCAGCTTGCGGATCTGCGTGATGTGCAGCAGGCCGTCCTTGCCGGGCAGCAGGCTGACGAACGCGCCGAACGTCGTGGTCTTGACGACCGTGCCGAGGAAGCGCTCGCCCACCTCGGGCATGTGCGGGTTCGCGATCGCGTTGATCGCGGCCCGGGCCGCCTCCGCGGACGGGCCGTCGGTCGCGCCGACGTAGATCGTGCCGTCGTCCTCGATGGTGATCTCGGCGCCGGTGTCGTCCTGGATCGAGTTGATCATCTTGCCCTTCGGGCCGATGACCTCGCCGATCTTGTCGACCGGGACCTTGATCGTGATGATCCGCGGCGCGTTCGGGGACATCTCGCCCGGCGCGGTGATCGCTTGCTTCATCACGTCGAGGATGCTCATCCGGGCGGC
Source organism: Streptosporangiaceae bacterium (assembly GCA_035651595.1). Classification (GTDB taxonomy): domain Bacteria; phylum Actinomycetota; class Actinomycetes; order Streptosporangiales; family Streptosporangiaceae; genus JAFARZ01. The sequence continues at coordinate 45,884 of DASRFJ010000087.1, read as the reverse complement.
ACGGGCCTGCTTCAGCGCGGCGGCCAGCACGCTCGCCGGGATGCCGTCGAGCTTGGTGTCGAGCTGGAGCGCGGTGATGACCTGCTCGGTGCCGGCCACCTTGAAGTCCATGTCGCCGAACGCGTCCTCGGCGCCGAGGATGTCGGTCAGCGTGACGTACTGGCCGCCCTCGTGGATCAGGCCCATGGCGATGCCGGAGACCATGTCCTTCAGCGGGACGCCGGCGTCGAGCAGCGCCATCGTGGAGGCGCAGACACTGCCCATGGAGGTGGAGCCGTTCGAGCCGACCGCCTCGGAGACCTGGCGGATCGCGTACGGGAACTCTTCCCTGGTGGGCAGCACCGGGATCAGGGCCCGCTCGGCGAGGGCGCCGTGGCCGATCTCGCGTCGCTTCGGACTGCCGACCCGGCCGGTCTCGCCGGTCGAATACGGCGGCATGTTGTAGTTGTGCATGTAGCGCTTGGTGCGCTCCGGGTTGAGCGTGTCGATCATCTGCTCCATGCGCAGCATGTTCAGCGTCGTCACGCCCAGGATCTGGGTCTCGCCGCGCTCGAACAGCGCGGACCCGTGCACCCGCGGCAGCACATGCGTGCTGGCGGACAGCGTGCGGATGTCGGTGAGGCCGCGGCCGTCGATGCGGACACCCTCGCTGATGATCCGCTCGCGGACCAGCTTCTTGGTGAGGCTGCGGAACGCGGCGGAGATCTCCTTCTCGCGGCCCTCGAACTGCTCGGCCAGCTTCTCCTTGGCCAGCGCCTTCACCCGGTCGGTCTCGTCCTCGCGGTCGTGCTTGCCCGCGATCGTGAGCGCGTTCGCGAGCTCGGCGGACACCTCGGCCGCGACCGCGTCGTAGACGTCCTGCTCGTAGTCGACGAACAGCGGGTACTCGGTCGCCCTGTGGGTCTCGGCGGCGGCGACGTCTTGCGCCAGCCGTTGCTGAGCCTCGCACAGCACCTTGATGAACGGCTTGGCGGCCTCGAGGCCCTCGGCGACCGTGTCCTCGGTCGGCGCGACGGCCTGCGTGTTCTCCTCGGCCAGCAGCTTGAGCGTCTCCGGTGTGGACTCCGCCTCGACCATCATGATCGCGACGTCGCCATCCTCGAGCACCCGGCCGGCCACCACCATGTCGAAGGTGGCTTCGGCGAGCTGCGGATGGGTCGGGAACGCCACCCACTGGCCCTTGATCAGGGCGACGCGGACGCCGCCGATCGGGCCGGAGAACGGCAGGCCGGCGATCTGGGTGGACATGGACGCGGCATTGATCGCCACGACGTCGTACAGATGCTCGGGGTGCAGCGCCATGATCGTCTCGACGATCTGGATCTCGTTCCTGAGGCCCTTTACGAAGCTGGGGCGCAGCGGCCGGTCGATGAGCCGGCAGGTGAGGATCGCGTCCTCGGACGGACGGCCCTCTCTACGGAAAAACGAGCCGGGAATCCGGCCCGCCGCGTACATCCGCTCCTCCACATCCACGGTGAGCGGGAAGAAATCCAGGTCCGACTTCGGCTGCTTGGAGGCCGTGGTGGCGGATAGCACCACGGTCTCGTCGTCGAGGATCACCAGGGCGGATCCCGCGGCCTGGCGGGCTAGTCTGCCCGTCTCGAACCTGATCTTGTGAACGCCGAATTCGCCGTTGTCTATAACGGCTTCGGCACTGCGGACACCCTCCACGGGTGAGACCTCCTTGCGGTAGATCCCGCACCCACCCGCCGCCGTGCCGCATTCGGCCTGGCTACCGCTGGGGGTTCGCCGGCCGGTCTTCGATCGAAGTCCGCGGGTGGTGGTGCTTGCCTTGCGTTGCGGGACCCGGGGACCACTACCGAGGACCGGCCCTGGCGCTCGGGGCCGGGGGCTACGGGATGTCAGTTCTCGTTATTCAGTTGCTGTCCTGCGTCTAGCGCCGAATCCCCAGGCGCTCCCGGATCGCGCGGTAGCGCGCGATGTCCTTCTTCTGCAGGTACTTCATGAGCCTGCGACGCCGGCCGACCAGCAGCAGCAGCCCTCGGCGGCTGTGGTGGTCGTGGGTGTGCGTCTTCAGGTGCTCAGTCAGGTGGTTGATACGCCTGGTCAGCAGCGCGACCTGGACTTCCGGCGAACCGGTGTCACCCTCACTGGTCGCGTACTCCGCCAGGATTTCCTTCTTGATGGCGGTGTCGAGCGGCACGTGGCTCCTTAGGAGTTAGGACTAACAGTTCCAGGCAGGCGCCGCATGAGGGTGCAGCCAGTGTCTACGCGACACGGTCCCGCCCTGACCCGGCCATGCGCCAGGTAGCGTTTCACATTACCACGGGCGCAGGGGCGATCACGCCTCCGGCGCGGCCGGGGTTTCCGCTTGGGTCTTTGGGGTGCCTGGCGCGTCGGTATCGATCAGGTGTTCGCCTATCGCTTTGCCGCGGTGTGCGGCCAGGAACAGGATCACGCCGACGATGGCGACGACGATCATCACGACCAGCGTGATCCAGTCTATGTTGAACAGCGCGCGAGGGCTGCTCAGGCCGGTCGGCGCGACGACGTTGACCAGCATCAGGGCCAGGTAGACGGTGCCCGCGATGGCGACCGGCCAGGCCCAGCGGTTGAGCTGGAACCGGCCGGCCGGCGTCCAGCCGCGCGCCCGGGCGATCAGGTAGCCGATGAGCGTCAGCAGGAACGACAGGTAGATGCCGCTGACGCCGAACGACACCAGTGACAGGAGCACGCTGGTGTTGGCCGGATAGGTGAAGAAGAGGATCTTCACGTTGTGCGTGGGCGAGGCGAACTCCAGGGCCACGAACAGCACGGTCAGCAGCGCGCCGGCGAACAGCGCGTTCACCGGGGTCTTGAACCGCGCGTTCACCGTGGAGATCCAGCCAGAGCCGGGCAGCGCGCCGTCCCTGGCATAGGAGAACGCGAGCCGGCTGCCGGCGCCCTGCACCGAGCTGCCGCACGAGAAGAACGCGAAGATGATCAGCAGCAGCAGGAAGTCCTGGAGCCCGCTGGGCAACTGGCCGAGGATGTACGGGATGCCGCCGCTGACGGCCTTGCCGAGCCCGCCGGTTCCGCCAGGGATGGCCAGCAGCAGCGCGCCGGTCAGCACGAACGACGCGATGCCGCCCCAGATCAGGGCGAGCCGCATGGCGCGCGGCACCTGGCGGCCGGCGTCCTTGGTCTCCTCGGAGATGTCCCCCGCCGACTCGAAGCCGTAGAAGATGTACACCGGCGCGAGCACGGCGATCAGCGCGGCACCGATCCAGCTGCCGTTGAAGTTCAGGCCGAGCGGGTTCGTGGCGGCGTGCTGCACGTTCTGCGTGCTGGCCAGGTAGCCGGCCCCGTGGTGGAACCCGTGAATGGCCAGGATGATCGCGATGCCGAAGGTCCCGACGATCTCCACGTACACGCCGAACTGCGCCACCCGGCCCATGACGCGGGCGCCGGTCATGTTCAGCGTCGTCTGGATGGCGAGCAGGATCAGCGTGACGACCAGGATCGTCGTGTGGCTTGTCGCGCTGAAGTTCCAGCCGAACCAGTTGTGGCCGAGCGCTATCGCGTAGCTGACCACGCCGGTGTCCACGGACGCGACGGTGACCAGCAGCGCGATGCCGTAGAACCAGCCGACGAACCACCCGTACGTTCGGCCCACGTTGTACTTGCTGTACTGGTAGAGGGCGCCGGCCACCGGATAATGGCTGGCCAGCTCGCCGAACACGAGCGCCACCAGGAGCATCCCGGCGACCGGGATCCAGGTCAGCCAGATGTAGGCCGGGCCGCCCATGCCCAGGCCGAACACGAACAGCGTGTAGATGCCCACCATCGGCGACAGGTACGTGAACGCCACGGAGAAGTTGGCGAACAGCCCCAGCACCCGGTTCAGCTGCGGCCGGTACCCGAGGTGCTCCAGCCTGGCATCGTCATCCAGCGTCACATCCGCGCCCATGGCCGATTAAACCACGGTTCATTACATATCAGGAAGATACGGATTTCGTCGTGTTGGGGTGTTTTGTGCGACGGTCCGGTGCGGTTGGTTGCGTCCGGATTGCTCGTTCCGTCGCCTGCGGCGGCGCTAGCCGCGCCCGGATTGCTCCTTATCCGCTGCGCCGACCCGCTCCACCGCCCTCGCCCGCCCGCCCACGTCCACGCCCCCGCCAGTCGCCCGACATATCCGGATATGTCGGGCGGCTGGCGAAGGCGCCGGATTATTGCGGACACTTACCCACCCAGTTTGGGGGGGTAAGTGTCCGCAATCATTTCCGACGCGCCGCGCCGCCGGAGCCGGGGCGGGGTGCCGGGCTCGGGGGAGTTCTTTAAACTGGGCAAATGGCCCAGACACGTGTTGCGACTTCGCCTGCCCAGGTAACGACAGCGACGCCGCTTCGGCGGCCGGAGTGGTGGCCGCAGTGGTCCAAGCCGGCGGCGTTGCGCGCGCTGCGCGCCGTGGTGGTGATGCCGGCGCTGTTCGCGATCACGTACAAGGGCTTCGGCAACCTTCAGGTGGCGCTGTTCGCGGCGTTCGGCTCGTTCGCGAACCTGGTGATGGCCAATTTCGGCGGAGCGGTCAAGGACAAGGTGATCGCGCACCTGGGCCTGGCGATCACCGGGTCGATCGCGCTGTCCATCGGGACGGCGGTGAACGGCACCACGGCGCTGGCGACGATCGTGACGATTCCCGTGGCGTTCGGCATCTTCTTCGCCGGAGTAGCCGGGCCGAACGCCGCCGGCGGGGTGACCGCCGCGCTGCTCACCTACGTGCTGCCGGTCGCCTCCCCCGGCGTGGCCGGCATGATCCCGGACCGGCTGCTGGGCTGGTGGCTGTCCTGCATCGTATGCACGGCCGTCGTGCTGCTGATCCCCGCGCCTGCCGCCGGCGGCAGGCTCCGGGCCGCGGCGGCGGCGACCGCGCGGGCACAGGCGGACCTGCTCGACGCCCTGGTGCGCGGCGAGGACCCGCAGGCCAAGCGGGAGGCGGCGCGGCACGCCAAGGAACAGCTGATGAACACGTTCGCCAGCACGCCGTACCGGCCCACCGGCCTGGCGACAGCCGACCAGGGGCTGTACAGCGTCGTGCAGATGCTGGAGTGGAACAGCGCGCTGATCGCGGACGCGATGTCCGAAGACCGCGGTTTCCCTGACGACCGTGAGCTACTGGCGGCCACCGGCAACGTCCTCGCGGACATCGCCGCGCTGCTGCGCGGCGAGAACGTGACGCCGCGGCTCGGCGAGCTGGAGCGGCTGCGGGCGGCCGGCTGCGAACGGCAGCGGATCACCGACGGACAATCCGAGGACGCCACGCTCGCGGTCGCCCGGCGCGCGTTCCACGAGCAGGCGATCGCCGTCACGGTGCGCGGCATCGTCGCCGACACGCTGATCGCCACCCGGCGCGCCGATCCGGAGACGATCGCGCAGCGGCGCCGCGGCTGGTACGGCGCTCCTCCCGAGGGAGGTGACGCCGCGGAGCGGCGGGTGGCCGCGCTCTCCGGAGCGATCGGGGTGATGGCGCGGCATGCCAGCATGCGTTCGGTCTGGACGCTGAACAGCCTGCGCGGCTCGCTCGCGCTGGCCGCCGCCGTCCTCGTCGCGGACCTGTCCGGCGTGCAGCACGGGTTCTGGGTGGTGCTCGGCACGATGTCGGTGCTGCGCACCAACGCGGCGACCACCGAATCCACCGCGCTGCGCGCGCTCGGCGGCACGGTCATCGGGTTCATCGTCGGCGCGCTGCTGATGCTCGGCATCGGCGGGCACAACCAGACCGCGCTGTGGGTCGTGCTGCCGATCGCGGTTGCGGTCGCGGCCTACGCGCCGGGTGCGCTGCCGTTCACCTTCGGCCAGGCCGCGTTCACCGTCGTCGTGGTCGTGCTGTTCAACCTGCTCAATCCGATCGGCTGGAAGGTCGGTGAGCTGCGCATCGAGGACGTCGCGATCGGCTGTGCGGTGAGCCTGGTGGTCGGGGTGCTGTTCTGGCCGCGCGGCGCCGGCGCGGTGGTCGGCGACGACCTCGCCGACGCGTACCGACGCGGCGCCGCGTACCTGACCGAGGCGGTCAACTGGGCACTCGGGCTGTACCCGACGCCGCCCACCGGGACCGCGGCGGCCGCCGTCACGGCCGGCATCCGGCTGGACGAGGCGCTCCGCGGGTATCTCGCCGAGCAAGGCAGCAAGCGAGTTTCCCGGGATGAGCTGTGGCGACTGGTGATGGCCAGCACCAGGCTGCGGCTGACCGCGTACTCGCTGGCCAGCCTGCGCCCGGAGCATGCGTGTGCGCCTGATCACGGCGGCGTCGAGCCGCCGGGCACGGCCGAGGCCAGGGTCGCGCTGGCCCGCACCGCGGGCACGCTGGCCGGGTTCTACGACGAGGTGGCCACGCTGGTCGGCCGGCCGGTCGCGAATCAGGTGCTGGCCCCGCTGAACGTCCCGGCGCTCGACGACCTGGACCGCGCCCGGCACCACGCGCACCTGCTGTGGATCCGCGAGCACCTGCACCACCTCGGCGCTCACGCGTCCGTGGTCACCGACCCGGCGGTCCATATCGCCGAGCAGCGCCGCCTGCCCTGGTGGCGCTAGCGGGCTAGCTAGTACCGGTTGCCGGCGACCTGGGCGGCCAGCGGGTCGAGGACGGCCAGCTCGTCGCTGGTCAGCGTCACGCCCATGGCGGCGACGTTCTGCTCCAGCCACTTGACCCGCTTGGTGCCGGGGATCGCGGCGACCGGCACGCCGAGCCGGTCCTGCTGCGCGTATACCCAGGCGATCGCGACCTGGGCGGGCGTCGCGTCCTTGGCTTCGGCGATCTTGCGCACCGTGTCCGCGATCGCCTGATTCTGCCGGCCGGCGTCGCCAGCGAACCGCGGGTTGCGCCCGCGGAAGTCGCTCGCCCCGAGATTCTGCACGTCAATGGTGCCGGTGAGGAATCCGCGACCCAGCGGCGAGTAAGGCACCAGAGACACCCCGTGCTCGCGCATCGCGTCGAGGGCGTCGTTCTCCACGTCGCGGGTCCACAGCGAGTACTCGCTCTGCACGGCGGCGATCGGGTGCACCGCGCAGGCGCGGCGGAGCAGTTCGTTGTTCGTCTCGGACAGGCCGAGGTAACGGACCTTGCCCTCATGCACCAGTTCGGCCATCGCGCCGACGGTCTCCTCGATCTCGGCGTCCTGCGCCGGGCGGTGCAGGTAGTACAGGTCGATGCGGTCGGTGCCCAACCGGAGCAGGGATGCCTCGGCGGAGCGCTTCACGTAGTCGTGGGTGCCGCGGATCCGGCGGTTCGTGTCGCCGCCGCTCCGGTCGACGCCGAACTTGGTGGCGAGCTGTACCTCGTCGCGCCGGTGCGCGATGGCGCGACCCACCAGCACCTCGTTGTGGCCGGCGCCGTACATATCGGCGGTGTCGAGGAACGTGACGCCGAGGTCGAGCGCGCGACCAATGGTGGCGATCGACTCATCCCAGTCGGTGGCGCCGTAGAACTCGCTCATGCCCATGCAGCCCAGGCCCTGGGCGGAGACGGTGAGGTCGCCAAGTTGTGCGGTGCGCATCGTGGTCACTCGCATTCTCTGTTGTCGTCGTCGTTGACTTGCCTGGAGTAAAAGTCGATCTTCCGGTCCAGCAGGGCAAGGCACTCCTGTTGCGCCGCCAGCGCCTTGCGAACCTCGATCCGGTGGCGTTCGAGCAGTGTCAGGCGTTCGGCCTCACCGGCGCCCGACCTGACCAGTTCCGCGTAGCGATGTATGTCTTTGAGCGGCATGCCAGTGTCGCGAAGCTTGGTGATCAGGCCGAGCCATTCGAGGTCCTGATCGGTGAACTTCCGCCGGCCGTCGGAGGACCGGTTAACGGGGGCGAGCAGACCGATCCGCTCGTACCAGCGCAGCGCGTGCGGAGACAGTCCCGTTTTCTCCGCCACCTGGCTGATGCTCCAGGTCATCACGACTATGAGCCTAGGAGTTAGAGTGCGCTCTAACGCAAGCGGGTTCTCGTCAGCTGAATGTGACAGCGACCCTTTTGAAGCCCAGCGAGGTCATCATGCTGGTCAGCATCGCCTTCGTGTTGGCCTGAGCGTCGATGCGCAGCGCGCTCTGGTTGGCAGCTGTCTGGAGCTTCTGCTGTGCGAGGATGTAGACCTGTTGCTCGGAGTTCGGGTTACCGCCGAAGAAGTTGCCGATCCGGTTGAAGAAGCCTTGCTGCTGGGCGTAGACGTAGGACTGTTTCACGTCGAGGACCGCGGGCTCAAGCTGCGCCTTGGGGAGCTTGATGGTGACGTTCGTCCGGTCCGGGTTGACGACGATGTCCGGGCTCTTCAACCTGGAGAAATCGACGAAAGCGATGACCGAGCCTTGGCCGACGAAAAGCGTCTCGCTGCCGGCCAGGAAGCTCGGCAGGATGCCGTTGTGCGTGGACAGGTCCACAACTACCTGGAATTCGCCGTTGGCCGCTTCGTAGCGGCTGAGCTCTGTGATGGACTTCAGGATGGCCGGCTGGCTGCTGACCGTGGTCGTCGTCGCGAACGGGTTGCGCAGCTGCGGGAGCAGGTGGATCGCCGACAGCACGAGGACGAGCACGACGACCGCGGCGAGGATCGCGAGGAGGTTTCCGAGGGTACCGCGGCCTCTGCCGATGAAACCGCGCCGGCGCGTGGGGATCGGCCGGGTGTCAGTATCTCTCACGGCCCTTTTCGCTACCCATAGCAAGGCGGAAAATTCACCCGGTCGCGTGAGGCATGTTTCGCGGGTACGGGGCAGACAGTGAGTTATGTACCGGTGGCTGTTCGGGCGTCGCGCTGAGCGGCGTGCGGAGAGGCGGCGCGCAGGGCGCTGGCCTCAGTCGCGGGCAGTGGGCTGCCTGCTCTGGATACTCATCCTCATCGTGGTGCTGATCGTGCTGTCGTTGCTGTTCGGCGGCTTCCAGAAGGGAACGAAGGCGCTGGGCGTCGCGGGCACCGCGGCCGCGGCCTGTGTCATAGTTCGGGAATGACCGTCTTCGACGACCTGGTTGCCGAACAAGACCGCCTGGACGGGATCCTGTCCGCTCTTTCTCCGGCACAGTGGCTTATGGAGTCGGGGGCCGCGGGCTGGTCGGTGGCCGACGTCGTGCTGCACCTCGCGCAGTCCGAGGAGGGCGTCGTCGCCAGCGCCGCGGGCCGGGAGCTGCGATCCGCGTTCGCGCCGGCGGCCAGCGAGACGGTGGACGGCTACGCCGAAGAGATGGTGCGGCGGGATCGCGCGGCGCCTTCGGTTGTCTACGATCGCTGGCAGCTTGCCCGGCGGGCCGCCGTCGCCGGGTTGCGCGCGGCGGACCCGCAGCGCGCCCTTGAGTGGGTGGCCGGAACGGTGAAGCCCGCGACGCTCGCGACGACGCGGCTCGCCGAGCACTGGGCGCACGGACTTGACATCGCCGGACCGCTCGGGATTTCGCTTGCCGACACCGATCGGCTGCGGCACATCGCGTGGCTCGCGCACCGCACACTGCCGTATTCGATGACGACGGCCGGGTTGCCGGTAGTCGCGGTGCGGTGCGTGCTGACCGCGCCCTCCGGCGCGGAATCCTGGTCGTTTGGGCCGGAAGACGCACCGTCGTCGATTACCGGGCCGGCCGGGGAGTTCTGCCGGTTCGCCGCGCAGCGGCTCAAACCGGACGCGGCCACGGGACTGACGGCTAGCGGGCCGCACGGCGCCGCGGCACTGGGAGTGCTGCGAACCTACGCGGTCTGAGGCTGCGCACCACGTGCGGGAGCCGCGCCGGGGCCGGTTAGCTGGGCTGGAAGCGGGAGACGAAGTCCGCTTGGGCGGTGGTCTCGACGGCGTGCGGGCGGTAGTGCTCGCGGACGTACGCGACCGCGTCGTCGGCAGGGACGCCATCGCGTTCGGTTTCCGCCCGGGTCCACGCCTGGTGAATCGCCGCCGCCATATCCGCAGGGTCCGCCGGCAGGCCGAAGTCCGGCCAGCGCACCCAGCGGGACTCCCACGCGACGCCCGGGGGCTGAGGCTAACGCGACGTGATCGGCGCTGCCTCGTTGGCTCACGCATCCTGACACGCTCTAGTGGGCTCAATTACGCAATTGGCAGGTTGGGCGAGGTTGCGGGGCGGGGTGACGGTTACAGGCGGGGGTCGACGGGTTCGGACTCCAGGGCCAGGACGGCGAAGACGCATTCGTGCACGCGCCACAGGGGCTCGCCGCGCGCCACGCGGTCGAGTGCTTCCAGGCCCAGTGCGTATTCGCGCAGCGCGAGCGATCGCTTGTGGCCGAGCGCGCGGTTGCGCAGGCGGCGGAGGTTTTCCGGCTCCAGGTAGTCCGGGCCGTAGATGATGCGCAGGTACTCACGACCGCGGACCTTCAGGCCCGGCTGGGCGATGCCGTTCGGCAGGCGGACAAGGCCCGCGGCCGGCTTGACGACCATGCCCTCTCCCCCGGCGCCGGTCAGTTCCTCCCACCAGGTAACAGCCGGCGAAGGGTCCTCGGTGCCGACGACGATCCGGCGGGTCGAGGTGATCAGCGATGGGTCGAGCGCCGCGAGACGGTCGGACAGCTCGAGGTGCCAGAGGTGCGGGCGGTCGTGGTAGACCGCGCCGTCGGTCGCCAGGAGCTGGAAGGGGGCGAGGCGGACCCCGTCCAGGCCGGACGTCTGCCAGCAGTAACGCAGGTACGCCTGGGTGAACGCATCCGCGTTGGCCGAGCGGGCACGGGTGCGGTCGAGCAGGTCCTGGAGGGGCAGGCCACGCCCGACGGCCGCGGTCAGCGAAAGCTCAGCGACCGGCAGCGACGCCCTGGCCGCGGCGCCGACCGCGGCGTACTGGTCGCGCAGCAGCTGGCCGGCCTTGACGTTCCACGGCAGCAGCTCGCAGTCGAACAGCAGCCACGACGTGCTCAGCTCGTCGAACAGGCCCGCCTTCTCGGCACAGGCACGGACCCGGGACAGCAGCTCCCCGGTCAGCGGAGCGGCGAAGAACGAACGCCCGGTTCGCGTCCAGAGCGCGCCGGCCGCGAACCGCGGGTCGTCATCGCTACGCGTGACGAGCAGCACGGCACGCGATCCCATGTGCTTCTCCTCGCACACCACGGACGCGACACCGTCCGCGGCGTACGCGGAGAACGCCGCGGAAGGATGCTCCAGCAGGTCCCCGTCCGGCGCCGTCGCCACCGGCGCCATCGTCGGCGGCAGGTACAGCAGCAGCCGCGGGTCGATGGCGAACCGGCTCATCACCTCGAGCGCCGCGGCGGCATGTCCGTCACGAACCCCGACCCGGGACAGGTACCCGGTCTCGATCACCCGCGACCCGTTGACGTCGCCGATGTCCAGGACGCCTGGGTCCCGCGTTGCCGAGGCAGCCACCGGAAAGGGCTTTGCCGGCGTGTAGTGAACGGCGTCCGCGGTCACTGAAACCACTGCTCGTTCGGGATAATTAAGAGCGCTGAGACGGCCACCGAAGACACAACCGGTATCCAGGCACAGGGTGTTGTTGAGCCACTCGGTCGACGGCACGGGCGTGTGGCCGTAGAGCACCATGGCCTTGCCGCGGTACTCCTGCGCCCAGGGGTAGCGGACCGGCAGGCCGTACTCGTCGGTTTCCCCCGTGGTCTGCCCATACAGGCAGAACTCGCGTACCCGGCCGGAGGTGCGCCCGTGGTAGCGCTCGATCAGGCCGGCGTGCGAGACCACCAGCCGGCCGCCGTCCAGCACGTAATGGCTGATCAGGCCGTCGATGAAGCGCTCTACGGCATCTCGGAACTCGGCAGGTTCTGCGCCGAGCTGCGCCAGCGACTCGGCCAGGCCGTGGTTCACCTTCACGTTGCGGCCGCGCAGCGCGCGCAGCAGTTTGGCCTCGTGGTTGCCCATCACGCACAGCGCCGTGCCGGCCGCGACCATGCCCATGACCAGCCGCAGCACGCCTGGCGTGTCCGGACCGCGGTCGACGAGGTCGCCGAGGAAGATCGCGCGCCGGCCGTCTGGGTGGCGGGCGCCTACCGGCCGCCCTTCGCCGTCGCGCTCCAGCTCGTAGCCGAGCTTGCCGAGCAGCGCCTCGAGTTCGGCGCGGCAGCCGTGCACGTCGCCGATCACGTCGAACGGTCCCGTCTCGTGCCGCAGGTCGTTGAACAGCCGGGTCCTGGTCACGGTCGTGGCATCGATCTCCGCCTCGCCGCGCAGCACGTGCACGTAGCGGAAGCCTTCGCGCTGGAGGCCCTTGAGGCCGCGCTTGAGCTGGTCCCGCTGGCGGCGCACCACGGCGGCGCCGAAGTCGCGGTCGGGCCGCGTCGCGTTCCGCGCCACGCACACGCCGTCCGGCACGTCGAGCACGATCGCCACCGGCAGCACATCGTGCTCGCGGGCCAGCGCCACCAGCGAGCGCCGCGCCTCGGTCTGCACGTTCGTCGCGTCGACCACGGTCAGCCGGCCGGCCGCCAGCCGCTTGCCGGTGATGTAGTGCAGCACGTCGAAGGCGGCGGGCGTGGCCGACTGGTCGTTCTCGTCGTCCGCGACCAGCCCGCGGCAGAAGTCAGAAGAGATCACTTCCGTCGGGCGGAAATGGTTTGCCGCGAAGGTGGACTTGCCCGATCCGGACGCGCCGACGAGCACGACGAGGCTCAGCTCGGGGACGTTCACTTGGTAAACACCGCCAGCTGCGTGGGCGGCCCGACCTCGTCGTCGGTGTCGCCGACGGCGCGGAACGCCGCGTTGTACCCGTAGTCGGCGGCGACCCGCGTGGCCCATGCCGCGAATTCGGCGCGGGTCCACTCGAACCGGTGGTCGCGGTGCCGTGGCTGTCCGGGTGGCAGCGTCTCGTAGCGCACGTTGTACTCGACGTTCGGGGTCGTGACGACGACCGTGCCGGGCGCCGCGAACCCGAACACGGTGCGCTCCAGCGAGGGCAGCCGCTCCGGGTCCACGTGCTCGATGACCTCCATCAGCACGGCGGCGTCCAGCCCGGCCAGCCGGTCGTCGCGATACGTGAGCGCCGACTGGAAGATCTTCAGCCGCTCCCGCTGCCGGTCCGGCATCCGTTCCAGCCGCAGCTGACGCGCCGCCAGCGCGAGCGCCCGCGCCGATACGTCGGTCGCGACCACCAGGTCGATGCCGCGCTCGGCCATCAGGTCCTTGGTCAGCGCGCCCGCACCGCAACCGAAGTCGCCGACCGTGCGCGCGCCGGTTTCCCGCAGCACCGCCAGGATCGCCTCGCGCCGCTGTGTCGCCAGCGGCGTGCGGGCCTGTTCGTCCTCGGCTTCGGCCTCCGGCAGGACCGCGTTGTCCAGCTCCTCCGGCTCGGTGTCGTCGGTCTCCGCGAGCCTGGCCAGCGCGGATTCGGTCAGCTCGCGGCGGTGGGCGAGGTAGCGCCGGCTGATCAGCTGCTTGTCCGGGTGGCCACCCAGCCAGCCGCCGCCGGCCCGCATCAGCTTGTCCACTTCGTCCGCCGACACCCAGTAGTGCTTCGCGTCGTCCAGCGCCGGCAGCAGCACGTACAGGTGGTTCAGCGCGTCCTTGAGCGTGAGCGTGCCGGCCAGCGTGAGGTCCAGGTACGGCGAGTTGCCCCACTGCTGTGGCTCGAGCGGGATGGGGGTGGCGGTGACGGTCCAGCCCAGTGGCCCGAAAACCTTTTCAGCGAGTTCTTTGCCACCCCGGCAGCGCAGCGCCGGCACGCGGATCTCCAGCGGGATTGGTGCCGCGGCCAGTTCCGGTTTCGCCTCACAGCGGCCGGTCAGCGCGGTGCGGAACGCCTCCTTGAGCGCCACGGCGAGCATGCTCGACGCCGCGTAAGGACGGTCGTTCACGTACTGGGTCAGCTCGTTGCGCTTCCCGCGCACCAGCGCGATCGGGTCGACCTCGAGCAGCAGCGCCGCCGTGCACCGCGCGTCGCTCGCCTCCGGGTAGAACACGTGCGCGGTGCCCGAGGCCGTCGCCGCGGTCCACGGCCGATCTGGGTGCTTGTGCAGCAGAAACCCCAGGTCAGTGGCGGGTTCGTGGGTCGAGGTGATGGTCAGCAGCACGGGATTGACCTTAGCTAAACGTGCTCGGTCGCGAGGCGCGCGCTGAAGCCGAGGAGGGCGGCGCCCGTCGTGGCGTCGAGGGTGCGGCGGACCTTGCGGCGGGCCAGCACCTGCCGCAGTCCGTGCAGCCCGGTTATGACGACGAGCAGCCAGGCGAGGCCGAGGATCGAGAACGTCGAGCCGATGAGCAGCACCCAGCCGAAACCGGCCCCCGCGGGCAGGAACTGCGGGAGGACCGCGAGGAAGAAGACCAGGACCTTCGGGTTCGTGATGTTGGAGACGAAGCCCTGGCGCCAGCCGGCCAGCGCCACTTTTGTACTTGGTAGCGTCGTCTCGTCGAGCGGGGCGTATTCGCCGCGGATGGCCGACCGGACGGCCTGAACGCCCAGGTAGGCGAGGTAGCACACGCCGGCCCACTTGATCGCCAGGAACACCGGCTGGGCCCGCACGATGATCGCGGAGAGCCCGGTCGCGGCGGCCATCCCTTGCAGCAGGTTGGAGCTGGCTACGCCGAGGGCAGTCCAGCCGCCGCGATGCTTGCCGCCCACCAGGGTGTTTTTCGTCACGACCGCGAAGTCCGGGCCGGGGAGGAGGATGACCACGACGGCGAAGACGATGAACTCGCCGTACTTGGAGAAGGACATACAACGCAAATTATCCCAGGGGCGGTTGTGCGTACATTTGTTTTATGCGCTGGGTGCTGCATGTGGACCTCGACCAGTTCATCGCCGCTGTAGAGGTGCTGCGGCGCCCTGAGCTGCGCGGAAAGCCGGTGGTGGTCGGCGGGGACGGTGATCCGACCAAGCGCGGCGTGGTGGCGACCGCGTCGTACGAGGCGCGCGAGCACGGCGTGCACTCGGGGTTGCCGCTGCGGACGGCTTTGAAGCGGCTGCCTTCGGCGGTCTTCCTGCCGGTGGACTTCGCGGCCTACGAGGAGGCGTCCGAGGTCGTGATGAACGTGCTGCGCTCGTCCGGCTCGGTGGTCGAGGTGCTGGGCTGGGACGAGGCGTTCGTCGGGGTCACGGCCTCCGATCCTGAGGAGTTCGCCCGGTCGCTGCAATCGCGAGTGCTCGCCGAGACGCGGCTTTACTGCTCGGTGGGGATCGGCGAGAACAAGCTCCAGGCGAAGATCGCGACCGGGTTCGGCAAGCCGGCCGGGGTGTTCCGGCTGACGTCGTCTAACTGGTTTCTCGTACTAGGTGAGCTGCCGACCTCAGCCCTGTGGGGCATCGGCGCGAAGACCGCGAAGAAGCTGGCCGGGCTCGGGGTCATGACCGTGTCGGATCTGGCGGCAGCGTCGCCGTCCTCGCTGGCAGCGTCGTTCGGGCCGACGACCGGGCCGTGGCTGGTGCTGCTGGGGCGTGGCATCGGCGACCGCGACGTGACCGACGAGCCGTATGTGGCGCGCGGGCACGGGCGGGAGGAGACGTTCCAGACCGACATCGCGTCGTGGTCCGTGGTGGAGTCTGAGATCGTGCGGATCGCGGGGCGGCTCGGGGCGGACCTGGCAGCAGAGCCCCGCCCTGTCGCACGGGTCGTGGTGAAGGTGCGGTACAGGCCGTTCATCACCGAGACGCACGGGGTCGCGCTGGAGTCGCGGTCGTTGGAGGAGGCCGCGCTGGCGGCGCTGGGCCGGTTTACCGGGCGGCGCCCGGTGCGGCTGCTCGGTGTCCGCGCCGAGTTCGGCTAGCGTTCTGCCCGCTAAAGCGGCCTGGACATGGCGATCTCTTCGAGGGACGGATTCGACGGCAGCGGCTGGCGTTCGCCGGTCGCGACGAAACCGCACCGCTCGTAGAGACGACGGGCGTGCTTGTTGGTCTCGGTGACCCAGAGGTGGAGGGCCGCTGCGTTCGGCTGTTTGCGAGCCCAGTTTGCTACGGCGTCGATGAGGGCTTCGCCGACGCCGTGGCCGCGGGCGCGCGAGTGCACCCACATGGAGACCAGATGGTAGGAGCCGTCGTCATCGCGGTAGCCGCCGGATAGGCCCGCCGGTTCGCTGTCATCGCCATCGAGGTATGCCAGGAAGGTACTGTCGCCGGCGATCCGGTTTAGCCAGTCGTCCTGAGTGAACCTCGCCTGCTCGGCATACGTCGAGCCGAACGCGTCCGGGGCGTCGCGCAGCGCGGCCAGGCGGATGTCTCGCAGCGCCTCCCAGTCACCGGGGACTGCCTTTCGTACCAGCACCATGTCGAAGATGGTTGCGTGCTACTGGTGCGATGGGCAACTCTTTTGCTCGTGGATATCGCCTCGCTCGTGGCCGGGATCGAGCCCTTCGACGCTCTTGAGCGGTCGCATCAGGCGGCGGCGCTGGAGTGGATCGCCAGTACGCGGGACATTTACCGGCGGGTGAAGCCGGCGACGCCGTCGCCGCACCTGGTGTCTTACGTGATCCTCGCGGACCCCGCCGACCGGAGCGTGTTTCTCGTCGATCACCGGCTCGCCGGGCTGTGGCTGCCGGCCGGCGGGCACGTCGAGCCGCTGGAGGACCCGTTGACCACGGCGCGGCGTGAGGCCATGGAGGAACTCGGGGTCGATGTCCCGGTGACCGGGCCGGTGTTCCTGACCGTGACGCCGACCACCGGGCCGGACCCGCACACCGATGTCAGCCTGTGGTACCTGCTGACCGGTGACCGTTCGCTGCCGATCACGCTGGACGCGCGGGAGTTCGCGGGCGGACGGTGGTGGACGCCGGCGGAAATCACCGCGGCCGCGCCGTCCGGGTTCGAGCCGCATATCGGCCGGTTTCTGGCGAAAATGGCTGGCCGGGTGTGATCCTGGTGTGACCAGAACCGGGTGTGATCAGAAGCGGCGCCTTCGCCGGGCTCGGGCTCTGGCTCGCGTCGCGGGCCGTCCAGAAGTCCGCACCCCAGACGGGCGGGAACATCTGGCCATGGGCTGTGCGCGAGAATCGGCCGCCGGGAGTACCGGGTCTCCGGCGAGTATCCGCTGATGCAGTTCCTGGAGTCCGGCGCCTGGGTCAACGCCAAGTTCGTCGATGAGCAGCTGACGGGTGCGCCGATACACCGATAGCGCGTCACCGAGCCGACCGGATTGGTAGTGCGCCGTCATCAGCAGGCCGGCCAGTCCTTCCCGCATCGGGTGCGCCGCGGTGAGCTCAGCCAGCTCAGCGATGACGTCGTGGTGCCTGCCCAAACGCAGGTCACTTTCGATCCGCCATTCCAGCGCCTGGAGCCGCTGCTCGGACCAGCGTGCCACGGCATAGGCAAGCAGTCCGGTGACCCGAAGATCGGGCACCGGCTCGCCGCGCCACAAGGCCAGTGCGGCGCCGAGTGCGGTGGACGCCAGGTCCCAGTCCTCGCCCCGGTGAGCCGCCCGCCCGCAGTGCAACAGGTCCTCGAATACTTGCACGTCGACCGCGCCGGGTGCCGCATCGAGGAGGTAGCCGTGCGGCACCGTTCGCAACAGGCGCCCAGCGCCGTCGCCAAGCGCGCGCCGTAGCCCATGCACCTGGTTGCCCAACGATGCTCGTGCGGTCGGCGGGGCGCCGCCGTCCCACAACGCGGCAACGAGCCGGTCTGTGGTCACCGGTCGTCCTGGTTCCATCAGCAGCGCCACCAGCAGCAGGCGCTGCTTACTCGCGCGAGGCGTGATCTCCACGCCTTCTCTGCTGACCTTCAGCGGACCCAGCAGTCCGAACCGCACCGACCCGCTTCCCTGATCCCGCCCCGTACCGGCATCCATGCGTGTCTCGCCTTCCCTCCAGGCTCCCCCGACTCAGCCAGCCCGATCTCGCGGACTGCTCTCCTGGGATTGTGGTGCACCCCCTTCACATCTTGATGTCATCTGGATCCCGCCGGGCCTGACGGATGCCGGCGAGGCCGGCTTAGTGTGGCAAGTCTGGTAGCTGGTCTCGCAGTAGCCGATAGGCCTCGTCGGCCTCGTCGGCCTCGTCGGATGAATAGGTGCGGGCGGACACCGGTGTCCGGCTGGGAATGAGATCCGGCGATGGATCGCCACTATCCGGCGCGAGGGACTGAACCAGGATCACCGCCGCTCCGGCCGCCCCGGTATTGAAGTCCAGGCTGAACCGCAGATTCTGCTCGCCAAGAAAGGCGAGGCTTTCGCCGCGCGGCAACGTGTACAGGCACAGCCGCGCCGCCGCACGCTGCGCCGCCTCGACGGTCGACGGCTCGGGCAGCGCCCGGCTGATCTCCGCCAGCGCGTAGGCGATGCCCGCCTGCCCGCTCAGGAAGCCTCCCATGAATGGCCGCGCGCTGCTCAACGCCGGGATGAGCGCCCGCAGCAGGTGCCGTGTCGCAGGCGACGGGGTCAGGGTATGCAGCCGCGCCGCGGCGACGGCCAAGCCGGCGAGGCCGTCGAGAATGTACGGGCTCAGCCGGGCGCCGCCAGGGAAATGCGACAGGAAGCCGGTAACCCGGCCGTTCCGCCAGTTGAGCTTCGCGGTGTCGGCCGCCAGCCACCGGGCCGCCGCGGCGACCGCCGCCGTATCGTCGCTGCGGCGGGCCCACTCGGTAAGGCAGAGCGCCAGTCCGCTGGGCCCGAACAGCAGGCCCTCGTGCTCGGTATGACCGTTGTCGCGAAGCTGTCTCGCTATGGGTTCTGCGGCGGCGAGGAACGCTTGGTCGCCGGTGCGGTCGAACGCGTGCAGCAGCGCCAGACCGACACCGGAATCGCCCGCGAACAGGTCATGCCCGAAATCTGATCGGTCTCGCTGGGTGCGCACCCGCTCCAGCAGCCCGTAATAGTGTGCTGGGCCATCCAGATCGCCCAGTACCCAGGTGATGCCGGCTAGGCCGGTGTGCAGCCCGACCGGGAAATTCTCGTCGCAGGCCGCCGCGCGGTTCAGCAGCCAGTTCAGGTGGCTGTCCGGTACGGGATGCCCGCACAGTGACAGCGCGCGGATCACGCCGGCCGCTCCGTAGCCGAAACCCAGCGCGTTGGTGGCGTACGCGGCGGGATCGGCGGCATAAAGCACATCGGTCTCGGGTGTGGCGGCCGAGATGATCTGGCGAGCGAGGTCTCCCGCCACGGCCGCATTGTCGGGCAGCGGCTCGGAACTGGCGCCGTCACCACGCTGACCGCCTACCCGCCGCGGCAGCGCCCGGCCGACCCGAGCCAGATCCAGCGCCTGGTGGAGTACCGCAAGTGACGGCCTGTCCGCTGGGTTCCCGGCCAGGGCGCGGGTTATCCAGTCAAGGACGCTGGCCGGCACCGGATGCTCGGCAGCGAGGTCGTGCAGGCAACGATCCGCGAGGCGGGGCGCATGGGGTCCCAGATGCGGCCCCGCTCCCAGCGTGAACGCCAGCAGGACAGCCATGGAGTAGACATCGTCAGCGATCGTCGCGGCCTGGCCCGCGAGACGTTGCGGGGACGCGAAGGCGGCTGTGTAGATCCGCGGGTCTGGATCGGTTCCGACCCGGACCGCGCCCTCCAGATCGATCATCACCGGGCGGGGAAGTCCATCGGCCTCGTCGACCAGGAAGTTGCTCGCTGACAGGTCGCCGAATACTACGCCCCGGCGGTGACCGGCCTGGATGGTCTGGAGGATCTCGCTCCAGACCGTTACGAGGTCGCGCAGGTATGCCGCCCAGGAGCCCGGGTTGCCGTACCGGGGGTTGCGGGAATTGGCCCATGCGGCGAGCGTGTCCCCCGCCAGGAACGACATGACCAGGTAGGTGTGCTCCCACACTTGCCGGATCTCGCGCGCCTCGGGAACCGCACAGTCGCTGAGCAGGTCGAGTATCGCGTGCTCCTTGCGGAGCAAGGCCGGCGCGTCCTGCCCGGATGAGCAGGTGATCAGCGGACGAGCCTCCTTGATCGCCACGTGCTGGCCGGTCGGCGTATGCACCGCCCGGTAGACGCCGCCGGCACTGGAGAACTGGAGCGCCTCGGTGATGTTGTACTGCTCGAAGAACGCGGTTACGTCGCTGTCCGGCTCGGGCTCGTCGGGGAACGGGTCTTTCACCCATGGCGGCAGGGTGTACGGAATCGCCCGTTCATCTGGATGGTCTACGCCGTCTGGATCGGTCAGCAGCGGTTCACGCACGCCGAGCCGGTCCCGCGTCGCCGACGGGATGATCTCCCCGTACCGGTAGAAGACGCACCGCGAACCGGGGAAACGCCGGTCGGTGAGGACATAGGGTCCGGCCAGCCCCGTGGTCGCGTCGGCCAGCTTGACCACCAGCGCCCGGAGTTCTTCCGTGGTGCGGGGGTAGACGACGATGAACTTGCCGGCGCTACGCCGGTCAGCGTCCTTGCTGTTCATGAGCCGGAGCCAGTCGGTGTCCGCCAGCACCTTGCAGGCGGCCCGGCTGGCCACCACCACTTCTATGACCCGGGCCAGGGTCTGTTCGGCGTTCTCCACCGTGCTGGAAATGTGGATCTTCCACCCCTGGGCCGGAAGTTTCAGTTCCGGCGGGACAGCCGAAGCCCAGAACTCCCACGTCGCGGTGCCCCAATCCGCGGGAACGGAGTCACCGAGGAGCTTCGCGAAATTACCCTCCCGTCCGCGGTCCTGTCCGCCGTGCGCGTAATACGGAGTGAAGAAATCCTCGCCGGCGGCGAAGTAAGGCAAAACTCGCTGCGGGGAGAAGAACAGCGACGTGTCCACGATCTCGATCCCGTCCGATCCCGTTGCCTAGCCCGGTCCGCTCAACGATCGCGGGCGATGCGGGGGCGCCGCACGCCCCCGCATCGCCCGCCATTCAGCGAGAGAAGCTCGGGCAGGCGATCCACGACGAGCCGTGGCTGGCCGCTACCGTACCGGATGCCTTCGCGCTGACCTTCAGGCCTTGCAGGTTCAAGATCGACATCTAAGTCACTCCTCCGCACTGTGGAAGCAGCCATGGGACGAATGGCAGGCGCTCGTCGAGCACTCACTGTTAATGATGATGAGGATGTTTAACGCGTCGCTAATGAAGCGATAACGCATCCGGGGCCGCATGGCTTGACGTGACCATCCCAACCGTGTCTGCGAAGCACCCGTCCCACCTGGATCGCGGTTTCGCAGCGCGTCTCGGTGGCATCGGGCCACTCGAATCTCAGCGTGCGGATATCGCGTTCTACGAGGTTCGCGTTGTCGCGGCGGGCGTCCCTACGGCGGGACTCGGGTGGATGCGCCGCCAGGCCATCCAGTTCGACGCACACGCCGTAGTCCGCGTACAAGTTGTCCAGGTAGATCGCGCCCGTGCCGCTACGGAATTTCGCCTGCCGGACGGCGGTGGGCAGACTGTGCGCTTGCTCGACGTCGATCGCGTACCGGCGTTCGAGCGGCGAATTTACCCCGTCGCCAGCATCCGCCAGCGCCTCCGTCAGCCAGGTGCGCCACCTGGACCGCTTCCTGTTCGCGAGCGCTTTGCGGAGCAGGCCGACCGTCGTTGCCTGCACGCTCAGCGCGCGAGTTGTCCAGCCGTAGGCGTCATCGAAGGTCCGGGCGGCGTCGACCAGGTCCAGTACCGTGTCCTCCACCGTGGTGCGGGGCAGTTCCCATGGCGCGGTCCAAGCCGGTTCGAGCACCCGGCGGCGATGGACGATGACGCCTGGAATCGGACCTCCTCTCGCTGGCCGACGCCGCTCCGGGATGCTGATATGGATCTTCGCTGCGGGTTTGTCGGCGAACCCGTGAATCTCGGCGGCCGTCTCGTGGCTGAGTACCGCGCCTTGGCCCGCTCGCAGGATCGCGGCCCACAGCCGCGCGTCGCGGGACGCGTCGCCGGTGAACGTCGCGTACGACCCGCGCTGGAGGCGACGCCACGCGCCGGTACGCAGCCGCGTCGCGATCATCTTCTCCGACCAGCCAGCGGCGAGCGCCTGGTGCCGCGACGTTATGCGCGCCTGCGACTGCAAGTGGAGGCGCCACTGCATTCCGTGTTCATCCACCACAGTTTCAATACTGAACGTAACTTCTCGTGCACGCTACCGATATGGCGCGACAGCCGACGAAATCATTGCGGACACTTACCCACCCAGTTTGGGGGGGTAAGTGTCCGCAATAATTCGAGACCGAGGAGCGGATGGTGAAATATCCGGATTTGTGGTCGATGGCTTGGCGGGGCGCGGGTGGGGGGCGCGGGGGTGGCGGTGGGTGTGGGCGCGGGCGGCGGGTGGTGGCGAGAGGGCGGGCGGCGGGTGGGGTGGGGGGCGCCGCGGGGGGCTCTTGCTGTTAGTGGAGTTCTCGGCGTTCGGAATGTTTGGCTAGGCGGCGGGCTTCGCGGAGGGAGACGCCGCGGGCGTCGGGCGGGAGGCGGTAGATGTTGGCGCCGCCGAGCAGGGCGAAGCCGCGGATGCGGACGACGGGCGCGCCCTGGCGGGGGCTGCGCTGGTTGCCGCGGACTTCGTTGCCGCCCAGCAGCGAGAAGCCGCCCAGCTCCACCTCGATGGAATCGGGCACGTAGACGTTGGCGCCGCCCAAGAGCGAGTAGAGGTTCAGCGTCAGTTCGCCGCCCTCTATCTCGGCCTCATGCAGGTCGATCTCGTCACCGCCGAGGATGCCGATGGAATTGATGCTGCCGACCGCGCGGAACCGGCCGCGGCGGTGGCCGCCGCCCAGCACGGCGATCATCCAGCGCACCGGTTTGCGATCCCCGGAGGTCGAGGTGGACGCAGCAAAAACAGGCGCGGACGACGGCAGGTCGCTGGTGAGCTCCGCCAGGTCTCCCCTGGTCTTCGCCGCGAGCGCCTGGCTCGCCCGCTCCTCAAGCTCGTCCAGCGTCAGACGGCCGACGGCCGCGTGCTCCTGGAGTTGCTTGAGTGTCACGTCGCGCTCGGCGTCGGAAACCCGCAGCGAAGCATCGCTCTCGGACATTTTGTTAGGTTACGCCGAGGAACCTCATCAGGGAAAACGGAGACCGCCATGCTAGGACGACACTGGACGACCGCCGATGTGCCAGGTCAGGCCGGCCGGGTTGCGGTCGTCACCGGCGGGAACTCCGGGCTCGGGCTGGAGGTCGCGCGGGTCCTGGCCCGGGCGGGCGCCCGGGTCATCATCGCGGCGCGGGACCCGGAGAAGGCCAAGTGGGCCGTCGCCGACATCGCGACCGGCATGCGCCGCGCGCAGATGACCAGCGCGCAGCGGGCCAGCGGCGCCAACGGCACGAAGACCGCGCAGGTGGAGACCGTCCGGCTGGACCTGGCCTCACTCGCCTCGGTCCGAGAAGCGGCCGACGAGCTCAAACGGCGCTGCGAGCGGATCGACCTGCTGGTCAACAACGCGGGCGTGATGATGACGCCGTTCACGCGCACCGAGGACGGATTCGAGCTCCAGATCGGGACAAACCACCTCGGGCACTTCGCGTTCACCGGCCTGCTCATGGCACGGATCACGCGACGCGTCGTGACGGTCGCGAGCATCGTGCACCGGCAGGGCACCATCGACTTCGGCAGCTTCACGTCGGACAAGGGGTACCGCCGGTCCGGCGCCTACGCCCAGTCCAAGCTGGCCAACCTGCTGTTCACGTACGAGTTGCAACGCCGCCTGGCAGCCGCGGGCTCGTCGACGCTCGCGCTGGCGGCGCACCCCGGCTACTCGAGCACCGGGCTGGACCGGTACCTGTCGTCGCCCCTGCGGGCCGGCGCTCGCGTCGCCGCCCCGTTCATCGCACAGAGCCCGGCCCAGGGCGCGCTGCCGATCCTGCGCGCGGCTACCGCCCCGGACGTCAAGGGCGGCCAGTTCTACGGCCCGGACGGGCTCGCGCAGATGAAGGGTTACCCGAAGCTAGTGCACTCCAGCGCGCTGTCCCATGACGAGAAGCTCGCGGCGGCGCTGTGGGAGGAGTCAGAAAAACTGACGGGTGTCAGATACTCCCCTTGATTTTCGTCAGCTCGCGTACGTGGGTATGGAGCCAGGAGCGCAACGCCGACGTCGTTCTGAAAAAATCGACTATATGGTCTTTTGCGGCGGGGGTGCCGAGCCACGGCTCCACCGGCCATTGCTGCCACGCGGTCAGGCCCTTGTAGCGAAGCAGTTCGACGCGCGGGTGGTCGGCGGGATAGCCGCGCGGGGCGGACTTGAGCACGCCGTGGCCGTGGATGGACAGGCCAGCCTTTTCGGTCGAAGCCACGATCCGCGCCAGCTCCGCGCCGGTCTTGTCGTCCGCGACCGCCTCGCGGTAGCGGGCAAGCTGATCCGGTTCCATATGCCACATCCCGGCGCCCGCGCCGAGGCCTTCGGCGGAGAGCTGGACGTAGCCGGTGCTGCCGATGACCGCACCGATGGCCGTCTTGTAGGGCGTCTTGTCCTTGCTGAACCGCACGTCCCGGTACGGGCGGAATATCTTCGGCTCACCGAACCGCTCAGCCAGCTCCTCGGTCAGCTCGGTCATCGGCCGCAGCACCATGTCGTCGTACACGTGCTTGTGCTCGGTCCAGTACGTCTTCGAGTTGTCGGCCAGCAGGCCGTCGTAGAAATCGAGTGCCTCCGCCGGCCAGCCGCTGAACGCCATAAGCCCACCCTAGACGGTTCCGGCAGGAGCAGGCCGGCGAGCAGCGCAAACGGGGGTACCGCACTCAAAGAGAGCAGCACTCCGCCAGGACCGTGCGCGTCGGCGAGTAGCCCCAACAGGGGTGCGGCCAGCCCGCCGACGCTCACGCCGAGGCCGAGCGTGACGCCGGCCGCGGTGCCGGGACGGCCGGGCAGGTAGTCCTGACCGAGCTTGACCATGACGGCGAACGGGACGTTCAGCGCGGCGCCGGCCAGCAGCGCGAAGACCAGCGGCGCGATCGTGCCGGGGGTGAACCGCAGCCCGAGGAACGCGGGCAGCATGCACACGGCGCCGAGCTGGATCGTGCGGGTCAGCCCGATGCGGTCGGCAATCCGGCCGCCGAGCAGGGTGCCGCCCACTCCCCCGGCGAGGAAGCAGGTGAGCGCGACGCCGGCCAGGCCGCGCGAGGCGTGCTGGTGCCGGATCCAGTAGAGCTCGATGAACGTATTGATGCCGAAGAACGCCGTCGACCGCAGCACCTCGACGCAGGTCAGCGCCGCGAACGGGCGCCAGCGATCGGGACCCTTGCGCGCGGCGGCCACAGCCGCACCGCTGCTGTCGCGGCGGTGACGACGCAGCAGGGCGAAGGCGAGCAGCGCCGCGGGCGGCAGGAACAGCGCGGTGGCCGGGACGCCGAGCGCGATCAGCGCGGGGGTGGCCAGCGCGGGCGCGAGGAAGAAGCCGACGCTGCCGCCGGCCGCGAACAGGCTCATCGCGGTCGCGCTGTCGCCGGCCGCGTCGCGCGCCGCCTTGCCGGCCGCGGGGTGGAACATCGCGACGCCGAGCCCGGACAGCAGGATCAGGCACCACACGCCAGCGTACGATGGCATCAGCCCGCACAGCCCGAGACCGAGACCGGCGACTCCGACGCCGGCCCCCGCCAGCCAGCCGGCCCGCCACCGGTCCACCACGATGCCGAAGAACGGCTGCGGCAGCGAGCTGCCCAGGGTCGCGGCCAGCGTCAGGCCGGACGCCGCGACATACCCGTAATGTCGGTCGAGCACGAAGTACGGCACGCTCGCCGGAACCAGGCCCTGATACAGGTCGTCGACCGCGTGGGCAAGGGCCCACAGCCGCATCCGGTGCCAGGTCGTCTTACCGGTCGTCGTGCCGACGGCGGAGGTCGCGGTGGAGGTCATGACGTTTAGCCTGGCTGCTGGCTCGCGTTGGCGGCTACCGGTAATCTGACAGATTATGCCGGAAACCCGCCAAGCTGAACGACGAGCGCTCGACGGGCCGACATTCCAGGACCTGACGCACGGCGCCCAGATCGAGTGGCATTACCACGACGTGCAGCAGCTCGTGTATCCGAGCAGCGGCGTCCTGACGATCTCGGTGACCGGTGGTTCCTGGGTTGTGCCGCCGCGGCGAGCGGTGTGGATTCCAGCCGGGGTCGCGCACGCGCATCTGGCCCACGGGCGGACGCAGCTGCGGACGCTGTCGTTTCCGGCTTCGGTCGATCCGCTCGGCGCGGGCCGTCCGGCCGTCCTCGCGGTGAGCCCGCTGCTCCGGGAGGTCATCATCGCGCTGACCGATGGGGACTACGGTGCCGCGCAGCGGGCCAACCTCGAGGCGGTCGCCCTTGACCAGCTCCGCCGGGTCGATGAGCTGCCGCTTTACCTGCCAGCGCCCGCTGATGACCGGGTCGGCGCGGTGGCGGCGCTGCTGCTGGCCGACCCGTCTGACGGCCGGACGCTGGCCCAACTCGGCGCGGCGGTCGGCGCGAGCGAGCGGACGCTCAGCCGGCTGTTCCGGCAGGAGACCGGGATGAGCTTCCCGCAGTGGCGGACCCAACTGCGGCTGCATCACGCGCTGGTGCTGCTCGCCGGCGGTTCGTCGGTGACGAGCACGGCGCTGGCCTGCGGATATCAGAACCCGAGCGCGTTCATCGAGGCGTTTCGCCAGGCCTTTGGCAGTACTCCGGGCCAGTACCGGAAATTATGGGTTATGTCGTAGCGAACCACTATCCAAGCGCGCGGCACTACCGTCCTAGGGCAAACCGGCATGATCACGAGCGATCAGGCCATTTCCGGGAACGGTGCGCACGACATGATCCGCATGACAAAGGCCCGGCTGACGGCCGGGATAGTGATCGGGGCAGGCGCGCTGGTGGCCTCATTCGCCGTCGCGCCGGGCGCTACCGCCGCGGGCCCGGACCCCAACGCGCCGACCCAGGTGCCTTCGGGCATCAACGCGGCCGCGCTGCCGGGCGCCACGGTGTTCGGGGATACGCCGGCCGACACGCCGGTGACCGTCTCGTTCGTTCTGAAAGAGCAGAACATGCAGTTTCTGGCGGCCCGGGTCGAGGCGGGCATACCGACCTCGGGCTATCTGTCGGTCGGCCAGTTCGCCGCCGAATACGGCCAGCCCCCGGCCCACATCGACGCACTGACCAGCTACCTGGCCGGGTTCGGCATCACGACCACCGTGTATCCCAACAATCTGGACGTCGTGGCCAGCGGCACCGCGGGCGAGTTTGATCAGGCGCTGACCATCAACGAGGAGAATGTGCAGGTTCCGCAGCAGGGGTTCGGGCCTGTCCGCGCGCAGCGGGTGTACATGAACAAGCAGGAGCCGCTGCTGCCGTACCGGCTGGCCAGCTTCGTGACCGCCATCCTCGGGCTCTCCGACTACGGACCCTACGTCAGCGACGTGGCGCTGCCGAACAGCCACGACCAGCCGCAGCAGGGCAGCTCGAACGGCTGCGCCGCGCAGTTCGGCCTGACCAACGGCTGTCACCTGCCGTCGTTCTTCGCCAGCGCCTACGACCTCGCGCCGTTGTACGCGCGGGCCAACGGCTCCGGTCAGACCGTCGGCATCGTCACGCTCGCCGCGGTCGACCCGGGCTCGCCGGAGTACTTCTGGAGCAACATCGCGGACGTGAACCGCACCGGGAGGTTCACCGTCGACAACGTCGACGGCGGCCCTGGTGCGCCCAGCAAGGCCGCCGGTTCGGGCGAGACCGACCTGGACATCGAGCAGTCCGGAGCCCTTGCTCCCGGCGCCAACGTGATCGACTACCAGGCCCCCAACACCGACTACGGGTTCGTCGACGCGTTCATGACCGCGGCCAGCCAGAACGTAGCCAGCGGGGTATCGGCGAGCTGGGGCGAGTCCGAGACGTACTTCGACGCGGTCGTCCGGTCCAGCGCGGAGGCCGCGGGCTACGCGCAGTCGTTCGACGAGGCCTTCCTCGAAATGGCCGCGCAGGGTCAGTCGGCCTTCACGTCCACCGCCGACCAGGGCGCATACACCGCGATAGCGGATCTGGGCACCACCAACCTGGCGGTCGGCACGCCGTCGGACAGCCCGTTCGTGACCGCGTGCGGCGCTACCACGCTGCCGGGGACCACGTTCCTGTCCGGCCCGGCCGGGCCGGCCACGGCCACGACGACGGCGCAGCGCATCTGGGGCTGGGACTACCTGTGGGGGGCCTACGCGCAGATCACCGGTGCACCCGTGAGCGTGATCGCCCAGTTCGTGGTCGCCGGGAGCGGCGGCGGCTACAGCACGCTGGAGCAGTTGCCGCCGTATCAGCGTGAGGTCAGCGGCGCCGGCATCTACCACGCGGTGCAGTACCTGACCCCGGTCAATGACACGCAGGTCGCGCCCGGCCTCACCGAGCCGACCGCGTGGACCGTCAATCCGGCGCCCGCGGTGACCGCGGGCGTCACCGGCGATGGCCGTGCCGTCCCCGACCTGGCCACGGACGGCGATCCGCAGACCGGATACCTCGTCTACGGCACTTCGGTCGGCGGGGTGACCGAGGAGGGCGGCACCAGTTTCGTGGACCCGCAGCTGAATGCTTCCGCCGTGGTCATCGACGGGTACCTGGGCCACCGAGTTGGGTTCTGGAACCCGGTCATGTACCGCGCCGTCGCGACCGGGCACGACGCGTTCACCCAGCTCAGCACCGCCGGCACCAGCAACGACAACCTGTTCTACACCGGCAACCCCGGTGCGCAGTACAACGCGGGCACCGGCCTTGGCCTCCCGGACCTGGCCAAGCTGGCCAGCATCTTCGGGTCCGGCCGGTAACTCGGTGCGGAAGTTGCTCAGTCCCACGCCGGCCGAGGAACAGAACGTCTCCCAGTCCAACAGCGCCGCGTGCACCTCGTCGTAGCGTGCCATCGCCCAGACGCCCGCCGCCCCACGTGCGATCAAGAGCCCGCGCCTCGATGGCCAGGCCGCGCCAGCGCGGCGATAGGCGGCCCACCCGCTCGAACCTTGACAATGCGGACAGTTACCGCCCGATCCGGATCCTGCTGGCTTGTTCCGGGGCTGCGTGGACCACTGGCCGCCCGGTGGGTCCGCGGCAGGCTCGATCGGCGTCGGTTAACGTGGCGGATTTCCCCTTCGTGGTAACGGGACCCCTGGTCACGGGGGTCGATCCTCCACGAAGGGGTAATCTTCCTATTACTACGTTGGTGACGGGACTGCCGGTGCGCTCCTACCCCGGTAGTCGCACACTGCACTCCACCCACGGGCGGCGCGCACGCGGCCAGGCCAGGCGGGTCCATGCGAGTTGCCGCGAGCTAGCCTGGTGCTCGATCTGCCGGCCACCGGCGACCGGACGGCTCGACCACCCCTTTTTTCTCAGAACGACCGTGGTGCTCCCTCTGGAGATCGGGTAGACGTTACGCATGGCGACGTCCGAGATAACCCTGACCCACCTTGACGAACCGCTGTTTGACGGGGCGAACGCGACCAAGCGTGACCTTGTCGACTACCTGGACGCGATCGCGGACCGCATCCTGCCCGGGCTGCGCGACCGGCCGCTGTCGGTGATCAGGGTGCGGACGGGCACCGAGCCCTTCATGCAGAAGAACCTGCCCCAGTACGCGCCGTCCTGGATCAAGACGATGACGATGTGGGCCGCGGCGTCCAAGCGCGAGGTGCGGTACGCGCTTTGCGAGGACCGGGACACGCTGATCTGGTTCGCCAACCAGCGCGCGGTGGAGTACCACGTCACGCTCGGCACGTCCGAACACCTCGACCACCCGTCATACGTGGTGCTGGACATCGACCCACCCGACGGCGAGGCCTTCGGGAAAGCGGCCGCGGCGGCCAGCTTGATACGCCAGGCGCTCGCCGACCTCGGCCTAGGCGGCGCCGTCAAGACCAGCGGCGCCAAAGGCCTGCACATCTACGTCCCGGTCACCCCCTCGACGACCGCGGAGGACGCCGCCGCGGCGACTCGCGCGATCGCCGCGAAGGCGGAAAAGCTCGATTCGTCGCTGGCGACTACCGCGTTCGTCAAGGCGGATCGCGGCGGCAAGGTGTTCCTCGACGCCACCCGCGCCCACGGTGCGACCGTCGTCGCGGTGTACAGCCCGCGGGCCCGGCCGGATGTGCCGGTGTCGTTCCCGGTCGAGTGGGACGACCTGGCGTCGGTGTCGCCGCGCGACTTCACGATCCGGAACGCGGCGGCGCTGCTCAAGGACCGGGACCCGTGGTCCGACGCGCTGCCCGCCCCGCAGCAGTTGCCGCCCGAACTGGTCGAGGAGGGCCACACCATCCCAGTCGCCCGCGTCCAGGCGATGCACGAAGGCAAGCGCCGCGCCCGCGCCGCTCGTGACTCGTTATGCCCCGCACGTCAGATTTTACGCATTTCCTGCGATTGGTAACAAACGCCCTATACGTGTCGGCGGAAGATCGTAGTAGGGATCTCTCCTGTATATTATTTCGGTTAACATTGAAATATGCCCCGCCTTCAGGAGGTGCGAGCTCTACTGCGCGATGAGCCGGCGCCGGCAGGCTCGGTTCTCCTGGGCCGAGGAGGACCCGACACGCTGGATAGCTTGCGCGCAGACGCCCGCCGGACAGCTCGTCGCTTTTGCCTAAATAGCAAACCTTTGCCCGGCATTTCGGTTACCGCCGCTATTGACACGTCGGTGGATACGCTGTGCGCCCAGCCTCCGCTGGCGCGTTTCGCCACTGTCTACACACCAACGGTCGCTGATCTGCGCGCCTTCCCGCTGATACCCATGTTCGGTCGCTCGCACTTCATCGTGTGCCTCTGGCTCGCGGATGCCGCCGAACTGACCATGCTCCTCACCGCCCTCGGACCGCTCCGGGCCAATCCCAGGTACGCATGAGCTCACGCCTGGCACCTAAGGAGAACCTGGTGTATCGCGTAGACATTGCCGCCGACCTCAACAACGACGACGGCAGCGGCCGCATCTGGGCCTTTCTCGATGAGGCCCAGGACCCTGAAGGAGTTGAGGTCGGGACGCTCCTAGTGGCGGGTAGCGAGGGTGCCGCGGCCATGTGCGAGGTCGCCAGCCTGGAACCCGCGGCCGATGGCGGCACGATCGTGCATCTGAGAGTCCTGCCGGGCCGGGTGGCGAATTACCGCGATGCCGCAGGCCGGGCTGTATTCCGCCGGTGAGCTGCGACCGGTTATGCGCCGGGTAGCGGCCAGTCCTGCGTCGGCACCGAGAAGCCGAACGGAGCCGGCAGCGGCACGTCCTCGCCGAACTTGCCGGCAGAAAGAACTTGATAGCCCGGCTTGCCGACCGCCAGCCCGTGCAAAGACCAGGCGGACCGTTCCTGGTCGACCAGCAGGTACAGCGGCACGCCGCCCTTCGCGTACTGCGGCGGCTTGACCACCCGGTCGTTGTACACCGTGTCCGCCGACGCCGGTGACGTCACCTCCACAACCAGAGCGATCGACGCACGCTCTTCTTCTGGCGTCTGGGCATCCGGATGCGTGACGACGATGTCCGGGACGTAAAATCGCCGCGACCCGTCCGGCAGCTCCCATTGATAGTTCTCCGAGTTCACTGCCCACTTAACCGCCGTGGCACCCGTAAAGGCCGCCACGATGATCGCCTCGGTTATCGTGCGCACGATAGCGCGGTGGTCGGCCGCCGGGGGGTTCATGAGGAGCAGGACTCCTTCGTCCACGTACTCGACCTTTGTCGTCTCCAGCAGCCGGTCTGCGAGTTGCCGCAGATCCTGCAGTGTGACGTCGTTCTCGAGCGATGCAGGCTCGGCCAACGCTTCCTCCGTTTTCCTGGGGAAGTCCTCGCCGTCCATCGTAGCCTCCGGTTACACCCTGCGAGCATGCGATCCGTTTTGGTGCCGATAGCGAACGCCGTAGCGGCTCGCGCACTAACACGGTAGCCGGGACTCCGCTTAGGCGGTACACCAAGGCAATTGACTCGTCGTGCTGATCATCTTCCTGCGCGCGCGGGCTCGCACAGCGCGGTGATTCCAGCCAGCCAGTGCGGCCGCAGCCAGGACGCGTTGACACGGTCTAGTGGGCTCAACTGCGCGATCGGCACGTCGGGGGGTCGGGGGTGGCGGGTACCCAGAGAGTTGAGCCGATGTCGTTATGAGGAAATATCCGAAGAAAGGGCGCGCCAGAGGACGTTGTGTTCATAGGGAACCATGTCTTCGGCGTAGTACCACCAGAAGTAGCCGCCGATGTAGCCGGGCACGGGGATGCGCAGGCGGTAGTAGCTGTCGAGCGCGGCGCGCTTGCCGGCGACGGAGTCGGCAGGGCGGGTGCCGACCTCGCCGAAGCCGAGCTTCGCGCGCGGAAACATGGCGTGCAGGCGGTTGAAGACCCTTGCCCATTCGGCCGCGACGGGTCGGTAGCCGTTGCAGTCTTCCTCGTAGTAGGAGACCAGGACGTAGTCCAAGCCCTGCTTCAGCTGTGCGGGGATGTTGCTGCTGGCCCAGGTCCACATGTCGTGCGACGCGTCGCCGGCGCAATCCGGTTCGTAGCTGAGCGTCAGCGCGGTCTGGCCGCCCGCCTGGTGGATCGTCGTATACGCGCCCTCGATGTCCCTGCTCACGGTGCTCGCCGGGCCGAGCCAGTCGCCGTTTACTTCGTTGCCGATTTCCCAGAGCTTGACTCTAGCATGAAAAGCTCGGTAGTATGTTCGGAAGCGGGCGGCGTACTGGCGGGTGGTGTAGCCGGTTACCTCTGAGGAATCGACCGGCTCGGCCATGATGCTGGCGACCTTGGCGATCGCGTTGATCGCCTGCTGGTAGGCGGCGGGGGACACGCCGGGGTCGAACGGGATGCGGACGAACGGGCGGACCGGCAGGCGGGCGAGCGACGCGACGATCTGGGTGAGGTTGGTGACGTCGTCGACGGTCACCCCGTAGAAGAACTGCTGAGTCTTGATCGGGTGCGCGGGCGCGGAGCAGGCGGTGGCGACGGCCGCGGTGGCCGCCGCTGACGTCACTGCCGCGATCAGCCGACAGCGGTGCCGCATGCGGTGAACTCGGCGTTGCGGCGGGTCTTCGCCCAGCCGTTGCGGCGGCGCAGGATGCGGATGAATGCACGCCATGTCGCTAGATAGGAGATGTATGCCATCAGGCTGAACGCGATGCCGAGGCCGATGCCGCGCCTGATGCCCAGGCTCCTCTCGGATTTAACCGCGTACACGATGCCCCAGACGGCGAGTTGAATGAGCGCGGCGACGACGTAGAGAACGAGGAGAGACCACCCGCCTTCGGCGCCGAAGCGGGCGGCCTGGGCGGGGTGGCGGAGATAGGCGATGGCGAGGGCCGCCCATGGGAGCGGATAGAGGATCGTGGCCAGTAGCTGCACCCACGGCTGGACCAGGCAGTAGCTGAGTTCGAGTACTCCGCTCGTCGTGAGGTGCCGTGAGCGCCAGAGTTCTGGCAGGTAGCGGATGCATTGCATCATGCCCTGGCTCCACCGCGTCCGCTGGATGACCAGGCGTTTCGGGTCGGGCAAGGCCTCCTGGTCGACATAGGTATCCGGGGTGTACTCGGTTCTGGCTCCGGTCAGCAGCACGTGCAGGCCGATCTCGAAGTCTTCTTGGAGGGAGCCGCGCCACGGGCGCTGGTTCGCGCCGCCGATGTCGTCGAGCACGGTGAGGCGCATGAACTGGCCGTTGCCGCCCATGGCAACGGTGTGCATGACCCTTCGGGACATCTGGACCGCGGAGCAGACCGTGCGGAACTCGATGTCCTGGAGCCTGATGAGGATGCGGCCGAGGAGGTTTCTGGCTCGGCCGTGCCCCGGTAGCGGCCTGGGGTCATTCCGGTTGATCATCCGGACTTCGATTTGCACGGCGCCGGTCTCCGGACTGCCGAACAGATGGTCCGCGGCGACGACGTCGAGCGAGCCAGGGGCGAGCCGGCCGTCGGCGTCGACGACCGCGATGATCGTTCTGGTGCGGTCCGCGTTCCGGCTGTCCAGCCACGCGGAGAGCTGACGGTACGCGGCGTTGAGGGCCTCGCTCTTGCCGGTGCGCGCGTCGGGGCGCTTGCGGGCGACGAGGTGGATGTTGCTGTTGTTGCTGGCCTGACTTCGGACGATGGTGCCGGTGGCGTCGTCGGAGTCGTCGTCGATCACCCACACGTGGGCGATCGGGAAATGCTTGGTGAGGTAGCCGAGGGTCCCGCCGATGACCGCTTCCTCGTCGCGGCACGGGGTGAGGAAGTGCCAGCTGAAGTTCCTGCTGTCCCCTGCCGGTTTCGGCCTGTGCCGGAGGAACATGGCGACGAGCGTGACCAGGTAGCTGATGAAGACGCCGTTGAGAACCAGGGCGACGGCGATGGCCAGGCCGAGCCAGCTGTACGGGAGCAGCGCCGCGGGCACGTGCGGGATCATCGGGGCTGGTTGCGTCGGGAAGCGCAGCCACCACGGGACGTTGCGGGGTATCGCGGCCGCGACGTGGGCGCTTCGCACGGCCATGTTGTGCGGGCCCGCGCCGTGGACTACCTGATTGACCAGGGTGCCGTGCCGGGGAGCTGGCATGTGCGGTGGGCCGGGAGGCCTGGCCGGCGGGGTCAGGGAGGGCTTGGTTGCGGGCGAGGGCTGAGGCGGCGGCGGGGTCGCGACGGGGTCTGGGGCGGGGGCGGTGGACGGCTGCGGGGCGCGGGACTGGCTGTGCCACGGTGTGGGGGTGTAGGCGACGCGCTGCGGGCAGCGTGATGGTGGCGCCGGGGGCAGGCCGGGAGGCCGCGCGATCGGGACGGTCGGCGCGGTGCTCTGGGTGGGGCTCGGCGCGGTGCTCTGGGTGGGGCTCGGGCTGTGGCTCGCGGCGGGAGGCGTCCAGAAGGCCGACGGCGGCTGGCGATGCCAGAGCTGCATCGTGGGGGCACCATCCGGCGGGGTACTGCCGGCCGACGGGGCCGGATGCGGCCAGCGATGCGGGGTTGCGGCGCAGGTCGGCGGTTGGCCAGAGGGCGGCTGGCTGGAGGGCGGTTGGCTAGAGGGCTCCGGCTCAACGGGGTTGGCCGGAGATTGGGAGGGCGACGGGGGCTGGGCGGCGGCGGAGGCGGACCCGGCCGCCGAAGCGATCGGGGACGCCGCGATCGCCGGGGCGTCCGGCGACGCTGCCGCGGACGCTGCCGGCTGGTGCCCGGCGCCCGGCGACACCGGGTTACGCACGGCCGCGGAACAGGACTACGCAGCGCACGGTGAGCGCGCAACCGACAAGAACGGCAACCGAACCGACGATCCTGCCGATCGTCCCGACACTTACCGCGGCGAACAGCGCGCTGGCCGTTCCGGCGGCCACCGCCGATCCCCTGACGTACATTTTTCCGTTTTCTCCTCACGATTAAGAGATCGTGTGCAAAGGTTCGGATACCCGGCGCTTTTCGCACACGATGATTGGCGATCACCGGCCCGGTGACCCTTGGCAAAAGGGGGAGGTGCCGTGGCGTCACCGGGGCGCGATGGAGGGGAGGCGGGAAGTCCTTACCGGGCCATTCCGGTAAGAACCGGTCAGCCGTTGTCCGCGATAAGCGTCTGCGGGCTGACGAATGTGTAGCCTTCGGCGATGAGGCCCTGGACGATCTGCTGCAAGACCGGCAGCGGGTCGTAGTCGGGATGAATGAAGAAGCTCGCGACGCCCTGCGTGACGGCCGTGTTCCGCTGAGCCTCATCGAGGATGTCCTGTGCGGTGCGTGGTGGGTTATTGTTCAGTTCGGCGGGCTCGTAGTCGCCCAGATTCTCCGGAACGATCGTGGTGCCGTACAGATCGTGCACCTCGTAGGGGAAGAACTGGCCGAATACGTGGCCGTAGTTGATCGCGCCGCCGGTCAGCTGGCCGCCGAAGAACAGCTCCTGCTCGTACCGCGCGGAATACTGCGTGTCGATGCCGGCGTAGTCGGCGGCCGACGCCGCATAGTGCGGGGTTGTCCAGATCGCCGGTGACGGCAGACCCGCCAGCGTGAACTGCGTCCTGCCAAGCAGCGCCCTGGTGGTCGCCCACAGCTGCGAGTCGCCGGACACGGGCCCGGTCTCGATCACGTAGTCCGAGTTCGGGCACGGGGCCTGGAACGTGAACGGCGCGGTGTCCGTCGGGGCGCACTGCGCCCGGTAGAACTCGAAGTCGTCGGCGGTCACGCCGGTGAATGGGTTGTCGAGGTTGGAGTACTGGTGCGTGTAGCCGTGCTGCACGATCGTGCCGCCGTCGTTGATCGCGGTCCTGATCGCCGGGACGATTGGCGAGCCGGCCAGACCCTGGGTCATCGGCGTGCCGTTGTTGTAATACCCGTTCGGGTCCTCATACAACGGGATGACCGCCATGCTGAACGGGATGTTCTGGCTCTTCAGGTAGCTGGCGAACGACTCCAGGTTCGCCGGGCTCGACTCTGGGCTGATGTCCTCGAGCCTGATCATGGCCAGGTGGCTGGGCTTCGCTGTTGGCGCCAGGTCGCCGAACAGCAGGTCTGAGAACGCCACGTACCGATCGGTCACGCTCATGTAGGAGAACGGGATCTCCCCCACGTACATGAGGTTGCGCGACCTGATCGCCCACGGGAACGAGGTGCCCGTGGTCTGCGCGATCTCGTTACAGGTGGCCGCGCAGTTCGCATCGGCAAGGACCGTGACAGCGGACGGGGTGGTGAGGTGCGGCGCCAAGATGCCCGCGGCATTGCTCAGGTTCCGGGTGAAGGTCTGGGACTTGTAGCTGACCGTGCCGATCAAGTCCGCGGTGTCGAAGTACGACGTGGACGGGTCCCAGCCGTAGGTCGTTTGGAACGCCGCGTCGGTCGCGCTGCCCGGTGCGCCGGACAGCTGCCAGATGTTGTCGCCGACCCAGATCACCTGCTTGGACGTGCTCAGCACATCATTGCGGAACGAGCTCGGGAGGGGTTCGTTGTAGGTGGAACCCAGGTAGATCGTCGCGGTGTAGTCGTTCACCTGCCCGGCCTGGTAGTCGACCACAGGCTCAGCGGTGACCCTGCCGAAGTGCGTGGCCAGGTTCCCGGCGCCGATCGCGTACAGCTCACCAAGCCAGCCATAGGTATTCGTCGTGTCATAGAGGACGAGGGCGGTCGCGGCACCGGCGGCACCCCAGGTTTTCGCCTGTGCCGGGGTTGCGGCGCGGGTTAAGGTGTCGCCGGTCTTGACGCGGGCCGGCGGCTGATACCCGGCCGGCTGGCTCGGCAGCCCGGACTGCGGCTTTGGCGGGCTGGGCAGCTCGCCGGTCGCGTTGGGATCGCCGGCGAGCACGCCGTCAGAGCCCGTGCTGGCCGGCGGATGGCCGAGGCTGTTCGCCGCCACCGCGGCGGACGGCGCCAGTACGCTCGTCAGCACCGCCGCGCCGAGCAACCCGGCCGCGATGACGGCGGGATGGCGCCGCCCGCCGACAAGGCGCCCCGGCACGCGTCTGGACGCGCCAATAGGGACATTCTGTGTCATGTAGTTACACCTCTCGGAAATTGACGCGCTCCAGCTATTGCGCTTCGGAGCGCAATTACATGACGCGTTGCGCGATAGCCAGGTTTACCATCACCATTGCATGTCTTGCCGCGCATTACGAGAAATGATCTCCAGCCAGGCGCTAGCCTTTGGCCTGCCTCAGCCTGGGGCATGACGGACTTCCCGCGAGAAGAACCACGTCCGTTATGGCCATGAATTACTCGCATAAATGGAGAGGAAATACTATGTCCGGAATTGGATCGGTAGCGGTGGTTTTCGGGACGCGACCCGAGGCGATCAAGCTGGCGCCAGTCATCCGGGAGCTCACCGATCGCGGGCGTGAGCCGATCGTCATCAGCACCGGGCAGCACCGGGAGCTGCTGGATCCGCTGCTCGCGCGGCTCGGCATCCCGGTCAGCGTCAGCCTGGATGTGATGCGCGACAACCAGCCGCTGTCCGGGCTGACCGCGCGGCTATCCGACAGCCTGGGCGAGGCCTTAAGGAAGTTCCGGCCCGACGCGGTCGTCGTCCAGGGCGATACGACCAGCGCGTTGTGCGGCGCGCTTACCTCGTTCTACGACCGGATTCCCGTGGCCCATGTCGAGGCAGGGCTGCGCAGCGGGGTGCTTGACGACCCGTTCCCCGAGGAGCTCAACCGGCGGCTGGTCAGCCGGCTAACCCGGTGGCACTTCGCGCCGACGCCGCGGGCGGCCGCCGCGCTGCGCGCGGAGGGGATCGAGGATTCGACTATCGACTTGACCGGGAACACAGTTATCGATAATCTGTTCTGGGTAGTGGCGCGCGGACTTGGGCGATCCGCCTTCACTACCGAGGGTGCGGCTGCTGAGGGCGCGGCTGCTGAGGGCGCGGCTGTGCGGCGGATCCTGGTGACGCTGCACCGCAGGGAGAACCAGGGATACCGGATGCGGGGCGTGGCCGAGGTGCTGCGGCGGCTTGCCGGGCGAGGCGATGTGGAGATCGTGCTGCCGTTGCACCGGAGTCCTTCGGTCCGCGGGGTGCTGGTGCCCGCGCTGGGCGGCCGGGCGGGAATCACGCTGGTCGAAGCGCTCGACTATCCGGACTTCACCGCCACACTGGCGGCGTGCGATCTCGTGATCACCGATTCGGGAGGAGTGCAGGAAGAGGCACCGAGCCTGGGCAAGCCGGTGCTCGTCGCGCGGGACACCACCGAGCGGCCTGAGGCCATCGAGGCCGGCGCGGCCCGCCTTGTCGGCACCGACGTCACGGCACTGTACGACGCGGCGACGGCGTTGCTCGACGACCGCGAGCTGTACGCGTCGATGTCGTCAGTCGTCAACCCGTTCGGCGACGGCAAGGCCGCCGGCCGGATCGTCAGCCGGCTATGCGCGGACCTCGCATCTAGCCAGCAGGGTTCCAGCGTTCGCTGACTTCTTGCCACGCGGGCGGCGGGCCGGGGAGGTCCTCCCGCAGCGGGCCGGGAAGGTCCTCCCGCTCGCTCGCCCGCATGCCGTCGAGGATCACCGCCAGATACCGGTGCCGCAGCACCTGTGTCCGTTCCGGTGAGCTGAACTTGATCGCCCCGACGATCTCGAACACGATGCCCACGTCGTTCACGTCCAAGTCTGCCCGCAGGACGTCGCGGATCTCGCCGAAGAACTCCGCGCTCAGCGCCGCGGACCGGTCGGCGAGCGCGAACATCTCCGGCGTGGGCGTGAACTTGCCGGCCAGCGCCAGCGTCATCGAGCTGGTATCGGCGTCGACAAGCGTGCGCATGTACCGGGCGAAAACCTCCCAGTGGTCGCCGCCGGCGCGCACCGCATCGAGCGCTGCCTCCGTTTCCGCGACGAACCTTGCCAGGCCATCGGTGCAGAGCTTGCGGAGCAGCTCTTCCTTGCTGGCGTAGCGGGTGTAGAGGGCACTGATGCCGACGCCGGCGTGCTTGGCGACCGCGGTGATCGGCGCCCCCGGATCGGCGATGAACACCTTCCGGGCGGAGTCGAGAATGCGCTGGTCATTACGGGCTGCCTCGGCCTGACGACCGCTGAGCGAACCCTGCGGTCCGCGCCGGTGCCCACTGATTGCTTCGGTCATGAAAAAGAGTCTAGCAAGTACTGGAATGAAGCGTTCCGTTCTGTTAGAGTTGAGTGGAACGGAAGATTTCATTCCAAGAGCTGAAGCGGAGGGCTCCCATGGAGGGATCGGTAATGGAGGCGGCGGCCACAAGGACCGCAGCCAGCGCGACGACCGCCGAGGTCCCGGGCGCTACGGCCGGGCGGATGCGGTGGCTGGCGTTCGGCGCTGTTGTCACGGCAGCGGTCATGGACCTGCTCGACTCGACGATCGCGCAGGTCGCGGCGCCGACCATCCGGCACGAGCTGGGCGGCTCCTACGCGGTCATCGAGTGGGTAACCGCGGCGTACACCCTGGCCATGGCGGTCGGGCTGCTGACCGGCGGGCGGCTGGGTGACCTGTTCGGGCGGCGCCGGGTCCTGCTGACCGGGATGGCCGGGTTCATCGTCGCCTCGGCGGCGTGCGCGGCAGCGGTCAACCCGGGCGAGCTGATCGCGGCCCGCGCGGCGCAGGGCGCGCTGGGCGCGATCATGCTGCCACAGGTGTTCGGCCTGATCCGGGACATGTTCCAGGCGCACGAGATGGGCAAGGCATTCGGCGTCTACGGACCGGTGATGGGATTGTCCGCGATGCTCGGGCCAATCGTCTCGGGCGGGCTGATCAGCCTTAACGTGTTCGGCACCGGCTGGCGGATGATCTTCCTCGTGAACGTGCCGATCGGGCTGATCGCGCTCGTCACCGGCGCGCGGCTGCTGCCGGCCGGCGCGTCGGTCACCGAAGGGAAGCGGCGGCTGGACCTGCCCGGCGCGGCGCTGGCCGGTACCGCGATGTTCCTGCTGGTGTACCCGCTCGCCCAGGGCCACGAGCTCGGCTGGCCGTCGTGGCTGTTCGGCATGCTCGCCGCCGCCGTCGCGGTGCTCGCCGTCTTCGCCCGGCACCAGCTGCGCCGCCGGAACTCCGGCGCCACCACGCTCGTCGAGCCGTCGGTGTTCACGCACCGCGCCTACACGATGGGAATCCTGTTCTCGATCGCGTTCATCGGCTCGCTCGGCGGCATCGTGATGATCTTCAACGTGTTCCTGCAGAACGGCCTAGGTTTCACCCCCTGGCATTCGGCGATCACCACCGCGCCGTGGGCGGCCGGTGCCTTCGTCGGCTCCGCTGTGGGCGGCATCACGATGGCCAAGCTCGGCCGCCGCGTCCTGCACGCTGGCCTGGTCGTCGAGATCGCCGGCCTGCTGGGCGTCTACCTGACGCTGCGGACCGCTGGCGGCGGCGTCGGCACCGTCGACCTGCTCGCCCCGATGATCATCGGCGGGATCGGGATGGGCATGGTGTTCGTGCCGCTGTTCGACATCGTGATGGCGGGCGTGCAGCCGCAGGAGATGGGCTCCGCGTCCGGCATCCTGCAGACGGTCAACTCGCTCGCGCTGTCGCTGGGCATCGCCGGCCTGGGCGCCATCTTCTTCGCGCTCGACGGGTCCGGGTCTGGCTCTGGCTCAGGGGCTCACGTCGCGGGTTACCTCAGCGCGGCGCAGTGGACCACGGTGGCGACGATCGGGCTGCTGGTGGTGTCGTTCGCGGTGGCGTTCGGCCTGCCGCGACGGGCTCGGGAGATGGGTGCGTAACCCTTAGCTCCCAGAACGTGGATCGTAGGGTGCGGAAAACCGCACCCTACGATCCACGTTCATGTGCGGCGCGGAAGGTGCGGATGCTGCACAGCGGGGTGGCCGCCACGCAGGTGGTGGTGGGCGACGCTCCCGGCCATAACGCCGAAGCCCGTTTCGGGCGCGCCGTTAGGCCGCCGATGCCGAGGGTGCCGCGACGGAGGCACGGGCGCGTCCTGGAGGCCGACGATGAACTGGCCCGAGATCACCACACCGAACTGTGTGCCGATCGGGTACCGCCGAAGGCTCGTACACGAATACAAGCCCCGCCGGTCGGCGATGGCGTCGCAGACAAGGTCCTCGGCGACGTTCTGCACGCGCTTGCCATGCACCTCGAAGACACCGATCAACAGCTCCGGGCAGGTCCTGCCGTGAAAGGTGACCGTTCGATCGCGATTCAGCCGGGCGCTCAGCACCGGGTGCGGAAGATGGTGGGTATCGACCGGCAGGCTGCACTGCTTGACCGAGGCACTGTGCTTGACGGGAGTACTGTGCTTGACGGGGGCACTGTGCTTGGCTGGCGCAGCAGGGTGATGCTTGCCGACCGCCGCGGCGGCGCTCAGCGGGTCGGGGGCGGCGAGCGCGACAACAAGCAGCGCGGTACCGCACAGCGTTCGTAGAACGGGCATGATCGGGGGGCTCCCATGGCCGTAGCGTCGGACTGACTACGCTAAGTTAGCAGACGATTCCCCCGGGTAGCCAACCCGCCGGGCCGGGATTCTCACCGAACCGATTCCCCGCCTCCGCCCCCGCCGCCGCCGTCCAGGAGGCGGTCGACGACGTCGGACACGGACTCGGCCAGCGGCGGCCATGGGAAGCGTGACCGGGAGATGCGCAGGCTGACCGTGCCGTGCAGCTGCTGCCACAGCAGCATCGCGGTACGGAACGACTCCGGGTCCGCCGTGGACTGCCCGATGGCTTCCGCCACCGCGCCCGTCAGCTGCTGGAACGCGGCGTACCCCGGCATCTCCTCGACCGGCCGCGAACCATATTCCGGCAACGGGGAACTGAACATCACCTGGTAGTGCCCGGGGTGCTCGAGCCCGAACTCGCAGTACGCCAGGCACCCGGCGTGCACCCTCTCCCGCGCCGTTTTGCCGCTGCCGGTCGCCTCGTCCTGGAGCTGCACCAGCTCGCCGAACCGCCGCGCCGAGACGGCCAGCACCAGCGAAGCGATGTCGTCGAAATGCAGGTACACCGACGTGGCCGCGACGCCCACCTCGCGGGCAACGGCCCGCAGCGTCAGCGGCGGCGATGCCGGATCGGCCATCAGCCGGCTGGCCGCCTCGATGATGTCGTCCCGCAGCCGCTCCCCCTGGCCGCGCGGATTCCGCCGCCGCCCCCCCGACCCGGCCCCGCCAGAGCCCCCAGCCGAGGCCCCACCCGAGGCCCCACCCGAGGCCCCAGAACCCCCAGAAGCCCTCTTCTTAGCAACTTTCGCAGGCATTCGCCCACCTCCTGACCAGCTAAAGCTACACCCGTTGCGCTACGAGTGAAACTTTTCTGCCGAACGTATTGACACCCGTAAGGCTACATCCGTACAGTCAAGATATCAAAACAGTCGTAGCCTTACAGATGTACAGATGGAGACCCCCATGAGCGCCACCCTCGCACCACCCCAAACAAAGCCCCAGACCAGCCCGGACACCGCGATACGGGCTTACCCTCGCCGCTGGTACACCCTGGCCGTCCTCTGCTTGAGCCTGCTGGTTATCGTCGTTGACTCCACGATCGTGAACGTCGCGCTGCCGACCTTCGCCCGCGACTTGCATGCCGGGACCGCCGGCCTCCAGTGGATCGTGGATGGTTACACGCTGGCGTTCGCCGCGTTGCTGCTGCTAGCGGGCGCGATCGCCGACCGCTACGGCCGGCACACGATGCTGACCGCCGGCTTGATCGTCTTCGCGGCCGGCTCCCTGGCCGCCGCGTTCACCACCACGACCGCCGAGCTGATCACCGCCCGCGTGGTCATGGGCATCGGCGGCGCGTTCATCATGCCGTCCACGTTGTCGATCCTCAGCACGGTATTCACCGAC
The DNA here is from genome assembly GCA_035651595.1 of Streptosporangiaceae bacterium. Taxonomy (GTDB): domain Bacteria; phylum Actinomycetota; class Actinomycetes; order Streptosporangiales; family Streptosporangiaceae; genus JAFARZ01. Next base: position 3,090 of record DASRFJ010000087.1, on the reverse strand, counting down.
CACCGCGAGCGCACGAAGGCGATCGGTCTGTGGTCCGCGGTCAGCGGCCTCGGTGTGGCGATCGGCCCGGTCGCGGGCGGCTGGCTGCTCGCGCACTTCAGCTGGGGCTCGATCTTCCTGATCAACCTGCCGATCGTCGGCATAGCCCTGGTCGCCGGCCGCTGGCTGGTGCCGGCCTCGAAGGCACCGGGTGCCGAGGGCAAGCGCCTCGACCTGACCGGCGCGATCCTGTCCGTGGCCGCGTTCACCGCGCTGACCTACACGATCATCGAGGCGCCGGTGAACGGCTGGCTCTCCGGCACCACGCTCGGCCTGGCCGCCGCGACCGCCGGACTGCTCGCCGCCTTCGGGATCCGCGAGGCGCGCGCGGCCAACCCGATGCTGCCGCTGGGGCTGTTCCGCAACCGGCGGTTCACTGGCGCCGGCGCGTCGATCACCATCATGTTCTTCGCGCTGACCGGCACCGTGTTCCTGACCACCCAGATCTACCAGTTCGTTCTCGGCTACAGCCCGCTGGCGGCCGGCGTGCGCGCACTTCCGTCCGCTGCCGCACTGGCTGTGTTCAGCCCTCTCGGCGCATTTGCGGCCAAACGAGCTGGGGTGCGTCTCCCGGTCACCCTGGGTCTGATCGCGGTGGCGGCCGGACTGGTGTACTTCGCCACCGGATCAGCGGCCTCCGGTTATGGCCACTACGTCCTCGCGGTCGTGATCACCACCGCCGGAATCGGCCTGGCCATGTCGGCCGCCACGTCCGCATCGATGCAGGAACTGCCGCCGGCCATGGGCGGGGTCGGCTCCGCCGTCAACGACACGACCCGCAACATGGGCAGCGTGCTGGGCGTGGCCGTGTTCGGCTCGATCGCCGCCTCGGTGTTCGCCAGCCGGATGACCGCCACCCACGCGTCCAGCGCCTCCTCGGTCGGCGCGGCGGCCGCCGCCGCCCATCACATGGGTGGCGCCCCGGGTTCGGCCCTCATGCACACCGCGGGCAGCGCGTTCGTGGCCGGCGCCAACCACGCCGTCATCGCCGGCGTGATCGCCGCCCTCCTCGGCGCGGCGATCGCCGCCCGCACCCTGCGCTAACCCCCAACCATCCACGTAAGCGCCCCCGGTTCCGCCGGGGGCGCTGCCGACTGTCGCAATACGCTTATCCGGAAATGACTTCGCGGTTCGCGCCCATCCGCCCCGCCGCCATCGAGATACCTCATGATCCCGGCATACCCGAATCCCGCGGCCCGGCGGCCAGAAGCAGTAGGGTGCAGCTCGTTTCGGGTGAGGGGCAGGTGGCGCCCGCCGGGAGCGGACCTATATAGAACATTTGACAGGGCGCGAGTACCTATTTAGAGTTCTTGCATGGCACCGAGACTGACCGTTCAGGTTCAGCTGGTCTTGCAGGCTCTGCTGCGTGATCCGGCCAGGGAGCTGTACGGGCTGGAGCTGTCGGAGGAGACCGGGTTGCAGCCCGGGACCGCCTACCCCATCTTGCTGCGGCTGGAGCACGAGGGCTGGGTGACCAGCCGCTGGGAGGATATCGACCCGCGGGCGGAGAAGCGCCCGGCCCGCCGGTACTACCGGCTGACGGCCGGCGGCGCGGTCCAGGCCAGCGCCGCCCTCGCAGCGGCGCGGCGCCCCAAGGGCACGGCACTGCGGCGACTCGCCGAGAGAGGCGGCAGCACATGATGCCCCGCACCGGCCCGCGAAGAGACCGGGCGGAGAAGCAGGGAATAGCGTGGCTGGCAGGCGCCGGCATGTGGATCGCCGTAGGCGTTGCGGTGGCTGTGCCGCCCGGCCTGGCTGGATGGGCGAGGGTGACCTTCGCGTGCTGCATGGGCTTGACCGCGCTCAGCTTCATCGCCGTCTACCGGGGACGCAGCCGGCGGACAGGCAACGGCCTCAGCGTGCACGGCCGGGACGATGATGACGGGCCCGCCGGCCCGGCAGTGCACCAGCGGCACACGCTGCGCATGGTGTCGCTGCTGATGCCCAGGCCTGCAGGCCGCCGGTGGCTGGCGGAGGCAGAGAGCCTGCTGGCGGAGGTCACGGCCGCCCGGCGCGGCGCGGCGGTCCGCAGCTACCTGCTGTCGGCACCCCGCCTGGCGGTGATGATGTGGACACGCGAGGTCCTGCGGCGGGCGCGCCATGGCCCGCGCCGCCCGGGGTGACAGCCGCCGGGTGCGCTGGTCTTGAGGCAGGGGTCACGCACGGAGCGGGTACCGGCCTTGCGCTGTGCCGGGCAGAGCCGCAGGTGCTCGCGGGTCAGGCGGAAGCGCCGGCAATCGCCTGAGGACATCCTCACCATGGCGGTTACGCCGTCTGCCAGTAGACCGTGTACTGACAGACGGTGTGACGCCACCAGCGGGTCTCGCGCCGCACCCGTTTCTACAAGGCGTTTTCTACACTGCTCAGCTTCGGTTGGTTTGCATTGTTAGTCGTTATCGTGTGCCCGCGGTGTGCCCCTGTGCCCGTGATGTGCCCGGGCGTAGCCCCGTCGGACCGACTTCGCTCCAAGCATGGACCCGTCTCGAGGACTGTAGAATCGGCTCGGTGGCTCGGAGCGGGACCGGCGCCAGGACTTTCTCCGGATAGGCGCGAGCGTCGCCAGCGCACCTTGGCTAAGCATCAGGCCTACCGGTTGCACCCTTCAACACCCGGGGGACGGCAATGTCGACGCGCGATCGGACTCTGCTCGGCGAAATTGAGAGTGACCTCCTGAACGACAAACCGCTTGAGGACGTGCTCCTTAAGGTGCTCGCGCTAGGCGGTCGCGCCAGTTCCGGCCCGATGCGCGACTGGGCATCACACGAACTCAACGGCTACGCCGAGTCCGACAGCGACCTCCCCTCTTATCGGCGTGTCCCCGCCTCTATCAAGATCGACGCCGTCTTGGGCTACAACATGATCCAGGGACAAACGATCGGGATCCTCAGCTTGCCCGAGGCCGTTAGAAACGACATCAAGGAAGAGGTAGAACTCCCCTTCGGCGTCGCCGAGCTTGAGGACCTCGTTCGCGATACCAACAAGGACGGGCTAGTCCGGGTCACCTTTCAGCTCTCCGCAGACGTCGCGAAGCTAATGAGCCGGAGTCTGCCA
>DASRFJ010000086.1:0-1490 GCA_035651595.1 Streptosporangiaceae bacterium | reverse complement strand
CCGTCCCGTTGATGTCCTGCTGGACGCGCTGGCTAACCGGGCTTCCCTGTCGCACGCGGCGCATGCCTGCCGTGATGACACCGGGTAACGGCGGGCGTGTTCGGCGGGCAGCAGGAACACGCTCAGGCCGGCGTCGGTGTCCGGCCTGACTGAGACGACACGGACCGCTGTGGCGCGTACGTGATATTTCTCGTCGTCGGCCTGGGCGGGATCGGTGTGCCCGGGCGGGCGCATGGTGAGGCCGGGCCCGGGGTACGGCGCGATCGCGCCGCTGGTGTGCCACAGCCGTCTGGCGTCGGGGCTGAGCTCGCACAGCCGGCTGACGGCGCTGCTGATCCGCTCATCATGCGGCCAGCGCACCAGCTGGCTGCGCATGATGCCGAGGCTGACCTGCGCGGCCTCGGTTTCCCAGTGCACAAAAACGTGCCTGGCATGCGGGCTGAGGAATACCCAGTAAGTGGCGTTGCGCTGGTCCTCGGGCATGTCCAGCAGGTTGAACCAGTCCGCCGCGGCCTGGTTCTGTGCCAGGATGCGCCGTGCCGCGTCAGCGACGAAGGCGGGATGCGGATCGGTCACCTCGACCAGCCTGGCCAGCCCGGGATCTATTCCGGCGGGCAGCGGCGCGGACGCGGGCGGCGGCATCCCCGCGGCGAGATACCACAGCGTGTGCCGCTCGTCCGGACTTAGCCGCAGCGCGGCGGCCAGCGCGTCGACGAGTTCAGGCGTAGCACGGTGCGGGACGCCCTGCTCCAGCGCGCTGATCGCACGGACCGAATAACCGGTCAGGTGCGCCAGATCCTCTTGGGTGAGCGTGCCAGTCCGCGACCCGCGCCGCTCAGGAAGGCCGACCTGGGCCAGCGTGATCCTTCCGCGCCACTCGCGCAGGAGCCTGGCCAGCAGGTCGGCAGCCATCCGGCGACGGTACCAGGCACCGGCATTACCGGTAAAGGCGTTGCCGGTAAAGGCGCTGCCAGCAACGGCTCGCCCGGCAGCGGCATACCTGGCATCGGTGTTCTCTGGTACCAGCCGCCCGCGCTCTCCATTCTGGTATGCGCCAGCCAGACCACTCACCGAGGAGACACACATGCCACGCTTCATCATGCTGCTCAAGACCAGCGAGAGCCAGGCCGACGTGCCTGAGTCGCTGTACCACGCCATCGGCGAGACCGCCAAAGGGTGGATCGCCGACGGAACCATGCTCGACACCGGCGGGCTCGTCCCTACCTCGGACAGCGCACGGGTACAGCTGTCCGGCGGCCAGGTCACCACCGTCCCCGGCCCGTTCGCCGACGGCGACCAGGCGGTCACCGCTTACGCGATCGTCAAGGCCGACGACCTGGACGGCGCGGTGAAGCTCGGCAACGAGTTCATCGGCCTGTACGCCGAGCACATGCCGGGCTGGCGAGGCGCGTCTGAGATCCGCCAGATCTTCGGCGGTACCGGAGGCTAACGCAGCAGGCGCGCGGCCGTGCCAACGGGGGCCGGCCGAC
>DASRFJ010000085.1:0-61626 GCA_035651595.1 Streptosporangiaceae bacterium | reverse complement strand
ATGCGCATAACCGGTTGGAAGCGCACGAAGCTTTACCGGCATCTTCAAGAGCACGCCAGAGCAGGCCGCGCTATCCAAGTCGGCCGTGGACGCTGGCGCGCTCGCACCACCGACGATCCGTCACTGTGAGTGATCGTCCCGCCGATCGTCCCGTCCCGCGCCTCGCGCACGCGTCTGCACGTAAGCGCGCGGACACGTCCCACGGGACGGACGATGGGACGAGCACGGAGCGTCGCACAGCTACAGAGGATGAACGCGAGTATCACATAAACAGAATCGTCAGTCATCTCAAAACTACGATCAGCCCAGAGAAAGCAATCCAACTTCGCCGACTTCTCGGCGTTGACGATACCGAGACTGAATAGAAGCGAAGGGCGCGGCTTCATCGCCGCGCCCTTCTCTATTACTATCGTCACACAAGCTCGTTCTCGAAGATGTCGATTCGACCGTAGTCGAATGCGCCGACGGCTTTGGTTTGTTCCTTAATGATAATTTCACTAAAGAGCAGACGCAACGTAGCGTTCTTTCGCTCAGGATCATCCTTAAGCTTTGCCCACTTCTTAGCGGCATCGGGACCTGTCAGACCCTCTAGGAGTTTGATGGGACGTACAACGGTTTTCCGCTCGTTCTTCGCGATGCGCTCTGTGATCTCGCGTCGCATTTCACGATACTCGCGAGTCGTAATCACCTTCGCTGTCCACATCTCGTTTAGCTCGCGAAGCTGGCGTTCGTCGTCGGCGATTGCGTCCTTAGCTTCCTTTGCCGCTTCCCCGACCGGACGACCGTCAACGCTCAGCTTCTCCAGATATTTGATAGCAACGCCTTCCGCGAACTCTTCGAGCGTTGCGGCTGATATCGAGCGCGCACAGTGCTTCTCGTCCTTCCGGAATTGGCGATAGCACTTGTAGCGACCGCCGGCGCCACCCATCCTCGTCCCGCACTTGCCACATACAACGAGTCCTCGCAAAAGGTAGAATCGTTGATCGTCCTTTTCGTCCTTGGTGGCCCTCGCGCGGTAGTCAAGCATCTCTTGGGCCAGTTCCCACGTCCCACGATCGATAATGGCAGGCCATATGCCATTACCGACTTCTTCGCCATGGTGGACGCGGATTCCGGTCACATAACGAGACCGAAGCTGGAGACGAACACTAGAGGGCATCCAAGTGTTGCCGAACGCTGTCTTTACTCCACGCTGATTCAGATCTTTCGCAATGGTTGTTGGCCCTTCACCCTTTGTGAAGCGATCGAATATCTCACGGACAATCGCGGCTTCGTGCTCGATGATCTTCATTCCGGCCTTGTCGTAGCCGTAGCGACGCTTACCCGTATGCGGCTCTCCCTTTTCAGCACGCTCTGCCATCTCATCCTTTAGGCGACGCGATGTGTCGTCGGAGGAACGGCAAGCATGTGCTACTTCGATTCGGAGCGCGTACCGGTCGTCTGGGTCCTGTAGGTCGCGCTTGTTGACGCGCCCATAGAGCACGATTCCGTGTTGATCCGAGATGCTGAGAAGTTCCTCCAGATCGTGCGGTTGCCGCATAAGCCGGTCAGGGTGATAGCACACGATGTGGCTGATTTCCCCGCGCCTTGCCGCCTCGATAAGGCTATCCCAGCCTTCGCGCTTACGATTCCGCTGCCACGCCGAAACGCCATTGTCTACATAGATGCGCTCTGGCTTGACCTCTAGACCGAGCTTGTCACAGTCCAGTAGCGCCAGCTTCTTTTGGCGTGTTACCGTGATCTGGTCTTTATCACCCTTCTTGGACTTGCGGCAGTAGATCGCCACGTCTCCCGTGGTGGCCTGCGGAGCGCGCGCCCGTGGGGAGTCGGCCGATGAGACGCGTACAAACCTCGTCTGCGGAGCGTTGGTGCTGGTCATGCCCATAGTCTATGAGCGACGTATGGGCTGGTTCAACTTCCTCGGCCAGGTGGCGGTCACCGCGGGCATCGACTTCGGCGCCGCGCTGTTCATCAACTTCCTGTTCAGCCTGTGGTTCAACTACAGCACGAGCGCGCACTCGCACACGATCATCATCTACGCCGTCGTGCTGCTGATCCACGCCCTGCTCAACCAGTTCGGCATCAAGCTCGTGTCGCTGCTGAACGACGTCAGCGTCTGGTGGCACATCACCGGCGTGCTGATCATCGTCGGCGCCCTGGCGTTCGGCCTGAAGGCCGGCGCGCACCACGCCTCGGCCAAGTTCGTGTTCACCGACCTGGAGAACATGTCCGGGTTCCACGTCGGCTGGTGGTACATCCTGCCGGTCGGGCTGCTGATGGCCCAGTACACGTTCACCGGGTACGACGCGTCGGCCCACATGACCGAAGAGACCCACAACGCCTCGCGCAGCGGCCCGCGCGGCATCGTCATGTCGATCCTGATCTCGCTCATCGCGGGCTGGATACTGCTGATCGGCGTCACGTTCGCGATCCAGAAGGGCAACTACGCAGGTGAGGCGACGGCGGCCGTCGCCCCGGGCCAGATCTGGATCGACTCCATCGGCCGGACCGGCGCCGAACTGCTGCTGCTGGTGGCGATCGGCGCCCAGCTGTTCTGCGGCATGTCCTCGATCACCGCGAACTCGCGCATGATCTACGCGTTCTCCCGGGACGGCGCGCTGCCCGGCTCGGCCTTCTGGCACCGGGTGAACAAGCGGACCAGGACGCCCACCAACGCGATCTGGCTGGCGGCGGGCGGCGCGCTGATCCTCGGCCTGCCCTACCTGTGGAACACCGCCGCCTACGGCGCGGTCACCTCCATCGCCACCATCGGCCTGTACGTCGCGTACGTGACCCCGACGTACCTGCGGCTGCGGCAGGGCGACAGCTTCAAGCGCGGGCCCTGGCACCTGGGCCGGTGGAGCTACCTGATCGGCTGGACGGCCGTGGTGTGGGTGGTGATCATCTTCTTCCTGTTCATGCTGCCGCAGTTCGGTCCCATCGGCTACGCCACGTTCAACTACGCGTGTATCGCGGTGGCCGTGGTGATCGGGTACGCCGGCATCTACTGGCTGGTTTCCGCGCGTAAGTGGTTTACCGGACCGCGAGTTCAGGGCACTGCTGAGGAACTGGCCGCGATCGAACAGGAGCTATCCGCCTGATGACCCCGAGTGCACGACACGGCATGCTTAACCTGGAGGAATTGCGGGTCGCGGCCAGCGACGGTTCGCCCGTCGGCACCGCCGACCCCGCTAGCATCGACACGGTCGTGCTGGCGTTCACCGACATGCAGGGGCGGCTCCAGGGCAAGCGGCTGTCGGCGGAGTTCTTCCTGGACGAGGTGGCCGAACACTTCTCCGAGGGCTGCAACTACCTGCTCGCGGTGGACGTGGACATGAACACCGTCGACGGATACGCGATGTCCTCCTGGGACCGCGGTTACGGCGACTTCGTGATGGCGCCGGACATGGCCACACTGCGGCGGGTCCCGTGGCACGCGGGCACGGCGCTGGTGATCGCGGACTTGACCTGGCTGGACGGCGCGCCGGTGGTGGCCTCGCCACGGCAGATCCTGAAGGCGCAGACCGCCCGGCTGGCCGAGCGCGGCTGGACCGCGATGGTCGGCACCGAACTCGAGTTCATCGTCTACCAGGACTCCTACGAGCAGGCCGCGGCCAAGGACTACCGGGACCTGGTGCCGGCCAACCAGTACAACGTGGACTACTCGATCCTCGGCACGTCGCGGATCGAGCCGCTGCTGCGCCGGATCAGGCTCCAGATGGCCGGGGCCGGCCTGTACGTCGAGTCGGCCAAGGGCGAGTGCAACCTCGGCCAGCACGAGATCGCGTTCCGCTACGCGGACGCGGTGACCACCTGCGACAACCATTCGATCTACAAGACCGGGGCGAAGGAGATCGCGGCCCAGGACGGGAACAGCATCACGTTCATGGCCAAGCCGAACGCAAGGGAAGGCAATTCCTGCCATATCCACCTCTCGCTGCGCGGACCGGACGGCACCCCGGTACTGGCCGGCGACGGGCCGCATGGGCTGTCCGAACTCGGCCAGCACTTCCTGGCCGGCCAGCTCGCGGCGATGCGCGAGTTCGCGCTCTGCTACGCGCCCAACGTCAACTCCTACAAGCGCTACGTGCCGGGCAGCTTCGCGCCGACCTCGGTGCGCTGGGGGCCCGACAACCGCACCTGCGCGCTCCGGCTGGTCGGGCACGGGTCCTCGCTGCGGGTGGAGAACCGGGTGCCCGGCGGTGACGTGAACCCCTACCTGGCGGTGGCCGCGATGATCGCGGCCGGCCTGCACGGCATCGACAACGAGCTGCCCCTCGAGCCGCCGCTGACCGGCAACGCCTACGCCGACACGACCGCGCGGGTGCCGCATACCCTGCGCGACGCGCTGGAGCTGTGGGAGAAGAGCGGGCTGGCCGCGGACTCGTTCGGCACCGAGGTGGTCGAGCACTACACCAACTACGGCAAGGTCGAGCTGACCGCCTACGACGCCGCGGTGACCGACTGGGAGCTGCGGCGCTGCTTCGAGCGCCTGTGAGCGGAACTGTAAGGGGAACCGTAACGCGCATGACCGAGTTCACCGTTCTCAATCCCGCCACCGAGCAGCCGGTCACCACCGTGGCCGAGGCCTCGGCGGAACAGGCCGACGAGGCGATCGCCCGTGCGGCCGCGGCCCAGGCAGCCTGGCGCGACGTCGCGCCAGGGGACCGCGCGCGGATGCTGCGCGCATTCGCCGCCGCGGTGGACGCGGCGGCCGAAGAACTGGCCGGCCTGGAGGTCGCCTGCTCGGGCCATCCGGTCGGGCAGTCCCGGTGGGAGGCCGAGCACGTCCGCGACGTGCTGCTGTACTACTCGGCGGCGCCGGAGCGGCTGACCGGAAAGCAGATCCCGGTCCCCGGCGGGCTGAACGTCACCTTCCACGAGCCGGTCGGCGTAGTCGGCCTGATCGTGCCGTGGAACTTCCCGATGCCGATCCTCGCCTGGGGCATGGCGCCCGCCCTTGCCGCGGGGAACACGGTCGTGGCCAAGCCCGCCGAGGCGACCCCGCTGACCGCGATGCGGATCGGCGAGCTCGCGGTCGAGTCCGGCTTGCCGGAAGGGGTTTTCCAGGTGCTGCCGGGCAAGGGCAGCGTGGTGGGGCAGCGCCTGGTCGACCACCCCGCGGTCAGGAAGATCGTGTTCACCGGATCGACGCAGGTAGGCCGTTCGGTAATGGCAGGCTGCGCACAGACGGTCAAGCGCGTCACCCTGGAGCTGGGCGGCAAGAGCGCCAACGTCGTCTTCGCCGACGCCGACCTGGAGCGGGCCGCGGCGACCGCGCCGTACGCCGTGTTCGACAACGCCGGCCAGGACTGCTGCGCCCGGTCCAGGATCCTGGTGGAGCAGTCGGTGCTGGACCGGTTCATGGAGCTGCTCGAGCCCGCGGTCAAGGGCGTCGCGGTCGGCGACCCGGCCGCGGCCGGTACCGAGATGGGCCCGCTGATCTCGGCGGCGCACCGCGCGCACGTCGCCTCGTATGTGCCCGACGGGGCGCCGGTCGCGTTCCGCGGCAGCGCGCCGGACGGCCCCGGCTTCTGGTACCCGCCGACCGTCCTCGCCCCGGTGCGGACGGATGACCGGGCATACGTCGAGGAGATCTTCGGCCCGGTGGTGACCGTGACACCGTTCGCGGACGAAGCGGACGCGGTGCGCATAGCCAACGACACGCCCTACGGCCTGTCCGGCTCGATCTGGACCCGCGACGTGGGCCGGGCGATCCGGGTCGCCCGGGCGGTGGAGAGCGGCAACCTGTCGGTGAACTCGCACTCGTCGGTGCGGTACTGGACGCCGTTCGGCGGCTTCAAGCAGTCTGGCCTCGGCCGCGAACTCGGGCCGGACGCCCCGGACGCGTTCACCGAGACCAAGAACGTTTTCATCTCGACGCAGGAGTAACACATGAGGTTTGCGGACAGGACCGTCGTCGTCACCGGCGCGGGCAGCGGCATCGGGCTGGCCGCGGCGCGGCGCTTCGCCGCCGAGGGCGCGCACGTCGTCGCCGTCGACATCGACGACGCGGCGGGCGAGAAGGCGGCGGCGGAGACCGGTGGACTGTTCGTGCACGCCGATGTCACGGCGGAGGCCGCTGTGGGGGCGGCCTTCGCCGCGGCATTCGACGCCTACGGCTCGGTCGACGTGGCGTTCAACAACGCCGGGATCTCCCCGGCCGACGACGACTCGATCCTGTCCACCGGGCTCGACGCCTGGCGGCGGGTCCAGGACGCGAACCTGACCTCGGTGTATCTGTGCTGCAAGGCCGCGATCCCGTACATGCAGCGGCAGGGCAAGGGCGCGATCGTGAACACCGCGTCGTTCGTGGCGGTGATGGGCTCGGCGACGTCGCAGATCTCCTACACCGCGTCCAAGGGCGGCGTGCTCGCGCTGTCCCGCGAGCTGGGCGTGCAGTTCGCGCGCGAGGGCATCCGCGTCAACGCGGTCTGCCCGGGACCGGTCAACACCCCGCTGCTACAGGAGCTGTTCGCCGCCGACCCGGAGCGCGCGGCGCGGCGCCTGGTGCACGTGCCGCTGGGCCGGTTCGCCGAGCCGGAGGAGATCGCGTCCGCGGTGGCGTTCCTGGCCAGCGACGACGCCTCCTTCATCACCGCGGCCACCTTCCTCGTCGACGGCGGCATCTCCGGCGCCTACGTCACCCCCCTGTAGCGACGCAGGCTCGGACGGGAAGCACGGCTGTCGTTCAGGCCAAAGAGCGCAGGGTGCGGAGGCTGATCGTGACGGGCATCGCGCGGAGTTCGGCGAGCACTTGCTCGCTGTACTCAGTGCCGATGTCGGTCAGCACGTAGCCGAACTCGTCCTTGGTGCGCAGCATCTGGCCCTCGACGTTGACACCGTGGTCGGCGAGCACCCGGTTGATCGAGGCGAGCACGCCGGGCACGTTCTGGTGGATGTGCACCAGGCGGTGCGTGCCGACCTGGACCGGCAGCGTCAGGCCGGGCAGGTTGACGCTCAGCGACGTAGCCCCGGTCGCCACGTAGTCCGCCAGCTTCCCGGCCACGAACTCGCCGATGTCCTGCTGGGCTTCCTCGGTGGACCCGCCGATGTGCGGGGTGAGGATCACGTTCGGCAGACCGCGCAGCGCGGAGACGAACTCGTCGCCCCGCGCCTTCGGCTCGGCGGGGAAGACGTCGATCGCCGCCCCGGCGATGTGCCCGGACTCGATGTTGCGGCGCAGCGCCGCGTGGTCGACCACGAAGCCGCGCGACAGGTTCAGGAACAGCGACCTCGGCCGCATCGCGGCGAACTCGGCCTCGCCGAAGAAGCCGTGGTTGCCGTCCCGGCCGTCCACGTGCAGCGTGACGGTCTCGACCGTCTCCAGCAGCTCGTGCAGGGTCGAGCAGCGCCGGGCGTTCCCGAGCGCCAGCTTGTCGGTGATGTCGTAGAAGTACACGGACATCCCGAGGTTCTCCGCGAGCACGGACAATTGCGTGCCGATGTTGCCGTAACCGACGATGCCCAGGCGGCGGCCGCGCACCTCGTGCGCGCCCTTGGCCGATTTGTCCCACCGGCCGGCGTGCATCTGCTCGTTCTTCTCCGGCAGCCGGCGGGCCATCGAGATGATCTCGGCCAGCGCCAGCTCGACCACGCTGCGGGTGTTGGAAAACGGCGCGTTGAACACCGCGACGCCGCGCCGGGCGGCGGCGGCCAGGTCGATCTGGTTGGTGCCGATGCAGAACGCGCCGACCGCGACCAGGCTCGGGGCATTCGCCAGGACCCGCTCGCTGACGTTCGTCCCGGACCTGATGCCGAGCAGCTGAACGTCGCGGGCCGCCTCGATCAGCTCGTCCTCACCGAGCGCCCGCGAGATCGTCTCGACCTCGTGGCCCTCCTTGGCCAGGCGCGCCGCACCGTCGGGATGGATGTTCTCCAGCAGCAGGGCCTTCATGCCTTTTAGCCTAACGACCGGTGGTGAGCGGCTTGGCAATCCGGTCTGGCTCAGCATGCTCGCCGGCCGCGGTGAGCTTGGCCCGTACTTCGTCGGCGAGCGGGTGGGCGAGGCGGTCCAGGATGATCTCGGCGGCCTGCCAGGCGCGGATCGCCTCGGATTCGTCGTGCAGATCGGCGTGGATCTCCCCGAGCACGTTCAGCGCGGTGGCCTCGTCGAACGGGGCGCTGACGTCGCGGAACACCTCGATCGCCTGCCGGTAGGAGGCGCGGGCCTGGTCCAGATCGCCGCTTTGCCGGTGGATGTCGCCGATCGTCTGGATGGCCCAGCCGGCCGCCGCGAAGTTCCCCGCCTCCCGGTGCAGCCCGATCGCCCGCTGGCAATGCGCCAGCCCCTGCTCGAACTCACCCAGCTGGCCATGCAGCCCGCCCACCGTGCACTCCAGCGTCCCCTGCACCCACCAGAATCCGGCCGCCTTCACCATCCGCAGCCCGTCCTGCGCCATGTCCAGGGCCTCCTTGTGCCGGCCCTCCTCGCTCATCATGATCGCCAGGCCATTGAGCACCATCGCCTCATGCCCGCGATCACCCAGCTCCCGGAACAGCTCCAGCGACCTGCGCACGCTCGGCTCCGCCGCCGCGTTGTCCCCTGCCGTCGACAACGCGAATCCCAGCAGGTACTGGCTGTGCGCCTGCGCGTTGCGGTCCCCCAGCCGCCGCGCCGCCGCCACCGCGCTCCGCTGCGCCGCCACCCAGTCCTGATGCCGCCCCGACCGGTTCAAGAACACCGTCGCCGCCCACGGGATCAGCCACGCATGCTCATCAAACCCGTGCGCCTCCGCGAACCCGATCAGCGCCAGCAGCACCGGGCATTCCGCCTCGAACCACGCCGTGGCCTGCTCCCGGTCCGTCACCTCCACCGGCACCACCCCCGGCAGCACCTCCGGCGGCCGCACCCCCCACCGCCGCGGCTGGAGGCGTGCCCCCGCCGCGAGCGCCGAATGCAGGTAATGATCGAGCACCCGCTGCGCCGCCGCCCGCCGGTCGGATTCGGCGTCGATGCGTTCGGACTGGTCCGCCGCGTACGCGCGGAGCAGGTCGTGGAAGCTGTACCGGCTGTGCACCGGCTCGGCGACCATGTGGGTGCGGACCAGTTCACGCAGCGCCGTGCTGGCCGCCTGGCGCGGAATGCCCGCCAGGCTCGCCGCCGCGGTCAGCGAGATGTCCGGGCCCGGGTGGATGCCGAGCAGCCGGAACATCCGCCGGGCCGGCTCGCTGAGCTGGTCATAAGACCAGGAGAACACCGCGCGCACGTCGGTGGCCTCGTCGTTGTCCTCGAGCGCGTCCAGGCCGCCCCTGGCCTCCTTCAACTCGGTCGCGACCTGGGCGAGGGAGCGCTTCGGCCGGGCCGCGGCACGGCCCACCGCGATGCTGAGCGCCAGCGGCAGCCGGGCGCACGACTCGATGATCTCGTCGGCGGCCAGCGGATCGGCGACCACCCGGTCGCGGGAGAGCCGGTGGTCGAGCAGCTCGTGGGCTTCGTCGTAGCTGAGCACGTCGAGGTTAATCGGCTGGGCGCCGTCGGCCGCGACAAGGCCCGCCATCTCGTTGCGGCTGGTGACGATCACCAGCGTGCCGGCCGAGCCGGGGAGCAGCGGGCGCACCTGTGCCGGACTGGCCGCGTTGTCCAGCACGACGAGCATCCGCTTGCCGTCCGCGATGCTGCGGAACATCGCCGCCCGGCCCTCCAGGTCCGGCGGCATCCGCAACGGCGTCACACCGAGCGCGCCGAGGACGAAGCGCAGCGCCTGGGCGGCCTCCATCGGGGCCAGCCCGGGGTCGAAGCCACGCAGGTTCAGGTACAGCTGACCGTCCGGGAAGCGGCGGGCCACCTGGCGTCCGAAGCGGATCGCCAGCGCCGTCTTGCCCACCCCCGCGGTGCCGGAGATCACCACGAGCGGTGTCTGGTCGGCGGCCTGGTCCACGAGGAGGCCGTGCAGCAACCCGAGCTCCTCGTGGCGGCCGGAGAACCCCGCCGCGTCCGGCGGGAGCTGCGCCGGGACCGGCACCTGCCGGTCCTGCTGCGCCGGCTGTACCGGCTGTACCGGGACCGCGGCATTCTTGGCGGCGGCAGCGGGGCTGGCCTTTGCCTGGCCGGCCGGCTTTTCCGGCGCCTGGACCTGGGCGGTTGCCTGGGCCGCCGCCTCCTGGCCTGGCTGGGTGACGTCGAGGGCCGGGTCGGAGGTGAGCACCTGCTGGTGAATCCGGGACAGCTCGGCGCCAGGGTCGATGCCGAGCTCCTCGGCGAGCACTCGCCTGCCTTCACCGAAGACCCGCAGCGCCTCGGCCTGGCGGCCGCTGCGGTACAGCGCCAGCATGAGCAGCCCGCGCATCCGCTCACGTAGCGGGTTGTCCGCCACCATCGCGGTCAGATCGGCCAGGACCTCCTCGTGCCGGCCAAGGCCGAGCATCGAGTCGGCCCGCTCCTCGATGACTGCCGAGCGCAGCTCGCCGAGCCTGACGCGTTCGGTCTCCGCGAACGGGCCGGGCACGCCGGCGAAGGCCATGACCCCGCGCCACAGGCCAAGCGCCGCCTCGAGCGCGGCAACGGTGCCCGCCAGGTCACCGGACTTGCGCAGGTGCCGGGCGCGGTGCAGATGCTGCTCGAACGACACGGCGTCCGGCTGGCCGGGCACCAGGTGCAGCACATAGCCGGCCCCGCTCGACACCAGGATGCGGCCGGGACCACGCAACGACCGGCCAGGCTCGAGCACCCGGCGCAGTCCGGCGATGTAGGTGTAGACGCTGCCTTCGGCGCTGGGCGGCGGATCCTGACCCCAGACGGCGTCCACCAGCTCACTGCGGGAAATAACCCGGTTCGCCCGCATTGCCAGGATCGCGAGCACGGCCTGCTGTCGCGGCTGTCCCGCCTGCAGCTGCTTGTCGCCATCCCACGCCGCGACGGGGCCGAGCACGCCGACGCGCAAAACCACGGCCTCGCGCCCCTTCCGCTTGCCCGGGCAGCGTAGCTCTCCTCCTGCGCCGCCGTAACTCCCTGCGCCGACGCCAGCACATCGCGTCGCTAAGCACGATACGGCAATGTGGCGCCACGGCCCTCACCGTGCCTATCCTCCTGGGCCCGGCGAGAACATCTTTTACCGAGGCTACCGGGATTTGCGCGGCTCCTCTAGAAAAAATAGAGATCATGTAGAGATGGCCATTCAATAGTGGGTCGCGCCTGGCTGGTGCTGGAGGAGCGAGCCATCGGGGTCCAGCCTGGCTGGATGCCCGGTTGCACGCTGATTGGCGCAACGCTCCTTCACACGCGGGAGGTTAAGGAGATGACAGCGCAGGGCCTTGACGCCGCCCGCGCGTCTATGCAATCGATGAACATTCAGAATTCCGCGGATGAGCTCCTGCGTCAGCTGGCGGAACGGGCTCGGACTCAGCGCCTCCGCCACCAGCTTGAGCGCAGCCAGTCGGGCCGGTCCCGGCGCGGACGGCGGGCCGGCGGCGCCGGGGAGGACCCTGGCGGGGTGGCCGGGCGCGGGCTCAGGAAGCCCGCGTTAACGGCGCTCGCGGTCTGAGCGTTTAGTACTACAGAAGCCTCATATGCCTCCGGGCACGCGCGCTGACCCGGAGTCGCCGGCCCTCACGGTACCCCCCTCACTACCTGCCGTGAGGGCCGGCGATTGCCTGGGCGGCACAGTCGCGGGATATGCCCTACCATTATCGGCGTCAGGCATCGGCGTCAGGTATCGGCGAAGGCGGACGGCAGGCGACATGGGCAAGGCCAGCAGGACCAAGCAAGACTTCAGCCGTCGCGAGAAAATCGCGGCGCAGCGGGAAGCGGAGCGGCGGCAGGAGCGACGCAACCGGTTGCTCATCGCCGGCAGCGCGATCATGGTCGTCGTGATCATCGTCGTCGTGTTCGTCGTGGTGAAGACCAACAGCAAGGGCGGCTCGGCGGCGAGCGGCTCCGGGCCCGCCGCACCGACCGGCGCGGCCCTGTCCTCGGTCACCTCGAAACTGACCAGCGTGCCGACGGCCACCACCGACGCGGTCGGCAGCGGCGGCAGCCAGGTCATCGGCAAGCCGCAGACCGTGACCGGCCAGGCGGCGCTTACCGCCAGCGGAAAGCCGGAAATGCTGTACGTGGGCGCGGAGTACTGCCCCTACTGCGCCGCCGAGCGCTGGTCGATGATCTTGGCCCTCAGCCGGTTCGGCACGTTCTCCAACCTCACGCCGATCCACTCGGCGGCGAAGAACGGCACCGGGGCGGCCGAGGTCTACCCGAACACGCCGACCTTCACGTTCTACGGCTCGAGCTACACCAGCCAGTACCTGACGTTCTCGCCGGTCGAGGTGAACACGAACAAGGGCGACCCGAGCACCGGCGGGTACACCACGCTGCAGACCATGACCAGCGCCCAGAACTCGATCTTCACCAAGCTGGACGCTCCGCCGTACGTGCCGTCCGGCGACAACGGGTCGTTCCCCTTCGTGGACTTCGGCAACAAGTACATCATCGCGGGCGCCAGCTACAGCCCGCAGATCCTGGCGGGACTGAGCTGGACCCAGATCGCGGCCGACCTGACCAAGCCCAGCAGCACGGTCGCCCAGGGCATCGACGGGACGGCCAACTACATCACGGCCGCCATCTGCAAGCTGACCAACGACCAGCCGGCCACCGCGTGCACCAGCACGGTCCAGGGCCTGCAGTCCCAGCTCTGACCGGGTCCGCGATTACCTACGGACTTACTACGTAGAATGGCTTCGCAAATCCGGCGAAGCGCCTTACGATGGAGCGCGAACCCGCTGCGATCTGTAAGCCTGGAGGCGAAGCTCTGATGGCGTCGAAGTCGTCCCGCAGCCGGAAGGCTCCGGTCACCCGGAGCAGCCCTACGGCACGGACCAGCACGATCACCCCGACCCGCGCCACGGCCAGGGGCGGCTCCCGGCCGGCCACGGCCGGGACCGATCTCCGCGGCCGTAGCGGCGGGGGCGGGGCGGCCCGGCCGCGGTCCGCGGCTCGCGCCGTGGCGCAAGCGCCCGCGGCCGACGGCAAGCTCGCGCCGACGTGGCTCCAGTGGCTCACGTTCGCGCTGGCCATCGCCGGGCTCGGGGTGTCGAGCTACCTGACGTACACCCACTTCACCGACTCGAAGATTCTCGGTTGTGCCGAGAACAGCACGATCAACTGCCTGAAGGTGACCACGAGCCCGCAGTCGTACGTGTTCGGCATCCCGGTGGCGCTGCTGGGCCTGCTGTTCTACGTGGCCGCGGTGCCGCTGATGAGCCCGTGGGCCTGGCGCATGACGCGGCGGCTTTCATTCATCGGCGGGGGCACGTGGGATAGGGCCAGGCGCGCGCTGCCCTGGGTGCGGCTGGCCTCGCTGCTCGTCGGCATCGGCTTCGTGCTGTACCTGATTTACGCCGAACTGTACGAGATCGACGCCATCTGCCTGTACTGCACCAGCGTGCACGTCATCACGTTCCTGCTGTTCGTGCTCACCGTGTCCGCCGCCGCGGCCTGGGGCCTGCGTCCGTCCGAGCCCGGCGACGAGCTAGACCCGGACCTCGCCGAGACCGCCTGATCGCTAGGCCCCCGACCCGCGGGTCCGCTTACCCCGCTTTCCGCTTACCCCGCGTCCCGCTGACCCTGCCCGGTGGGCCTGCGGCAGGCTCGATGGGCCTCGGCCTCGGTTTAACGTGGCGGATTTCCCCTTCGTGGTAACGCGGCCCTCGCGTACGGGGGTCGATCCTCCACGAAGGGGTAATCTTCCACGTTGCTGGCGGGACTGCCGGTGCGTTCCTATCCCGGTAGCCGCACACTGCACTCCAGGCACAGGCGGCGCTCGGCCAGGCCCGGCGGCCTGCCGGCGACCGGCGCGGCAGCCGACTCCGCATGGGAGGCGAAACCATGACAAATTGTTCACGTTGCCGCTCGCGCCGGTCTTGGCCTGACCTGGACGGGCTACGCTGAACGCACCGGGGGCCTGGCTGGGGAGGGAGGAACCGCTGTCGTGCCCGGCATGAACTCGGGACTCAACCCGGCCGACCCGACGCTGGTGGCGGCGTTCCGCTCCGCGTTGCTGCACCAGGGCGCGATCGCGCTCGCGGTGGTGGTCTTCCTGTTGCTGCTGCGGGCGACCATGCGCGCCTTCCGCGGCGGTCCGGCCGGAAACCAGGGGTGGCTCGAGTGGTCGCGCACGCTGACCGGCGGCAGCGGGGAGGCGCCGGCCAGGACCGTGCTGCGGATCGGCTTCGGGCTGCTGTGGGTCCTCGACGGCTTCCTCCAGGCGCAGCCGAGGATGGCCGGCGGCCTCGCCGCCCAGGTCATCGAGCCGACCGCGTCGTCGTCACCGTCCTGGGTGCAGCACGTGGTCAACTGGGGCGGCACGATCTGGTCCTACCACCCGATCCAGGCCGGAGCCGCGTCGGTGTGGATCCAGGTCGGCATCGGGGCCTGGCTGCTGGTCGCGGTGCGCGGGCCGATGTCGCGACTGGCGGGTGTCGCCAGCCTGGGCTGGGGCCTGATCGTGTGGGTGTTCGGCGAGTCATTCGGCGGGATCTTCGCGCCGGGCCTGACGTTCCTGTTCGGCGCGCCCGGCGCGGTCCTTTTCTACGCTGTCGCCGGCGCGTTGATCGCGCTGCAGGACACCGCCTGGCGCGGTCCTCGGCTTGGCACGCTGCTGGTGCGCGGCATGGGCCTGCTGTTCGCCGGCATGGCAGTACTCCAGGCCTGGCCCGGCCGGGGCTTCTGGCAGGGCGGCGCCGACGGCACGCTGACCGGCATGATCTCCACGATGGTCGGCACACCGCAGCCGTACTACCTGCACCTGATCATCTCCGGGGCCAGCTCGTTCACCAGCGCGCACGGCTGGGCGGTCAACCTGTTCGCGGTCGTGGCCATGGCGGCGATCGGCGCGGGCCTGCTCACCGCGCGGCGCGGCGTGGTCAGGTACGCGGTGTGGTTCGGCGCGTGCTTCTGCCTCGCGGACTGGCTGCTCGTCCAGGATCTGGGGTTCCTCGGCGGGCTGGGCACGGACCCGAACAGCATGATCCCGGTGATCCTGCTGTTCACCGCCGGCTACCTGGCGCTGGGTCCGCAGACCGCTCCAGTGACGGAAGGTGTCCCTGATACTGACGGGATGCTTGGGGTGACAGAGGTGGTTGGGGCGACTGGGGCGCGGGGACTGGTCACGCGGGCGCGTGGGGCCGCCGCGTCGGCGAGCGCGCAGTCGTTCGCGGCGGTGTCGGCGATCGCCGTGGTCCTGATCGGCGCCGCACCGATGACGGCCGCGGCGGCCAACCGCACCGCGGCCGACCCGATCATCGCCGAGGCCATCGCGGGCAGCACGGTGACGCTCGACATCCCCGCGCCCGCGTTCCAGCTCACCGACCAGGACGGCAGGCCGGTCTCGCTCGCGAGCCTGCACGGCAAGGTCGTGCTGCTGACGTTCCTCGACCCGGTGTGCACCACCGACTGCCCGATCATCGGCGCGGAATTCCGCGAGGCCGGCGCGCTGCTCGGCTCGGCCGGCAAGAACGTCGAGCTGGTCGCCGTGGCGGCGAACCCGACCTACTACTCCACTGCGGCGCTGCGTGCCTTCGATGACGAGGAAGGCCTCGGCGCCGTCCCGAACTGGCGGTTCCTGACCGGGTCGCTCGGCGAACTGCGGCAGGTCTGGCAGCACTACAACGTCACGGTGTACAACGTGCCGGCCGGTGCCATGTCGGCGCACGACGACCTCGCCGTCGTCATCGACGGGAACGGCACGATCCGGCAGGAGGTCTCCGACGACCCGGGCCCGGGCACGGCCACGACGAAGTCGTCGTTCTCCGCCCTGCTCGCGGGCTACGCGCGGCAGGCACTGGCGGGCTCGTGAACCGCGGCGTGCTGCTTTTCGCGGGCCTGGCCGTGCTGCTGGGCACGACCGCCTGCGGGTCCGCGACGCCTCGGACCACCGCGACCAGGACCGTCACGGCGGCGAACGAGCCGCTCGCGACCTCCCTGGTGACCGCCCAGGGTGTGTGGGCGATCGTCGAGATGGGCGGGCCGGCGTCGGCGGAAGAGAACTTCTGGCAGGTGTTCGTCCAGCACGGCGGCACCTGGTCGCTGGCCACTCCCCCGGGCGTCGCGGACAACGGCGGGCTTGTCGCGGCCGGGAGCCCCGGCTCGCTGCTGATCGGGTTCCGGCCGAGCCAGGGCCTGGTCTTCTCGCCGCTGGCGACCAGCACCGACGGCGGGCAGCACTGGGCCCCGAGCGTCCTCGGCGCGGCGCTGGCCAGCGTGCCGGACGCGCTGGCAACGGGATCTTCGGGTGCGGAACTCGCGCTGCTGCGAAACGGGGATGTCGAGGTGAGCGGGGCCGGCGGCTCGTGGTCGAGGCTCACGTCCGAGCCGGCGCTCGCGGCGTCCAGCGCAGGACGGGAATGCGGGGTCACGGGCGTTGACGCTTTGTCGTTCTGGCCGAATGGTCTGAAGGTTGTAGCCGGAGCCTGTGAGCGGCGCGGTGTGGCCGGGGTTTTCACTGATACCAATGGGACGTGGCAGCTTGACGGGCCGTCGGTGCCCGGCGGGGGCCAGGTCCGGGTGCTGCGGCTGAGCGGGAGCACGGCTCTGCTGGCGTCCGGCAGCGCGGTGTACGCGGCCTGGCACGGGTCGTCCTGGACGGTGTCCGGGGCGGTGGCGGGGTCGCCGGTCGCGTCCGGGTTCGGTTCGAACGGGAGCGCGTGGGTGCTGCTCGGGGGCGGCCGGGCGGCGGTCATCAGCGGTCCGGGCGGAACGTGGCGGCCGCTGCCCGCGGTGCCGACCCGCACCGCGGCGCTGGCGCTGGCGGGCGGGGAGACCGACGCGTTCGCGGTGGCGGGCGACACGCTCAGCGTGTGGCGGCTCAGCGCCGGGGCCTGGACGAAAGCGCAGGTCATCCACGTGCCGATCGCGGCCGGATCGTCGAGCTAGGGACCCCGGACATGAGCTACCTGGTTGATCACTGGTCGTTCGACCCGTTCCTGTTCGTGGCGGTATTCGTCGCGATCTGGTACGAGATCGGAGTATGGCGGCTAGGCCGGCGGTCGCGGCCGGAGCGGGCGCGGGAGCGGCGGCGGCGGTCGGTGTTCTTCTACGCGGGGCTCGTGGTGCTGCTGCTCGGCGTCGAATCGCCGATCGACTACTGGTCGGACTCCTATTTCTTCGCGCACATGATCCAGCACCTGCTGCTGATGTTCGCCGCGCCGTCGCTGATCGTGGCCGGCGCGCCGTGGCAGCCGCTGCTGGACGCGCTGCCCAGGCGATCCGGGCAGCGCGTGACCAGGGGCGTGCTGGCCGGCGGGTGGTCGCGGCCGCTCCGGTACCTGGGCGGGCTCGCGCTGCGGCCGTGGGTGTCGGTCGGGCTGTTCTGCTTCGTGATGATCTTCTGGCACCTGCCGGGGCCGTACGACACGGGATCCGCGAACGCGGCGATCCACATCTGGCTGATGCACGGCAGCTATTTCGCGGCCGGGATCCTGTTCTGGCTCCAGTACATCCCCTCTCCCCCGTTCCGGCGCCGGATGCCGCTGGTCAGCCAGGCGCTCGGGCTGCTCGTGACGAACGTGATCATGATCGGGCTCGCGATGGCGCTGAGCATCTTCGCCACGCATTCGGTCTACGCGGTGTATAGCCATGTGCCGGGCGTGACGCTGCCGGCGTTCGCGGACCAGCAGATCGGCGCGGGCATCCTGTGGGTGTGCGGTGACTTCTGGGCGTTGCCGGCGATGATCGCGATCGTGCGGCAGATCACGGAGGCCGAGGGCAGCATCGGCATCGCGCTGGACCGGATGCTGCGACGGGGCTCTGCCGCTGCTCGGCCGGGTCCGGGTCCGGGCTGGGCGTCGCGGGGGTCGACGACGATCGGTCAGCGTTCGGCGCCGCCCGGCGCGGGGTCGTGAAGCCTGGCCTTCTTGGTGTTGTTGCTCGCGGGTCGCGGCGGCTCGGCGGTGTGCTCGTCCTGGTCCGCGTGTTCGGCGGCGCCGGGCACGGGAAGGTGGCCCGCGATCTTCCGCAGGCCGCTGAACGCCGACGACCGCGCCACCGCGACGACGCCGACGATCAGCGCCGCGATGCCGCCCGCCTCGATCGCCAGCATGCCGGGCGAGATCTGGATCCGGTCGCCGAAGACCACGATGCCGAGGATGATGCCGGCCACCGGCTCGCCCGCGGCGATGGCCGGCAGGGACGCGTGCAGCGGGGCCGCGCTGAACGCGTTCTGCATCAGCCAGACGCCGGTGATGCCGGCGCCGAGCAGCGCATACGCCGACCAGGTGGTGAACAGCACCGTGATCGAATGACCCTGGAGTACCTCGAGGGTCTGCCGGGTCAGCGCGTCCTGAATGCCGAACACCAGGCCGGCGCCCAGCCCGGTCAGGGTGGCTCTGACCTGGCCCTTCCTTCTGTGTCCGATGTGCACGGCGAGGAACGCGATGCCCGCGATGATCGCCGCGGCCGGCCAGTGGCTGAACGAGCCGAACGACAGGCCGATCGGCTTGGTGGTCCTGGTCGAGGACAGCAGGGCCACGCCGAGGCACAAGATGATCGCACCGGCGATTTCCGGCAGCCGGAACGCCTGCCGCGACAGCGGGACCGCGAGCACGAGGGCGAACAGCAGGTTCGTCGCGAGCAGCGGCTCGACCAGGCTCAACTCCAGATGGCCGATCGCCCACGCGGCGAGCAGCATGCCCGCGATCATGCAGCCGATGCCGGCCAGCCACCGCGGCTGGTGGAGCAGGTCGGTCAGGATGCGCGCGGACAGGAAGCGTGAATCTGGTTCCCGCTCGGCCGAGTACTGCTGCAGGACGAACCCGACGCCCAGCAGCACTGCCGCAACGAGCGCGGTCGCGTAAGCCACATCCAGATCCACCATGCTCCGAGGTGCACTGCGTTTGGTTATCAAGGACAACGTGCACTGCTGACGGCGAGTTTCGCGCGACCCTCATTGAATCGTACGACAGCGCTGGTCGGCTGCCCTGCCCGACCGTGCACGACGCGCCGACGTTGCGGGTGGCGCAACACGTTTGGCAGAGTGAAACATCATAGCGCCTACCGGACGTGATTGGGGATCCCCCGCGTCAGCACTGCCAGCACCGCCGTATCATGAGATCGGTCGGCGGGCGTGATTTGTGCGGGTAAGGGAAGGGCATCACCTTCAGCGCGCCCCCGATGGGAGCGAACAAGGTAAGCAGGTGCTTGAGGGTGGGGGACGGAAAAAAAGTCGTCAGGAAGCGGGCGACCGGGACGCGCGAGCATGTCGTGACGTATCTCGCGGAGTCCGGCGAGCTTTACGACAAGGACGGGATGGCCAGCACGCGGCTCGCCGCGGCGGTGGGCTACCCGGGATCGAGCGTGGCGTTCGCGCAGCTGTTGTCGGGTATGGAGCGGTCGGGACTGATCAAGCGCGAAGTGCGCGGCAAACGGACATACCGCATCTCGCTCGGCGATGTGGAGGGCGTCGGGCCCGTGCGCAGGGCGCAGTCGCTGCGCGCCGACGTTCCGCCGTTCGCGGGCGTCGCCGACGGGCTCGCGAACGGCGAGTTCGACTACGACGAGCTTGCCCGGCGGCTGCTGATCCAGGTGGTCCGGCGGCTCGCGGCCGCCGAGCCCGAGTCGGATCTGCGCCAGCTCGACGGGACGGTCGCCGATCTGGAGCACGAGCTGGCCAGCGCGTGGACCAAGCACGGCCGGCTCGCCGAGGAAAACCTCCGGCTCCGCGAGCAGCTGCGCAGCGCGCAGGAGTCGCTGGCCTTGGCCAGGGAGCGGGTACGCAAGCTGCCGATTACGTCCGACCTGGACAGTGCCGAGGTCGTGCTGCTGCAACGGCTGCTGACCCCGGAGGCCGAGGAGCCAGAAGGCCGGGCCGGGCGCGGGATCATCGCCGGCCGGTTAACGCCTCGGCTCAGGATCGTTTGACGGTTATGTCCGCGGGGCCGCGATGCGGACCTGGAGCAGCGCGCGGAGCGTGCCGTCGAGGTGGCGGAGCACCGCGTCCGCCGCGGCCTCCGGGTCGCGATCGATGATTGCGCGCAGGATTTCCGCGTGCTCGGCGTTCGCGGCGCGGCGTCTGCCGGGCTCGACGAGCAGCGAGCGGGTCACGTAGAGCGCGGACACCGCGCGCAGGTTCGCCAGGATGACGGCCAGCCGAGGGCTGGTGCCGGCCTCCTCGATGACGTTGTGGAAGTCGGTGTTGTACTCGGCGAACCGCGCGCCGTCGGTCTCCGACTCCATCGCCGCGATCAGCGTGCCCGCCCTCAAGATCGCGCTCTTCGGCGCGTGCTTCGCGGCGCGAGCTGTGGCGACCGGCTCGAGGAGCTTTCTGATCTCGTAGAGCTCGCACAGCTCGGTGCGGCTGATCTCGTGCACGAGGGCGCCGCGAACCGGGTCGACGCGGATCAGGCCTTCGGCCTCCAGGGTGCGCAGGGAGCCGCGGATGGTGGCGCGGCTCACGCCGAATTCGTCCGCGATCCTGGCCTGGACCAGCCGGGCGCCGCCGGGCAGCGTGCCGGCCACGATGCCGCGCCTGAGGACGTCCGTGACCGTTTCCTGCGACTTCTCCCGCTCGGGGTGTTCCGGAGGGTCGCTCGGCATGTGGCTATTGTGCGACTTGTTCCACTCTGTGGTCTATATCTGTGCGGTTGGTTGGTATACAAGCGTTAGTGGATCGCCGCGCATCGGCGCGGCGGCGTGGACAGGGCGCAGCCGGCGGAGCGCGCGCAGGCAGGCGGCGGGCGCTAGCTGAGGCGGCGGAGGGTGGTTTGGTAGGCGCGGGCGGACTCTACGTAGGCCTTGACGGCGCGGTCGGTCCAGTCGGCGGGGACGCCGGTCTTCTTGACCGTGGCGGGCACGCCGGCGACCAGGGCGGCGGGCGGTACCACGAAGCCTTCCGGCACCAGGGCGGCGGCCGCCACGATCGCGCCGGCGCCCACCCGGGCGCGGTTCAGCGTCACCGAGCCGGAGCCGATCAGGCAGTGGTCCCCGACGACGCAACCTTCCAGGTGCGCGTTGTGGCCGACCACGCATTCGGCGCCGATGACCGTGGGCCAGTCATGGGTGGTGTGCACGACGGTGCCATCCTGCACCGAGGTCCGGGCGCCGACCGAGATCGTGCCGTGGTCGCCGCGCAGCACCGCGCACGGCCACACCGAGGCCTCGGCGCCGATCCTGACCCGGCCGATGACGACGGCGTCGGGGTGCACGAACGCGGTCGGGTCGATCTCCGGCTCGTGTCCGCCCAGTGCGTAAATTGGCACCCAAGAACTCTACCGGCCGGTCAGGTCCAGGACGTCAAACCGCCGCTGGTCCCACACGTGCATGGAGGCTTCCTCCGGATACGAGCCGACGGACGACTCGGCCGCGTAGATCCGGGTGAGGCGGCGGCCCGGCGCGTACGCCGGCCAGCCGGGGTCGCCGGTCTTCGCGAACGCGACCCACTCGGACCGCATCAGGTCGCCGAGCGCGATCGCTTCCGGTGCGGGCCGGTCACCGAGCAGGAACTGGCCGAGCTCCGCGTTCGTGCCGAAGACCAGCGGCACGTCCAGCGCATGGCACGCGCCCAACGGCCCCGCCGGATACGTCAGCTCGTACAGGAACGTCCGGCCGCCGCCGACCGCGTGGGCCTGGGCCAGGTGCAGCGTGGGCATGCGGAACAGCCAGTCGGACAGCACCAGCTCGTACAGCTCCTCCGGACCCGCGTCGGGATACGCGGCGCGGTACGCCTTTTCGCCGTCCGCGCCGGGAATGTTCGGCACCAGCCCGCGGAGCATGCGGACGGCCATGTCCTCGGTGACCGTGCCCCGCAGGCCGGCGAACTCGAGGAACAGCCGGTACTCGTCCCGGTTGTGCCCGGTGATCAGGTCGACGGACCGCCCGGCGCCGGTGGCCAGCGCCAGCCATGGCGCTACCGGCAGCACGTCGCCGTCCACGACCGGCGCGAACGGGACGTCGCCGAAGGCGAGCTGACCCCAGTGCGAGTGCTCGCGCGGCCAGACCCGGTCCGACGCGGCGGCCAGCTCACCCGGATCCGCCGCCGCGAACGCCTCGGTCGTCGCCGGGATGCCCTGCTGCGCGGCGATCGCCGTCGTGACGTCACCAGCGAGCTCCGGCGTGATGAACGCGCCCGGCACGCTCTGCGCGATAGCCCGCCGGAACAGGCCGGCCGCCGACGGCATGACCAGGAGCGAGGCCACCGCACCCGCGCCCGCCGACTCGCCGAACACGGTGACCTGGTCTGGGTTGCCGCCGAACGCCGTGATGTTCTCGCGCACCCAGCGCAGCGCCGCCACGTCGTCGAGCAGCGCGCGGTTGGCCGGCCTGTCGGGCAGCTGGGCGAACCCCTCCACACCCACCCGGTGGTTGAACGTCACGACGACGACGCCGAGTTCCGCCAGCCGTGCGCCGTCATAGCTGGGCTGGCTGGACACGCCGAGCCGGTACGCCCCGCCGTAGATCCACACCAGCACCGGGAGGCCGGAGCCGCCGGGCGACGGCGTCCATACGTTGACGGTCAGCCACTCGTCCGGGTCGGCTCCCGGCGGTGGCGGCGGCGCGAGCGTCGGCAGCAACGCCGACTGCGGCGGCGGCGGTCCGAACGCGGTCGCATCGCGTACTCCGTCCCAGGGCGACGGCGGCATCGGAGCCGCGAACCGCAGCTCGCCCACCGGCGGGCGCGCATACGGGATGCCGCGAAACACCGCGAGGCCGCCCTCGGCCGTGCCGCGCACCATGCCCGCCGTGGTGCTGACCTCGGGCCTGCTGCCGTCCATGTGCCACCCCTCGGACCCGCGCGGGCCGTGCTGGGCGAATATGTAAATATCCGGATTCGTGGTATCCGGATGGACGGAACGCTAACACGATCGCTCTGCCGGCGGGGCCGGCTGGCATTCTCCGCCGTGGTTACAGTT
This sequence comes from Streptosporangiaceae bacterium, assembly GCA_035651595.1. Classification (GTDB taxonomy): domain Bacteria; phylum Actinomycetota; class Actinomycetes; order Streptosporangiales; family Streptosporangiaceae; genus JAFARZ01. The sequence goes on along the minus strand of DASRFJ010000085.1, from coordinate 38,793 downwards.
AGGCATGCTGCGTTCGGACGAAGAGTACGAGCAGGTTGTCTTTGCGGATGAGGACTTCGGGACATCCGCCGCCACTGGGTGCCGGCTGATTGACTGCACGGTGACACACTGCTCGTTCGGTCAGAAAAAAATGCGGAAGTGTCGCCTGACCGATTGCCAGGTCGCCGACACCAGGCTGGTCGGGACGGATATCGCGGAAACAACGTGGCACGGCTGCGCGCTGAGCGGGAGCGCGCTGGCCGGCGTGCAGTGGTTCAGTTCGGAGCTGCGGCGGGTCACGTTCAGCGGCTGCAAGCTCGACTCGGTCAACTTCCGTGACTGCGTGCTGCGGGACGTGACGTTCGAGAACTGCCTGCTGAGCGACGTGGATTTCGGCAGCGCGCGGCTGACCGACGTGACGTTCGGCGGCGGCGCGCTCGGCGCGGATTTCACCAAGGCGACGCTTGAGCGGGTGGACCTGCGCGGCGCGACGCTTGGCATCACCGCCGGATACGACGCGCTGCGCGGCGCCACGATCTCCACCGTGCAGCTTGTCGGGCTCGCTCCGCTGCTCGCCGGGCACCTGGGGATAACGGTCGAAGACTGATTGCGGCGGCGGCCCGGGCGAACGCGTCGCCGCGATCACGGTAGTCGCGGAACCGGCCGAAGCTCGGCGCGGCCGGCGACAGCAGCACCACGCCGTCCGGCCTGGCCCAGCGAAACCCGGCCTCGGTCGCGGCGGTCAGGTCCGCGCAGTCGACCGTGTCTGGCGGATCCGGGATCGCGCTGATCGCGGCGTGGATCCGCGGTCCGTTGTCGGGAATGGTGAGCACCAGCGTCGCCGCGGCCGCCGCACGCCGCGCCAGCCCTTCGGCGAGCGGCGCGTAATCGATGCCGCGGTCGTGGCCGCCGACGATCAGCGCGACGCGCTGACCAGGGAAGGCGTCGAGCGCGGCGAGCGTCGGCAGCACGTTGGTGGACAGGCTGTCGTCGACGAACAGCACGCCGCCCACGCTGGCGACCGTCGCGAGCCTGCTCGGCAGTCCCTGGTAGCCCGCGGCCGCGGCATGTAGCTCGGCGTCGCCGGCCGCGATGCCGAGCGCACTGAGCAGGTGCCGCGCGATCAGCGCGTTGCGGCGGTTGTGCTGGCCGAACAGGCCGAGCGGCACCATCCAGTCAGCGTCGGGCTCGTCGTCCGCGTGAACCCAGTCCACTTCAGGTCCGAGCTGTGAACGGAATTCACGAAGCAATTCGCTGTCGCCGTTCGCCACGGTGAGCCTCGCACCCGGCTGCGTACACAGCGACAGTTTGTCCCGGTAGTACCGGTCTATGCCGCCGTGCCAGTCCAGGTGGTCGGGGTGCAGCGACGTGACCGCGACGACGGGCGGCGCGCGGTGCAGATCGGTCGCCTGGTAGCTGGACACCTCGATTGCCCAGTACTCCGGCTCGGGTTCCGCCCGCTCCGGGTCCCACGGCGCGGTGCCGATGTTGCCGCCGGTCGCGCACGGATGGCCGAGGCTCGTGAGCAAGTGCGCGACGATGGAGGTCGTCGTGCTCTTGCCCTTCGTCCCGGTCACGCACACGACCCGGGCCGGGTCCTGCTCGGCGAGCCAGAGTCCGAGCCCGCCGGCCAGCGTGACGCCGCGTCTGGCCAGCTCGGCGACCTCGGGCCGGTACCGGCTGATCCCTGGTGTCTTGACCACAACGTCGGTTTGCGCGAGGGCTTCGAGCCCGCCGTCCTTGGTGGCCAGCACGCCTGGGCCGTCCGGATTGTCGTCGACCCGCACCGGCGTGACGCCGAGCGCGATCAGCTTGCGGACGTTCGCGGCGCCCTCCCGGCCCAGGCCCCACACGCCGACCCGCTTGCCGCGCAGGTCGGCCCAGCCGGTCACCGGTAACCGGCCGGCACGAAGTTCTCGCCGACCGGGTCGAGCATCCGCTCCGCGTCGGCGTCGGTGGGTGCGTCCGGCCAGCTCGCGACCTCCTTGGCCAGATCCTGGAGCAGCGCGCCGGCTGCCCGGTCGGGCCGGCGCGCCGCGAGCAGCACCGCGGCCCGGCACTCGGTCACCTCCCCGACGCACTCGAACGGCTTGGCGCCCGCGCCGAGCAGCGCACGGAACTTTTCCTTGAGCGCGGGATCGGCCAGCGGTTCACCGGTGACCGCGAAGATCCGCGCCAGGGCCTCCCGCGGCAGGAACGGCGCGAGGATCAGGTCGATGAAACAGCACTTATCGCATTGACCGCACCAATGATCCAGCCGGCGATTCCGGTCACTGTAAAAAGCTTTATTACAGCTACGGAACGTGCTGTGGTACTTCTCCAGGGTCGCGAATTCGCGCCCTACCCAGAGCTCTGTCCGGTCGCGCAGCCAGGAGAAATACTCGGGAAAGTATCCTGGGGATTCCGCCAGCACATGACGGAACGCACGCTCGAACGAGGCACTCTTCGAGTATTGGTGATTGACGGGCTTGCCGTCGAATTCAAGCGTCGGAATAGACGCCGACCATTCATTGGACATCACGACGGCGTCCCGCTCGTCCAGCACCGCGGCGAGGACGGCGATCGCGGAGATGATGCCGGTCACCGGCACGTGCCCGTTAAGGAAGCCGTTGTCCGCCGAGCGCAGCAACTGCGGGTCGAACTCCCTGGAGGCGCGCGTGATCGGCAGGCCGGCCACCGCCGCGGGCTGCTCGATCGCGTCGTAGCTGTCTTCGGGCCGGCTCACCACGAACAGCCGGACGTCGGCTTGTTTCCGGACCTGCTCGACGGTCACGATCGAGTCGATCCCACCGCCGAACGGCACTAGGGCCCGGCGTTCCCTGGTGGTCCCGAGCGCGCCGGCGTAGCCGGAGTCGTGGGTGGCGCGCAGCTCGAGGCCGTCGAGTGTCAGGCCGTTGCGGTAGGCGAATTCGGCGAGCCCGTTGCGGTAGAAGTCGCGCAGGAACTCCCGCTCGCGCGCGGTCAGCGGGGTATCGCCGAGGTCGATCACCGGCGGCGCGGCGGTCTTGTAGTACGAGACGCCTGCCAGCAAGAACACCAGGCGGGCCGCCTTTTGCGCGGCTTGCGTCTCCCAGCGCGGGCCGGGCGGCAGCGTCACCCGCTCGGTGAACTCCCGGCCGTCGAGCGAGTACCGGCAGGTGAGCAGGCCCTGATTCGCGTCCGTCGTGAACGACTCGTAGCGGAAGACGCTCATCGGGCCTGCTCCGGCCGCCGCAGGCGCGCGACCAAGGCCAGCCGGCCGCAGGGGCGCTGGGCGCGGTCACTGAAGAAGGCGTTACCGGTGGGAATGTCCGTCACGTGGATATTCTCCTCGAGCACGCCGGCGTCCCTGAGCACGCGCCGGTTCGCGGCCCACAGGTCGAGCAGCCAGCGTTCCGGAGCCGTCGGGTCTTTCCGCAGAAGAGCGTCGGTCTTGCCGAACGCTCGGGTGACCGCCCCGTGCACATCCGGCCCGACCTGATACCTGGCCGGGTCGATCGCCGGGCCGATCCCGGCCACGATGCGGTGCGGCCGTGCGCCGAGGCCGGTCATGACCGTCACCGCCGCCGCGCCGATCCGGGCCACGGTGCCGCGCCAGCCGGAGTGAACGCAGGCGAGCACGCCGGCCTCGGCGTCGTGCAGCACGATCGGCACGCAGTCCGCGGTCAAGATCGCGAGGATTATCCCTGGCGTGGTGGTCACCAGGGCGTCCGTGTCCGGGATCGCGTCGTCCAGCGTGCGCGTGCCGCTCCCCCGGTCCGCGTCGCCGATCACCCGCACGCCCGCGCCGTGCACCTGCCGGGCGAACACGAAGTCATCCGGCTCCGCGGTCAAGGCCGCGGCCAGCCGCCGCCGGTTCTCCAGCACGTTCGCGGGGTGGTCGCCCACCGACAGGCTCAGGTTCAGCGACTCGTACGGCCCCGCGGACACGCCCCCGGCCCGCTCGGTCACCGCCGCGTCCAGTCCCGCGGCGTCTAGCGCGGGCCACGTCAGCAGCCGTGGCCGGGGCAGCGTCTGGGGAATCATCGCGTGCGAGCTTAGTGCAATTATGCGGCGGCGTAGGCCTCGGCGGCGCGCAGGGCGCGGAGCAGGTTGGCGCCGGCCAGTGCCCGGCAGTCAGACTCGGACCAGCCTCGCCTGGCCAGTTCGGCGAACAGGTTCGGGTAGGCGGAGACGTCTTCCAGGCCGACCGGGACGTCAGGGGTCCCGTCATAGTCGCCGCCGATGCCGACGTGGTCCAGGCCGGCCACCTCACGGACGTGCTCGACGTGGTCGGCGACCTGGGCCAGCGTCGCGGTGGGCTGGGGATGCGCCGGCTCCCAGTCGTCTCTGACCGCGTCGAGCTGACTCGTGTCCCGGGGATCCATGCCGCGCCGGGCGACCTCGGCCTTGAGCTCAGCGATCCAGTCGGCGCAGTCCTGGGACACGAACCCGGAGACGAACGTCACCATGCAGACGCCGCCGTTGCCCGCCAGCCTGGCCAGCACGTCGTCGGGCACATTGCGCGGGCTGTCGCACACCGCGCGCGCCGACGAATGGGAGAAGATCACCGGCGCGGCCGCCACGTCGAGGGTGTCCCGCATCGTGTCCGGCGACACGTGCGACAGGTCGACGAGCATGCCGATCCGCTGCATCTCCCTGACCACGTCGCGGCCGAGGTCCGTCAGTCCCCCGGCCGCGGGCTCGTCCGTCGCCGAGTCGGCCCAGGCCACGTTGCTGTTGTGGGTGAGCGTCATGTAGCGGACGCCGAGCTGGTACAGCATGCGCAGCACGGCGAGCGAGGAGGCGATGGCGTGGCCGCCTTCGGCGCCGAGCAGCGAGGCCAGCCTCCCGGCCGCGACGATCCGGTCGACGTCGTCCGCGGTCAGCGCGAGCTCAAGCCGCGACGGGTACGCGGCGATCATCCGGCGGGTCAGATCGATCTGCTCGAGGACCATGGCGGTCGCCGCCTCGCCCGCCCTGGCCGGCACGTAAACCGACCAGAACTGGGCGCCCAGCCCGCCGGCCGCGATCCGGTCCAGATCGGTGTGCTGGCCCGATACCGGGCGGGAAAAGTCGACTGCTCCGGTGTCGCCGTCATGCTGCATGCGCAATGTCCACGGCAGGTCGTTGTGCCCGTCGATCAGCGGAAACCCGTGGAGCATCGCATTGTCCATGGCGCAAGCCTATGCATACTCTTATTGCGATTGGTGGTGCACGATGGGCCTGAGGACATGACCGGGCATTTCGCGCCGTCTCGCCACGTAGGGCTGGACGGCGCGGTCAACGTGCGAGACATCGGCGGATACCGGAGCAGCTACGGGACCGACGTGGTCCGCGGGCGGGTGTTCCGCGGCGACGCGCTGAGCCAGCTGACCGTCGCGGACGTGTCCACCCTGGGTTCGCTCGGGCTACGCACCGTGATCGACTTCAGGACGCCCGGCGAGATCCTGGTCAGCGGCTCGGACCGGCTGCCGCCGGGTCTGGCGCCGGTGAGCGTGCCGGTCGCCGGCGGTGACCTGGGGAACATCTACGAGCTCATCGCCAGCGGCGACCACGACCGGCAGCGAGCCGAGCTCGGGGACGGGCGCGCCGCGTCGCTGATGGTCGAGATCAACCGGCGGTTTGTCGCTGACCCGCGGCAGCGGGAAGCGTTCGGCGAAGCGCTGCGGCATCTGTGCGGCCGGGGACGACTGCCCGCGCTGTACCACTGTTCCGGCGGGAAGGACCGGGCCGGCTGGATGACCGCGCTGGTCCTGACCATCCTCGGGGTGCCGCGCGAACAGGTGCTGCGCGACTACCTGCTGTCCAACGACTTCCACCGGACCGGATACCAGAAGCTGCGGTTCGACCTGGTCAAGACCGGCATCGTCGCCGACCCCGAACTGCTGCGGCCGATCCTGGAGCAGAGCCCCACCTACCTGGCCGCGGCCTTCGAGGAGGCGGAGCGGCGGTACGGATCGTTCGGCGCGTACGTCACGCACGGCCTCGGTGTCGGCAGGCCGGAGCTGAGCGAGCTACGCCGCGAGATGCTCGGCACCCTGATCCACGACGAGCCAGCCGTCTAGCGGCCGCTCGCTCCCGGCCGTCCTCAGTCCGCGCAGTCCTGTCCATTGCGCAAATGAGCCCGCTAGAGCGTGCTTGGGCACACGCTGACACGGTCTAGTGGGCTCAACTGCGCATCTGGCACGCAGACTGCACGACACGAACGCGGCGCACCCGCGCCAGCCGCCCGAAATGTCCGGCGCGTCCCGGGCGATCGAAGATCGCTTGACGGCTCGGTGCGTGATGGCACGCCAAAAAACGTCAAACGATCATGGACCCCAGGCGGGCGGCGTTAGCGGCGGCGGCCCGGGCTCAGGCGGCGCAGGCGCAGGTAGGCCAGCAGGGCAAACAGGATCGCCAGCCCCAGCTGGATGCCCATGTCCCGCAGCCAGGTGGACGAGTTGTGCTGCCACAGCGGGTCGGTGATGTTGCCTGGCGCCGTCGGGGTCAGCACGTTCAGGTTCGCGGTCGCCGCGACCGCGCCGTAGCCCCAGCGAGACGGGGCGATCCAGGCCAGCTGGGAAAGCCCCATCTTTCCGGCCAGCGCCACCACGCCGCCGGACAGGATGACCTGGATCATCGTCAGCAGCACCAGGAACGGCATCGCCTTCTCCGACGTGCTGACCAGCGCGGAAACGAACAGCCCGAGGCACATCGAGGCGAGTGCGAGCACGACGATGCCGAGCAGCAGCTCGACCAGCGGCAAGCCGTTGAGGAATGCGCCATCCGGCGGCAGCGGCCGTCCGACGATGCCGAGCACGACCAGGACGACGGACTGCACGACGCTCATCACACCGAGCACCAGCAGCTTGGAGCTGATATAGGCGCCGGACGACAGCCCGGCCGCCCGTTCCCTAATATAAATAGGTCGTTCCTTGACCAGCTCGCGGACCGAACTGGCGGTACCCGCGAGACACGCGCAGACGACGAGCAGCACCAGAGTCTCGCTGGCGTTCGTGTTGGTACCCGGTGCGCCGCCCAGGCCCTGTTTAGACCCGACCAGGTGGATGAGCACGCCGAGGATGATCGGCAGCAGCCCCATGAACAGCAGGTAGCCCCGATCGGACGCGATCACCCGCATGTACCGCCGGGTGAGCGTGCTGAGCTGGCGGATCGAGCCGCGGTGCTGCGGCGGGGGCGCGGCGGGCAGCTCGGCCTGGACGGCCGGCGCGCTGTTCCTGGCCGCGGGCGGCTTGGGGCGCTGCCCGAGCACGTACTGACGGTACGCCGGGGACGCCGCGAACTCGGTGGCCCAGTCCCGGTCCGGGTACCGCTCGAACGCCTGGAACACCTCGGCCCAGCCGGGCAGGCCGAAGTACCTGAGCCCCTCGCCGGGCGGGCCATAGAACGCGATCTTGCCGCCCGGCACCAGGACGAGCAGGCGGTCGCAGGTGTCCAGGTTCGCCACGCTGTGCGTGACCACGATGACCGTCCGGCCGTCGTGCGCCAGGTCGCGCATCTGCTCCATGACCGACTTGTCCAGCCCGGGATCCAGCCCCGAAGTCGGCTCGTCCAGGAACAGCAGCGACGGCTTGGTCAGCAGTTCCTGGGCCACGTTGACGCGCTTGAGCTGGCCGCCGGACAGCCGGTCGGCACGGGTGCTCGCGTGCTTGGTGAGCCCGAGCTCGCCCATCACCTCGTCGACCCGGGTGTTGCGCTCGTGCTTGCGGCTGTCCGCCGGGAAGCGCAGCTCGGCGGAGTACTGGAGCGCGCGCTTGGCGGTGAGCTGGGTGTGCAGCACGCTTTCCTGCGGCACCAGGCCGATGCGGTGACGCAGTTCCGCGTAGTTGCGGTACAGGTCACGGTTGTCGTAGAGCACCGTGCCGGTGTCCGCGGGCCGCATCCCGGTCAGCGCGCCGAGCAGCGTGGACTTGCCGGCGCCACTCGGGCCGATGACGCCGAGCAGGCAGCGCTCGGGGATCGGGAACGACACGTGGTTCAGCAGGATCTTGCCGCCGGAAACCTTGACCACCAGGTCTTCGGCGGAGAAGCCGACGTTGCCCTCGTCGACGAACTGGCGCAGTTCGCCGCCCGCCAGCCGGAACGTGGACCGGCCGATGCTGACGATGTCAGAGTCGGACAGGAGCTTGCGCGACACCCGCTCGCCATTGACGAACGTCCCGTTGTGGCTGCCCATGTCGATGATCTCGTAGCTGCCCGACTGCGACTTGCGGAGTTCGGCGTGCTGCTTGGAGGCTTCCATGTCGCCGGTCAGGACGAGGTCGTTGCCCGCGGCTCGGCCGATGCGCATGACCTGGGCCGGCAGCTTCAGCCGCTGCGTCGGGCGGCGGTCCACGCTGGGCAGCTGCTGCGCCGCTGGCTGCGCCCTGGGTGCGGGCGGCGGCTCGGGCGGGGCCGTCACCTCGGGTTCCGCGGGAAGGTCCCGCATGACGCCAAAGGCGGCGGCCGGCGGTGCGGGCGGGAACGCATCCGGCAACGACGGGCGCCGCCCGGACTGGCCGAGCCCGGACTGGCCGAGCGCCGCCGGCTGCGGCATGCAGCGCAGGATCGGGCCGTCGTCCACGTTGCCGAAGCGAACCACGCAGTCGGCGGCGATCTCGATCCGGGTGACCTTGCGCGCGCCGAGGAACGTCCCGTTGGTGCTGCCGACGTCCTCCAGCACCCACCCGTCCCGGTCGACGCGGATCACGCCGTGCTTCCACGAGACGCGTTTGTCGTCGATCACGATGTCTGACTCGGGGTCACGCCCGATCCGGTAGGTGCCGCCGTCTTGCAGCCGGTGATCGGATCGACGCGTACGGACTACCAGATCAGGCACGGTAAATCCGCGGACGACCTCGGTCCCGGCATGCTGCGGCTCGGGGGGCATGTCTACAGAGTGTAGGGCCGTGTACCCCAAACGGGAATCGGCTGAGTTATTCCCGCCGACGGTTACCTTTGACGCAAGGCTCGCTGATACTTGGATAACCGGTCTGCCGGACCGGGGGCGTAAAGGATGTTGATATTCGATGAGTTATGACCCTACGCAACCCCTGCCGGGCGGCTGGCCGGAACAGCCGCCGCAGGCACCGACTCAGGTGTATCCCACCATGCGGCCCCGGCGGCGCCGCAGGCGCTGGCCGCTCGTCACGGGCATTGTTGTCGTAGTCGTCCTGGTACTCCTCGTAGGCGCCGACCGGATCGCGAACGCGGTCGCGGAAAACACCATGGCCAACCAGATCAAGCAGCAGGGATTCCCCACCAAACCGAACGTGACGATCCACGGTTTCCCGTTCTTCACCCAGTTGCTCGCCCACGATTTCAAGACTGTCGACATCAACGCGTCCAATGTGCCCGAAGGCCCGCTGACGATCTCCAGCCTCCATGCCACCCTGCACGGGATGCACATCAACGGCGGTTTCAGCAGTGCCACGATTGACACCATTGACGGCTCCGCGCTGATCACGTTCGGCGAACTGGCGGACGCCGGCGGCGTGGGGGACGGCATCACGCTGGCGCCGGACCCGGGCCACCCGAACGAGATCAACGCGAACGTCGACCTGGGCGTCGTCAACACGACGCTGACCGCGCGGGTCACCAGGAAAAGCGCCACCAAGTTCAACGTGTCGCTGGTGTCCGCGGGCGACGTGCCCACCAGCTTGCTCGGCAACCTGGTCGACTTCGACGTCTCGGTGCCCAAACTCCCCGCCGGCGTCACGATCGACAACGTCACGGTCACCCAGCAGGGCGTACTCGTCACGATTACGGGTCACAACACCACGCTCAGCCAGTAACCTCTAGCGCGCCCTTGCTCGTAGTGCCCGTTTTAGCCCGGTACGTTCGACGCAAATCCAAGCTCTGAAGGCAGTCCGAAATTATTGCGGACACTTACCCTCCCAAATCGGGGGGTAACTGTCCGCAATAATCTGGCGCACCTTCGGTGCGCCCGGAATGGGCTAGATGTCCTGCTTCGGGTTGCGGGGCGGGCGACGGCATGGGGCCGCGGGGCAGGGTGGCTTGGCAGGGCGGTTCGGGGACGGCTGGTATTCGAGTCGAAACAGTAGGTGACCTGCTGGCTGCTCTGAGCTACCGTAGGAGTACGGACGGTAGTCATGCACGATGCGGAGGCCGATATGCCCGGTGCGCCCATTACGGCTATTGGCACGCAACGGGCGCCGGGCGTGATCCACTTCGGGTCGCTCGCGGAAACCCGGACCTTCACCCGGCGCCCCGAGGAGGTACCGGCCGCGCGGCGCTTCGTCCGGGACGCGCTCCGCGACCATCCCGGCTCCATGGACGCCGAACTGCTTGCCTGCGAGCTCATCACGAACGCGATACAGCACGCGGCGGACGCGTCGGCGATCACTGTTGTCGTGGTCCGGCACGGCGAGCAGGGGCAGTACGTGCACGTGGACGTCATCGACGACGGCCACACCGGCCTGCCGCACTGGCGGGAGGCCGGCCGGAGCGACGAGAGCGGCCGCGGCTTCCAGCTCGTCAACGAGATCGCGCACCGCTGGGGCTTTGTCCGCGAGAACGCCGGCACCTGCGTCTGGTTCGAGATCGCCTCGTTAGATCGAGGCTCCGGTACGCCACCACGGCGAGCACGACCGCGGCCCGCGAGCACTGGCGGACAAGACCGGTTTGCTGGTGGGGAGAACCAACCCCGCGAGGGTGGTGCTCAGTACACTTTCTGCTGATGCCAGCCAAGCCGTGTGTCTTCTGCGAGATCATCGCCGGCGAGAAGTCGGCCGAGACCATTCTCGAGACCGAGTCGCTGATCGCCTTCCTCGACCACCGCCCGCTGTTCCGCGGGCACACGCTGCTCGTGCCAAAGCAGCATGTCCTCGTGCTCAGCGACCTGCCGGCGGAGCTGGTGCCGGAGTTCTTCACGACCGCGCAGCGCCTCGAGCGCGCGGTCGAGGACGGCCTCGGCGCCCAGGGCTCGATGGTCCTGATCAACAACGTGGTCAGCCAGTCCGTGCCGCACCTGCATCTGCACGTGATCCCGCGCACGAAGGGCGACGGCCTGCGCTTCTGGCTCGGCCCGCGGCACCGCTACGACGACGCGCACCCGGCCGCGGCATACGCGGAGAAAATACGCGCCGCCCTGCCGTGACTAAACGGGCGTACGGTGTCAGATATGGCCGATGCTCGCTCTCTGTTCGCACCGCTGCCAGCCCGCTACGACTTGCTCGCCGAGCTTCTCTCCTTTTATCAGAACGAGAAATGGCGTTCGTTCATGGTCAGCCGCGTCCCCAGCACGGCCGGCCGGGTGCTGGACGTGGCGGCCGGGACCGCGGGCGTGACGCTGTCGCTGGCGCGGCGGTGCCCCGCGGCGCGGATCGCCGGGGTGGACCTGACCGAGCAGATGCTGCGGGAGGGGGCACGGCGGGTGGCTTCGGCGGGGCTGGGGTCGCGGGTGACGCTGACCTGCGGGCAGGCCGAACGGCTGCCGTTCGCGGACGCCAGCTTTGACGCGCTGACGTTCACGTATCTCTTGCGGTACGTCGACTCCCCCACCGCCGTGCTCGCGGAGCTGGCGAGGGTGGTCAAGCCGGGCGGTGTGATGGCGAGCCTGGAATTCGCGGTGCCGTCCGGGCCGGTGTGGTGGCCGCTGTGGTGGATGTACACGCGCGCGGTGCTGCCGGCCGGCGGGCTGGTCACCGGGGGCCCGGCGTGGTGGCGGGTCGGGCGGTTCCTCGGGCCGTCGATCTCCGGCCACTACCGGCGGTACCCGGTCGACTGGACGGTGTCGGCGTGGCAGGAGGCCGGCCTGACCGATGTGCGGTGCCGCTCGATGAGCCTGGGCGGCGGGCTGGTCATGTGGGGAACGAAGGGTGGATGAGCCCGACGCCGCGGGCCCGCCGGCCCCGCTAACACCGCGGCCCGCGTATTACGCGGCGCGGTCCGGCGGGTGGCGGGATTGGTGGACGCTGCTGCATCCGCCGTACACGGGGTGGCACCTCTCGTATGCGGTGATCGGCGCCGCACTCGCGCCGCGGGTGCAGACGAGCCGGCTGGTGGCCACCGTGCTGGCGTTCTTCCTCGCGGTCGGGCTGGCCGCGCACGCGCTGGACGAGCTGCGCGGGCGGCCGCTGCGCACCCGGATCCCGTCCTGGGTGCTCGTCGCCGTGGTGGCAGGCGGGCTGCTCGGGGCGCTGGTGCTCGGCGTGTTCGGCGTGATCCGGGTCGGCTGGGTGCTGGTGCCGTTCATGGTCGCCGGTCCGGTGCTGGTGATCGGGTACAACGCGGAGCTGTTCGACGGCGCGATGCACACCGACCTCGGGTTCGCCGCGGCGTGGGGGGCGTTCCCGCTGCTGACCGGGTATGTGGCGCAGGCCGGGACGGTTGGCGTCGCCGCGGTGCTCGGCGCCGCGGGGGCCCTGGCGCTGTCCTGGGCGCAGCGGGCGCTGAGTACGCCGGCCCGGGATATCCGGCGGCGGGTCGGCGCGGTGTCCGGGACCGTGCGGTACGCCGACGGCCGGGTCACCGAGCTGTCCGCCGACGTGCTGATCAGGCCGCTGGAGCGGGCGCTGCGGGCCGGATCGTGGGCGATCATGCTGCTCGCCGCGGCGCTGGCGGTGGCCCGGCTGGGCTAGGTTCCCGCCGGCGCAGCCGGCCCGCTACCCGTGCAGGCGGTGCGCGCCCGGGCCCTGGGCAGAGAGCATGTCGTCGGGGTTGGCGAGCAGGCAGGTGTCCAGCGACAGGCAGCCGCAGCCGATGCAGCCGGTCAGCCGGTCCCGCAGGTCCTGGAGCTCGGCGATGCGATCGTCCAGATCCCGGCGCCAGGCCGCGGACAGCCGCGCCCAGTCCGCGGGGGTCGGCGTGCGGCCGGACGGCAGGGTGTCCAGTGCCTCCTTGATCCGCGACAGCGGGATGCCGAGCCGCTGCGAGGCGCGGATGAAGGCGATCCGGCGCAGCGTCACCCGCGGGTAGCGTCGCTGGTTACCTGGAGTACGGCGGGACTCGATGAGGCCACGGGCCTCGTAGAAGTGCAGCGCGGACACCGCGACGCCGCTGCGCTCCGCGAGCTGCCCGACGGTGATCTCCATGGGTTTGACCTCAAGTTCACTTGAGCTTCCAGCCTAACAGCTGGCGACCCGCGGAACGTGGTGGCCACGTCACTGCTCACTGTGCGTGCCGGATAGCGTGGAGTAGTCATATCGAGCCAGCCCTGGCTGGCCGGAATCCGCATTAGTTACCTTGGCACGTGCTTGACGGTCACTATCTTTCGCAATTGTGGGGAGTCACTACGTCTCATGAGATACCTTTGGCCACTTCAGTTCGGTCATGCGGGCATGAAGGTGAGTTACCGGATAAAGGTGAGTGATCGGAAGTCCTGTCGAAACGCGCCGTCGGTGGCCCATACTTGACATGAGCGCAGCCCGCGATGCCATCAGGAGACAGCACGTGACATCCGGCGTGTCGGCCAAAGACAGCGCGCTCGGGACTAGTCATCCCGAGGGCGGTGTCCCAGTTAGTCGTGCCCGGAGGATGCGCAACGGTAAATCCAGGAACGGCGCCGAGCCCGATCTCGACGCGCAGGCCACCGAGCCGACCGCGGAAGATCCAGTGGGGCCTGAGCCCGCCGACCTGCCAGCGCGCGCCGCGGACAGCGCATCGGTGCGCACGCTGATCCTGGGCATCGACTACGACGGCCGGATCGTTCAGCATGACCGGACCGCGCCGCAGATCCTCGGCCGGGACCCGGAAGACCTGCTGGGCGCCCACCTGGCGGACCTGACCATACCGCCGGGAAGCAGGAACGGCCTGCCGACCGGCGCGGGCGCGGTCATCGGCCTGCTCGAGGCGATCAGGTCCGACCGCGAGGGCAGCACGATGCTGGGCATCGTCACCCACGACGGGCTGGTCATCGACGCGGTAGTGACCGTGCATCCGATGCGGGCCGGCGGGACCAGCCTGGCCGCCCTGGCGCTGCTGCGGATCCCGGTGCCGAACAAGGAGCGCTTCGTCGACCCCGCGGTGATGCGCAAGCAGATGCTTGACGACACATTCACCCGGATCGGCGACACGCTGGACATCGACCACCTGGCTCGTGAGCTGATGGAGGCGCTCGTTCCGGCGTTCTGCAACACCGGCGAGCTGCTGCTGCTGGAAAGCCTGATCGGCAACGACGAACTGCCCGCGCACGGCCCCGGCGGCGAGACCCAGCTACGCCGGATCGCGCTCACCAACGACAAGGACGACCTCGCCTGGGAAGCGGCGTTCCCCACCGGGGAGATCCTGCGCTACCCGGCCGGGTCGCCGTACTACAAGTGCATGGAGACCGGCCTGCCGGTGCTCGAGCCGAGCATCACCGATAACCAGGCGGGCCAGATCGCCCGGTCCTGGCGACGCCGGCCGGTGAGCAGGCTGCTGTCCGGTGCCTCGATGGTGCTGCTGCCGCTGTTCGGCCATCACGGCACGATGCTGGGCTTCTTCGCGTGCATCCGGCAGGAGGGCTTCCGCCGGTTCGACGCGTACGACGTGGAGCTTGGCCGCGACTTCGCGTCCAAGGCCCAGGTCTTCATCGACAACGCGCGCCGGTTCAACCGCGAGCACGCGACCGCACTGACCCTCCAGCGCAGCATGCTGCCGACCGGGCTGTCCGCGCCCTCGTCGGTCGAGGTCAAGCACCGGTACCTGCCGGGCAGCAAGCTGATCGAGGTCGGCGGCGACTGGTATGAGTCGATCGCGCTGCCGGGCGCCCGGGTCGCCCTGGTCGTCGGGGACGTGGCCGGGCACGGTGTGCGCGCCGCCGTCACCATGGGCCGGCTGCGCACCGCGATCCATACCCTCGCGATGCTCGAGCTGCCGCCCACCGAGGCACTGCTTCAGCTCGACGAGCTGATGCATACGCTCGGTGAGCGCGAACCGCACTTCGCGACCTGCGTCTACGCCGTGTTCGACGCGGTCAGCGGGGAATGCGAGGTGGCGGTCGCCGGTCACCTCCCGCCGCTGCTGGTGCACCCGGACGGTACCAACGAGCTGCTCGAAGTGCCGCCCTGCCCGCCGCTGGGCATCGGTGACGGCGAGGTGGAGAGCCGCCAGTTCACCGTCGATGACGGCAGCCTGTTCGTGCTGTACACCGACGGGCTGGTGGAGAACAGAGGCCGGGACATCAGCGACGGCCTGACCCGGCTGCGGAGCATCTTCGGCCCCGGCTCGCCGGAGCGGCCGCTCGAGGACCTGTGCAAGGCGACGCTGGACGGCGTTTACTCCGACCACGAGCGCGACGACATCGCCGTGCTGATCGCGCGGCTGGCGCGGCTGCCCGAGGACCGCTACGCGAGCTGGACGCTGCCGTCGAAGCTGACGTCGGTGCGCCAGGCGCGGGTGGCGATCCGCGAACCACTGGAGCGGTGGAAGCTGGGGGATTTGATCCCCAACACCGAACTGCTCGTCTCCGAACTGGTCACCAACGCCGTGCGGTACTCCCGCGGCGACGTGACGCTGCGCCTGGTCAACGAGCGGTCGCTGGTATGCGAGGTGCTGGACGGCTCCGATGCGCTTCCCTGGCTGCGGCAGGCCAACAGCGACGACGAGCACGGCCGCGGCCTCCAGGTCGTGCGTCAGCTCGCCAAGCGGTGGGGCGCGCGGCGCACCGCGTCCGGCAAGGTCGTCTGGTGCGAGCAGCCGCTGCCGGGCAGCCCCGGCTTAATAGAACCCGCCCTCACGCACGAGTTAACGCAGGCCGACTGCTGCCATGGCGTGGGTCTTGTTCCGCCCGTTCTCCTTCGCGTAATAGAGCGCTGAGTCGGCGGCGGCGAGCAGGTCGGTGAGCTCACGGGCGGTCCCGTCCAGCGCGGCGATGCCTACCGAGACGGTGAGCCGCACGCACGTCCCGGCCGCGTCCTCGATCGGGATCGCCATCGTCGCGATGCTGCCGCGCAGCCGTTCGGCGATCGCCATGGCGTCCGCCTCGGTGGTCTGCGGCAGCATGATCACGAACTCCTCGCCGCCGAACCGGCCGGCCAGGTCGTAACTGCGCAGGTGCTCCCTGATCGTCTTGGCCACCGCGCGCAGCGCGATGTCTCCGACGAGATGCCCGTAGGTGTCGTTGACGGCCTTGAAGTGGTCGATGTCGACGAGCGCGACCGTGGCCGGGCTCCGCGTCCGCAGCGCCCGCGCTATCTCTTCCTCCGCCTCGGTCTCCCACGTGGAGGAGTTGAGCAGCCCGGTCTTGGCGTCGATGCGGGACTTGGCCAGCAGCGGCTCGTGCATCATGAACCGCCGGGCCAGCAGCACCGTCGGCACACCGAAGACCGCCAGCACCGGGTTGGCGCCGACGACCACGGTCATCACGATGCCGAGGTCGATCTGGGCGAAGTCGGCCTGCAGGGCCTCGGAGTTCAGCTCGAGCCTGGCGACCTTGGCGGTCGGATCGGTGAGCTTGATGGCGATGATGATCAGGACGTGGTGGATCAGCCAGCCGGTGAACTCGCAGACGGCGACCGCGAGCGTCCAGGTGATCGCGTGCCTTCCGGTGCCCACCGCGCCGCCGGCGATCGACGCCGGGAACCGGCGGAACAGCAGTGACGCCGCGCCGTAGGCCAGGCCCATCGCACCCGCGGTGAACACCCTGCGGTAGACCACGCCCCGGTGCACCCGGCGCTGGGTGAGCCACAGCAGCGGAATCGGCGCCACCATCGCGTAGACGGGCGGCAGCAGGATCGCGATCGGCAGGACCCAGACGGTCAGGAAGTCCCTGACCATCCCGCCCTTGATGTGGGCGACCCGCGGGGTGGCGATCACCGAAACCAGGCCGCAGCCGAGCAGCAGCACGAACTTCAGCAGGTCGTCGGTGTGCCAGGTGGTGCGCGACAGCGCGAAGCAGGTGGTTAGCAGCGCGAGGATGGGGGGCACGCCGATGTACGTCTTCAACGACGACGGAAGCTGCCACCATGCCCAGTCCCGGTACGAGATCAACGCCCGCCAGCGGCGGGTGATAGGAGAGGCACGCATATGTCACCGATCCGGAGGGGACGCGGCAGGTTTGTGTCTAGTGGAAGCTCACCGTAAATGACTAGCTCCGTATAGCTACCATAACTCATCCCATACGGCCATGAACACTATTGCGACCGATATGGCTGCATCTGTCGACCAGTTGGGGCATAAATAGTCATTACCGTGCGGTGATTACCCGGCGTGCATATGCTTGGAGGCCGCACCGCGATTACTCTCCGGAGGGAGGAGCGGGTTCCATGCGCACCACGTGGGTCTGAGCTGCAAGTTCTTGCTCTACATGCCGGATCCGGAGGAGGGTCTCGTGCTGGGAGCAACGCGGCCACGAGCGGGGCCGCAGCCAAGTCGCTACACACAGTGACACCGCTCCCCGACGACCGCGCCGCAGATCATTGCGGACACTTACCCTCCCGGATCGGACCCCGTTGGCTTGTTCCGGGGTTTGCCCGGGTCGCTGGCTGCCCGGTGGGCCGGCGGCTGGCTTGATGGGCCTCGATAGCGTGGTGGTTTTCCCCTTTGTGGTAGCGGGACCCCTGTTCACGGGGGCCGGTCTTCCACGAAGGGGAAATCTTCCACGTTGATGACGGGCTGCGAGTGCGCTCCTGTCCCGGTAGCCGCAGGTTGCACTCCAGGCACAGGCTGCGCCGCACGCGGCCAGACCCGGCGGCCAGGCCCAGCGGCCGGCACGGGCCATGCGCGCCGGCTCGTACTACCCGCCGCACGAGATGAACTGGTAGACGTACCAGCCGGGGTTGACGGCGGGCGCGACGATGACGTCCCACCAGCCGGTGCCCTTCTCGTGCGCGCCCTTCGGATAGCGGTACTCCAGAGCGCAGTAGTAGTCCCCGCGCTTGGTCGCCGAGCACGACTTCGCCTTGACGTCAACCGCTTCGGAACGCATGGCCATCAGCGCCTTGAACGCCTGCGGAGTCGTCACATGGTGCAGCGCGGTCACGTCGTCACGATTGTCCGCGGCCGCGAAATAGCGCAGCGCGGCCAGCGGTGTGGCGAAATGGACCTTCGTTGTCTCGGCAATGGGGGATGCGTTAGCGGCCGGCTGGACGGCGACGGCAGCGGCAACACTGAGGACAGCGGCGATCGTTAGAGCGGCAGGAACATGGAGTCTCATAGCAAATCCGTTCAATCGGGCAAATACTGACAACCCGATCACGCGGGGGAGTGCTGCCCGGTTGCACGGCGGCCGCTATGCCGCTATGCCGCTATAAGACGGGTCCGATGAGGTCCCACTTGTTGCCGGCGATGTCGAGGAACACCGCTACCTGACCGTAGGGCTCGGTGCGGGGTTCCGTGACGAACCGCACGCCCGCCGACGTCATCCGCGTGTACGCGGCGTTGAACTCGTCAACGTGCAGGAAGAAGCCGACCCTGCCCGCGGCCTGCGTCCCGACGAACGCGGCCTGCTCCGGCCCGTCAGCCTGGGCGAGCAGCAGGCCAGTCTCGGCACCTGGCGGCCGGACGACGACCCAGCGTTTGGGGCGGCCGTCGTTGGTGCGGGCGGGTGAGTCCTCCGCCAGCTCGAAGCCCAGCACGTCCACGAAGAACTCGATGGCGAGGTCGTAGTCAGCTACCACGACGGTGACGAGGCCCAGGCGCACTGCGCCAGCATAGGCCAGAGAAAGCCGGGCCCGGGGCAAGCACCCCTGGCCGTTCGGACCAAAACAGCCGTCGATGATCGTAGGGTCAGTCGCTGTCGAGGTGCCAGCGGACGATACGGAATCCGTACGTCAGCGCGGCGTCCAGGCGCTGCTGGTCGAACCGTCCATCCGGATCCCTCGGTATCGGAATGAACCGGCCGATCATCGGGTTGGCCGCGACCATGATCCCGAGCAGCCGCTGCACTTCGCCGGGATCGCGGACGAGTTCGGGCCGGGCTTGCAGGTCGCGTCCCCGCAGCCGGATTCGCACCGGCTTGCCATCGGCAAGGTTGAACTTCCAGTTGCCCCCGCCCGGGGTAAGCAGCACTCCCTCCTCCTTGACGTAGCTGAGCGGCTGCCGGTAGGAACGGCCGGTCCTGCGGCCGGTGAAGAAGACCAGCATGAGCCGCTTGCCAAGTGGCGTCGCGAACGGCAGCCCGAGGACTGTGCGCATCGGGACGTTCACCACTTTGAAGACTCGCTGCTGGATGCGGTTCCTGCGGGGGCGCGTGGCTGGCGTGGCCATCAGTCCTGCTCCTAGATCGATGTCTAATACTTAGATATCTAACTCTTAGACATCAGGTTAGCCGGCTGCGGCGGTGACGGCAACCGACGGCGGCGGACACGCGACAGGACGCCCGTCGCGCCGCGGGGATTGACCGCGGTGCCGGTATACGGAAGGCTGTGCGCGGGCTGGCTGCCGGACGCGTGAGGAGAAATCGCTGTGCTGCTGGAGAACAAGAACGCGATCGTGTACGGGGCGTCGGGGTCGATCGGCAGCGCGGTAGCGCGCGCGTTCGCGCGGGACGGCGCGCGGGTGTTCCTGGCCGCACGCACGCTGGCGAAGCTGGAGGAGGTGGCGGACGGGATCCGCGCGGAGGGCGGGCTTGCCGAGACCGGGCAGGTCGACGCGCTGGACAAGGAGTCGGTCGACGCGCACGCTGCTCGTGTGGCGGCGGAAGCGGGCCACATCGACGTGTCGTTCAACGCGGTCGAGGTGGGCAACGTCCAGGGTGTTCCGCTGACCGAGATCTCCGTAGAGGACTTCCTGGCTCCGATCACCCGGCTGTGCCGGACGAATTTCCTGACCGCGACCGCCGCCGCCCGGCACATGGCCGCGCAGGGGTCGGGCGTGATCGTGACGCTGTCCGCCTCGTCGGTCAAGGAGACTCGCCACGAGATGGGCGGGTTCAGCCTGGCGAACGCGGGAATCGAGGCGCTTACCCGGGCACTGGCCGGGGAGTTCGGCCGCCGCGGTGTGCGTGTCGTGGGCATGCGCTCGAACTTCGCCCCGGAGACTTATCCCGAGGTGACGCTAGAGCAGCAGGCCCCGCTGCTGCGGGACACGCTGCTCGGCCGGCTGCCCCGGCTGGCCGAACTGGCCGCGACCGCGGTGTACCTCGCCTCGGACGGAGCGGGCGCGATGAGCGGCGCGATGGTGAATCTCACGTGCGGGGCCATCATCGACTGACCGTGCGGCAGCGCCGGCCTCACGGGCCGGCGCCGCCAGACTTGGGACGCTGCTCAGTCCACCAGGGTCCGGAAGAACTCGCGGATGTCGCCGACGAGCAGGTCGGGCACTTCTATCGCGGGGAAGTGGCCGCCGTCGTAGAACTCGGACCAGTGCGTGATCGTGTGCGCCTTCTCGGCGAACGGGCGGATGGCGTAGTCGCCCTTGGCGAAGACCGCGACACCGGTCGGGGTGGTGCCCTTCGGCTTGGGCGCGAACATCAGCGGGTCGTGGAACCGCTCGTAGTAGTAGTTCGACACGCTGAGCGCGGTGTCGGTGAGCCAGTAGATGGTCGCCGTGGCCAGGACGATGTCGCGGTCGATGGTCACCGCGCTCCACTCCTGGTACTTCTCCGCGATCCAGGCGAGCTGGCCGGCGGGCGAGTCCGCGAGCAGGTGCGCGATCGTGCTGGGCCTGCTCCCGGCTAGCTGCATGTAGGCCGAACCGTCGTCCTGGAACTGCTTCATCCCGGCGAGCCGCTGCTTGTCGCCGTCGGTCAGCGCGGCCATGTCGGCGGGATCGCCGGTGGGGAACGTGACCAAGGCGTTGGCGTGTACCCCGATGACGTGTTCGGCGTCGTCCCGGCCGATGCGGGGGCCGAGGAAGGCGCCGTGGTCGCCGCCCTGGATCCCGTACCGGCCATAGCCGAGCCGCGCCATCAGCGTGGCGAGAGCCGCGGCGACCCGGCCATCGGTCCATCCGGCCTCGGTGAGCGGGCCGGAGAAACCGTGCCCGGGCAGCGAGGGGATGACCAGGTGGAAGGCGGGATCCGCCGGGTCGGCCGGCTCGGTCAGCGGGCCGATCAGCGCCATGAAGTCCAGCACGGATCCAGGCCAGCCGTGGATCAGCAGCAGCGGCGTCGCGTCCGGCCGGGCCGAACGCACGTGCATGAAGTGCAGGTTCTGCCCGTCGATAGTGGTGGTGATCTGCGGATACTGGTTGAGCTGTGCTTCCACTCGCCGCCAGTCGAACTTCTCGGTCCAGTAGCTGGTCATCTCCCGGAGATAGCCGACCGGGATGCCGCGCTCGGTGCCGGCACCGGCCAGGTCGGTGACGAAGCGGGTGCGGCGCAGCCGTTCGCGCAGGTCATCGATGGCTCGGTCATCGATCTCGACGCGGAAGGGGCGGACTTCGGATGCCGTGGCGTTGTCTGTCATGTCTTCAACGATGCCGGTAAAGAGGGGGTCGCCGGATCTGGAGAATTCGTTATCTTCGCCACCTCCTATCATTACCGCTTATGGCCAGTTTCCCCGTGAGCAGCGCTTTCGTCGGCCGGGCCGCGGACCTGGCGCTGCTGGAGGCGGCGGCGCGCGATCCGCTTGTCGCGGCGGTGCTGGTCAGTGGCGAGGCCGGCCTCGGCAAGAGCCGTCTGGTGAGCGAGTTCCTCGCCAGACTGGATAAAGAGACGGTCGTGCTGACCGGGCGGTGCCCGGAACTCGGCGCCGAGAGTGTCCCGTTCGCGCCGTTCCTCGCGATCATGCGCACGCTGCGACCGGCTGGGCCAGCCGCGCTGTCCGGCCCACCCGTGCTGTCCGGGGGCGAGATGCTCGCCGAGCTGGAGCTGCTGTCGCGGGAACGTCAGGTGGTCCTGGTCGTCGAGGACCTGCACTGGGCCGATGAGTCCAGCCTTGACCTGTTCGCGTTCCTGATCGCGAACCTCGTCCACAGCGACGTGCTGCTGGTGGCCACTTGCCGACCGCGTGGCGCGGGCCGGCTGCGCGGCATGCTGGCGGAACTACGGCGGCTGCCCAGCGTCACGGCGATCGAGCTGCGGCCGTTGACCCGCCACGATGTGGGCAGGCAACTGGCCGCTCTGCTCGGCCGCGAACCCGAGCCCGGGTTCGCCAGCCGGGTGTACGAACGCAGCGAAGGCTATCCGCTGTTCGTCGAGGCGCTCAGCAACTCCTCGGGTTCTTCGGATTCCTCGGGTTCTCCCGGTTCCTCCGATGGAATGCCAGCTGACCTGCGGGAACTGTTGCTGGCGTGGACGGCGGGGCTGCCCGAGGACCAGCGTTCGGTGCTCCGGGCCGCGGCGGTGGCCGGATCACCCGTCGGGCACAGGCTGCTGACCGAAGCCGCTGGGCTGCCCGAGCAGCGGACCGAGGACGCCATTGTCGCGCTGGCTGCTGCGCGGCTGCTCGTCGTGCGTGCGGCCGAGTACGAGTTCCGGCATGTCCTGTTCCGGCAGGTCGTGTACGAGAACCTGCTGCCGGCCGCGCGTACCCGGCTGCACGCCCGGCTGGCCGAGGTCCTGCTGGCCGACCCGAGCCTGCTGCCCGCCCAGACCTACGCCGCCGAACTCGCGCAGCACGCCGCGCTGGCGGCCGACTGGCCGACGGCGATCACTGCCTCGTGGCAGGCTGCCGACGCCGCGGCCGGGAGCGGAGCCCGGCCGGAGCAGATCCGCCATCTGGCCCGGATCCGCGACCTGTGGGACAAGGTCCCCGATGCCGCCGCGACGCTGCCGGTCAGCCGGCTCGGCCTGCTCGAGCGGCTCGCCGAGGCGTGTGCGCAGCGGGGCGTGATCGATCCTGGCCTGGCCGCCGTCGACGAGGCCCTGGCGCTGGCCAGCCAGGATCCGCCGTGCCGCGTCGCCAAGCTCCTGCTGCTGCGCGCCCGGCTGGACAATCAGGCCGGCGGGGGCGAGGCTGACCTGCGGCGGGCCCTGGCCCTGCTCGACACGGCGCCCGGCGGCACGGCGCCCGGCGGCACGGTGGCCGCGGAACGGCTGCGCGGAGCGCTGCTCGTCGAGTTGGCATCCACGCAGATGTTCAGCGGCGATCCGGCCGGCGCTGCCGCCAGTGCCAGCGCCGCCCTCGACACCTTCGGCGTCGACACCGTCGGCGCCGGCGCCGCCGTCCAGGACGGCGACGCCCTCGACGCCGCCTTGCCGGCCCGGGCCCATGCGATGCTCGGCCTCGCCGCGGCCGACTCGGACAGTGCTGTCGCGATGGCACATTTCGCCACCGCGCGCTCGGTCAGTCCCGATCCCGGTACCCGGCTGACCGTGGTCATGTGGGAGTCGGCCGTGCTGGTCGCGGCCGGCCAGTACGAGACCGCGATACAGGTGATCCAGCAGGGCCTGCGTGCGGCGCACGAGGGGTTCCAGTTCGTGGAGAAGGGCCCGGTGCTCACCGTGAAGTGGGTGCAGGCGCTGACCGCGCTAGGCCGCTGGCCGCAGGCGCTTGACCTGATCGAGGAGACGCTGACCGACCAGGTGCCGCCGATGAGCCGGGCGGTGCTGCTGCTGTGCTACGCGAAGATCAAGCTCGCGCAGGGGGACCCGGCCGCGGCCCGGACGTCCGTCCAGGCCGCCGAACCGATGCTGTGCCAGTCTGGCGCCTCCGCCCAGTCGGGGTGGGCCGGGCAGTACCGCCTTGAACTCGCCGCCGTCAAGGCCGACCTCGCTGCCCCGGACCAGGCGGTCGGCCTGCTCACCGACGCCCTGACCAGCGCGAACCCCCGGATGCACCACCACGCGATGTGGCCCATGCTGGCGACGGCGGCGAGGCGCGCCGCGGAACTGGACGAGCCAGGTCACAGCGCGGACCTGCGCGCGCTCGCCGCCACGCTTCAGTGCACCACCAGGCCGGATACCGCCTGCCAGCTGACGGTGACTGCCGCGCTGACCGGGCAGGCGGCGCAGTGGGAGCAGGCGGCGCGGGCGTGGCACGAGCTGCGCCAGCCGTTCGAGCATGCCCAGGCGATGCTCTCCACCGCCCGCGCCCACATCGTCGCGGGCGCCCGGCCGGACGCCCGGACAGCACTTCAGGCGGCGCTCACTGTCGCGCGGGAGCTGGCGGCGCGGCCGCTGGCCGAACAGGTCGAAGAGACGGCCCGGCGGGCCGGCCTCAGCGTCGCGCCCGAAGGCGCGGTCGCGGATATCCCGGCGGACACGGGTCAGCGCGACGGACTCACCGCCAGGGAATTCGACGTGCTCCGGCTGATCGCCGCGGGCCTGAGCAACCGGCAGATCGGCACCGAGCTGTTCATCAGCACCAACACCGCTGGCGTGCACGTTTCCCGCATCCTCGCCAAGCTCGGCGCGGCCACCCGTACCCAGGCCGCGGCCATCGCCCGCGAGCGCAACCTGGTCCGCTGAGGCCGGGGCGCGCGGCATGCTAGCTTGCCAGGATGGATGGAAACCGTGAGCTGGCGGAGCGGTTCATCGCAAGCCTGGAGGCCCGGGACTGGGACGTCTGGGCTGGCCTGCTGCACCCGGCCGTGATCTACGAGATCCCGCAGTCACGAGAGCGTATCCGGGGACGAGATCGCTACCTGCGGTTCAATCAGGAGTTTCCCGGCGACTGGCACCTGCGCCCGAAGGTCACGATCGCCGACGAGCGGCGCGCGGTGGTGTGGTTCGAGTGGCTGCTCGACGGCCGCACCGATGACGCGATGGTGTTCTTCGAGTTCGAAGACGGGCTGATCACCCGGGTGACGGACTTCTGGCCGGAACCGTACGAACCGCCGGCCGGCCGCGAGCACCTGGTCGAGCGCTGGTTAACCGCGGCAGGTCAGTCGCCTCCGTTGTGCGGGTTGCCTGCAATGCCCCGGTTTGTGGCCGTGCCGTTCAGCGGTGTGTGCGGGCTCCGGGAAGCGCTCGACAAAGATTGCGGACAGTTACCCACCCGGATCGGGGGGGTAACTGTCCGCAATGATCCGGGCCGCTCGCTCTCGCGCCCCGAATCTGCCGTATGTCCAGGTTCGAGCCCGGCGGGCTGCCTATCGCAGCCGCACCACGCGACACGCCGTGAGCGCACGTTGTTCTGGAACGCCTACATCCGCACCCTTTTCTGCCACGGAACCCAGTGCGGGCGATGATCACTAAGCGAGCTATATGGTGAGCGTGACCCTGTGATCGCGATGACCTAGAGGTACCTCTTGGCCGACGATGAGCGGGGCACCGTCGAGCAACCAGGCTTTGACGCGAGCTGGATCCGGGTGTGGACTCCTGCCCACGGTGGCAACTGAGACAATCGAGACAGGGTCAACGCGAGGAGAGTCTGATGGCACACAAGCAGCGGATCAGCTACCTGCCGCTCGAGGCGATGGACGACGAGATGCGGGCGGAGATGGCGCGCTGCCAACGCGAGGGCACCCCGCGCCCGGAGAGTTCCGCGGTGCGGGCGCACGTGCCCGCGGCCTTCTGGGCGTTCGCGCGATCCTGGGAGGCGATCTTCCGGGCCGGCGTGTGCGACCACGCGATCAAGGAACTCTGCCGTGTCTATGTCTCACGGTCGGTGAAGTGCGAGTACTGCGGTAACCAGCGTTCGGAGAAGGCGAAGGCGCAGGGCCTCGCCGAAGGGCAATACGACGACCTGCTCAACTTCGAGACCTCGACGAAGCTGAGCGAGCGCGAGAAGGCGGCCCTCGCCTACGCGGAAGCGATCACCTGGCGGCTGGAGAACGACGACGCGTTGTGGGATCGCCTGCACCAGCACTTCACCGAGCCTGAGCTGGTCGAGCTTGGCTGCTTCATCGGGCTCACCATGGGTCAGCAGAGCTGGCTGCGGCTGCTGAACATCGAGCACCACGAGGTGCTCCCGGGGACCGACGCGTCGATGGCCCCAGGGTTCGGCACGGCCGAAGAGCTGGCCGCTGCCAAGGCCGCCGACGACTACTGGGCACGAACCCCGAACGTTTCCGTGCAATCGTGAACCGTTCCGCGTGGCGGCACGTATCCCGTAGTGGTGAGGGGATCGTCATACCGGGCAATCCGGTCCACGAAGGGGACGTGTCATGGGTGTTCGTTCACGTGCTGCCGCGCTGAGCGTGGTGTCGGCGGCACTGCTCGCTGGGTCGGGCTGGGGTGCGTCGACGGCGTTCGGCGCGCCGGACCACACCCCGAAGAACGCGGTCGTGTTCCGCGCTCAGCATGTCAAGGGCGTCAAGCACCAGGTGCTCGTCGAGGGCAAGGGCCTGGTGGTGTACACCTTCTCCGGTGATCACCGAGGCAAGCCAGGTACGTGCACTGGCGGGTGCGCGGCGGTCTGGCCGCAGGTCCGCGGCGTGCCGGTTGTCGCGCATGGCGTCAAGATCCACGGGAAGTTCGGAAAGATCGACGGCCAGATCACCTTCAACGGCTGGCCGCTGTACCTGTTCACCGGCGAGAAGCCTGGCCAGAACAACGCCGACGGCTCCTTCAAGGTCATCCAGCTGCGGTAGCCCGCGCGAAGGCTGGCCGCAACGCTGACGCCCGCTCTCCTACCATGGAGCGGGCGTCAGCCCCAGGCGGAAACCCGTTCCGTGGTTGAAACGCCCATGGACTAGCCTCTGTGATCATGCTGAGCCAGACCGTCGTCGATTCGCTGTTCCCCGCCGACTTGCCGGACCCGGACCACTGGGAGCGCCGCTATCCGCCCCGTGACCTGACCGCGGGCGCGGAGGTTACCCGGTTCGCACCCAGCCCGACCGGCTACCTGCACATCGGCGGCGTGTACACGGCGACGATCAACGTGGACGTATCCCGGCATTCGCACGGCCGTTACGTGGTACGCATCGAGGACACCGACCAGGCCAGGGTGACCGAAGGCGCGGCAGAGCAGTTCGCGGAGTCCTTCGGCTATTTCCGGATCGGCCCGGACGAGGACGACCTGACCGGCCACTATGCCCCGTACACGCAGTCGGCGCGGCAGGAGATCTACCTCAGCTACGTCCGTGAACTGCTCCGCCAGGACAAGGCCTACCTGTGCTTTGCCACCAAGGAGGAGCTCGCCGACATTGCCCAGCGGCAGCAGCAGGCTGGCGCCCTGCCCGGCTACTACGGCAAGTGGGCGCTCTGGCGGGACGCCAGCGAGGACGACGTCGTCAAGAAGCTCGACGCGGGGGAGCGTTACGTCGTCCGGTTCCGCTCGCCCGGCCTGACCGGCATCCGGGTGAGCTTCACCGACGCGATCCGCGGCGAGCTGACGCAGGACGACAATCGCAACGACGTAGTCGTGCTGAAGAGCACCGACCCGCGGCTGCCCACCTATCACCTCGCGCACGTCGTTGACGACCACCTGATGCGGATCAGCCTGGTGATCAGGGCTGAGGAGTGGCTGTCCTCGGTGCCGATGCACCATCAGCTGTTCGACGCGCTCGGCCTGCCGCGCATCCGCTACGCGCATATCGCGCCGCTGATGAAGCAGGACGGGAAGAGCCGCCGCAAGCTGTCCAAGCGGAAGGACCCCGAGGCGACCGTCAGCTACTACATCGAGCAGGGCTATCCGGTCGAGGCGGTGCAGTACTACCTGCGCGGCCTCGCGAACGCCCGCCTCGCGGAGCTGCCGCTGGACGAAGCGCTGGCCGAGCCGATCCGGCTCAGCGAGTGCGGCACGGCAGGGCCGCTGGTCGACATGGTCAAGCTCGATGACATCAGTGCCGACTACATCGCGACGCTGTCCGGCGCGGAGATCCTCGACCGGTACACCGGCTGGGCAGACAAGTTCGACCCGGAGCTGGCGGCGATTGTGAACGTGGAGCGGCCGCTGGCGCTACGCGCGCTGGCCATCGAGCGGACCGGCGTGGATAACCCGCGCAAGGATCTGCGCAAGTGGTCGGAGTTCCGCGCCGTGTACGGATACTTCTTCCCCGAGGTCTTCTCGCTGGTGAGCGCTCCGGCCGACGAGCGGTTCGACGCTCTCGACCTCGATTTGGTCCGCGCCCTCGCCGAAGGCTTCACGGACGGCTACCAGGAGCCCGGCCCAGACATCGCGTGGTTCGATCAGATCCGCGATCTGGCCGCCAGGCTCGGCTTCGCGCCGAACCAGAAGGCATACAAACAGGACCCCGCGGCATACCCGGGCTCGATCAGGGAGGCTTCCCAGGCGATCAGGGTGATGCTCACCGGAGCGACACGCAGCGCCAACCTCGCGGAGGTGGCCGGCGCCCTCGGCCGGGACGAGGTGCTGCGCCGGGTTCGCGCAGTTACGGGTTAGGGCAGGTCGGGCGCCCGGTGCCGGGGTCGATCTTGACCACCCGGCCGATGCCGTTCGGCACCGTCGTGGTGAGCTGGGTGTTCTCCGTGATGACGAGCTCGCTGCTGTACGCCGCTTGCGCGCCGCCGACTGTCTGGGCGCTCTGCGTGATGAAGTCCCGCGTCACCGTGTTCTGATGGTGCGCGGCCGGAGCGGCACCGCCGCCGAACGCGAGCAGGCCCACGGCGACCGCCGCGCCAGTCAGCCCGGCCCCGCCAACCGCGCCAAGCAGCAGCCGCGTGCGCGGTTTGCGGGCGGATGGTTCGGTGTCCCCGAACGCCAGGATGTCCTCGCCCCCGTCCGGCGGTATAGCCATAGCTCCATCTTCCGACCCGAACCACCCGACCGCAACCGATAACGCGCCGATGAGGCCGATACCGTTTCGGGCGTGCCGGAGCCGGCCGCCGGGCCTGGCCGCGCGCCGCCTGTGGCTGGAGTGCAGTGTGCGGCTACCGGGATAGGAGCGCACCGGCAGTCCCGCCAGCAACGTGGAATATTACCCCTTCGTGGTGGGTCGACCCCCGTACGCGAGGGTCGCGTTACCACAAAGGGGAAGACAGCCACGTTAACCGAGGCCCATCGAGCCTGCCGCTGACCCACCGGGCAGCCAGCGATCCGGGCAAGCCCCGAATAAGCCAGCAAAATCCATTTTGGGGGTGAGTGTCCCTCAATGATCTGGCCAGCTCACTCGTGCGTCCCGAATCTGCCTATATGTCCAGGTTCGCGCGGGCGGGCTGCACGTGCGCCTCGGTCGGCGCGAACATAGCGCCGCCATCGGGCGGCAGCAGCGCGGCGGGCAGCGAGGAAAGCAGCGAGCAGCGAGGCGGGCGGCGAGGGGAGCACCGAGGCGAACAGACGCGGCCTACCCGCGGCCTGGCCGCACGATGCCGTTCTCGTAGGCGAACACGGCGATTTGCACTCGGTCGCGCAGGCCGAGCCGGGCGAGGATCCGGGTGATGTGGCTTTTGATCGTCGCCTCGCTGAGGTAGAGTCTGGCCGCGATCTCGGCGTTCGACAGTCCCGCCGCGACAAGCCGCACCACTTGGCCTTCCCGCCCGCTCAAGCCGCCCGCCCCGCCCGCCCCGCCCGCGCCGCCCGCGCCGCCCGCGGCGCCCGCGCCGCCCGCGGCGCCCGCGGCGCTCAAGCCGCCCGCGCCGCCGCTGGGCGCCGGGCCGCGGCAGAAGTCTTCGATGAGGCGCCGGGTGATCGCCGGGGCGAGCAGCGTCTCGCCGTCGCGAACCGCGCGGATGGCGCCGGTCAGTTGTTCGCGGGTGGCGTCCTTCAGCAGGAAGCCGCTGGCTCCGGCCTTCATGGCGTGGTAGACGTACTCGTCGAGGTTGAAGGTGGTCAGCATCAAGATCTTCGCCCGGCTCCCGCCTTGGGCGAGCTGGGCGGTTGCCTGGATCCCGTCGAGTCCGGGCATGCGGACGTCCATCAAGATGACGTCCGGGTCCAGGCGGCGGGCCTGTGCCACTGCGTGGCTTCCGTCGCTGGCCTCACCCGCGACGCGGAGATCAGGCTCGGCTTCCAGCAGCATCCGCAGGCCCTTGCGGATCAGGTCCTGGTCGTCGGCGATCAGGACGCTGATCATGCCGGCTCGCGGATTGGCAGCCAGGCGCAGACGGCGAACCCGCCGCCGGGTCGCGGCCCGGCGCGCAGGTCACCGCCGAACAAGGCGACGCGCTCGCGCATGCCCGCCAGCCCCTGGCCGCCGCCCGGTGCCAGCGGCGCGGGGTTCCCCGGGCCGTCGTCGCTGACCTCGATCGTCACCGCGATGTCCGTGCAGTCGACAGTCACCTCTGCCCGGGCCGGGCCAGCGTGCTTGAGCACGTTGGTCAGCGCTTCCTGGACGATGCGGTAGGCGGACACGTCAACGGCAGGCGGCAGAGTTGTGCCGCCACCGTCGATGGACAGGCTCACCTCCAGCCCCGCGGCGCGGAGGCGGCCGGCCAGCGCCGGCAGCTCGCCGATACCCGGCTGCGGGGTACGGCCAGTCTCCTCATCCGGGTCCCGTAGCACGCCGAACAGCCGGCGGGTCTCGGCCAGGGCCTGCCGTCCGCTGTGCTCGATTTCCGCCAGCGTGGCCGGGTCCGCCCGGCCGGCCGCCTGCGCCCCGGCGGCGTGCAGCACGACGACGCTGAGATGGTGGGCGATGATGTCGTGCAGTTCCCTGGCGATCCGTGTCCGCTCGGCCGCCACGGCCTGCTCGGCCTGACGCTGCCGCGCCGCGCTCAGCGCGACCATCCAGTCGGCCTCCCTGCGGGCCCGGACCAGGACGCCGACCAGGCAGAATCCGGCAAGCTGGAGCATCGCTTTCGCAACAGCCGGGCCGCCAGATGAAAGCGCCAGCCCCAGCCCGCCGTCGAGGCGGCTGACCTCGTCCATGACCGGGACGGCGAGGATCAGGCCAGCGGCCGCCCGGCGCAATCCGGCGTGCGCGCCCAGCGCGTAGGCGGCGGCGAACAGTGCGAACGTGAAAGCCACGGGTGTTTCGGGATGCGGGCCGAACGCAAGGTCCAGCGATCGGGCGTACCGGCCCTGGGCGAGGAGCGAGTGCAGCGCTATGCCCGCCCAGATCGCGGCCCACATCAGCAGCGGCGCCCGGCGGCGCAGCAGCACCAGCGGTGCGCCGATGAGCAGCGGCAGCAGCGCGCGCAGCCACAACGGCCCGGCGATCGAAGTGCCGCCGATCAGGCCACGCGGTCCCCAGGCGGCCGCGGCGGTCAGCACGGCCGCGGCGAACCCCAGCCCGGCATCGGCGATGACGCCCAGGTCACCACCGGCCGCCAACCGCCGAACTGCCTGCATGCCTCGACGGTAGCCGCTGGCCGGCCCCATGCGCATCAGACGTGAGTCGACCCGGATTCAGACTTGCGGATGAACCGGTCGGTACCTGGGGCCGCAGACAACCCGGACCGCGGCCGGGGACAGTGGCGTGCCATGAACATCATTGAGACCACTGGCCTGGGCAAGCGCTACGGCCGTGCCTGGGCGTTGCGCGACTGCACGCTGGAGATCCCGGCCGGCCGGGTGACAGCGCTGGTCGGGCCGAACGGCGCGGGCAAGAGCACGCTGCTGAACCTGGCGGTGGGCCTGTCGATGCCGTCCGCGGGCGTGGTCACCGTGCTGGGTGGCCGCCAGGCCGGGTCGTCGGCCGCGCTCGACGGGGTCGCGTTCGTGGCCCAGGACACGCCGCTGTACAAGAATCTGACGGTCGCGGACATGATCTTCCTGACCCGCGGCCTGAACCGGCGCTTCGACCACTCCTACGCGCGAGCCCGGCTGGATGAGCTCGGCATCCCGGTCAAGCGCAGGGCGGGCAAGCTGTCCGGCGGGCAGCAGGCACAGCTCGCGCTGACCCTGGCACTGGCCCGGCGGCCGCGGCTGCTGGTGCTGGACGAGCCGGTGGCCATGCTCGACCCGGTCGCCCGGCACGACTTCATGGCCACGGTGCAGGCGGCCGCCGCCGACGGGGTATCGGTGCTGCTGTCCTCGCACGTGCTTGCCGAACTGGAGCGGGTGGCGGATTACCTCATCCTGCTGTCTCGGGGGCAGGTACGGCTGGCCGGGGACGCCGGCGACCTGCTCGCCGCCCATCGCCGGGCCAGCCTGGAGGAACTCGCCATGGCCTACCTGCGCGAGACCCAGCCGGAGGTGACGCGATGACCGCGCGGACCATGTCCGCCCGCCCGGGCGAGGATGACTCAAGGCCGCTGCCATGGCGGCGGATGGCCGGGGTCACCTGGCGCCAGCACCGGATCATGCTGGCCGGGGTGGTCGTGCTGCTGGGCGCGGTGGCCGTCTGGCTGTGGACCGCCGGGATGCCGCTGCACCAGGCCTACGCCGCCGCGGTCGCCTGCCACCCGGCAAGCTCGACCGCCTGCCAGAACCTGGCCGGCACGTTCAGTCAGCTCGCCACGAGCGACTTCATGGGGAATCACGGGCCGGGAGGCATCCTCGTGCAACTGGTGCCGGTGCTGATCGGCGCGTTCGCGGGGGCGCCGGTGCTGGCCCGCGAACTGGAGACCGGCACGTTCCGGTACGCCTGGACCCAGGGCTTCGGCCGGTGGCGGTGGGCGCTGGCCAAGCTGGTGCTGCTCGCGATCGTGCTGGCCGCCGCGACCGCCGCGACCGGCGTCGTGGTGTCCTGGTATTTCCAGCCGGAGTCCGGCACCCTGTACCAGACCTCTCCGCTCGTTACCCTGTTCGGCCTGCGCGAGGTGACGTTCCCCGGCTGGACGCTGGCCGCTTTCGCGATCGGGGCGCTGGCCGGCATGCTCATCCGCCGGGTCGTCCCGGCCATCGTCGCCACCCTGGCCGCCTACGCCGGGCTCGCCTTCGCGGCCGCGGGATTCCTGCGCGAGCACTACCTGACACCCGTGGCCACCACTGGCTACGTCAACCCCGGCACCAGCACCGCGTGGGTCATCAGCCAGTGGTCGACCAAGGACGGCACGTTCGCCTTCTCCGGCAATCCGCCCGGCAGCCTTGTCAACCGGTTCTGTTCTTCCCTGTCACCGGACAAGACCGGCCCGCAGGGATTCGCGCCGTGCCTGGCACAGCACGGCTACACGCAGTGGATCAGCTACCAGCCGGCCAGCCGGTTCTGGGCGTTCCAGTGGATCGAGGGCGGCTGGCTGCTCGCGCTGGCAGCGCTGCTCATCGCCGCGACCATCTGGCTGGTGCACCGCCGCGCCGCCTGAGCGACCGCGTGCCGTCCCGGTTACGGAGGCGGGTGACGACGATCACTGTCGGCTGTAAGGGGGTAGGCCTGTCTCCGGGTACGGGAGGAGGCCTATGGTCTAGACATGACGACGACCGACATGCTGCGGGTCACTGACACACGGACCGGGCGCAGCTACGAACTTCCGATTGTCGACGGCGCCATCCGAGCCGTTGACCTGCGACAGATCAAGACGTCCGACGATGATTTCGGGCTGCTCTCCTACGATCCCGCCTTCATGAACACGGCGAGCTGCCGGAGCGCAATCACGTTCATCGACGGAGATAAGGGCATTCTCCGCTACCGCGGATACCCGATCGAAGAGCTCGCGGAGCGGTCATCTTTCCTGGATGTCGCCTACCTGCTGCTCAACGGCGAGCTGCCGGACAAAGAGCAGGCCGCCAACTGGTCCTATGAGATCTCGCACCACACCTATGTACACGAGAACGTGAAGAAGTTCATCGACGGCTTCCACCACGACGCGCACCCGATGGGCATCCTGGTCAGCACGCTGGCCGCGCTGTCCACGTTCTACCCGGAGGCCAACAAGGTCCGCGACCAGCAGGTGCAGCACAAGCAGATCATCCGGCTGATCGCGAAGATGCCGACGCTGGCCGCGTTCGCGTACCGGCACGAGAAGGGCCTGCCGTACGTGTACCCGGACGACAACCTGTCGTACGCCGGCAACTTCCTGAACATGATGGACAAGATGTCCGAGCCCCGGTATCGGCCGAACCCGGTGCTTGAGCACGCACTCGACGTCCTGTTCATCCTGCACGCCGACCACGAGCAGAACTGCTCCGCCAACGCGATGCGCGCCGTGTCGTCCTCCCAGGTGGACCCGTACTCGGCCGCGGCCGCGGCGGCGGCGGCGCTGTACGGCCCGCTGCACGGCGGCGCGAACGAGCAGGTGCTGCGCATGCTGCGGGAGATCGGTTCGGTCGACCGCGTGCCGGCCTACATCGAGCGGGTCAAACGCGGCGAGCTGCGGCTGATGGGTTTCGGCCACCGGGTGTACAAGAACTTCGACCCGCGGGCACGGATCATTAAGAAGGTCGCCGACGAGGTCTTCGAGGTCACCGGCCGCAACCCGCTGCTGGACATCGCGCTCGAGCTGGAGAAGATCGCGCTGGCCGACGATTACTTCATCAGCCACAAGCTCTACCCGAACGTGGACTTCTACTCGGGCATCATCTACCAGGCGATGGGCTTCCCGGTGGCGATGTTCCCGGTCCTGTTCGCGATCGGCCGGATGCCTGGCTGGCTGGCCCAGTGGCAGGAAAACTCCAGCGATCCCGACCAGAAGATCGCCCGCCCGCGGCAGATCTACGTCGGTGAGGCCGAACGGCACCTGGAGGAGGCCTGACCATGACGGCCGCGTTCGCCGGACTGCTGGACGA
Organism: Streptosporangiaceae bacterium; assembly: GCA_035651595.1. Classification (GTDB taxonomy): domain Bacteria; phylum Actinomycetota; class Actinomycetes; order Streptosporangiales; family Streptosporangiaceae; genus JAFARZ01. The sequence continues at coordinate 4,654 of DASRFJ010000085.1, read as the reverse complement.
CGCGGCGATGTTCCCGCCAGCGGAAACGCCGGTTTTGGCCGCGCTGCGGGCGCATCGCCGGCACCACGAGGCCTGGTATGCGACGCTGGTCGGCCCGTTCGTGTTTCCCGCGGCGGGCCTGTCCAGCGACTTCGCCCAGGTGGTCGGCGACCGCCCAATGGAGCTGTCGCTCATCGTCCGGCGCAGCGTCGTCGAGCGCCCGGTCAGCCGTGCGGCCGGGCTAGGCCTCGCCGTCACCGCCCTGGAGATCTTGCCGGACGGCGACGTCAAGGACCTGGTCGCGATGCTCGACGCCGAACTGCCGCCGGACGTGCTCGGCTACGTCGAGGTCCCGCGCGGTCCGGCCCTGGAAGGTGCCCTCGACGCGCTCGCCGGCACCCGCTACCGGGCCAAGTTCCGCACCGGCGGCACCGAGCCCGCGGCGCACCCCAGCGAGGCGGAACTCGCCGGATCCCTGCTCGCCGCGATCACGAGGGGCATCCCGTTCAAGTGCACGGCCGGCCTGCACCACGCCGCCCGCCACACCGACGGCGATCTCGAGCAGCACGGCTTCCTGAACGTCCTGCTCGCCACCGTCCGTGCTCAGGACGGCGCGAGCGCCGAAGATCTGAAAGACATTCTGGCCGAACGGCAAGCGGTGACACTCGCGGGTACCCTCTCCGCTTCGGGCGGGGAACGGATAGCGCGGGCTCGCGAATCGTTCGTGTCGTTCGGCACGTGCAGCATCGATGACCCCGTGGCCGACCTCGTCGCGCTCGGCCTGCTGGAGGAACGTTGACCGACGCCCTGCCGTATTGCGTGTTCTCGCACGGAGGCCGGCCGCCGCTGCCCGGCGCGCGAATAGGCGGCTCGGTGCTGCCGCTGTCGGCAGTGGTCGACGACCCCGTGATGGCCGAGCCGGCGCTCAACGGCTTCATGGCCCAGGGCCGGGCTCGCTGGGCCGAGGTCCGGTCGCGGATCATCGACTTCGTCGGCGCCGAGCGGCACCAGGCAGTCGCACGCCAGGTCGGCGACGTGCGGCTGCACCTGCCGTTCATCGTGGGCGACTATGTCGACTTTTACGCGAGCGAGCACCACGCGACCAACGTCGGCAAGATCTTCCGGCCGGGTGCGGCCCCGCTTACGCCCAACTGGAAGCACATGCCGATCGGCTACCACGGCCGGTCCGGCACGGTCGTGGTATCCGGCACCCCGATCCGCCGGCCGAACGGCCAGCGCAGGGCGAAAACTGAGGCCGAACCCAGCTACGGGCCGTCGCGCCGGATGGACTTCGAGGCCGAAGTCGGCTTCGTCATCGGCACCGGGTCACAGCTCGGCACGCCAGTTGGCGTGTCCGACTTCGCCGAGCATGTGTTCGGCGTCTTCCTGGTCAACGACTGGTCCTCGCGCGACCTCCAGGCCTGGGAGTCGCAGCCGCTCGGGCCGTTCCTCGGCAAGTCGTTCGCGACCTCGATCTCCCCGTGGGTCGTCCCGCTGGACGCGCTGTCCGCCGCGTGGACCGAGCCTTCGCCGCAGGACCCGCCGCCGCTGCCGTACCTCGCGGATCCCGGCAAGTCCGGCCTCGACCTGGCCCTTGAGGTCCGGATCAACGGGCAGCTGGTCTCCAGCCCGTCGTTCACCAGCATGTACTGGACGCCCGCGCAGATGCTCGCGCACATGACCGTGAACGGCGCGTCGATCCGCACCGGCGACTTCTTCGCTTCCGGGACCGTGAGCGGCCCCGAACCCGGCCAGCGTGGCTGTCTTCTGGAGCTGAGCTGGGGAGGTGAAACCCCTGTCGTTCTGCCTGATGGTCTTGAAAGAACGTTCCTGGAAGACGGCGACGAGGTGTCGATCGCCGCGACCGCCCCAGCGGCGGACGGCGGCCGCGTCAGCTTCGGCGAGGTAACCGGCAGGCTGGTGTTACAGCATCTCGCGGAGCCTTTTGCGGTCAAGCTTGCCGACGCTGGTCAGCGGGACCATCGGGACGATGCGGACCTCGCGCGGGTACTTGACCGCGGACAGGTGCTGCTTGGCATGCGCTATCAGGTCCTCGGGGGTAACGGTCGCCTCGGGGCGGAGCGCGACGAACGCGACGACTTCCTCGCCGGTGCGCGGGTCGGGGCGGCCGATGACGCCGGCCTGGATGACGTCGGGGTGGCCGAGCAGGACTTCCTCGACGTCGCGCGGGAACACGTTGAAGCCGCCGCGGAGGATCAGGTCCTTCTTGCGGTCGACCACGTACAGGTAGCCGTCCGGGTCGGCGTGGCCGATGTCGCCGGTGTGCAGCCACCCGCCGGAGAGCACGGTCGTCGTGGCGTCGGGGGTGTGCCAGTAGCCGGCCATCACGCCGGGGGAGCGGACGCAGATCTCGCCGTCGGTGCCGGGCGGGACGTCCTGGTCCTTCTCGTCGCGGATCGTGACCTCGCAGCCGGGGACCGGCAGCCCGACGCTGCCGGGCCGGCGCTTGCCGATGGGCGTCGCGGAGATGATCGTCGCCGACTCGGTGCAGCCGTACCCCTCGTAGACCGTGACGCCGGGGACCCTGGCCTCGAACTGGACGCGGACCTCGGCGGGTAGCGGGGAGGCGCCGGAGGAGACCGCGGTCAGCGCGGACAGGTCGGCGTCCTCCAGCGGCTGGGTCAGCAGCATCTGGATCATCGACGGCACCAGCGCGCTGGCCTGCACCTTCTGCTCGACCGCGAGCTGCACCCAGCCGGCCGGGTCGAACCAGCGCATCAGGACGGTCTGCCCGCGCTCCTGCCGGTGCATGCCGGCGCACAGCACCAGCAGGCCGTAGGCGTGGGCCAGCGGCAGCGGGAGCAGGTGCGTGTTCAGGTGCGCGGCGGCGGACACCTCGTTGACGGACCAGCCGCACCAGTTGAGGTTGGCGTGGCTGAGCGGCACTCCCTTGGCGCGGCCGGTGGTTCCGCCGGTGTACAGCAGCGCGGCGAGGTCGGTGCCGGTCCGCGGCACGATCGACCCCGGGTCTGCGGCTTCGACCGTGGCGAGGTCGTGCACCAGCGCGTTTTCCGCGGCCTCGGCGCCGCCCGCGGTCACCACGAACCTCACGTCGGGCGCCCCGGCCACGGCGCCGAGCACCTTGGGCAGGAACTCCGCGGTGGTGATCACCCCGGTCGCGCCCGAGTCCACCAGCGCGGCGCGCAGCTCGTGGTCGCTGACCAGGAAGATCAGCGGCGTCACCGCCGCGCCCGCCCGCCACGCCGCGGTGTAGGTGACCAGCACCTCCGGACAGTTGGCCATCAGCACCAGGAGCCGGTCGCCGGGCCGGAGTCCTAGCTCGGTGAGGCCGGTCGCGAACCTGGCCGCTCGTTCGGCCTGCGTGCCACTGGAGTGCCAGGTGCCCTCGAACAGCAGCGAATCGTAGTCGCCGTGCCGGTCCAGCGCCGCCTCGGCCTGCCTCGCCAGGTTCACATCGTCCACAGGAGCATCACCTCGCCGACGCTAACCAGTACCTACCGGTCAGTATGCACCTTCGGTTGGTTATTGCCAGGCCTCCAAGCGGTTAGGCGCGCTCCGGCGCGCCCTTAATGCCCCGGTCTGCGCGGGCCCCAGGACGCCCCGAAAATCATTGCGGACACTTACCCCCCCAAACCGGGGGGGTAAGTGTCCGCAATAAGCTGGAGCACCCGGAGTCACGCCTGAAATACGATCACATGTCCGGACTTGAGGCTTGGGCCGGCATCGGCATGTCGGTCCGCGGTGACCCGGAGCACAGACCGTTATGTCCCGATCGGCCAGATGCCGTCCTCAGTGAACACGCGGCCGAACCAGTGCGGCTGGACGTCGCGGAGCCGCAGGGAGCGCCAGCGGCGGGGGTCGTCGAGTTCGGGCACGCCGACCGCGACGTCCGGGCCGTGGACGATCAGCCGTTCCTGGCAGACGCCGCACGGCGCGAGGATCCAGTAGCCGCGGTCTTGGTCGGCGACGACCACGCAGACCGAGGCGACGACCGGCTGGTCGCGCTTGAACGCCTCGCAGATCGCCCCGGTCTCGTGGCAGAGGGATACCGCGACGTTCGGCGGCTCCGGGGCGGTGCTGGTGAGGATGGTCCCGTCGGCCAAGCGCAGCGCGGCGGCGCCGGACCCTGCCTTGCCGCCGAAGCGCGTCCTGATCAGCCCGATGGCCGCGTCCACAAGTTGCTGGTCGACAGTGCTCACCGGGGACACGGTACCGGGCGGTGCGGGGGATCAACCGGTTGGCCGGCCCCAGGTCGATCCGGTCGGGCGATGCGAGGCCCCCGAGGGCTCGGGAGCATGAGGATATGAGTGAGACCCGCGGGCACCCGATGCGCGGCCTGGCGCTGGACATCGTGGTGCCGATCGCGCTGTTCTACGGGATCATGGGCGCGGGCGGCAGCGTGTGGCTGGCGCTCGCGGCGGGCGGTGCCGTCCCGGTCCTCACCACGGTCGCCGGCCTCGCGGTCCGGCGGCGCGCGGACATGATCGGCCTGGTCATGCTCGCCGCGCTGGCAGTCAGCGCGGGCGTATTGCTGATCAGCGGCAGCCCGCGAGCGTTGCTCGCCCGCGACGGCCTGGTCACCGCCGGCTGGGCCGGGTACATGTACCTGAGCCTGTTCGCCCGCCGGCCCGCGACGTTTGTCTTCGCCCGGCCGCTGCTCGAGGGGCGGCGCGTGTTCGACTCCGCCACCAGG